>CBDAVC010000005.1:0-152903 GCA_965200815.1 Terriglobus sp. | reverse complement strand
GTCTGCATGAGGATGGCGTTTGCGGCGGACGTTTCCAGAAAGGCGCCTAACAGAAGCGTCACGGCCTCCGGGTTCTTCTGCCACATGGCACCCACCACGGCCACCGGGCCTGGCATGTGGAGGTCGCTCAACAGCACATCGAACGGCTGCAGGCTGATGAACTTCACCGCCTCACTCACATCTTCGGCGCAGGCCATCACAATCCGTGCTTCTCCAGGAGCATGCAAGAGTAAGATAAATGATCTCGTTGTCGTCTACTACCAGGATCCACGTTCTGGGAGCAAGTGTCTTTCCATGTTGAGCGCATGACTCACGTCTTCCATGCGGTTAACGACAAATCCGTGCTCCTCCAGGGTTTCGTGAGGCATGAGACGGATCGGTTCCTTGGCAGAAGCAGTCTGGTTGGCAGCGCCCTCTTCCATGCAGAACAAAGGAAAGTGACTCTGAGGAGTCTTACTCGACTTCTGCTTTTTGTTCATCGATCTTCCGTAGCTCATGCTTTCCCCTTTAAGGCCCGCGAGCAGTTTCCGTCTCAAGCGGAAGTTTTGGTCTATGGCCAGTGACAATCGACGGATCGTCCTAGAAGCAGCAGAGCAATAACACCACCCCGACCATCGACCAACGCCGATCCGTGCTCTGTACGAGGTGACACTCGGTATGAGCGATTTTTGAGCTGCCGCTTGCCTCGCAGGCATAAAGGAGACTTTGGGCGTCGTTGCTGATCTACCAGACTTCTCCAGTAAAGCTCACAGGATCGACAACATTTCGGACGTTCGGAAGCTCCTCCATCTTTCCTCCTCTGGCTACAAACGCAAGCACATCTCCAATGGATCCCGGCAGGTCTGCGCCAGGCTTATGCAGCTTGCGTACCCCCATGCTGACCATCCGGCAGATATGAAAGCGGCTGGCTCCGTGATCCATTGCGCGGTGAACCTCTATCGATCGCATAGGCCTCCAGGCTGTCGAGAGTAGAAGCAGACAGCGTTGCACAGAAGCTAATTGCGTCGGACTCAATGATCTGAGCGCTAGCGCTCAGCCTGACATCTCCGAATGATGCCCCGTTCGAACGCGCAGACCATTCGTGACGTTCTCCTGTGCCGTGCCGCTTCGTTAGCACTCGCAGATTTTGTGCCTGCACTGGGGTCAGAGGAGCTTCCTTCTCCCGCCCCTGCTAGGTGGGAGGTTCCCTCACGTTCATGCAAACCTAAACGTCCTCACAAAGTTGGTGGCTTGAAGTGATGTGGGAGCCGCTTTAACGAGATGCATGCGCGGAACAGTTTAGGAAAGGCAGACTGCAAGCTAGATCGGAAATTGACCATCGCAGTGAGGGATGTTTGTTCGCCGGATAGCTTCGGCTACACTTCATTGCTGACTGCATCGAATGGAAGGAAAAGCGTGAATACCGTTCCGCTTTTATGGGCTTTCTGACTGCTCCTCATCTGGAGCTTTCCACAATGTCGGTCGACAATCTCTTTGCTGATCCAAAGGCCCAGGCCGGTCCCACCGTTCCCTTTCGTCGTGTAAAAAGCGGTGAAGACATGTCCCTGGACCTGTTGACTCATCCCTGTCCCGGTGTCCGCCACCGTGATGACAAGACCCTTGGCTCCTGTTCCCCAATCCGTTGCTTCACGGCTCCTCATGAGCAATCTTCCACCATTAGGCATGGCATCGATGGCATTGCCGATGAGATTGATCAGGACCTGCCGAATTTCACCTCCAAAGCACTGCACAGGATGCTCAGCCCGCTTGCGCTTCTGGACTTCGATGCGGTTGTTGACAAGACGACCCTGGAAGAGGTTTAGGCTATCCCCAATCAGGTCCAGGCAAAAAGCTGGAGCTGCGTTCGTGGACTGACGATGGAAGCGAAGGGTTTGATTTGTGATGAGCGAGACTCGCCGTAGTTCACGCTCGGCGGTCGCGACGTACTCGTGAATGTCGGCAAGGTTCTCGCTGCTTTGCATTAGGTACAGCAGGTTCGTCACCGACGCCAGAGGGTTGTTGATCTCATGTGCAATCGAACCTGCCAATCGTCCAACGGCAGCCAGCTTTTCACTTTGCCGAAGGGCAGTTTCAGCGCGGCGAAGCTCTGTCACATCGAACGCTTGCACAACAATGGTCCGTGCCGTTCCTACTCCCTCTCGGAGGGGAATGAGACGCACACTAAAGCACCTGGGACCCTGGAGCGTTTGAAACGTGGTTTCAAACGCCTGCTGTTCTTGCAATAGTGCGCGTTGAAGATGGCCCTCTAGATCCAAAGAGCCTCCGACCATTTCGCTTACGCTTCGCCCGATGAACTTTTCCTTGCGCACGCCGAACCATGTTTCGAAAGTTTCGTTTACACGGATGTATTGAAGGTTGGAATCGACGTATGCGACCAAAGCAGGCAAAGCGTTTGTGATCGTCTGAAGCTGATGCTCGCTTTCGCGCAGCATTTGTCTTGCGATCTTCTGCTCCTCCTGCTTCGCAAGAACCCAGCCCGTCGTTTCCGTACAGACAACCAGGGTTCCACTGATCTCGCCGGATGAATCCCGAATGGCGCTGTAGCCATAGGTCCAATAAACATCCTGAAGGACACCATCGCGGAAGATCGGTAGCAGCTGATCCTCATGCCAGCTCGACTTGCCCTCGTGCATCACCGCCGCGATCTGAGGGCCGATGACGAACCAGATTTCCGACCAGCACTCTCGGCCTGCCTGTCCGAGTGCGCTGGGATGTTTGTCTTTTCCAAGAATCGCCCGGTAGGGATCGTTGTAGAACTGGATAAGCTCTTTTCCCCACCAGATAAACATGGGGTGGGGCGCGGAAAGAATCAGATTGACCGTACTCAGTAGAACTTGAGGCCATGTATCGATCGATCCAACAGGAGTTCCGCTCCAATCGAACTCGCGTATAAGGTCGGCGAGTTCTCCGGGGCCATGCACCAAGTCGTCAGGGAGGGCCCGGGACAGGTTCTGTTGCGACGAAGTGGACAGGACGCTTTCGATCATGGCTTCCCAGGTTTTCAGTCAACTCTCACCTAAGCTGCCTCGAGCAGAAAACTCAACACAACCTACAGTGCGAGACCTTTGTTTGGAAGGCTGCCGGGTGTTGCAGCTGAAGTCCCCAAGTGCACGGTGAGCTGTGTCAGCCCGGGTGCCCGTTTAGCCCGGGGCTCCCACGCTGGATACGCCAGTTCAGGCATTGGTTTCGCCTGGAAGATCTTCTTCGTTTGACGTGCAAGCCAACGTGCGGAGCTCTTCGCTTTCTTACGTCTGGCGCTATCCGTGGAAATGCCGGTGCCGGCGTACATTTGCCGATACAGCTTGGAAAGCATCACAAAGGCGAACCGAGCCCGTAATGTCGGTGTACAGGCAGAACGCCGCCAGACGTTCGACAAACCGTAAAAGCGATCCCATACCAGCTGGGTACGAGTCTTGATCTCATCGGAACTCATGGAGGGATGAGGCGTAAACATCTTCGGCCGGATTGCTGTGGGGATAAGCCAGTATCGAGTCACTGGCGTTCCCTCAACGAGAGTCGGCGCGGCTTCCTGTTCTTTCTCCCAGCGGCCGAAGTCGACCGTGCCGGGGAAGGGTGTCATCATCACGAATTGGGCGAAGGTGACGTCTGCTTTGATCGCGACTTCCACCGTTGCGTCGAAGGTGGTTGGCTTGTCGGTTGGGAGCCCGAAGATAAACGACCCCAATACATGCAGGCCATGTTTGCGGAAGATCTGCAATTGTTCGACTAGCCGGTCCCCAGAGTAGTTGAAGTCTTTGTAGACCGCCTTCAAGCCTTCCGGTGTCACCGCTTCAACACCGACCAGAGCACCTTTGATGTTGGCCCGCCGCATGGCATCCAGATACTCCCCGTCTTCTGCTGACTCCATCGTGATCTGGGTGAAGAAGACCATGTCCTTCGGCAACTTGGCCAGTTCTGCCATTAACGCGAACCGTTCGCTGCGGGTATCGAGCAACGATTGCAGCCGTTCCTGATTGTTCTGCTCGCGTGCAAGACGCAGGTCCGTCAACGTCACCGGGTAAAAGTTGTCATCTGCAAGGGCGATGAAACGAAAACCAAGACGGCGTAGGTCGATGATCTCGTTGATCACCTTCTCATAGGAGCGCTGGCGGGGCTTTTGCCCATCCGTACGCCAGACCGAGCAGAAGGAACAATGCTTCGGACAACCGCGGATCGTTTGCACGGAGGCCCACATGTACTTGTCCGCCTTCATCAGGTCCCAACGGGCGGAGAGGAAGTCTTCTCCTTCGATTTTTCCGCCGTTGTAGACGCGGCCAGCGCAGCCATCTCTGAGGTCGGTTAGCACCTTCCCCCAAGCGATGTCACCATCACCTTTTACGACAACATCTGCGCATCCTCGCTCGAAGGGCTCCTCCGGAAACAGGGTTGCATGAATGCCACCGTACACGACTGTCGCACCACGTGCATGGGCCAGATAACCCACCTCATAGCCCCGGAGAGCATTGCCTGTGTGGACACTGATGCCAACGACATCTCCTGCATGGATCGTCTCCGGGTCGAGTGCTTCAAGCGACTCATCCACAAGGATCGGATCACCCATAAAGGCGGGCGTCGCTGCAGCGAGAACGAAGAGCCAACGCGGCGTGATAACGGCCGTGCCAAAGGCATTGTCACTGGGATTGATGAGATGAACCGCCACGCAGCCTCAATCCGCGAAGCTGGCCTTCTTGGCCCATGTCTTCACTAGGGTGTTTCCCGTGAGCGTCAGTGTATGGGTGTAGGGCAACGGCCTATGAGCGGCAACGCTCATAGCAACATCTACGCCGTGAACGATGGTGAACCGGCAGACTAGCGATGCGTGATGCCGACGCAGGTGGCCGAATCGGCAGACGTGCGATGCCAGGACTGCGTTTGTCCGAGCGCCTTGAAACCGATATATCCCCGTAAATGAAGTGTGTTGCCGTCGCTGCTCATGGAAGCCTTATAGGTTTTACCTGCCTCAGGATCGTAAATCTTCCCCTTTTCGGCATGATCGTCATCCTTCAATTCAAAGCCGCTCCCAATGCTCATCCTGCACACCGGCCGTGTGCGAAGGGAAAGATCAGGGTTCCGTCCGTCAATTACGCCGGGAGCCTTCTGCGAGATTGTGACCACCGTGATGCACACGTCGGCGCCGCAATCATCGATGTGCAATACCGCACCGCCGTCCGTAGACCAGTAGCCCCGTAAGCCGTTCGTGACGGGCACAGCAGGGCCATATTGAGCAAGCCCAGCCGTTGCGCTACAGAGAGCACCAGTACACAGTGCCAAGTGCATCAGTTTGACGAGCCTTGTGCTTCGAAGCGATCTAAATCTCCGGAGAGAGCCGTACTGGAAGCTTCATCGATGATAAAAGCTGGCGTACCCTTTTCGGAGTACGCCCAAAGTGCTTCACGGACAGGGAAGTGGATTCCAGATCGTAAGGTATGTCTTTCCGGGGCCACACTCTGAGCGACACCGATCATAGTCCGCGAGGTGTGTTGATCGCACAACAGTCCAATCGACGTTACCACCGCCAAGCTTGCAAAAGTCGTACAGATGGTTCTGGATGACGCGATAGAGTACTTACAGGCCGTCTCTTTCAAGCCCAGCCGGATTATGGATGGTGATTCGAGTTCCTAGACGGTAGGTGACACTGATCGTGAACTCCAGCGGAGCGTAACGACTCTGGTTTACACCATGCCCAGGTTCAGGCGAGGGAAGACACGCCACTCCGAAGAAGGTTTCCTGTTTTCAGGCTTCTCCTGAGCACTCCGGCACATCTGTTCGATGGTTTCTGGTGCGACCGCTTTGGAATAAAGGAAGCCTTGGCCGATTTCACAACCGAGACTGCGCAAAATATTCTCCTGCTGTTTAGTCTCGACCCCCTCCGCAACGACCTCAAGATTTAACGTGTGGGCCAAGGCAATAATGGTCTGCACAATCGCATCCGAATCCTCCTCTTGCCCCAGACCGCTGATAAAGCTTCTGTCAATTTTTAAGGAATCAAATGGATAACGGTGCAGATAGCTAAGAGAGCTGTAACCTTTGCCGAAATCGTCGAGTTCCAACCCAACTCCAATCGATTTTAGCCTTTTCAGGACGGAGAGCGCTGTGTCGACATCTCCAATCAGAACGCCTTCGGTTACTTCGAAATGTATACAGGCCGGCGAAAGGCTGTACTTGTTGAGATTGCGAATGACCACATCAGTCAGTTCGGTGTCTTCGAACTGCTTCGGCGACAGATTGATGGAGATGGTCATGGACCGGCTCATCAACCCATCGGTCTGCCACTTCGCAAGCTGCCGCATGGCTTCCCGGATCGTCCAGCGACCGATGTCCCGAATCAGATTGCTGTCCTCTGCGATGGCGATGAACAGGTCGGGCGAGACCATGCCGTGCAAGGGATGGCGCCACCGCCCCAGCGCCTCATAGCCGGTAATCTGCCCGTCTTCCAAACGGAATTTCGGCTGGTAGAACAGCTGCAACTTGTTGTCTTTAACCGCCTGGATGAGGTCGGCCTCCAGCGTCAAACGTTTATGAGCGGATTCGTGCATCTCCTCGGAGAAGACAACGCTTTGCCCCTTTCCGGCAGCCTTTGCCCGATACATGGCTAAATCCGCATGACGAAGCAAATCCTCAGCCTTCCCTCGAAACGGACGATTCAGCGCGATACCGATGCTTGCCGAGACCGAAATCTGTTGCTCAACAATCAATATCGGTTCCTGAACGATGCGCTGCAACTCATCCGTGATCGCGCAGACTTCGTCGACTCCCGAAACCTCTTCCAGGAGCACGACGAACTCATCGCCTCCGATCCTTGCAGCAAGGGCGCTGGGCTGATCTTGCAGAACGGACAATAATCGAGCTGCTACTTCTGTCAGCAGAGTGTCGCCGGCGGCGTGTCCCAACCCGTCGTTTACTTTCTTGAACGTATCCAGATCGATGAACAACAAGGCACACGGGAGTTCGAAGAGATGATCCGTGGAGAGTCTCCACTCGAGTCGGTCCAGCAGAGAGAGCCGGGTATGAAGACCCGTGAGGGGGTCCTCTGTCTTTCGTCCCGTGACATCTGCGAGTGATCCCACCACACGCAAGAGGCGCTGGTGTTCATACACCGTCATCCCTCGGCTTTGCACCCAACGCCAACTGCCATCCCTGTGGCGTACCCGCCATTCCATTTCAAACCGCCCGTCCGACTTGTTCGACGTTGCAGCATCGGCTCGGAGCGAAGCGAAGTCTTTCGAATGGAATCGTCGCAGTACGTGGTTGAGGGAAAGTTCAACGGCCTCGGCCGGATACCCCACCATCGCCTGTGCACGTCCGGAAAGATAGACGATCCCCGATTCACAGTTCCAATCCCAGATGCCATCTGTGGTCGCCATCGTGGCAAGCGTGAAGCGGTCGTGGGCTTCCTTCAATGCCTGCTGCGTCTTTGTTTCCTGCGTGACATCGACGAGATAAACCGCAACACCGTCCGTCATGGGATAGGCCGAAATCTGACATACCGTGCCAGGCCACAACTGCAGATGTTCAACGACTGGCCTCTCTGATTCAAGGCACGCCGTAAGCAGGTTCAGGGCGTTTTCCGGAAGAATGGCTGCTAGAGGTTTCCCCTCGGCCAGTTTGGCTGGATCTCTCGAAAGTAGGTTCGTGGCGACATTCCAGGTGCGAATTCGTAGATCGTAGTCTGCGGTCACAATCGCATGCGGCGAAGAATGCACGATATCTGCAAGGGCGTCAGCTCGACGCTTTGCGGCAACTAAGGCGCGCTCGCTATCGCGTCGCTCGGAAGCGTCGAAGAACGTAGAGTGCACAAAGGTTTCTGTGGCACTCAGATCGCATTCCAGCCTCGACGTCACAAGAACTGGAAGAGCCGCCGCATTCTCTCGCGCGACCTCCATCGCTACGCCGTTCACGCGATCGACGTGCAAGAGCGCCACGTAATGGGTGTCGTAAAACAACCTGCTCGCGGGACTAAGGAGATCACGAATATTCTTTCCAACGACGCCTTGCTCTTCCTGCTCCGTCCAAGAGAGGAATGTTCGGTTCGTGCCACAGATCACACCTTCAAGCGTCGTGATGAGAAAGCCGCAAGGAGCCTTTTCGTAAAGTGTCGCGATTTGCTCATGAGAGAAGGTTTCGTTCATGGTCGCCCAACAATTCCCGCTAAAAAGCGTTGAATCATCTCCACAGTTTCAGCGGGTGCACTCATGTGTGGACAATGCCCGGTAGCTTTCATGAGGGCCAGTTTGCTGTTTGGGATAACCCGATGCATATAGTGCCCGACACTCAACGGCGCGATCGGATCTTCGGCGCATTGCATGATCAGGGTCGGCACAGAAATCTTCGGCAGGTCGGCCAGGTTGTTCGCGTAGAACGTCACCCGAGCGAAATGACGAGCGACTTCAGCATCAATGCTGCAAAAGCTATTTGCTAGCTTTTGACCCAGCTCCGGGCAATGCGGATTGCCCATGATGACAGGCCCCATGCTCGACGCCCAACCCATCTGATTGCTGTCCAGCAATTCCAGCAAAGACTCTATGTCCTCTGCCCGAAAACCACCCACGTAGTCGCCCACAGTGACGTAGCAGGGCGAAGGCGCAACCATTACGAGGCTGGAAAACAGATCGGGGCGTTCAATCGTCGCAAGCGCCGCAATCGAGGCGCTAACGGAGTGGCCCACCAGCGTGACGCTGCGCAGACCTGACGCGACACAGATCTCGATCAGATCGTCAACATAGCCCTTTAGGTGTCGGTACTTGTACCGGCTAAACGCAGCCAAGTCCGACTGCCCTGAGCCGACATGATCGAACAGGACAGTGCGGCGACCCGAAAATGCCGATGCAACCCTGTCCCATACGGTCTGGTCACAGCCATAGCCGTGAGCAAACATCATGGGTTCGCCCTCACCACGAATCGTTACATTATTACGAAGCGCCACATCGAAAACCTGCATTAGCGTTCACCGTTGGATCATTTCGAGTCCGGGCTTCACCCTTATGTCTTATCGACGACACAAGCAGACTCGACAGCGCTCTTCAGAGAGCTCTCCGATTATCAGCTTTTTCAATAGGCAAACGCTTCTATTCAGGAACAGCTCTCATTGTTTTGCGGACCAGTGAGATCTTTCAGCCGCCTCGCGAAGGATCTGCTTCAGAGGTGCGTTCTCAGCGAAGTCAATCGATGATCCGACATTTCGGGAAACACCTCGATCCGTTGCAAGTCCTTCACACTCATCGCCACCGAGAGGTAACATTTCTACTTGGCAGCTACAGTAGCGCGGTACAAAGGTTTGTTATCGGACGTAAACTGTTCATTGCATACCGTTTACGTCCGACGCTACCACTACGCCTTGGGCGGCACCACGGCATCCTTCGCGGCCTTTGCAAGCCGGAACTTCACCGTCGTGCTGGCCTTGATCTTGATCGCTTCGCCCGTCGCCGGATTGCGTCCCATGCGTGCCGCACGCTGTGCCTTTACCAGCTTGCCCAGACCCGGAATCGTGAACTCGCCCACCTTCTTCGTCTGAGCCGTTGCCGTGTCGATCAGCAAGGTAAAGAACTGGCCTACCTGCTTTGGCGGAACGTCCATCTGCTCTGCCATGTAGCGGATGATCTGGGTCTTGGTCATTTTCGTTGCCGGGAGCTTCGATCCACGCACCGCCTTGGCTGGTGCTGCGGCTGCCTTCACTGGTGCTGCTGCCTTGGTCGCTGTTTTCGTTGCTGCTGCCTTCTTCGTTGCCATCTGGTCTCCTTGAAATCTATGCTTCTGCGGGTTCGACGACCTTCTTCGGACGGCCGATCTTCTTCGGAGCTGCATCGCTGCTGGCCTTTTTCTTCGCCGCATTCTTCTTCACATACTTGCGAGGTGCCGGGCGTTCCGGCTCCGCACTCTCAAGCTCTTCTTCACTGTGGATCATCGCTCGCACCTGGTTCACGAGCTGCTGAAGACGTTCGATCTCTTCTTCGATCTGCTGGATATACTCTTGCGATTGCTGCACAAACATCGTAGCCATTCCTACAGAATAGCCGGTGATTGCTTGTCGTTCTGGAGCTTTCGCTTCGTCGCCTCCACACAGTGAGCAGGGTTCGAGCATTGGGACTACTCTCGCATCATGAAAGAGAAGACCCCAATCGTTCCCAAGAAATTGATTCAGCAGTGGTTCCTTGAGGCATTCCCCAATCCTGAAAGGATCGGCTGTCCAGACGAAGACGCGCTGCAGGCTGTGGCCCAGGATCACATCAAAGCGAATGACCCGACCGCGTTGCACATCGGTTCGTGCTCGGAATGCTACCGTGAATACCTGCATTTACGACGGGAATGGGAGGAGGGGCACGACAATCGTTCAACCGCTGAGGTTGTGCAGTAACGGCAGTCCGCGTACCCGGCTACGCCAAACAAACTGGCCACAACTGCGTTTATAAGGTTCAACTGCTTGTTCTGCGTCGGAAGGCGATTGATTTGCTGCGGTTACAAGGAAGAGAATGGAGTCTCTATTTACCTAGAACCTTGGGAGGGAGGAGCCGCATGAGAAAACCAGCAATCCTTTTGGCTACGTGGAACGATGGGCTTTTCGCGATAGAAAACGACCAATGCACGAATGAACTTGACCAGCAGTCCGTCAGAGGACTTGCATCGGACGGGTTCGGTGGAGCGCTTGCTATCGTCGGAAATCACCAGCTGTGTAGACGTGGGCCTGACGGTAAATGGACGACAATCGCTACCAGTGAAATCGAGCTGTCCTGCTGTATAGCCGTAGGAAATGCGATTTATGTTGGAACGGACGATGCACAGATGCTCCGTCTGTCACAGAATCGGAGCGGCCTGGAAGTACTCGACGGCTTCAATAAAACTGCCGGACGCCAAACATGGTTTGCTGGTTCTGCCGTCGTTGACGGCCAGCGCCTGGGTCCACCCCTGGGTATTCGCTCGCTTGCGTCAACTTCGGATCGGCGCACGTTGTTCGCTAATGTGCACGTAGGCGGCATTCCGAGGTCTACAGACGACGGCACTACCTGGCAGCCAACGATAGACACCTACAGCGATGTTCATGAGGTATGTGCCCATCCCAGCGACCCTAGCATTGTTGCTGCTGCCGCCTCGGCTGGGCTTTGCCTAAGCCGAGACGCAGGAGCCACATGGGCCCCCGAAACCAACGGGTTTCACTCTTCCTACTGCTCTGCGGTGGCTTTCTCAGGCGATGACATTCTCGTTTCCGCTTCAACCGATCATTTTGCGACTCAAGGAAAGCTATACCGCCGCCCGCTTAGACCCAATGGCACGATCGTAGCGGTTGATGGCGGCTTGCCAACCTGGACTGAAGGCATCGTAGACACCGGATGCATCGCCGTAAGAGGCTCGTTGATTGTTATGGCCGATCGATCCGGCATTCTGTACAGCTCCGAGGACCATGGTCAATCCTGGTCTCGCAAAGAAACCGGCTTGAAGACGCCAAGCAGCATTCTCATCTGCTAAGACCTCATGAGGCAGTCTGCCGTACTTGCTGGCTCGCTGCGACGCGGATCGGTAATGGGAAGTCGCATTGTCGGAAGTTGACTCGACTTCGCAGCGGGTGGGCTTCCTGCTGATTGGCAATCGAGGCGCTGGCGCAGAACGGTAGACGGCAAAAGTAAACCGCCCCTTGCAAGGGGTGGTCTTGGTGGTTACGTCGTGGGATTGCCTGTGATTCGGTTCGGCAGGACCAGGACGATGCCAGCGGCAAGGACCGCGAAGGCTGACCATTTTCCCCAGGGCTCTCGGGAGACCCCAAACAACATGAGCCCGATCCCAATCAGCATGAAGCCTATCCAACGCTTTCCTAACGGGACGGTACACGCGCGGGCTCTGGAAATCCTATCTATAAGGGAGCATCGGAGGAGTACGCCAGCTCTGATCGTAACTGGGCAACAATTGACGCCGTCGTTCGGATCGCAAAAGAGATTGGGAGGACGCCTGCCGAGGTCGCATTAAGCTGGATTGCGGATCGTCCGGGCGTCGTCGCACCCATCTGCGGGGCGCGTACAGTCGATCACCTCAAGAACAATCGGGCTGCGTGGGACCTTACGTTGAGTCCCGAAGCGACAAGCGAACTGGAACGGCTTAGTACGCCCCAATCCAATGGCTATCCTTACGGACCATTCGGGCAATGGCAGCGTGGTCGATTGCTGCATGATGGTGTACCAGCTCCTGGTATGCCTTACGCGTCCGAGGAGTCCACCAAGCGAAGCTAGCTTGTCCATCGATTCGGTACGCTGTAAACCCAGGTGTAGGAATACCACCTTCATGTCTCTGTAGATGTAGGCCTGCTTAGGGCCGAGGTCCACGATCTTGTCTGATTGCCAAGCGACTTCTTTACCTCGTCGGGGCTCATGCCGAGCTTGATGGATTTCCTCTCAACGACTGAGGCGGTGGCCGGGTGTGTTGGTCACTTTTAAATAGTAAGTCTGTAGGCTTTCGCGAGCAAGGCGACGCCATCGGGCTGCCACTACCCCCTGGGGTTAGTTTTTCCCAGGTGATGTCTTCCACGCTTGCAGTTATCTGATCCTCTAGCGCAGGAACGCGGGTATACGAAGCGCATGATCGCGGTATACACAGCCTCGAAGATTATGCGGTCACCCGACCAGATTGATAGGAGTCCGCATACCGCTTCGGAATTTCGTGGGCTGCCCATGCTTGCAGAGCATGCGGAAGAATACCGCTTGCGTGAAGGCTAGCCAACCGGTAAATCAATCGCGCAGAATAAACACCAAAGATGTTCTCTCCATCGTCACCGACGAGTATCCCTTGTCAGTCGCAACTCGACTTTAGGTGCTAACCGTGACGAAACGAATACAGCCTATCAAACCAACGACCTCAACCGTTGCCCACACAAGTCGTCCAGTCGCAGGCATTCGGTCCTGCGACCCTTACCCAGACGATCTCAGGAGCAAAACAATTCTCCCGAGCTTAGCAATACAAAAGCAGGACCAGGACGTTAGGCGCGATCTGGATGCCGTTCAGTGCCGAACCCCATTCGGGGATGCCTTCCTCGAGACTTACCAGGCTTTGCGGCCTCTCCTAGCAGAGCTCGATCTACCTGGTCAGAAGAACGATTCGAAATCGATCTCTGGGGTTAAGCGGGTCATCCTCGCGGCATGTCTGACCTTTTCCAGTGATCCGGAACGGATCGCTCGTCTATCTCAACGGGGAGAGTACTTCTGCATGCGGCTGCTTCCCTCTCTAGGCGCGACGATCACGGCCCACGACAGGCTACAAGTAAGGATGGCCGTTCATTCTCCTTCGGGTGATCAGGCGCAAAGTGCTTTGTTGATTCGATCTCTCGTGGATGGACTCTACAGCCGCCTGTATAGCCGTGTAGAGGAGAAAAGCTGGTTAGACCAGCTACAGGCCCATCTGTAGCGAGCACGGACCAACGTATCCGAGGACTGGGCTACTCGATCACTCTGTAGCCCGCCCCTCGTATGCCTCTTGGTTTCAAGCCAGTAAACAACAATGACGGTTGCTGTTTGCAGGAAGGCACCGGTGCCTGACAGAGAATGGATCAGAAACCCTCGACGAGCTCCCTCACCGTGGAATGAAGAGCATCGGCAATTCGCTTCAGTTTCAAAATGCTGATGTTGCGCCGACCCCGTTCGAGGCCTGAGATGAAGGTCCAGTGCAGCTCGGCACCTTCTGCCAACTGCTCCTGCGTCAAGCCCATGGACTTGCGACGCGATCGAACCTGTTCGCCCAGACTTGCAAGCGTGCTTTTGGTCGCATCAGACACACCCTAATCGTGTCGTTGGCTGCTGGCCTAGTACATAGCTTATATGCTATATTTTGACCTTGGAGGTCGCATGTCAAAGACGTGTCCTGGATGTCTTGGCTCTGGCAAATGCAAGCAATGTAGCGGCTCGGGCAAATTCGGCTACAAAGGCGTCGGAAGTACAGACAGGTTCCCTGCCTGTTCGCTCTGCAGTCGGACCGGAACATGTGCTCTCTGCCACGGCAAGGGCGAACGATAAGCATTAAGGGGTTCTTGGAATGTGGCTGTCAAAGCTGTTCAACGCCTCAAAGCCAATCGAAGCAAGCCTGGAGCCTCGGCAAGCTCCGCCTCCACGTCAGCGTGTCGAGCTCCCAGACTCCTACGGGCTGGACTGCTTGCGAGATATGATCCAACTCGCAAATGGAACTCCCATGTTCATCGCCCTCACGCGGCAGATCTACAGGGAGAGTCCCGAGATCGGAGAGTGGGCGGGTGGCGCTGCTGGATTCCTGTTCCGCGACCTTACTTTCGTCTTATGGCGAGCCACAAACAAGGGACGATCGGTGGGACGTACTGAATGTCGCCTCCTGCAAGTCTATGTTCGAGAGGCGAATATGCCGATGGAGATCTCTTCTCTAACAGAGGCTGTAGATTTGCTTCGTGCTGGGACCTTCGACGCAGACTCCATCATGATGTCTCTTGATTTGCCGGAGACTCAGCTCCACAAGTTCATGGTCCAACTTGGACCCTGCTGGCTTCGCCTACTGACCTTTTTGTCGAGTAGAGAACCCGAGAAGGAGCCAGCTATTCTAACCCTGCGAGCTGAAATTGAAGCCACGATCCGGAATCGCCTCGGCCTGGATGATCAGTTGACCATTGATGCGGCTTTGGACGCTGACTGCTCGCTAGAGCTGTAAGCAGCACTCAATCAGGCTTTTTAGCACGAAGGCCTCTGTTTCCCTGTCATAGGGACTGAGGCCTTCGTGGTTTTGGCGCTGGTGAAGATGGTATTCGGCACCTTACTTCAGCCGAGAGCTACCCGTGCCTACACCTTTAGCTCATGAGTGCTTCAAGCTCCGCAAGGGTTTTGGGGTTCACCGCATCCTCGAAGGCTTCGCACATCAAGCTCTCGAGTTCCCCCCCGAACCGGACCGGAGATTTGCCAAGCTCGGCGCTAAGAGGAACCAGAATCTCCTGCCTGAACGACTCGCTGCAGTCCAAGAGGTGAAGAGCGAATCGGAAAAAGGGTTCAGGTACTCGGACCAAAGCTGCAATGTCTTGGCATGGTCCTCTTTGGCCTAACGCAGGCACCGCTGTTGCACGGGCAAAGGCCCGAAAGACAAGGCAGGTCAGCCTTTCCTCCTCGTCGATTGATCGATCTTCGTCGACAGTTAGTGGAAGGTGAGTGTCCAAGATCGTCCAGATGGGGTGTAGCCCTATTTCTGGGATGGTTGTTGCGCTGATAGTAGCCATGGGACAGTACCTGAGTTGAATTTCACGAGCTACACCCATTCGGCGGTTCGCTCACGATAAACATCAATACCCTGGATATGTATCCATGCTGGATTAGCCTAAATTGACGCTCAGTATGGCGGTCGCCTCATCGTGAAAGCAGACGCGGGAGATTGTATGGCTACGGAGGGCTTACAACCGCTCTGTAACTATTAAAAGGCCTTGTGCTTACGAGGATTCCCTAGCTTGAGCATCCGAAGGGATGGGGAACGGACTGCGCATCAGGATGCGGGAGTCATCGGGTGCGAGCTTCGTAAGGGAGATGGCCGGGGTTTCGCCAGAGTGTGGTTACAGAGCGTTGGTTTTTACACTTACGCCTTGCAAGGAAACCAACAGCTGCTAGATCGCTGATGAGCCTAGACACCGTCCTTTCCGACAACCCGGTCAAGGCAACCACTCTACCCAGTTCGACCAAGGCGATCGCACTTTCTCCTGTCAGATCGCTTGAAAAGGCCAAAAGGGTTGCATACACCTGTTGATGAGCCGCTTTGAGCGTGAGTTCTGACTGGCTGCCTGTCTCCAGGGGCAAATGCCTGATCCTCATGCGCGTCGCCTCAATGGTGGAGCCTATTGAGCTTCCGCGTCGCTGGGAAACTCGAGGTTCAGGTCGGAGAACACTTAGGGTGAACTGCTCCATCCACTCGACGTAGTCTGCAAGCGTTGCGGTTTCAGGCATGCGGGAAGTCCGATGAAGTTGAATTCCTGGCAAATGACATTACGCCAGTATAGTGGCGTGATGTGAACTCAAGGAAGTGCTCCTCATCGAGTTCTCTCCCTTGTGGTTAACGCCGCACAAGGCCTGATCTGATGCAACCGACTCTCGACTGAGTTCTCCAGCAGTCCACCATACCTAACCGATACCGCCCTTCTAGCAACGGTTTGGACATTCAGATGGATTTGAGAGACCCCTTGAAGTGAGGACTTCGGCGAACTTGTCCGCTGATCTGCGAAACCCGATGCTCTCACCAACGACACATTCTCCGACCACTTAGTCGACATGAGGGCATCGCTGATCATTTTGAGATGCTAAAAGTCCAGCGTCGAGGAAATCAGGTACGCTGCAACAGCATGGTGTTGGGCCTGTGATCTTCAACGAACGACCTGGTTCCCTGCACTGTGCAGACCTGCACGCTCAATACATCTGAGCTCCACGCAGCGGTCCTTGCGTTGCCGCATGTTGTCGCCTCGTGTGTTACCGCACGTATCCGCATGCGTGCATACATCGTATCTGCATAGTTTCTAAGCATTAGTTCGTATTCAAAAGCCCATAACACAATGGGTGGGCTCTGGCTTCCTCCGGAATGGAAAAACAAGAACGAAAGCCTACCCATTATCCTGAGACCAGGACAGGCTACCGAGGTCCAGATCGAACGAATACTTAGGAGTTCGGATCCTGCATTTTGCCTTAGGCTTCCGGCCTGCAGTGCCAGTGTCAGCGATCGGTTCGCGGAGGCCGTCTGGCCCTTCCGAGTACATCTCTCTGTTGGGGACATCTTCGGCTACCTCATGAGGTAGCGCTCAGCGCCCAACACCCTCGTTCGTCGTGTTTAAAAGATCCTGCCCGGGACACCTTTCCAAGTATTGCTTTCTAGAACAGCCGTCCGCTAGGCAGCCTAGGAGCTTTACCGATGATTCAAGGGTCAGAGCATCAGCACCTCCCGAGATCCGATACCGAGATCCATGGTCGGCCCGAAGAACAGAACAACCTTCTTTTGTGCGGACGAGGGAAGCCTCTCCCCGGAAGTCCTGATCCCTTCATACCAACGCCAACCTCAGGAGAACCATGAGCCATCTTCATCGCCAACTCGCCGCTGGTTTTATCGCACAGTCGTCCATTATGACAACAAACACCATCACACGCTATCAGTCCACCGGCTCGGGGACGGTCAAGAGCGAAGAGACTCGATCCTCTCTTGAGTGGCTAGAACTTCCTGGCAAGAAAAGGGCTGGAAGCAAGCCAGGAATCAACAATGCACTCCACCCGGAAATCAAGCTTCGAATGGGGCCTGCGCATTTAAGCGTTTATATGGCCCTGGCTCTCCACACGAAAACACCGCTCGACGAGGAGGAATTGGTGAGCACCGCATCGATTCCGATGCTCACCCAGACGTGTGGATGGTCGATGAGGCAAATCAGCGCCCTTCTCAATGATCTCTTGATCGTGGGATGGATTAGTCGACTTAGTCGAGGGGGAAAAACCTCCAGTCAAACAACAATCTATCGTAGCCCCGATCCCAATCGAGCTGTCGGGCAGGCAAACAAGTCAGAAAGCGAGGAAGAGTGCCAACCCCCAGGTACCGATAAAAGACCAGAAACCCCGCTTCAGCTGCAGAAGGTTATCCCAGCAAGCATTTCTCAAAGCACCATATCGGCTGCCCTGTCAGAGATGCTCACTGACTTGGTCGGTAGGCCCATTATCTTCGGCCATGTGCAAAGCGGCTTGAAGAACAATGAGAATCTTCTACCAGGTGTCCGAGCATTTATTCTTGAGGATGCAGATCCCACGATCGCTAAGTTTGTACGTAATGCCGATGATCCTGCACGTGCGCTTGCTTCAAAGCTGGCGAGCATTTGCGAGAGGGAAAGCCAGCACAGGAGTTGGATCGCTTTCGTGGAACCATACATCGAACAGTTCCTTACGGGACTGCCTCAGGAAGAGGAGAGCCCCGAGCTGATCCTAGGTGAATTCTTCGCGCAGGTGACAGATGGCCACCGGGAAGGCCTGCCCTATCTTCAGGACAACCCGGGCTTCGCGGAAATGTGTTTAGCCTTTCGCGATGTCATGGAAATCTGGGGTGCCGTCCCGACGATCGCGTTATGTAAACGGTCGTTCACTGGAAGAGACAACCAGTGGCGAAAGAAACTGATCCTCGCCCAAAATCCAGGCACTGAATTAAAGGCCCACTTCGAAGCAATGCGTGCTGCGTTCCCAGACGCGTCTGATGACTCTGCTAAGGTGATTCACAAACCCAAGGCGGAAGGCGTGACCTTTTCGGATTCGTCCCATGCTGGACCAGACCACGTCTTCGGCGCAAACGAATCAGAGTCCGATGACGATGATGAACCGGTCATGGACGACGACCCAGATGAGATGTTTGAGCGAGAATGGGAAAGACGAGAAGCCGCTAGGTATGGGGATTAGAACGAATAGTCAACTCAACAGCGAAGGCTGAGCGCGTAGGTTGCTCTGCCTCTCATCAGGCTTGGGCTTCTAGCGGTCGCCTGCTAGAAGCCGTTTGCCATATAGGTGACCGTCCAAACTCGCAATTGGCCGGTTAACGATCGTGAGAACCGGTGCTGTTCGGAGAACCCACTACCTTGACGTGTTCGATAACGATGGCGAGCGATACCGCTCAAGACCCTATTCGCCGATTCACTCCTCGAGATGTTGGCGAATCGCATTCTCGGTCTGACGGCGTAGGCGATAGGTTTGCGGATCAGGTGTGCGGTTCAAGAGAACCTGTGGCGGGGAGTCGACGATGAACTTACTCGCCTATGGTTGAAATCGACACTGCTATGCAATTCCAGATTCCCATGTCTGCTCGGTAGATTAGAAGTAGCGCAAGCCAGACGGTGAAGCCATTTAAGTCGGTGCGTTAACCCGGGAGAGTCGATGACCATAGCACGCCACAATGACCAATCATCGTGCATCGGTCACCAGCTGTCCGCAATCATGCCCGAGTTCCTCGATGAACTGGCGAGAGAACTACGTCAGTTGGGAGAGCGGGCGACTGCCGTTTCCCTTCCTGAACTCCGGCTGTTCGGCTGGTGCAGATGCAGGGATGAATGTTGCGATAGCTTCTATACGACGCCAGAGGCGCCACAAGCGGGTTCAGGTAGCCGCCGGGGTCTTGTCGTCGGAATAACAGACGGCGGGAAGGTCATGCTCGACCTCTGTGGCGACAAAATTTGGTTCATGGAAATCCTAGACTGCCCTTCGGCTCGAGCCGTCCTCAATCCGCTTCGTGAGCGCGATCTGGGTCCTGCACCGGTCGACAGCGATATGGTGGACTGGGTAGTGGAAATAAACCGCACATTGGGAGATCGCCGTGCACGGTGAAACCACCCTGTAAATCCTTCAGCGGAAAGGAAGATGACCGAGAATTTGGGATGGGTGTTCTGCCATAATCCGACCGAACAAACCATGTCAAAAGCTGGGACGTGTCAGATAGCTCAAACCATGCCACTCCTTGCAAGAAAGTGACCTTTGCTGATGAAACTTGTAGCGCTTTCTGACACACACGGGCTCCATCGCGATCTCAGCGTGCCCAGCGGAGACCTGTTGATCCACTGCGGGGACTTCAGTGAGCGTCGTCGCAGTGAGCGGGACATCTGCGATTTCGCCGCCTGGCTGCAGATGCTACCCCATCCTCACAAGCTGCTGGTGCCGGGCAACCACGATTTTTGGTTAGAAGCGAACCTGTCTAGGCGGTCAATATTCAGGGATGCCCATCTCCTGTTAGGGACGGGCGTGACTATTGATGGTCTCAGAATTTGGGGCTCACCGGTGACTCCTCTGTACGGAGGGGCTTTCGGCATGTCAAACCCGAGTGATCGGCGGCGGCACTGGGATGGTATACCGCTCGACATAGACCTTCTCGTCACACACGGACCTCCAGCAGGCGTCCTTGACTCGGATCCAGGAATGTCGCATAGCGCTGGAGATCCCCAACTTCTAAAAGCAGTTTCTCGGATCAAACCCCGCTACCATATATTCGGGCATGTACATGAAGCTTTTGGGCTAGCCAACATCGGACCCACGACTTTCCTAAACGTAGCCCTCATCGACCATGGAAAGGTCATTCACAACCCTGTCGAGATCGAGCTCTGCCTCTAGCTACATGTAAGAGGTCGCTGATTTTACAATAAGTCGGGGAGCGCGGGGCCTAGACCAAAACAATCTACCGAAATGAACCGGCCCATGATGTTGTCGTGTTCAGCTTCCTTCGATCACTCGTAAGTGGGTTCGGCTAATTGCCTCATCAATTGCCTTTATTCACACGGCTCCGCAATGCCTAAATCTCTGTTTCCTGCCATTGAACCTTTCGCTTTCGATCGCTCATTTTGTTGAGGTTGGACGGTATATCCATTGCACTCATTGCGCATTAGCGCGGATCCTGCGCGTACGTATAGGATCGATCGTAGTACCGTTTGAGCCAAGCAGTGGGGCAACGCCTTTCCTGTCCAGGTCCGCGATCCGAGCTTTTCACTTCTTGACGATCTTCTGTGCCTGTCGACTTCGCTTCTCCGCGCGTGCAAGCATCCATTCGACGTGTGCTCTACGACGGCTTTGGGTGTCGGGGCTGGATCCCATGCTGACTTTCAGACGCGCTGACTTGAAAATTGGGCCCACCGTGCGGTGGCCTTCTCCCAGGTAGTCTGTGTTGGCAGATCACATCGTAGCGGAAACGGGTAGCACCGTCGGCTACACAAAAGTCGTACGAATCTGGAAAATTCGAATCCCGTTTAACGAAGTTTTGTTTATTACACGACATAGCGCCATGACGGTCATGCGATGTGCGAACGAAGATTGGTGTCGCACATCGCGTACAGTTTTGGTTGTGGCAGCCGACAGATGAACCAATGTCCGACTCTGCAGATCCGACACCCACTCTGCCCGTTGCTGCGCGATGCGCGTTCTCCTCTTGGGAACTCGACGCCGTTGTCTGCAATGACATGCTGATGGTGCATCGACGATGCGGAGGCAACAAGCAGCAGGCTGCCCTCATGCTCACGATCAGCTGCTCCACCCTCTACCGCATGCTTCACGGATGGAGAGAAACCGCGGCTCAGCTTCCAAGCGCATGCGGTAACCCGTCAGGCTTCGCTCTTGTCGTTGGATGAATCAAGTCATACCGGCCGCATGCCTGAAATCCTCACAGGTCAATTTTAGAGATGTGAGAAGCAGGGATTGGCGGAACAATCATGCGCCTTCATTTACGAAGGCTGTTTTTCGGCTCTGATCAGGCCTCGCCAGCTAAAGGGGCGCTATAAATGCCCTCTTTGTCAGTTCCGCACAGTGCCATTACCTTCGAAACTTAAAGGCTGGCGCTATTCTTGCTACGCTTCAGATCCTGTGGCAAGCAGCCGTAGGGCTTCGACGCCTCCCAGAGCTGAATTGGTTTTTGGATCTGCAAGTGAATCAGCCTGCCCGCTTCGCTTTATTACGTGCTTTCTCATTCTTCTTTGTCGTTTTGCTTTTTCGCACTCCGACCGCGTCGTTGTGTACTGAGGTAATCGTTTTTGTTCTGTTTTGTCAGGTTTTACAACTTATTTGTCTTAGCTGATTCGGTACTTTTTTATTTTGCACAGGGCCCGTTAGGGATTAAAAAAGAAGGATTAGAAAAGGATTTAAAGGATTAGGGGCAAGCACGAAGGAGTGTAAAGAATTGATTACAGGACACTTGGAGGAGAGTTCCGCAAGTGTCGGTCGGCTGAAATGCGAAGAAAGTCGGGCTGAATGCGTTGATCGTCGGGTGGGATGCGAACTGGCGTCGGGTCGAATGCGAGCACTCCAGGCCCTGTGGAAATCATTTGCAGGCCTGAACGAGCTTTGTGAGAAGACGTAGGGTCGGGTCAAATGCGAACAAATGAAGCTGTGCAAGAGGCAAGCTCGTGTTTGTAGAGGTCATAATCGCCTCCAAGGTTTCGGTCATAAGCCACTGTGGAGCGGAAACCAGTTCAACAGGTCGGGTGAAATGCGAGTTGAAGAGTCATTTGTTTCGGAGATCGCTAGGAGCGCTTGGAATGCCTGAGCCAAAAGGTCGGGTGAAATGCGTGCCGCGATCTCAACCTGAATGCTCTGATTGAGTGCACCCAGTGCGCGTGCAGACGAGCGTTGAAAGTCGGGTCAAATGCGAAGTATTCGGCAGTGAGGCGTATTTAACAGTCGGGCCAAATGCGAGCTTTCGAGGACGGGTCGGGCCAAATGCGTCGGTGTGAGTCGGATGAAATGCGAAGATCAGCGTGCTTTCAAAAGCTGCTCAAGAGCCTGACGTGTGGTGAAAAGACCGCTATCGCTCGGAGTGGGGGAAGAAGGACGTCCGCTTCCCTGCTGAGACTCCCTGATTTCTTTCAGCCGTTTGCTTTTCGCTATCTTCTTCACGATGTGCCGTGTTTGAGCCGCAGAGGGCGTTCTGCCAACCGTAACTAGGTGGCGATCCCACTTCACGGTCCAACTAAGAGTGGTTTCCAACGTTTCGAGGGCATTGCGCAGTTCGGTCTTGAAGTGCTTCAGGAGCTTCGTGGGACTGCCGGATTTCTCATGGAGAAAAGCAACGCTCACGGGGAAAGGTGCGGCATGCGTCGAGTAGTAGCTGTGCAGCCATTGAGCCAATGGCTTTCCCTTGATTGCCTGTCGTTCATCCCATTCGAGCTGGGTCCAACTCGCCGGCGCGAACAATGTCAGGATCTCTTTGGCGAACGTGACCTTATAAGTCTTTGTTGTCGTTTCGCGGAGGTAGTAGGCGATGAGGCTACCGGAGAACTTATAGCGGCGACCATTCACCTCCCATTCGAGATCGACGGAACCCCTTCTCAACCGGTCCAGACTTTCTTCCATGTCCTCATAGCTTAGATTGTTGCAGCTCCGGCCGATTGCCTTGAGGAACTCCGCGCCCTTGAACTGGCAGGCAGTCTCCAGTGGGTGGCGCCTGGCACGATGGAGGGTTTCAAAGAAAACGTCTGCATCGTATTGGTTGAACTGCGTTCCAGCGAAGGTGATTTTGATGCCATCCTGTGAGGCGATGGCTATGCCTTCAGGCTTTTTGTCTGGCCGAGTTTGCGTTCCCAGCGTCTGGCGTTTCTTGCTTTGGATTCCTGCAAAAAGCGCTGAACGCAGAATCGCATTTGGCCCGCCTCTGACGCTTTCAGGCCAAATGGGAAGCTGCCGGGTGAGGCCAGTCGAGGCATTCGATGAGGAACGATCCTGAGACCGGTCGTGAGTTAGACTATGCATAAGCCCGCCTCCAGCGCGGGATAGAACACACGAGCCCTCGGCGCTGCTAACGCTGGGGGCTTTTCATGCTCCAAGGGTACATTACCCAGCACTGAAGACTTCGCATTTGACCCGACCAAAGCCGGCCAAGCACCAGGGCAAGTACGTTGCGGTTGCAGCGGGATGGTGCAAGCGGCTGGAGTTCGTAAATAGCTTGAGTTTTACTGCTTGCGCGCGACATCTGACCTGGTAGGCACATCATCCAGGGCTGTACCGGCGATAGAAAGCTGGCTCCGCTGGTAAGCATCTTCTGTTCTGTTCCTCCCTAGTCGTTTGCCCGAGGGCTGGTTACGCCGAGAGAAACTTTTAGGGTAATGAGTGACGTTGTCGGGAGATAAATCATGCCTGGCGAGTTCCTTTAACATCTGGAACTAGCGCTCAAACTGCCTCGCTCGACTGTCACAATTCGAAGCTTCGACTTGACCGAAGACGAGTAATCCTCCTCGTAGCGACCGAGCTGACTCCTGGATGTTGCGGGAGATTGTAGCCATTTGGTTGAACCCAGCAGGGTTCCGGGCTTGGGCGTTACCTCAGAGGTCGGTAGCCCAGTTCTCGACGCCCAGAAGATCGGGAACTTGATGGAATGCTTTGTCGTTCGTGACCAAGATCGCACCCAGAGCGATGGCGTGGGCAGCGATCTGCATGTCGAGAGGTCCGAGTGTCTTGCCCGCAGCTTCCTGTTTCGCCCGGAGATGACCGTACACCGCTGCCTCTGCCCTTGCCCATGGGTGAATGGCAACGAGCTGCAGAAACCAATTCAAGATGCGCATCCGCTGTTCTCCGATTCCGGACTTCGCGATCCCGTAAAGCAATTCGGCTTCGGTCACAGAAGAGATACAGGCCACTTCAGCAGGCCGGAGGGACAACAAACGGGCACGGAGTGCTGGCGACTTACCCTTTAAGAGGTAACTGGCCTGGTTGGTGTCGAGCATGTAAAGCAGGCTCATAGCTCTTCGCGCGTCTCGGTGGTCCCTTGGCTACGGTCGCTCAAGAAGTCTCCAGGAAATGGGTTTAGATCAACGGCGGCAAAGAAATCCTGCCAGCTTCCAGGAGATTGTGAAAGGATCAGGTCTCCGCTTGCGGGGTCACGTCGCACAAAGACTTCTTCGGCTGTGAAGCGGTACTCGGCTGGTATGGTAACGTGCTGGCTCCGGCCACTCATAAAAACTCTTGCCTTGGCTGCTTGGGGCATCTGCTCCCACCTCTGCCAACCATCATTGCTGTATAGCATCGGTCATGTCAAGTCTACCTGAGCGTCACTGCGCGTAAGTGCAATTTTCCCTATCACTCGAAAAGCGGTACTTTGTCCGACTGCGAGGCAAAGATGGAGGGGTTCGCACCAGCTTTAAGAAGTGGCTGAGGCTGACAATTGAAAGATGGCTATGGTCTACCCAGATCGTATCGCAACGCATCTCGCGTCATCACAGGTTGGAACTGAACCTGTCTTTTAGAGGGTGCGATACTCATACTCTCATACGCTAGGAGGCATACGGCCAAGATGCAGGTAGATCTTGTACGTGGCTTGCCCGACGGAAACGCTGCCATTTATGGGTTTAAAACTACCAGGGCTTAGTCAATCAAGACCGTCGAATGGTACTGCGGAATTAAGGAATGAAAAGCAATAATGGACGTGGTTGAGAATACCATGCGATAGTGTGAGAGTCATACTCTCACACTGTAGGCGAGTAGTCTGCTGCGGCTCGTGCGTGGAAACGCTGCTCGAGATCTTGCCGTGGGACGAAACACATTGCGCCCGATTTCTCGTTAGTTCGCAACAGCAAAGTGCGGTCTGCACACTAGGCTCACTCACATCGTACTGTCACACTCTCATACTGTAACTAATACAATTCTCATATAGTATGAGTGTCATACTGTCCAATGAGATACTACAGCTGCGTGGCTGTAGCAGCTCAACTCATTAGGTCATACAGTATGAGAGTAGGTATCTTCGTGCAGAACTCGCATTTTCTATGATCCATGTCGTAGTGTATGAGTGTGTGACGTTATGTTGTTAGGAGAGTGTGACATGAAGATCGCGTTCTTAGCAAAGAAGGGGGGTGCGGGGAAGAGCACCTCCAGCCTTCTCGTCTCGGAAGCACTGAGACAAGCAGGAAACCATGTTGCCCTGCAAGATTTCGACAAACAGGGGTCGAGCACGAAAAGCATTCGGCACTCAGGCTCCGAGGTAGAAATAGCTGTGCCGAAAAGCAAATACACCTATATTGTCTTCGATACACCGCCAAATCTCGAGCACGCAGCTAGTCTGGTAGCGGTCCAACAAGCCGATGTCATTATTGTCGTGACGGGCCAGACCGTGGTCGACTTGTGGGAGGTCAACGAAGCGGTAGAGTTTGCAGAGAAAACGAATGCACGTGCCGCCGTCCGGGTACTCATCAATCGGGTAAAGAGCGGGACAATCCTAGCCCGGAGCGTGGACGATTCCGTGAAGGCTCTTAAAATCAAAGCGCTAAAAACTCAAATCCCTGATCGCCAGGTATTCGCTCATTTTGTGGGGGGAGGTGGGTGGAACGTCCTTGATCGGAGTGCCCAAGCACTGGCTGGCAGATTGGCTTTGGAAATTGTCAGTCTTCCACAGACCGCTTCTCTGGAACAGGGCAGCGAACAACAGGCGAGGGCATAAGCGAACCATGGCGAAAAACAAATACAACCCACTTCAAGCGATCCAGAATGATCCGCTCGCCAGCCTGAAGAAGGCGACTGCGGAACGGACCGACGCTGCCGCATTTCAAGTCGTGCCGGAGGCAGGCAGATACCATCTCGAACCTCCCGCAAGCCACACGGACACAACTACAACTCAAACAGGGCCGGTGAAGGCGGAAGGAACACGCCTCTCCAGCGCTCCCGTGAAGCCGCTCTCCTCATCACTGAAGCCATCTCGGAACACGGTATACCTCTATCCAGAGGACCTCACGAAGCTCAGACAGTTAAGCGGATACGCCTCCACCGAGCACGGCATCCGGGCAAATGACAGTATGATTGTGCGCGCTGCGCTCTCTCTTATAGAGACGGATGTGAGGTTTCTACACGCGCTCAACGACGCTGTCCTGTCTGACCGGAGGCGCACTTCTAAGCAATCTTAGCCAAAGGTCACAGGCTTCATGGGACAAGGTCTGTTGTCTTGTTAGCGAAGGAGGACACGACTAGAAGCGAGAAGCTTTTTGACGCGCAGCCTTGGTGGGTACTGCTTTGGAGGATTGGGAGGATGTAAGGGTGGGCAGGGCCTTGCTGGACGGAGCGCACCTTTAACCCCTTGCTTATTACTCCAGAGGAGGGTTTTGAAAAGGGTGCGGCCAATGTAAACGGCTAGGTACTCCGGGCTCATATCCGGGCTCAGATGTTCCGGATGGGTGCAATCTACCAGACGTACCCGCTGGACAGCCGCCTGCTCAACCGGTAGTCACGCTATGCTGGACACATGAACCTTCCTGAAGTTCTTCGCGCGCTCGATGCGCAAATTGCTCAACTGCAGCAGGCCCGTCAGCTCCTGAGCGATTCTGCATCCACACCTGCGCCGTCGATTGAACCGGCCAAGCGCCGCGGCCGTCCACCTGCCGTCACCAAGGCTGTAGAAGCAACGCCCGCGGGGAAGCGGACCATGAGCGAGGAAGGCAAAGCCCGCATCGCCGCGGCCCAGAAGAAACGTTGGGCGAAAAGCAAAAAGGCAGCCAAGGCTGCCGCTGCCCCGGTCATTGCAAAGAAGACTTCTGCTCCGGCAAAGAAGGCTCCAGCAAAGAAAGCAGCTGCTCCAGTCAAACCGGCTGCACCTGCGAAAGCGGTAACGAAGAAGGTCGCAGCACCCGTCAAGAAAGCCTCCATCCCCAAAAAGCCAGTCAAGGCTCCTCAAGCAGCAGAGAGTGCAGAACCGGCAAACAGCACCACCCCGCCCGCAGCGGTGGAAGAGATTGCAGCAGAAGCGTAGAAGTCTGTGACACCTCTTACTCCGTGCTAAGCCTGCGTCTGCCGCAGGTGGGCAAGGAAGCTCTTCAGATCTTCGTCGACGGCGGCCGGTTCGGGTGGAGGTTCGATGGCCTTCTGCCATCGGCCGAGGTCGTTTTGCATGACCATGGCAAGGGCGAAGAGGGACTCGACCATGGCGACGGCGGTGTCGGCGGTGATCTCGATGCGACCGGGCGAGAGCGAGACGTTGGCTGGCAGGTCGGGGAGCATGGCCCGGCGGAGGTCTTCGGGCAGCGACACCCGCAGGGCCTTCGGCCTGGGCGGCGGCTCGGAGGTGGCCAGCCGCTGCTGCAGGGCGGCTTCGACGGAGTCCGCGGCGATCATGTCGTCCAGGAAGCTGAGCAGGGAGTTGCGGTCGACGAAGTGGGCGGCGCCCACGGTCTGGACGTTGCCGATGGCTTTCATGAGGTTCTGGGCGGAAGGCCGGCTGATGCCGAAGAGCCGCTCGATGTCCTGGCGGGACCAGGTCTCGGTACGGGCATGGCGGGCCTTCTCGCGCAGTGGGTGGAGGTCGCGGGACCATTGGACGGTGCGTGCCATGGGGAAAATCCTTCCGAAACGATGCGTTCAGGGTACCGGGATTGTTGGCACACCTGCTAACTATCGTAGGATGCCGGGTTTAGGATTGCACCCGATAATGTGCCTTATCGTGCTACATTGAGCGGGATGGCAGAAGAACTCGCTCTGCGGCACGGATCCGACGAAAACATCCGCCAGGAAGCCCGGCTCATCGCCCTGGTGCTTGATGGCGTCACGTCGGACCACTCCCGCCGGTCCTACCGGACCGGGCTGGCGGCCTTCTTCGCCTGGGTCCGGTCTTCCGGCGCGGCGCCGGCGTTTTCCCGCGCGTTGGTCCAGCAGTACCGCGCCGCACAGGTCGCCGCCGGCATGTCCCCTTCGACGCTGAACCTGCGGCTGTCGCCCATCCGCAAGCTGGCGCGGGAGATGAGCGACAACGGGCTGCTCGATCCGGCCACCGCTGCGGCCATCGAACGTGTGCCCGGGGTGGAGCAACGTGGCACCCGGGCAGGGAACTGGCTGGTGAAGGATCAGGCCAACGCCCTGCTCAACGCACCCGATGTGCGGACGCTCACCGGCAAGCGGGATCGGGCAATTCTGGGTCTGCTGCTGGGCTGCGGCCTGCGCCGGGCGGAACTGTTGCGGCTGAACGTGGAAGACCTGAGCCAACGCGAAGGCCGCTGGGTGTTCGCCGACATGGAAGGCAAGGGGAATCGCATCCGCACCGTAACGGTCCCTGCGGACGTGAAGACCCGCATCGACCAGTGGCTCAAAGCTGCCGGGATCGAGTCCGGTCGCATCTTCCGGCCGGTCAACAAGGCGGATGTGCTTGCCGGTGAAGAGATGCGGGATGAGAAGGCGGTGTGGCGGCTGGTCATGCGCTACGCAAAGCAGACCGAGCTCGGCAAGCTGGCACCGCACGACTTGCGGCGCACGTGCGCCAAGCTCTGCCGCAAAGCCGGTGGGGAACTGGAACAGATCCAGCTGCTGCTTGGACATGCCTCCATCCAGACCACCGAACGGTACCTCGGGACCGAACAGGCACTCGCCCATGCCGTCAATGATGCCATCGGGCTGGAGCTTTAGAACGGAGCGTTGCCTAACGCTACTGCCAGCACCCTACCGTAGAGAAGCTCGACAGCGGATCGAACAGGTAGTCAGTGCTTCAGGAACAACTGCATCGCTCAAAACCTTGTTCTGACGTCCGGACGTGCTTAACCAACGACTTCTGGGCGAATGTGATTCTGAGCAGATGATCCAAGCCCAAAAAATGCTGTTTCCCAAAAAGGGAAGCGCGGAATACCTCAATAAATCTGGCGAACAAACTGCCTTGAAGCCGGAACTCGCGCTATTTTCTTTTGATGTGACTCGACATCTGGTGATAGTTCAGGCATAACTTATGGAATTCCTGTAATTCGATCCTACTGTCTGGATGAGCCTATGTACGCCAAAGCTAAGCATATCTGCACTGCATTTTTTTTGCACAGCCCGACGACTGGGAAGACACTCGTTACTTCCATTCGAAAGCGTATGCGCTCTACTGCGCTGTTCATGGCTGCAGCTCCAGTCTTAGTCTCTGGCACTTTCTGCCAAAATTCTTCGATCGGAAGCGACATCGTTCGTCCTAATGTTGCAACCGGGCACTCGTACATCGTCCACCTGGCCGAGACCGTCAACCCAGGCACGGGGACTCTTAATGTAACGATCCCCTTACCAGTCGCTCCGTCCCGTGGTATTTCATTGCCCCTTAGTGTCCTTTACAACTCAGGGCAAACGAGTCGCATCGCCTCCTTCAGTGCATCTAAGGGGCAGATCGTTGCGCAATATGGATGGGAGCTTTCCGCGCCGACACTGCAATTTAATAAGTGGAATATTGGATATCCACCATATGGCAATCTGACTTGTACGTATTTCGCAGGCTTCATCTTCAAAGACCCCACTGGCCAGCAACATAGCTTACCGCTAGCCGGTGCAAGCGCCGTGCAGGGAGGTAATTGCACGAACTTCACTCAGAAGTCGCCCCCTGGACCTGGGACGTACTCGGGCAACCCCTCCAGCCTTACGGTCAACTTTGAGATTAGCCTCAGTGGGACCGATGGGGAGTATAGGGCTCAGATACAAAATAACTGTAACGGTAATGATACAACCGCAAGCTGTTCTGAGCCTCAGGTGAAGGTGACCGGTTTAGACGGTACGACCTACTACTTTAATCGCCTAATAGGGGGCGTGTTCGACACGCTCATTCCGAATGGGGATAACGGAACAGAGAGCTATGGGGCAGTTGCCACAACTCTCCCATATTCAGTTGTCGATCGAAACGGCAACACGCTGGTATATAGCACCGCCGGCGGACCAGGTTCCTATTCTGCATCGGCCAAGGACACGATTAGCCGGCAGTACCTGAGCATGACTAGCTCCCCCTCTCAGATCGCGGTTTCAGGCCTCGCCTATGGTGTCTCCTCGGGAACAGTACAAGTAAGCTATGTCGCACCGTCCAACCCCGTTTTTCAGCCTCAGAACTATCACTGCGACATAGATTTTCAGGCATCCATCACAAAATCTGTCATCAACACCTTAACGCTGCCGAATGGGCTTTCTTACACTTTTCATTACGACAATCCCTACGGGCTTCTTTCTGAAATTCAGTACCCGAATGGTGCTTGGGTGAAGTACGCGTGGCAAATGCCAGCGAACACGTATACGGACGCAACCTACATTGATGCAGAGAGCAACAGCAGCGGGGGGGCGCCTTACAAAGATGGGTGCTCGTTTCGTTATGGCAACCCACAAATCTTTAGCCGTAGCGTCGGGCAAGGCAGCGACTCCTCAAAGCCTGAACTGGATCAGGTGTTTACCTATACGACCAACTGGAATGCGAATAATGCGGCTATTTGGGATTCCAAGCAGACAATTGTCAAAACGACGGATCACATTCGCAATGTCAGCTCGACAAAAACATACTCCTACATCGGATACGCTGTGGGAACAGCGATCAATGCCAATACGCTAGTAGCGCCTCAGGTGCCGCTCGAGTCGCTGGTCACAACAGCCGACTGGAATGGTACAGTAATCTCCTCTGTCTCAACAGATTGGCAGAGCCCTGTAGGTGCGAGTACGGTTACGACCTCTCTGGACGGATCAGTAGTGAGCAGCGTGTCGCATACCTGGCTGGCGCCCGGAATCGAAACCGGCGATATTGAGTATCAGCCTGACGGCAAAACCGTTCTGCGTCAGCACCAGTATTCCTATCAGCCAGGAAATGGTGGCGCGACTGGATTTATCTGTTCGGGGAAGACTGTAGCTCCGAACGGCAACGTCCTGGAGGAAGTTGACACATATTTTGATGGTTCAACCACCTTATGCTCCACGAGCAACGCTTCTGTTCAGAGTGTCTCAAGTCTTGATCCCGCGACTAGAACAGCATTAAGCTCTGGAGCTGTCCGTGCCAACCCTACGATGGTTGTACACGTCAATTCGGGTGCCACCTCGCCCTCTACCACCTACACCTACGACGAAACGGGACAGGTGATATCAGTCACCGATCCTTGTGGAAATGCTTCCTGTTCGGGAATGCAGGGGTCTAACCACACAACAAACTTCAGCTATAGCGATAAATATTCTGGTGGTAATCCTCAATACAACACGAATGCATACCTGACATCTGTTACAAAGCCGTTAGTGGGGACAAGCACGGCTACCTATGTTTTAGCGAGTGGGCAACTTGCGACAGCGTCGGATGTGAATGGTGGGTTAAGCTCTTATTCGTATCAGGATTCCATGCGCCGCTTAACAGAGATCGATGCTCCTGCCGTAAGTGCTGGCCAGCCTAAAGAAACCGTGACCTACAGTGACTCTACAACGGGTTCGAGCACGACCGTTACAGTGCAACAATCGGCAGGTGTGTCTGTAGCAACAGGATCATCTTTTGACGGATTCGGCCGTCTTTTACGCACGAGTACCCTCGCAGCGACAGTAGACCGCACCTATAACGGTGACGGCTCTTTGGCATCTGTTTCGAACCCATATTCGAGTGGCAGCGCAACTGCCAGTACCACGTTTGATTCAGATGCCTTGGGAAGACAAAGCAAAGTGCATCTTCCTGGTGGATCAAACGCGCAAAGCTGGAGCTACAGCGGGCTGGTCACCACGTTCACTGATGAGTTGTCCTTCTCGTGGGTTAGGACCAAAGATGTACTGGGACGGCTCATTGCGGTACAGGAACCATCACAACCGAAGACGACTTATTCATACGATTTGCTCAACAATCTCACCAACATTCAGCAGCCGGGGCTCAATAACAGAGCATTCTCGTATGATGCTCTGTCGCGTCTCAGCCAAGGTTACAATCCAGAAACGGGTTGGATATGTTACGGAATGATCTCTGGTGGAGTACAGCCAAACGGCTCCAATTGCCCAGCAAATGGATATGACGCCAACGGCAATCTTCTCGCAAAGACTGATGCGCGCGGAGTCACTACGTCTTACGCTTACGATGCATTAAACCGGCTTCTATCGAAAACCTACTCGGACAACACACGCGGGCAGTTCTTTGGTTATGACGGAAACTATGATAATGGCTTAGGTGCACTGGCTGCGCCGTACAATCAGAACGCTATCGGGCGGATGACTCAATCGTCAGATGACACCAATATCGCTTCCAGCTATGCCTATGACGCAATGGGCCGGCTGATTCAGAAAGCCGACTGCTACCCCTCGAATTGCAGCTACAACGATGTGCAGAAGGCCGAGTACGATCTGGCCGGGAACATGACGGCATTCACCTATCCGGATGGGCGTAAGGTTCAGAATGGCTACGATGCGGTGGGTCGGTTCCAGTCTGTGGCTTACCAGTCGTGGAACGGTAACGGACATAGCTATACCTATGCCACTGTACCGAGTGGCAGCTTCGACGCTGCGGGTCATGTGACCGGGATGATCTACGGCAACGCCTTGGGTCTGGCAGCGTCGTATGACAATCGCCAGCGCGTCCAATACCTGGCGTACGGATCGACGCAGCAGTTGCTGTGGGGCCGCCAGTATGCCTGGACGTCGAACAGCAACCTGAACTACACGACGGACATGCTGAATGGGACGCAGCGTCAGTTCGGCTACGACAGCCTGAATCGCTTGACCGCGGCACAAGACATCGTGGGTTCAACTTCGGGTGCGAATACCTCGAACTACTCCACGGGCAACGGTGGAACGACGAACGGCAGCAGCAGCGGCTCGACCACACCTGCGGCTTCCCCAACGTGGACCGATCCGGACGATTCCAACATTCTTTACAACCCTGACGTGCCGGGCTCACAAGGATGGGTGATGAATCAGGTCACGATCAACACTGGCTTCCCCGCGCCGGATGGCAGTGTGTCTGCATATCGCGTGACTTCCACCGGAGGTGACAGCTTCATCCAAGCGGGTGCGCCGGCGCAGAATCTTCTCGATAACGAGACGATGATCGGTTCTGTTTGGCTGCGCTCCAACAGTGGGCCGAGGACGATTAATCTCTATATGGTCGAAAACAGCGGCAGCGGCTATGACGTTCCTGCTGCAAAGACCGTGAACCTGACATCGACATGGCAGCAGTACAACCTGAGCGGGATGTACCACTATGGACAGACCCTCATTCTATTTTCGATCGGCGCTGGAGGCAGCTTTACAAGCGGTAGCGTCGACATGTGGGGAGCAAAGCTTGAGGACCAGGGCCAGACAGGCCGGACGGTCACCAACTTCCTGCCATATTCCCAGAGACTGACAACTGCCAGCTGGCAGAGGACGGCGGTCACTGTCACGGATAACAGTGGAACGGCTCCTGATGGAACGAACACGGCGGCTACCTTGACGGCATATCCCGGGAACAGCGATGCAGCCTTAACGGCAGTGATGCCGAATCCTGCGCTGAGTGGTGCTACCGTCACGGGATCTGTCTGGCTACGCGCACCGGCCGGCACAGTGAACCTCTATCTCATACTGCTGAACTCCGGGGGCAACGGCTTTACGAACATCGCGCCGCAGGCGACCGTCACAGTGACCTCAGCCTGGACACGCTATCAGATCACCGGGGTAAATCAAAGCGCACTCTCCACCTTGTTCTTCGCAATTGGAGGATCAGGTTCGTTCACGAATGGTCAGCAGGTGCAGGCCTGGGGTGCTCAAATTGAGCTGGCTACAACGGCAGGTCCGTACGTCCCAACGGGGTCGGTAGCGGCTAGCATCGGCACGAATCTCACGAACCTGCTTCCCAACTCTTCTCAGCTCAGCCCTCCAACCTGGGGCTTCGCCGCTTCATCTGGGCAGGTCAACTCAGTCCCGGCACCCGATGGCACCACCACAGGCCTGACTCTGACCGCGAATGCGCCCGACTCGATACTTATTTCGGATGTGCAAAATCCCGCTCTCTACAATGCCGCCACAATCACCGGTTCTCTCTTTCTTCGCGCACCAAGTGGCTCTGGCAGTATTCATGTCTATATCGGTGCCCAGGTCGTTGGAGAGCCAATCATCACCTATCTGGATTCGGGAGCACTCCCGTTGACCGGCGATTGGAAGCGATTCGCGTTCACAAGGACAGTGCCAAACAAACTAAGCCGGTTGTTTTTACAAATCGGCGGAGCCAACTCTTTCCAGAACGGGCAGCAGGTAAGTGTGTGGGGTCCGCAGATGGAGCTCTCCTCGACGATGGGCTCCTACGTGCCGACGAACGGCATGCCGGTTGTTACTGGCCAGGAAGCCAGCAATCTGCTGCAGAGTTCGCAGCAGTTGGGTGGTCCAGGCTGGGCAATTGCTAACGCCGCGACGACTCCCAATGCGGCGACAGCCCCGAATGGAACACAGACGGCTACCTTGGTCACCGGGTACAACGGCACCGGCGATGCCTTTGCCGTCAACTACGTCCCCAATCCCTCCCTATACGACGGGCAGACGGTGACGGGATCGGTCTACCTTCGCGTACCGGCTGGCCAACCGAATCTTAACGTACGGCTGTATGTGATCAATGTCAGCGACGATGCCGGTTGGCACGCAGACACGACCTTGAACACGATCACCAGCGCTTGGCAGCGCTTCTCCATCACGAGCGTGCTCAAGAACGGTGTTACGACGCTCAATCTGCAAGTCGGCGGAGGGGGCAGCTTTACCAGCAACCAGCAACTCCAGGTCTGGGGCACGCAGATGGTGGTGGGGAGTACGCCGGGCGTCTACGAACCGACGAGTTCAACAACAACCAGCCCATCCACCGGCCAACCGGCAACCCTGGTCGCAAACGGCCTGAACGATGCCTACGGGTACGATTCCTTTGGCAACATCACGCGCTATAACGGATCCACACCCGGCTATGACGCCAACAATCGCATGGTGGGCTGGCCGTACAATCTGGCCGGCAACCTGCTGACCAACGGCTTGGTGCCGCTCACGTGGGATGCGGAGAGTCGCATCACCTCGGCAGGCGGTGGGAGTTATCTCTATGACGCCATGGGACAACGAGTCGAGTCTAACGGCTCCGGCGTGGTGGATACCGTCTACTTCGGTGGCCGGCCGGTGGCTCGTCTGCAGAATGGTCAGTGGACCGATCTCATCTATGGCCCGACCGGCCTCGTCGCCGAAGTCGCCGGCCAGGAGAACGCAGATCCGCAGTACCGCCTAGTCGATCATCTGGGTACCCTCGTGGGGACCACCGACGGCTCGCAGCTGCTCAAGAACCCGATGGACTACAACCCGTTTGGGGCCATACGATCAGGCAGCACCAACGATCCTTACCTCTTCACCGGCAAAGAAAGAGATACAGAATCAGGACTCGACTACTTCGGAGCAAGGTACTACGGTTCGAACATGGGACGGTTCATGTCGCCCGACTGGAGCTCTAAACCGGAGGCCGTGCCTTACGCCGATCTTGGCAATCCCCAGAGTCTAAATCTGTACTCCTATGCGGGAAACAACCCCCTTTCCCGAGCAGATGCGGATGGCCACTTCTGGCAAGAACTAGGCAATTTCTTCGAGTACGGCCACTATGTCAACAACGCGGGTCTGGAGAATGCTCTCCAGAAAGATGCCCAAAGATACCTCGCTGAGATGGCTAAGCAGGGGGTTACGCTCAATGGAAAGTCTGCAGGACAGATGTTCAGTGGACTCACGAACAAGCAAATCGTTGACGGTTACGGTTACGTAGAGCAGCAGTTGCAAGTGCAGAAGATGGCGAATCAAAACAAGGCCGATATGGCTGACATCATCAGTGCTCTCAGCCTAGTTCCAGGCGGAGCAAATCGGCCCTCTACTGGACGAACCGATCCCGCGAATCTCAACGAGCAGCTAGCAATGGAGCAGGCTAAATCCAATCCTGGGGCGGGCACTGAAATCCCACTCAAGGGTGGCATGAAAGACCCAAATTATCCTGGAAGCGATGGTTGGGTAAAGATGACGCAAAACATCAACGGGACAGAAGTTCATTATGTTCGGAACGTCAACACAGGCGAAGTAGCGGACTTCAAGTTCAAATGAGGCGAGAGATGCGGGTTACTTGCAATGCGAATACTGGTAAGGCGCTTACAACCAAGTACCTTGTGGGCAATACTCCAGAGTCGGTTTTTCATGTGACAGTCGGGCGGGAGTACGCGGTCTTTTCAGTTGCTGTCTACAGAGGAGCAACCATGTTCCTGCTCTCCGACGACGACGGTTTGCCAAACTGGTATCCAGTAGACTTATTCTCAATCTCTGATGCGCGGATGCCGCATGACTGGTTCAGCGCAGCATATTTGGGAACCGGAGATCATCTTCAGTTCCTCATAGGCTACGAACGGATTGTTTCTGATGAGTCTCACTATGACGGGTTGTTGGAGAGAACTCGGGTGGACTTGGAGGCGTTTCAGATGGAGAGGGCGAAAGTCGAGTCACTCGTTTAACTGCTTGTCTGTTAGGCCGTCTCTTCGGAGGCGGCCTTGCTGCGTCTGGGCCTCCATCTGAGAGCCCGTACCAACCAAAAGAAAGAGCACGCTGCTTCGCATCGGAAATAGGTGGACACGAGCACCGCCGCAGGCAGGCTCGTCTTTCACTTCTTTGCGGCGTTGACGCAGTTTGAACGGGAGCTGATTCGTGAGCGCACCATGGCGGGTCTTTCGTCGGCGCGGGCGCGAGGGCGGATGGCTCACACTCCTCGTTCAATGGGCCAAGTTGAACTGGACCCTGGGATCTTGGGACTGTCCCCGTTGTGGTGAGCCATTCTTTGTTGTCGTTTGTTCGGAATCCTTTTGGGTCGCGTTGCAGGCACTGCAGTCTTCAAAGGCCAAAGAAAGCGCACCTAAAAGTTCCAGTAGCTATGTAGGATAACGTCCTTGATCGCATATATACAGCAAAGGGCACCTGGTTGATCTACTTGTCCAAGAAGCCCGTTCGTCCAGTTGGATTGGGAATGGGCTTACCTCTCTGAAGGATTCCAGAGGAAAGAGAAGACGGTAGCCAGCTCTTCCATATGACGTTGAGTGAGTTCCCCACGGCAAGAAAAGTCTGTCAAAGGCTGCATTGAACCCCCTTTATTTTGTGATGCTACCGCGCGACATGCCTTGTCGCTGTAGTCTTGCCAGGAAGTCTCAGCGGTGCGGAATGCGAGCGCTGCTTTAAGATATGGATTTTGGTCGATTCCATTAGCATCAGCCTCTTGCATTCCAAGCAGTTTGGCGATCGCGTCAATATAAGCATGGTAGTGAGTTAGGCTAGTCCGCAGCTCGCTGGCGGCACACTCGTTCAGGTCGGTTTGGGTGTAGCGAGGATTCTGGCAGTACGGCTGTTGGGAGTGGATCTTCTCGGCAGCGTGAGCAGCAGTCGCCTTTCCTACTGCTTCGGAAGGCTTCGCTGCTATCTGCTTGCTGGAGGTGCGCCCCTGTCCCAAAGCGACGGTAGCAGGAAATAGAAGGCCAACTAAGAGGGCGCTAGAGGCGAGTAACGGGAACATGGCCAGATTGTACGTTGCCGTGTGCGCCAAGTCGCCATAGCGGACGAGTGCCAACATCGCCTGAGCACCATTATCTAAGGCCGCCCGCACTCGTCTGTAACGTTCGTTTCAGGGGTAACAAGATCGGACTAAGGTTGCGCTTGCTCCTGTTCGCTTGTGTTTCGTACGCAGCTGACTCGATGATGGCAAGCATGGAACGCATGTGGTGCTGGCGATGCAAGAGCGAAATGCCGATGCTTGATGAGGACGAGTTCCTCTCAATCCAAGCGCTCTACAGTGGCGGCATAAAGGCAACGAAAGAGTTTCGCCAGAAGTGGGGGATCGCTCTAGAGGGCGTCCCGATCGATGATCTCTTTCGTCCGGTTCGAACGCGTTATGAGGAGCTGACGGGCATGAAGGATTGCCACCAGAATGCCATCATGCATCATCGGGTATCCCTGTATGGGCCGCCATGCGAGCAGTGCGGAAAACCTCTCAGAACACCTAAAGCAAAGCTCTGTGGAGCATGCATGCATCCGCGATCTCAGCATTGAGCCGCTTTCGTGAAACGCACGTTTCAGTGAGTAGAGTATGTCTTTGAAACCGTCGGCAGTGAGGGCTGGAACTACCGTGATTGCTGAGTGGAGCTAGAATCGGGGCAATACGATGGATTACCCCGCCTTTCTCCCGCCGCAGGCGGTTGTCGATACACCTGCTCCAGTTTGGACCAAAGCTCAAGCAAGTCTTTACTTTGCTTGGCTGCTCTCAGTCAAAGGTGAGCGTGTCGAATCACTCTTGCGTCTAGCTGAAAGCAGCGACGACGATCCAGAGCAAGATCAAATCGATGCAATTGACGCCCTGTTGTATGACTTTCTAAAGCATGAACATTTCGCAGTGCAATTGGGAGAGGTCCGCAAACTAACGACAGCGGGTTACGCGTTGGGAGCTGACTGCGGTTTGTTCATGGCAAAAACCCTTTTAGCCCGTTTTCCAAGCGAGGTCGAATGGGTAATGTGTCGGTACGGTGGAAGAACTTACGCCTGCTACAACCACGCAGTTCTGTGGGGCTTCGACCTGGACTTTGATCCCATACATAAAGGAATAATCCTGGCGAAAGGGATCTTGTCGGGCAAGCCTGTCGGGGTGTGCTCTCGTCTACTGCTCTACTCGTCCGAACATGTCGGCTCCGCATGTGCAGCACAAATGAAAATCAGAGGGCGCAGCAAGCTCGCATAAAGGCTACCTTTCCCCCGGGCCAAATCACCCACGACAATGCATATTGCCGGAGGTAAACTCATCTCGTGACAAAAACCGCTGATATCGTGGTCTGCAGCCCTGGGGAGCCCACAGGCGCGCCGGAAGCTCCTGCGCTCACGGCAGCGCAGGCCGATCTGCGGCGCATGGTGCTCGATGCCGTGACCTCGCCGAACTCCCGGCGCAATTACGCCAAGGCGCTCGACCTGCTGTTCGCCCTGGCCGGCGGCCGTCCGCTCACGCGTGCCCTGCTCCTCGAGTACCGTGCGTCCATGGACGGTCTCGCGCCCTCGACGGTGAACGTGCGTTTGTCGGCGGTACGCAAGCTCGTCACCGAGGCGCGGAAGAACGGCATGCTGTCGGCCGAGGACGCGGCGAACCTGACCGACATCCCGAATGTGTCGGAGAAGGGCACCCGGCTGGGGAACTGGCTCACGAAGGAGCAGGCAAGGGAATTGCTTGCCGTGCCCGACCGCTCGACACTCGCAGGCAAGCGCGACTACGCAATCCTTGCTCTGCTGGTCGGCTGCGCGTTACGCCGAAGGGAGCTGGCCTCGCTGACGGTCGAGGACATCCAGATGCGGGAGAACCGCTGGGTAATCGCCGACCTGCGCGGCAAGGGCGGACGCATCCGCACTGTCGCCGTGCCCGTGTGGGTCAAAATCGGCATCAATGCCTGGCAGAGTGCGGCTGGCATCGAAGACGGTCTTCTGCTGCGCTCCATCCGGAAGGGCGGCAAGGTCGGCGCAAGTCTCAGCGACTGGGCCATCTGGGCCGTCGTGACGGAATCCGCACGGCAGATCGGCACCGAACGCTTCGGTGCCCACGACCTGCGCAGGACCTGTGCCAAGCTCTGCCGCAAATCCGGCGGCGACCTCGAACAGATCAAGTTCCTGCTCGGGCACTCCTCCATCCAAACCACCGAACGATACCTCGGAAGCGAACAGGACATCGCCGTCGCCGTCAACGACAGCCTCGGGCTGGGAGGCTGAAGGCGAACTGGCACCAATCTAATCTTCATCCGAAGATCCCCGTTATCGTGACATGTTCACCAGCATGGCTCAGGAACTCGCGATCCAGCACAAAACCGAAATAAACATCCGTCAGGAAGCTCAGTTAACCGCCCTGGTGTTGGATGGATAGATGGAATGCGACCAGATTAATTCCCTTGTGCCTGCGCCAAGCCGGTTCTATCCGGCGCTACAACGATGTTGTAGTGCGGGGAAGTGATGTCGATACCGGCGTCAGCAAAGCGGTCAAGAATTTGTTGGTTCAGGTCACTGTACATCTGGGCCATGCAGGCTGGCGACGAGGTATAGGCGTTGACCTGATAGGAGACGTAGAAGTCATTAAGAGATGTTTGTAGAACAAACGGTTTGGGTTCTTCAAGAACTCCTCCAACTGCTTCTGCGGCGGCAATAAGCAACGTATGAACCTGACGCCAGGGAACATCGTAGCCGGCGGTTAGTCCGGCATTCAGAATGAGTGGGCGTTCCGGTGTAGAGCGGCTGAAGTTCACGATGTGACTGGTGAGTACGAGGCCGTTTGGAACGGTGACGATGACGTTCTTGATGGTTCGGAGATGTGTAGCGAGCAGTGTTTTCTCGATGACGTCGCCAACGGTATCCGCGATCTGCACGCGGTCCCCGATGCGGAAGGCGCGTGTGTAGGTGAGCATGACCCCAGCTACTACGTTGGCAATAGCGGTGCTGGAACCAAGCGATAGCAGGACGCCAAGAAAGATGGAAACACCCTTGAATGCTGCGGAGTCTGATCCGGGCAAATATGGAAATGCGATCACGATTCCGAAAGCAATGAGAAGCAGGTCGACGATACGACTGGTTGGCATTGCCCATTCGGAGAAGAATCCGGGTATCACCAGACTGCCACGCTCGACCTCGCGGAAGATGAATCTGGCCAGCTTAAGCGCCTGGAAGGTGAAAAAGCAGACGATCATCACGACGAGCAGGCTTGGAATGTAGTTGATTAGAGCGACCCAGCCGCGGTGCACAGGACCAAGGACATACGCAACAAGCTGATGGCCGAAGCGCCGGGTTGGGGCGAAAAAGCTGAAAACGAGCGGGATAAAGAAATAGAACAGCAGAAGCGTGAGGGCGAGGCGTAAGAGATGAGCGACCTGAACGAACAGTTCGGTTATGCGCTCTTCGCTGAGAATTTCTAATTGCTGAATGCGAATGGGTCGAATGTGTGTGCCACGTCGACGATGGATGCCGGCGTATATGAGGGGAAAGAGTAGATGTAAGCCAATCAGAATAAAGAGAAGGACGATGGCTGCGCCGACAGATTTGAGTGCACCCAGGGAGAGAGAAGCGGCACTGTAGTCGTCCTGAACGCGCGCAAGTGCCTGGTGAATCGCTTCGACGTGTGCAGCCGCAAGAGCCTGGCGGGTTCGTCCAGCTGGATCGAAGTAGGCATCCTGATCAGTGGTCGTGACAAGAACACTGTCACCGCAGACGATGTCTGTACTTCCCTCATGGTCTCGCGTGCTGACACAATTCGGATCGAGATTGTGCGTTTGTTCAAGCTTTGTCAGCTTGAGAGAGATGGCTGCTGCTCGATCCGTCGGGGCATATTGGCCAAGCCGGGCGTTGATCGAAAACACCGGTTGATCGTCCAGGAGAACATCGGCAGGCGGAAGATGTGGACCAGTGATAGTTGGTGCCGAAGTCTGAGAGACAGTTGTATTGGGCGTCACCGTTTCAGCGGCTGCGGCGGGAGTAGGTGTACTTGCTGGTGGCGCGGGTTCTTGCAACGGTGTCTGTGCCGTTGGTGGTTTCGGAGGAGCAGTTGTTTCTGAAGATGTGGGTGCAGCTGTACCATTGCGAACCCATCCAGGGTCGCCGGGTTCCTCCGTATCTATCGGGTAGGCATCCGTTAGGGGCTGCTGTGTCTTCACCTCAGACTGCCGCGGAGCGTGCTGTGACTGACTCACCCCAACGGTTAAGACGAAGAGGCCAAGGGACAGGCAGAGCATTCGAGACAACAGGGCCATATCAGAGCTTCCTCACAAGTACGAGACGCTCTGCAAGGATCGCATGCAGGAGATTAGGTGAAGACGACGCGAATCTGATGAGGTTCCGACCTGAGCGGCTGATCATTCACGGGTCCTGTTCGACGTTGAACGAGACCGTCAATAACCACTCCTCCTGGGACCAGAACAATGCTTGCTCGTGCGCACTGAGCGCCAGCACTTATGAGCAAGAGAGGCAAGTGGCGAAAATAAAGTTTTCCAAGGCACAACTCTAAATTCTGCTTTCGCACCTCAATGCATGGACATAGCGGCTGCAGGTATCGATCCGAAGGCTACTCTCCTCCTCCCAAAGTGCAACTCGAAGCAGTGGCGTCTTTCGCCGCACGTCGAAACCCATCGACTGTCCTTCAGCTTGTCACTTTTCCTGAACATTGCAGCTTCTCAAAGGATTCCATGTCCCTGCAGAACGATATGACCACGCTGGTGTGCCTCTTTCACACTCATGACAATGCACAAGCCGCGATGAATGACTTGCGCCAGGCAGGGATTGCACAGGCGAGCATGACCTTGGTTGGCGGTCCAAACGCACCTGTCGATGCCCTTGAAAAGTCAGAGCTTGCATCGCTCGGTATGCCGGACAGGGACTACGACCACCTCAAGGATGGCATCCGCGACGGCGGTCTGGTTGTCGCGGTCGAAACCGAAGCAGGGAAGTCCGGCATCGTGGAAAGCATCTTTGCGAAGCACAGTGCGAAGAAGATCGACGAAACAGAGAAGACAGCCAGCCAGGCGGCACTACCTGTAGTAGCCGCACCGATCGCCGCTGAGACGGTTCAGGGCGAGACGTCCATTCCTGTCATTGCCGAGGAATTGGTTGTAGCGAAACGCGCAGTCGATCAGGGTGGCGTTCGTGTGTATCGCCGAATGGTTGAGATCCCGGTCGAGCAATCGATCAATCTGCGCGAGGAGCATGTGACCATGGAACGCCGCCCCGTGGACCGCGCCGTGACTGATACAGACCTCGCCTTCGGCGATCGTTCGATCGAGCTGACGGAGACAGCAGAAGAAGCCGTGATCTCGAAGAGTTCACGAGTAGTCGAGGAGGTGCTCGTGAGCAAGCAAGCTTCGGAGCACGTCGAGACCATCCACGACACCGTGCGTAAGACCGAGGTGGAAATCGAACAGGTACCTGCAACTGAAGCATTCGATTCGAAGCGTCGCGCGAACTAAGTCTCTCGATCAACGGGTGTGTCGCCTCCCGCCATTTCCCCGATTCATGCCAATGGAGTTGTGATGTCTGAAAAAGTAAAAGTTTATGAAGAAAAGAAGCGCGGTCTGCCAATCTGGGCATGGCTGATTCCCCTCCTCCTCGTGCTTGCACTGCTGGCGTATTACCAGACACATCGTAAGGCGGACCCCGCCATTACTCAGGCTCCAGTTTCTCAGGTCGCCCCTGCGGCGGCGTTTCCAGACCTTGGAACCGTACACTTCGAGACGGACAAAGCCGATCTCACGCCTGCAAGCCAAGCAACACTCGATCGGGCAGCAGACGCGATGAAGTCGAATCCAGACGCCCATATGCGCCTCGAAGGCTATACCGACAGCAGCGGCACAGACATCCACAATCTTTCGCTTTCTCAGCAGCGGGCTTATGCGGTCGCGAATTATCTGAAGGCGAAGGGTATTGATGGTGCACGGCTGACAGGCAACGGATTCGGTCCCGGTAATCCCGCAGATACGAACGCAACCGACACTGGCAAAGCAGACAATCGCCGCGTCGAACTCTTCTCGCAGAAATAACCGCTAACCAGTTCAGGAGCAAGCAGATGTCGAAAACAGTCGTAGGGCTTTTCACCACTATGTCCAAGGCAGAAGAAGTGAAACAGGCGCTCATTGCTGAGGGCTATTCGGCCAGAATTGTTGCAAACGAGGGTGGTTCGGAAATCACCTCAAATGCAGGGGAGACCTCAACCGGTGAAGGTATCGGCCAGAAGGTGAGCAACTTCTTTCACGGCCTCACCGGTGGCGATGAAGACGTTCATCAGCACTACGCAGAGGGTGTGAATACTGGTGGCGCTTTGGTTGGCGTGACTTGTGGCGATGACGAAGCTGCAGAAGTCGCGGCGTTGTTGAAGCAGCATGGAGCCCGTGAAGTTGAAGGTAAAGCATCAGCCGGCGTCGACACAGATCGTGCAGCTTATGCCTCTACGGAGGTTTCTGGTCAGACAGCGATTCCGATCGTCGAAGAGCAGCTCGCAGTCGGCAAGCGAGAAGTCGACCGCGGCGGAGTGCGGGTCTATTCGCACGTCGTTGAGACGCCCGTGACGGCGGATGTCACTCTGCGCGATGAACAGATCCTGGTAGAACGTCGACCGGTGAATCGCATGGCAACTGCAGCTGATTTCAACATGGGCCAGGGCTCCATGATCGAGATGAACGCCACTGGAGAAGAGGCCGTGGTCGGCAAAACGGCTCGCGTCGTGGAAGAAGTGATGCTGGGCAAAACCAGCACCTCGCATACGGAAGTCATTCACGACTCTGTCCGCAAAACCGAGGTGGAGGTCGAGCAGATTGCCGGCACCGCAACAACGGATAAGAACCGCTACTAGCTTTAAACAAACACCCTGGGCAGGTCGGCATCTGAATGCCGACCTGCCCTTGTTCATGGAGTGCTATGACTACCAAAGAGCATCAGCAGATCAACACCTTGTCTATCGTGGGAAGCCTTGATGCGGCAAACAGGACAACAGAGCTGCACTTTACAGATGGGCGCATTGTTCGTGTGCCTACAGCATTGTTGCAGCAGGAGGAGCCTTTAGAGAACCTCCAAGAGAGTTCCTTTAATAAAGAGAATGCAATCGTCATTCCATTGGTCGAAGAACAGTTGCAGGTTGCCAAACGTACGGTCGAGACCGGCAAGGTTCAACTGCACAAATCAGTCGAGGTCTACGATGTCACTTTGAATGAGCCTTTGACTGTAAATACCTGGAAGGTGGAACGATTGGCGAAGCATGAGGTCGTCGCATCACCTCCACCTACGCGTCAAGAGGGCAGCACGACGGTCTATCCTATCGTCGAGGAGCGCCTGGTGATGACCAAGGAACTTGTTCTTATAGAAGAGATCCGGGTGACACGCGAGATTTCAGAACGGCGCGAAACTCAAACCGTAACTCTTCGTCGAGAGACCCTGAAAGTGGAGCACCAGGACTCCTGAATAGGTTTAACTTTGGCGGGTCCGACTTTACTCGTTTCGAAGCACAGAGGCAGAGGAGAAGAGAAGCTATGAGCTGCATTGCCCCTGTGGTCATATCGATCCGAAACTTCGTTCCCGAGATGGACTCTGCCTGGCTGCACGATCTTTGGCATCGCACGATGCATGGACGCTGGGCCATCTCGCTTCAAGCCATGCTGCATACCATCTCGAATGCAGCGTTGGTCTTGGTGGCGGAGTGCGAGGGAAAACGAATTGGCTTGTGCGCTGTCGATTCGCAACGGGGGCACGTCGCCGGTCTGATTCTCCTGTTGGTTGAGCCCGCACGACAGCGTTGTGGTGTAGGCGCCGAATTGATGACCAGGGTGGAAACGAGTCTCAGAGATCGGAATGTACGCAGGTTGACTCTGGGTGCTGGAAACGGGGACTACTTCTGGCCCGGACTTCCGGAGGAACAGAAGGAAGCGCTATGTTTTTTCAAGCGGCTTGGTTTTCAAGAGGAGGAAGCCAGCGACGACCTGATCCAAAAGCTCGAAGACTTTCGTACTCCTGACTGGGTGGCAAACAGGCTTACCACCTCGGGTGCCACGCTTCGCGTGGCTGAGCCTGCTCAGAACGCCCAGATATCCGCCTTTGAGAAGAAGCATTTCCCGGCGTGGACCCCCTACTTTGAAAACGAGATGGAGCAGGGCGGCTACAAAAATATCCTGTTTGCAAAAGCGCCGGATGGCGGTGTTCTTGGAACCATTCTCTTGAAGCACGAGGCGTTGATCCCTTGGACGGATACTAACGACAGAATGATCGGAACATTGAATACACTTGGGGTGGCCCCGCAACAACAGGGTCAAGGTATTGGGCTGGCGCTTACAGCCGGTGCGATGGATCACCTGCGAAGACGTGGGTGCTCCCATTGCTTGATCCAGTGGACAGGCTTAAGCGACTGGTATGGAAAGCTGGGTGCCGAACGATGGGCCCATTATCATATGGCTTCCAAGGTGCTTTAATTGCTCAGGTACTAGTACCTGAGGATGCCAGCGTTTGGAGCAAACGTGGAGAAGCATACGGTGTTGCAGCCTGATCTGACCTGAATCAACGGAAACTCTAAAAGCAAAGTGAAGCAACGCTACGCTGAAGCATGGGTTGAAGTGCCAGTGCGTCAGCTGGTACATCGAGCCCCTATCGATGTGTCGTGCCGATGCAGGTTGCTGAGTCGGCGGACGTGCGCTTCCATGTCTGGTTCTGACCGAGTGCCTTAAACCCGATGTATCCACGCAAAGTAAGCGTGTTGCCGTCGCTGATCATCGAAGCCTTGTACGTTTTGCCACTTTCGGGATCATAGATACTGTTGTCTTGCTAATTAAGTGGCAGACTTCTGTGCTAATTATTTGGCACACCAGCCATGGAAAAGCCGGGAGTATCAGGCCTGGCCGATGACCAGATTCTCGCGGGCCGTCTCGACTACGATTGATAGGGATTGAAGCTTGTTGATCGCGAGCACCCGCTCCATCTGTGTCAGCAAGCGAACGAGCAGGCGGAAGTTGCCGCGGGTGAGCCGAATGATCGCGGAGATCACCTCTTGGTTGGGCGACGAGTCAGGGAAGTGTATGTCCACAGGCGCCCATCGTTCTTCGAGCAAGGCCTGGATGTCGGCATCTCGAAGCGCTCTGAACTCATGCACGAACCCAATCCTGGAGAAGAACTGCGGGTAACGCGCGACGCGCTTCTCGATTCCCGGCATGCCGATCAGTACCATGCCCAGTCCGCTTTTGTCGAAGAGGGACCGTAGCTGCTCGAGGCTGTTCATGGACAGGCGATCTGCTTCATCAACGATGATTAAGGTCGTCGGGTCAGGTACGGCCAGAAGCCTCGATTCGTAATCTTTCAGCGTTTCCCAATAGGTAGGTTTGAGGGGAGGAGGATGACCAGGCCGGTAATCTCGGTCTTCCCGATGCGCGGCATTCCATGCCTCGTCGCGGCTCCGCAGGGCATCGAGCGCGGACCTTTGTTCGTCTCGTGTGCTTCTCCTCGCAACGGCACAGACAAGAGATCGGGCCTGGCGTAAGTCGGCTTCGATCCTAGCTGGTGTGTTGATCACTTCTGGAGTGAATAGGATGGTGTTGATCGGTAGGTCGTCAGACGCTTCCGCGCTCCAACGATCGAGAGGCACGATCTTCTCAACGCGACTGTGGTGGACAGCGGAGAGCGTCTTGCCAACCCCTGGAGCTCCGTAGCACAGGCCGATGTAGCGGTCTCGGCGGCAAGCCTCGCAGAACTCCACGAATCGCTTGTATTCCAGCGTCTCCACAAACACTAACTGCTCAGTATTCGTTGAAGTAGCGTTTGAGCTTTGAGGGTCTAGGTTCGACTGGAACGGCCTTGCCTGCATCATGAAGGTCCTCTCTCCGCATACCTCTTCGAAACTCAAGCAACGTGTCCACTGTCTTCAGACGATCTTTGACCATTGTCCGCAGCTGTTCCCGGCGTCGTTTCCGCGCATTGACGATCTCGCGCAGCGGTACCGTCTGGCCGGCCAGGTCGGCCGATATCGCGCGACAGAGGAACCGCTCGCGGCAGAAGACGCGGATTTCTCCCATGTCCCTCGGGTCGAATCGAATCGTGACGTCCTCACCGACATAGGCCGCAAGGGTGAGCGACAGGTAACGGAAGGTATGGAAGTGAATGCCGTCCGGCCGCACTCTTCGTGCCCGGACTTCGTGAATTAGCAACAGATCCAAGCGCTCCAAACTATCGGGCATGCGCGGCAAGAAGCCGCCCTGTTCCCACCGCTCTTTAGGAGAGAGCTTTCCCTCCGAACTTGGCCGGCGGTGATAGACCTCCAACAGGAACGTATGGAACTGCTTCTCCAAAGAGTCGAGCGTCAGGGTCGGCTTTCGTCCCCTTCGCGTGGTGTAACCATCGAGATCACTCAAGAACATGTCGTTTACGGTGCGAAAGAAACGCTCGATCCGCCCTCGTCCCTGCGGCTGTCCAGGCGTCGAGAAGATCAGTCGGATCTTCAAGTCGGCTGCGACTTGTTCAAGATGCTTCGAGCGGAAGTCGGAACCGTTATCGGTATAAAGGATGTCGGGGATCCCACAGATCTCCCAGTGGGGATCACCTTTACGCCATATGCCCTGGCGTAGAGCAAGCGTCGTTCGCAGTGACGAGGGCGGCTCGAACCCCAAGTAGTAGCCCGCCACAGCACGGCTGTAATCATCGATCACGATCGTCAGCCATGGCTTGCCCGACGAACCGTCTTCGCGTACCAACTTGATGTCGAGCTGCGCGTGATCGACCTGCCAGATGGCGTTAGGCTTGAGAGCCTCGCGTCTGTGAACCAGATCAAAACCCTCACTGTAGGCCTTATTGCCACGATGAGCCAACATCAGCAGTCCAGCTGGAAGGTTCCGCACGATTCTGCGAACGACGTCATAGCTGGGCTTGCGCTCCTGAAGGACCTCGGCCATCGCGCTGGCTTGCCGGTGTATGGAGCCATCGCGCTGGCTTGCCGGTGTATGGAACTGATCGGCAGCGGCGGCCGTTCGAGTGCGAGTCCCTCGATAGCCTGGATCAGTTGCGCTGATGCCAGTCTTCGCCCTCCGTGATCGGTCCTGCCCTTGCGAGCCAAGGCTGCGAGTCCTTCCTTGCGATATCCACTCACCCACCTCAGGGCCGTTCGATAAGGAATCGAGGCCTCAGAGGCAACGACACGCAGCGGTCTCTGTTCTTCCAAATGCGGACGCAACAGCTCGAAACGCTGCTGCGCGACATCGCGAGAAGCTTGCGAAATTGCGCAGAGCGCGTCCATACGCAGAAGTGTGCCACATAATTAGCACAGAAGTGCGCCAAATAATTAGCAAAACGACAGCCAAGAGATCGTTAGCGTTACGTAAACGTCCGTTTCGTGAGGTGACCCTGGACGCAAAGTGGTAATGCGAGTACCTGATAGGACTGAAGGAGAGAACACGTTTAGATGAACAGACGAAAATCGTAAGATTTCGGCTGGAAAGCTCCAAGCAAAGATCCGATCCTTGCAATCTCGTTTGAAGACTGCACGGTGGCCGGAAGTTTGGTATAGAGGTCGAAGGTGTTCCAATTCATCTTCGAAAGACCGATGATTTCGGTCGCAAGATCCTTTATGTCAGATTGACCGCAATGCCGTTTGATTGTGAGTGGAGCCGGAATTCTCCGCTTGCCTTGGTAATATTTTCGGTTGCCGACTGCATTCGTTACGCCGTGAACCCACACGAGGGCGCTGAAATCATCTACACGCACGACCGTCCCTCGGGAGACAGGATAGCCGTTGCGTAGCAGAGGCGAAAGGAGCATAGGTGTTGGAAGGCGGAATCAGTGGACGGATAAGGATCGTGCGCTGAGAGATGTAGAGATGGCAAGCATGTAGTGAGTCGCGCAATTCGCCCCAAGGATACCGGAGCTTATTACCTTGGGTATGCTCATCGAGAAGAGCAACGATCTCAGGAACGATGGATTGGAAGACCGGTGTTGGGAGCTTTTCTACCCACTGTTGATCTGCTGCGTCTGCTCCTGCGGCCATGCGGGAACGGTCAGATGCGGGTAATAGCGGCGTTATCACTCCAGCCAGAGCGGCAAAGGTGGCTGCGTGCTGCGTACGGTCGATAAGCAGCGACCAAAAGGAGGAAACATAGTTCTCGGCGGAATGGGCGTCGTCGAGGATGATTAGATTTGGTTCGTCGAAGAATGGGTTGGTATTGAAAAGACTGCTGTAGGTCGTAATGGCAACCGCCTCGGCATTCATCCATTCGGACGATGCTTGCGCGTCGTAATTAGCTCTTGAACCAGTGAAGGCGTGCACGTCAATCCCGTACTTTGCGTTCGCTTGCTCTGCAACCTGATTGACGAGTTGACGCGTGGGGCACAAATACACTACACGCTCCCCATACCTGAGCCGCCGCCACTCTGCGATGAGCAGCCCGACGAGGGTCTTGCCGCTGCCGGTGGGCAGCTGAAGAGCAATATCTTCGTACTTCGTATGGACGGCGATATAGCTACGCAGAAGATCAGCTTGGTGCGATAGGAGGCCAGGCACGGTTTTTTTACGCAAATCCCTAAAGAGGGACTCCGGGTCATCCGGGCATACGGTGCGCTTCTCGGGAATCTTGAATGCCATAAATCTCCGTTCTTACGGGAGTCCATACCAAGTGGAACGGCCACCGCCATGCCTCAGCAGCAAGCCTTTATCGACGAGCGAAGTGAAAGTAGCCTTTAACGTGTTTGGACTTGCCCCGAGCTCTCGCACCATATCGCGGGTCGTAACGCGCCCTTGATCCCGTACATAGTCAAGAATTCTGATGGCAAGCTCTGGCAGAGTTGCAAGAGCGCTCTTTTCCCGCTCAACTTTCACATCAAGTCGACGTTTCTGCTGATGCAGGGCGCGCATAAAGAACAGCAGCCAGGGTTGCCAATCTGGCTTTTCCGTTCGGATGGTAGTTTGCGTTTGTCGCAATGCCAGATAGTAGGCATCCTTGCTGTTCTCGATGACACTCTCCAGCGATGAATAGGGGACATACGCGTAGCCAGCCTGTAGGAGGAAAAGAGTGGTCAGGACTCGGCTTAGACGTCCGTTGCCGTCTTGAAATGGATGAATGGCCAGAAAGACAACGATGAATACCGCAACGATGAGCAAGGGGTGAAGACGGCGCAGTTCGCGCGCTTGGTTCACCCATGCGACCAGTTCCATCATCTGCTTTGGTGTATCAAATGGCGTTGCCGTTTCGAATATGACGCCAATCATTTTGCCGTCCGGGCCGAAGGCACCGACATCGTTCCGGATAATCTTGTACTCGCCGCGATGACGTTCATCTTTGTCGCTGTATTGGAGTAGATCTCGATGAAGCTGCTTGATGTGGTTTTCCGTAATCGGTATGTCTGACCAGGAACGGAAAACAAGTTCCATCACATCGGCATACCCGGCGACCTCCTGCTCGTCACGGGTGTTGAATCGCTTAATTTCCAAGCTCCCGAGGAGACGTTCCACCTCGCGGTCGGTCAGTTTACTTCCCTCGATGCGTGTGGATGATCCGATGCTTTCGACAGTAGCGATGCGGCGAAGCGCGTTCAAGCGTTCGGGCGCGATGGTACCAAGTGAGCGCCAAGCGCCCTTGAATTCGTCGATCTCCGACAGAAGAGCGAGCAATTCTTGGGTGATCGAGATGCCTTCTGTGTTGAGCATACCCGGAGCCATACCGGATTGTACCCGATTAGGTAATTCGAATGATTACCGGATTGCACCTGATTGCAGCTTGTACGCAGACCCTAAAGTGGGCGTTCGCGTAGGAGTCGCCATCCATCAACCGGTGAAAGTGCTTGCTCCCAATGTCCAGTAGCAATGGGGTATACGCATATAGGACACCGGCAAAGGTGTTGAAACGCGTACTACTAGATTCTGTTCTCCTATTATTACAGACAGTGAAGAGAAGTCTTAGCCCTAATAGGACGAGAGCCAAGGCACCGCCCGCACGGAAGGGTCTTCAGGTCGGATACCTGCGCGTAAGTGCGCTCGACCAGAAGGAAGTCCGCCAGCTCGACGGCCTGGAGCTGGACAAGCGGTTTACCGATAAGGTCTCGGGCAAGGATCGCAACCGGCCCCACCTCGAACAGATGATCGAGTTCGTTCGCGAGGGCGACACCGTGTTCTGTCACTCGATGGACCGTCTTGCTCGAAACCTCGATGATCTCCGATTATTGGTAAAGAAGCTCACCGGCAAAGGCGTTAAGGTCTGCTTCGTGAAGGAGAGCCTGACGTTCACCGGAGAGGACTCACCCATGGCGAACCTGCTCCTAAGTGTGATGGGGGCGATTGCGGAGTTCGAGCGGGAGCTGATCAAGGAGCGGCAGCGAGAGGGAATCGCTATTGCAAAAAACGCGGAGCCTACGCTGGGCGAAAGCGAACTCTGACAGCGCTGCAGGCCGTTGTCCTGCTGGAGCGCATCGCAGCCGGGGAGTCGAAGACTAAGCTGGCAAACGAGTTGGGTGTGTCCAGAAACACTATCTATATGTATGTAAGCCGGGGAGGGAAGTGATGCGCGTTCTGGCGGATGGTCTGGATACGGTGATTGAAGGCGAAGTGATCGGCGGCGAACTGCTGGATGGCCAGAGCGGACGATTCGACCTGGAATCCGAGTTCACGGTGCGGTGCGACGATGGCGCATGCTTCACCGTTCACGGCTGGCTGGTGGATGTAGAGATTCTGAATGAACCTGCGGAATGGGTGATGTGAGAATGGGACGCCTCGTGCAGCGGTCGATCTGTTGTCCATGCGGGAATGATAAAGTCCTCGCGATGGGTCTCTGTGCGACTTGCTACACACTGAAACGGCAGGACGAGGAATACTTCGGTGGACAAAGGGAAGCGGTACTAATCCGCGACGGGAATCGATGTGCGGTTCCTGGCTGCACCACGTTGAAGCGGGGGAAGAGGTCGATTGCAGTCCATCATCGCAAGCCAGGGAACAGCGACCCAAAGCTGATGATTACCCTTTGTCTTGCCTGCCATGCCAAGGTGACCCGTACGCTTCATCTTCGTCGAGAATGGCCGTCCCTGCTACGAACCCTTTGGCGAGAGCAACATCCGAAGGGTCACGAACAGGTGCAACTCGACTTCACCACGAAAAAGCCTGCTGCCAAGCCCGTCTCTCTGTTCGGTGAGAAAAGAAAGCAAGTTGCTGAGGATTCATTGCTGGGGTAGGGTCTAACGCCATGTTACATGGCACTTTGCTGAGAAAAAGAGTTGTTCGCCGACCTGTCTGATGCTCTCGTATATGTGTGTTAGTGAGAACAGTCAACGAAACAGAACAGCCCAGTTACGCTCTGGCAATGAGGCCGACTCTGGCCAGAGTGCCTCCTCCTTTGGCCGAAGCTCTCATAAACGAAAGAACGCATCTTTTAGGGCAGACGCAGATGGGTGTCTTCCTGACACGCGCGGCGGACACACTCGCGAAGGAAGCGGTGTGCTGGGTCAACGTCGAATCGCGGATGCCAAAGTTGTAGCACCGTCACTGTTTCGAGTTTCAGAGGGATGCGGAACGTATGCAGTCCAAAAAGCGAGATTGCCGTCGGTCCGAAGTACTGTGGGATTGAAGCGACCATATCTGATGTGGCTGAGGCAACCATTGCCGGGAAAAAAGTCGGCACCCAAAGTGCGATCGTACGGCGCAATCCCAATTTATCAAGTTCTACATCTATCGGACCTCGCAGCTTTCCTCGCCTTCCCGCCGCAATATGCATACTGGCAGCGAATTGTGTCGCCGTAATCTTGCCTTTGGTCAAGGCGTGTCCGGCCCTGATCGCTCCGATGAACTTCACGCGATGCAGCACCTGAACCTTCAACTCCGGACCGGGCAGGCCGTTCGGCCCGATCTCGAGGTCGACTCCTCCGTTTCTAAGTGCCTCGACTCCCTCTTCCCCTTGCCCTAGAAAACGTAGCCGCATATGCGGAGCTTTGACGTGGAGGAACTCCATAATCCGTGTCGCAAAAGCGCCGGCAAACGACTCGTCGACGCGGATGGTGAAGATACGTTCGGTGTCGACAAGTGCGGTTGCAGAGCCCGCGTTGACAATGGCCCGGGCCTCATCCGCCAGAGTTTGAATTCGGCCTTTCAGCTCAAGAGCTTTCGGCGTGGGCACCAAGCGCTTCCCCGCACGAACAAGAATGGGGTCTCCCAACATCTTTCTTGCACGCAGAAGTGTTCTGCTCATAGCCGGAGCGCTCAACCCCATTTTCTCGCCAGCCACGGTCACACTCTCTTCGCGTAACAGAACGTCTAGTGCGAGCAGCAAATTCAGGTCAGTGGATTGCATATGACGCAACTATACCTTTACCTGCAAACCATTTCGCGCTGACTCATGGCGGCATAAGGTTTCTTTAGACAGTTTTCTTCGTGTCACTACGGAGGCTGTTTTGAAGGATTACCTGCATGCTGAGATTACTTAGAAGACTTCTTTTCGCTACCGATCGTACCAAGCTGAGCCATCGTTCAGCCCTCGCTCTGACAAGAGGCAATGTCTGGTTTGTGGCCGAGGGGAAGCTGCTGCTTTGTTGCCTCACGCTGATCTGCGCATTATTGCTGTCCGGAACATTACCGGCATGGGGGCAAGCTCCCGCACCAGAGATGCACGACCCTTTGAAGCTAACGATGAAGGACGCAGTCCTCCTTGCTCTCCAACAGAACCTTGACCTTCAGGTGGCAACGCTGAATGCTGCGACGCGGCAGCAGGAGCGACAAATATCCCGCTCAGACCTGCTTCCGCAGGCCAGCCTGCAGGCTGTGGAAGAGATACAGCGATATAACCTTGAGGCCCTGATCGGACTACAGTTTGCCGGTGTCGCCAAAGATGTTGGTCCCTTCCAATCCTTCCGGGCAGGTGCACGCTTTTCGAGTCCCATCTTCGACCTGACTCTGATTCGTCGATACCAGGCGAGCGGCCACCTTCTGCTTGCAAGCAAAGACGATGTCGTCTCCACGCGAGAACAGACGGTTTTGCTTACGGTGTCGCAGTATCTCGCATGCCTGCGGGCTGAAGCGCAGGTAAAAGCTGCTCAGTCCCGTGTTCAATTAGCGACAGACCTGGCCAAGCAGGCGGAAGATCTTTTGGCGGCTGGTGTCGCGACGCAGATCGACGTCTCGCGAGCGTCGGTCAGCCTCATCGGGCAAAAGCAGCGCCTCATCGATGCACAAAGCGAGGTACAAACGGCAGGTTTCGGCCTGAAGCGCATTTTGAATTTACCGGATGCTGAGCCCGCCGACCTGACGGATACGAACCTCTTTACTCAAACGCCCGAGATCAACTTCTCAGACACGGTCGCAATGGCGCTTGATCAGCGTGCGGAGTTGCAGTCACTGTCGGCACAGGTCGACGCCGCTAGCCTTGAACACAAAGCTGCGATTGCGAACAGCTTGCCAACGCTAACTGTGAACGGCGGTTGGAATCATCAGGGCCGGACCTTTGGTTCTCTTCATCCCGGCTACGACTACGAAGCGACATTCAATCTTCCCCTGTTCAGCGGAGGTCGTCTCACAGCCGAACGGAAGACTGCGACATTGGAGGAGCAGCGGCGGTCGCGGCAACTGCAGGACGCACGTAATCGCGTCACGGAGCAGGTTCGCGACGATCAGGTGGAACTCGAAGCCGCTCGAGGCGATGTCGGTCTCGGCCAGCAGCAGGTGAAGCTTGCGCACGATGAGGTAACACTCGCCCAAGGCCGCTTTTCAGCCGGCGTCACGGACAACATTGAAGTGACGACTGCACAAGATGAGTTGGCACGCGCCAACGATGTCGAGATTGCTGCCTTCTATCGCTACAACATTGCAAGAGCAAACCTGGCGCGTGCCGTTGGTTCGATCGAGCTTGTCTACACACGTCCCTAACTCCAGAAAGCAGACATCCATGCCAAACACTTTAGAACAGCAGCAGATGGAGCAACCCACGGTTGACGAGGCCTCAGCGGAAGATCAGATCGCCGCAGCGGCTGCTAAGAAGGCACGAACCCGGAAGATGTTGTTGATCGGTGTAGCCATGGTTGTGTCTTTATGTGCCGTGTTGCTGGCGGTTCGCTACTTCGTGTGGTCGTCCGATCATGAAGAGACGGATGACGCCTACCTCCAGGGTCACATTCATGCAGTGAGCTCCCGTGTGACGGGAACGGTACAGCAGGTTGTGGTCGACGACAACCAGCTCGTCAAAGCGGGCCAGATTCTGGTTGTTCTCGACGCACGAGACTACCAGGTAAGGGTCGACCAGGCTCAAGCAGCATTGGATGTGACCCTGCGGCAGGCACAAACAGCACAGGAGTCCATCCAAGCGACTGCCGAGAACGCAAATGCTCAGAAAACAGAAGCGAATGGCACAATCGGCGAGTCGACGGCTGGTATTTCGACAGCCCGGGCGGGCCTTGTTGTAGCGCAGGCTGGAATTCCGAGGGCGCAGGCGGATCTCGCCAAGGCGCAGGCGACGCAGCATAGGCAAGAACTGGACCTTCGCAGGTATGAGGATCTTCTGGCGAAAGGACAGGTCTCCCGCCAGACCGTGGAACATGCACAGGAAGCATTCCAAGTAGCAGCGGCGGACAGTGCCGCGCAGCAGCAAGCCGTCAACCAGGCGCAGGCGCAGGTGGTAAGCGCTTCGCAGGCGATTGCCAGCGCCCAGGCAGCTCTTCAGCACTCGCAGGGACTGCTGCAAGCTGCTAATGCGAGCAAGCTCGAAGTCAACGTGCGCGATGCCCAGTTCTCCTCGGCAAAAGCCTCTGTCGGCCCAGCTTCAGCCGCTCTGGAAGATGCGAAGCTGCAGCTCTCGTATACAACGATCGTGGCACCTGTGGCGGGACGAGTGGCGAGGAAGTCCGTTGAAGCCGGCCAGCGGCTTCAGGTGGGTCAGCCTCTGCTTGCCGTAGTCGAGGACAAACCTTGGATCATAGCCAACTTCAAAGAGACGCAGCTCGAGAGATTGAGGCCGAATCAGGCGGTTGAGATCCGCGTCGATTCCTTCCCGCATCATCCGTTCCGCGGTCATGTGGCTAGCCTGGCACCAGGGTCCGGAAACGAATTTGCTTTGCTGCCGCCTGACAACGCAACCGGTAACTTCACCAAGATCGTTCAACGGATTCCGGTCAAGATCGTCTTCGAAGCTGACTCGATGCAAGGCTATGAAGCATTGCTTACTCCGGGGAGCTCAGCAGTCGTAACGGTCAGCACCAAGGACGGGAGATAACGATGGCTACCGCTGTAAAGAATAGTCCTGCTCCCGCCCTGTCTGCACCAAGCGAAGACCATGTTCCTTTGCGTACGTGGATCTGTGTCTTGGGTGTTCTTCTTGGCTGCTTCATGGCCGTGCTTGACGTTGTGATCACCAATTCATCGCTGCGCAACATCGCCGGAACACTGGGCGCAAGCGCCGACGAGATCTCCTGGGTACCCACGTCGTACCTGGTCGCCGAGATCGTGGTCATTCCTCTTACGGCGTGGTTATCGCAGGCCTTCTCCCTTAAGCGCTACCTACTGGCGAACTCCGTTTTATTCCTCATCTTCTCCATCCTGTGCGGACAGGCACGTTCGTTGGACTTGATGATCCTCTTCCGTATCCTGCAGGGCCTTTCCGGAGGAGTCCTGATTCCTCTAGCGTTCAGCGTGATTCTGGGCTACCTGCCAAGGTCCAAGCATCCGGTCGGCATGGCCATGTTCAGCATTACGGCCACGTTCGCGCCTTCCGTCGGACCGCTCATTGGCGGCTGGCTCACTGACAACTACGGTTGGCCGTTCATCTTCTACCTCAACATCATTCCGTGCAGCCTTCTGATCCTTTCGACGTGGTTCACGATGGACATGCAGCCGACCAAGCTGTCCGTTCTGAAGCGCGGGGATTGGGTTGGAATCGGCGCAATGGCAATAGGTCTCGGATCGCTGGAGATCGTTCTTGAAGACGGTAACCGTAAGGACTGGTTCGGCGACCCTGCTATTGTGCGGCTCGCTTGCGTCGCCTTGCTCTTCATCGCGATCTTTGTCGTCAATGAACTTCGACACAAAGAGCCGCTGATCGACTTGAGGCTTTTTGCAAGGCGGAACTGGAGTGCCCGGCTTGAAATGTACCAGTGGATAAGAGAGAACTGGACAGGGAGCGCGTATGAGTCGGGGCAAGAAGTATCAGCCGGAGCAGGTGGTGAACCTGCTGCGTCAGATTGAAGTGGCGATCGCGAACGGGAAGACGACAGCTCTGGCGGCGAAGGAAGCCGGGATCGTGGAGCAGACGTACTTCCGTTGGCGGAAGGAGTACGGCGGTCTTCAGGTGGATCAGGCGAAGCGGCTGAAGGAGCTGGAGCAGGAGAACTCGAAGCTGAAGCGTCTGGTAGCGAACCTGAGCCTGGACAACCTTGTGTTGAAGGACTTCGCCTCGGGAAACTTCTAAGCCCTGAGCGACGGCGGATCGCATCAGCTCATGCACAGCAGACGCATGGGATGACGGAGCGCAGGGCATGCCGGCTGGCCAACCAGCCGCGCGGCACGCAGCGCTACCGTGCGATCCGGCGGGAAGATGAAGATGCGCTTACGCAGGCGATCATCCAGCTTGCCAGCCAGTACGGTCGTTATGGGTATCGCCGGATCACGGCGCTGCTCAAGCGAGCTGGCTGGCGGGTGGGTAAGGACCGCGTGGAGCGTATCTGGCGTCGCGAGGGGCTAAAGGTGCCGCAGAAGCAGAAGCCACGAGGACGCCTATGGCTCAACGATGGTTCGTGCGTACGGCTCAGACCGGAGCGGCGGAACCATGTGTGGAGCTACGACTTCGTCAGCGCCCGGACGCATGATGGCCGCAGCGTACGGCTGTTGAACCTGATCGACGAGCACACGCGTGAAAGCCTGCTGGTGCGCGCGGAACGCCGCTGGTCCAGTGCCAGGGTCATCTCTGCACTGGCCGATGTCATGGTGCTGAAGGGAGTTCCAGAACATCTTCGCTCCGACAATGGGCCGGAGTTCGTGGCCAAAGACCTGCGCAGGTGGCTGGCGAAGACAGGCGCCAAAACGCTGTACATCGAGCCGGGATCTCCGTGGGAGAACGGCTTCTGCGAAAGCTTCAACTCCAAACTCCGGGACGAGTTCCTCAACGGTGAAATCTTCTACTCGATGAAGGAGCTGCGCGTGCTGGCAGAACGCTGGCGCGTTCACTACAACACCGTCCGGCCCCACTCCTCGTTGGGTTACAGGCCCCCCGCTCCCCAGGCGTGGAGGCCAGAACCCGCTCGGCTCGGAGAGCTGCCAGGCGCTACGCGCCTGACAGCTCTCCCAGCCCTATCCTGCAACGATCCAGTCCTAAGGATCACTGCGCTACACTAACAATCCCACTGGTACAAAAGATCGGGCAGGCCAGCGGCGACACCGACGTAGGGAGTCGACGAACCTTGAGCTTTGTCGATTCGCTTGTGAAGCAATGCGTACACTGTGGCCGAAGGATCTACGTTCACGGTGTGGGACGCTAAAACAAAACCGTGCTCATCCTGCAAAGCAGCAAAAGGAAGAAGATGAAGGGATCCATCTGGAATCACAATCAAATCGGATTTGTTCCTGTACTCCGGGATTGGTGCAAGCAGCTCGCTAAAAAGTTTGTGGGCGAGAGGACCGTCATTCTTCTGCGACCGAATCTCCTTGCGATAGAGGTTTGCATCGGTCTCGATCTCCTGCTTCGATATGAGCTGGTAGTGCTTCACCGACTCGTGGGTGATAGCCAGGACATAGGAGGCAGGTTCTGCTAGGACGTATTCGATAAGAAGCGCGTTCGGTCCCAAAGCCTTTTGTAGTTCAGCCAGAGCGACGGGACGCGTTACAGTTTCTCGCGCTATGATGCTCGGTGTCATGAACACTTCTGTGTTGTAGATCGCATTTGCGATGGAGGCGCGAGCGGAAGGGTCTTCCGTGTTGATCAACGACAGGTTGAGTTGGGTGAGGCGTTTGTCCTCATCAGTCGCTTCCCGAACGGTCTGCGACTCATGGTGCTGGAGGGCTTCTGCCTCAACGCGACCTCGGACATTGTCGAGAATCCTGAGCGCCTCATCGTACTTCTTTTGGGTGCAAAGGGCCGCGAAATAACCGGAATAGACGTCGCTCATCTCTGCGAGAAGTTGACGCTGAACGTTCGTTGTTGGGGCGTGCTGGATCATCCTATTCACAAGGGTGATGGCTTTTCGATACAGGTCTGCCGCTTGGTCTGTGTGGCCTATTCTGCCGACGATGTCGGCTTTGATCGCGAGGTTTCTAGGGACCAAGTACAGTTCATCTGGAATTGCGGTGTTGGCGGAGATTGCGGAGTCGATCGCTTTCAACGCTTCGGGGAATTTGTTTTGTTCCTCATAGGCGACCGCGAGTTCACCATCTCCATCAACGATGCCTCGGTAGTTGTCGATTCGTTTGGAGATCGCAACTGCATTCTGATAATCCTCCACTGCAGTGTTCAAGTCGCCTTGCTGCCTCTCAATCGAGCCCCGAGATATAAGCACCTGCGCTTTATGACCTTCGTACGGTGTACCTTCCAAACGCTTTAGAGATTCGTCGGCGAGCTGGCGTGCTTGTGAATAGTCATGCAACCCGGCCAGAGCATCAATCTTGGCATAGACAGCGATTGTAGGATAAGCGACGTCGGCATTGCTCTTCGCTAAGAAAATGGCTTTGTCGAGAGGCGTTAATGCTTCTTTGTAGCGGTGAATCTGTACGAGGCCGGCCCCGTAGATGGATGCGTAGCGCACGGTTGCGGCCGGATCATGCTCCACCTCGGATAAACCCCAAGCTCTGAGGACCTTGCTCTTCGCCGTGACGGTGTCTCCCAGGATAAACGCCGCAATTCCCTGCTCTCCGCCCGCGCGCGTAGATAGTCTTAGGTCGCCACGCTTTAAAGCTAAACTCTCGACTTGCTGCCACGTGGTGAGAGCTGCGCCTGCGTCATAGTTGGTTTCGAGCATCCCGCGAATAGTTAAAATACGAAGCTTTGTCTCAGCGATCTGCGCCTCTGGCATTGCGAGTGCCTTCGTTAGGTACAAAATTTTCGCCGGTATATTTGAAGACTCATCTGCAGGAACTTCGCTGACAGCGGCGTAAAGGGCTTTCGATGTCTGCCCCTCCTGAGCAAAAAGCTTCGCTCCTTGTGCGTAGATTGGCTTTGCTTCCGCCCATTTGTTAACCCAGGCGAGCCTGTCCGCTTTGTCAAGTAAACCTTGGGCAGACTGTGGTGGAGCAAAAGAGTAGTGCGGGCCGACTGCGACTCCATACGCCAACATGAACGCTACAGCCGCGGTTCCGACCGCAAGAAAATATGTCGCCTTGGTTTCCACATCTCATTGTCATCGATATACCCAAATCTGGGTACTGCCGCTCACGTGGTAAAGGCACATCTTCCTTGAATGGAGATGCTTTTAGCTCGATCCTCAATTTATGAAATATTTCGCCGGCGAAGCCGGGGATTAGAAAGAAGATTAATCAGTGATTAAGAAGTGATTAGCAAAACGCATGGACCGACATAAGTCCATGTAATGAAGAGACTTGCGCGACGTTTCGACGTACCGTGGTCGGTTGGAATGCTCGTCCTAGACGGGTGAAATGCTCGCTCAGTCGGGTGAAATGCTCAATCTGGTCGCGTGAAATGCTCGCTGTCCACAGGCTGTGGAAAACTGAATATCGGATCTAGCGATGCAACATGTGTAAGAAATTCTACCTCCCACAGGCCAAGGTAGGATCGCGGTGATGGTGGAGCTTGGCTGGAGAGCATAGTGGGGGTGGAGACGCTCGTTCCGCGTGAACTTCCGGGGCCAGCATACTTTGAGTCGGGTGAAATGCTCGTGGAGGGCATCAATCAGCAAACATCATGGTCGGGTGAAATGCTCCGCGCAGCGTCGGCCAGAGCCGCAGTCGGGTCAAATTCATCAGTTCTGCAGTATCGTTCGAGCGCAGGTGGCTAGAAGCCCCGGAAAGCTTCCTGCAGTCGGGTGCAATGCTCCGTATGCCTGCAGTGCTCTCCGTCCGCTTTAGTCGTGGGCCCACACAGAAATCCTGCAGGCGGACGAAATGCTTTGATTTTTGTAGGACCCGGCAGTCTCTTAGTCGGGAGAAATGCTCGATTGCATCGACGACCAGGCGTATTTGGTCGGGCGAAATGCTCTCGCAATCGCGGGATGAGTAACCTTCTGGTCGGGTGCGATGCTCCATCGGAGCATCGATGAAGCTCCCCTTCAGGTGAAACGCTCCACATCCCACCGCAGCTCTGCAGCCGATTGTGGTTCGGTTGTGTACCGCGGCTTAGGGATCTCCGAGGCGGGTGAAGTGCGCTCCGGTTCTCAGAAATGAGCAACCGCGTGTTTGGGAAAGCGCTGCCGAGTGCAGCAGCAGTCAGCACCCTTAGTCGGGTGAGATGCTCTTAGCACCGTCCCGTTAAGCAAGCTCACAGTCGGGTGAAATTCTCTCAGAAACGTCCCATTGAGCACCCTTACAGTCGGGTGAAATGCTCAAGAAAAGCCCCATTGAGCACCCTCGCGGTCGGGTGAAATGCTCAAGAAACGTCTCATTGAGCACCCTCGTGGTCGGGTGAAATGCTCAAGAAACGTCTCATTGAGCACCCTCGTGGTCGGGTGAAATGCTCAAGAAACGTCTCATTGAGCACCCTCGTGGTCGGGTGCAATGCTCAAGAAACGTCCCATTGAGCACCCTCGCGGTCGGGTGAAATGCTCAAAAACGTCCCATTAAGCACCCTACGGTCGGGTGAAATGCTCTCAGAACCGTCCCGTTAGGCCCACTCGGAGTCGGGTGAAATGCTCTTGCACGTGCCTGAGGAGACTCCTGCATCAACAATAGGCAGAAGGTTTCGAGCTTAAAGGAGTCGCCGAGGGTCAGCAGAGTTCACGAAAACCTTCCGCCTGGATACTCGCACATGGGATCACCGATCTCAGTCGTTTTGTGCTACCCGTCCAGCCACTCCCTACGCAATCTAAGTTCATCATTTCTAGACTCTTCAGAGAGACGTCTACTCATATTTACCTAAACCACTAGGTGCACTGCGGTGGTCACCATCGTACCGTCAACGACGCCTATCGCTTCCGAGATTGCTGACTTAGAAGACCGGCAAGGGTTGTTTGCACGCCGACCAATTGACGCTCAAGAGGCTTAAGAACTGGGTCCGCAGATGGAGGCGCGATCCGCGACTTGCCATTTACGAGACGCTTAGTAGGCTCCGCCTCGACTTTGCGACGGTACTCAGCCCTGGCAAGATGACGATTCTGGGAATCGGTTGCTGGACGGTGGACCTTAACGAGATCTCCATCAAGTTGGACCTCCCAACCGATTAAGTCGTGCATCGCTTGCAGGGCAGCACGAAGTTCAACTTTGAAATGCTTTAGAAGCTTGGTCGGGCTTCCAGTCTTTTCCTTCAGATAGGCCACTGTCATAGGGAAAGGTTTTGCATGGGTGCTGTAGAAGCTATGAAGCCATTGTGCAAGAGGCTTTCCCATGAGCTTCTTACGCTCTTGCCACTCCAGCTGTGTCCAACTTGCTGGCGCAAAGAGTGTCTGTATTTCAGATGAAAGGCTGACCTTGTAAAGTTTGCTTTCAGTCTCCCTAACGTAAGAATCGATCAGACTGCCAACATAAACGTAGCGTTTAGGGCCGATTCTCCAAGAAACATCCACGACACCCCGTTTCAGGCGACGAAGGCTGTTGTCAAGATCTTCATAATTCAAATTATTTCGGCTTCTACCGATTGAAGACAGGAACGATGCTCCTGTGAATAGAGCCTCCGTGCCTAAAGGGCTGCGTCGGGAAAGGTGCAAGACCTCAAAGAAGACATCAGCATCGTACTGGTTCAACTGAGTACCGGCATAGCGTATCGTGACACCGTCCTGCGCGGCAATCTCGACTCCCTCGGGCTCGCGCTCTGGGCTTGTCTGAATCCCAAGTGTTTGACGCTTTCCACTCTTGATCCCAGCAAAGAAAGCTGATCTAAGAAGGACATTTGGGCCTCCGCGAACTGCATCTGGCCACATGGGAAGTTGGGACGGTATTTTGCGAATCAGCATCGTTGCTCTGGCCTCTGGTGCTTCTACTGTCTCAAGCGAGATGAAAGCTCTTGTTTGTGACACCCATTTAGCAGATTCTTAGATCCTGCCTTGTTGAACGAGCCAACCAGACAGCAGTCTTTCTAAAAGTTCAGACACAGACTGTCCTTCACCTGTAGATTTGAGGCAATACTCGGCCTCCACCAGGGTGGTCCGTTTCATATAGCCGGTCCACGCTCGATACTGGGGATCTCGGCTTTTGGCACTGGGCTTCAATGGGCGGCCCCTGCGGGGCTGACTTCCAAGTAGAAGCTTTTCAGAATTGTGGGCGCTTTGCACGACTGTAGGAATGCTCGGTTGATGCACGATAGCCATGTGGAGACGGTACATTAAAGAAAGCAGAAAAGATAAAAATCTGTAAAGCCGAATACGGCTGAGCACCCATGCATCGTTATCTTTTCGGGGTCGAGGTCGCTGATGTCTCGAGTTAGGGAAGGAGGACAAGTTTCTCCTGAGGCGGTTAGATGTCCGATCCTGTTTGTCATGCGAAATGTAGTACATCTTGAAGCTTGCGCGGTAGTGCATTACGTAATGCGTGGCGTAATGCATAAGAAACCTGTAGACGTAATGTAATTTGTGCTCCATAACGTAACGCTTTGTGAAAGGTGTTGTGACACGTGGTTTGTAGGTGTAGTGTGCTACGTAGTGCATTGCACAATCTGCTACGGTAGTGCCTAGCGAAACGGATTATGCGTCACCAAATGAGCAGAGGAGTGATGAATATTATGCCCGTAATCGTTGCAGCGAACCCCAAAGGAGGGAGTGGCAAGTCGACGACTTGTCTCGTTCTCGGTACCACCCTGGCAGGTCAGGGCGCTTCGGTGCGGATAATTGATGCAGATCCGCAAAAGACGTTAGCAAGGTGGAGCGAAGGTGAGAGCACCCTCAGAAATATCGTAGTCACGCCAATCCCTGGTGAAGATCTCACAGTCACCATCGACAGACTCCAGTCAGAAGTGCAATTCGTCATAATCGATGTTCAGGGATCAGCAAACCAGGAAATTGTGTCCGCCATGTCACGCGCCGATCTGGTTCTCATTCCGATGCAAGCCAAAACAGCCGATGCCGACGTTGCCACAAGAGCGATCGGTTTGTTGAGGACTCAAGAAAACCTATTCAAACGCAAGATCCCTCATTCTGTAGTCTTCATGCGCACAAGTCCGATTATCGTGACAAGGGAAGAAAAGCAGATTCGTCAGAATATCGATAAAGCGGGTGTTCCGCGCTTCACTTCAAGCCTCAATGAGCGGACGGCCTTTTCGCACCTGTTCGCCTACAAACGAGCGTTGACTGAACTTAATCCACATGAGACCAATGGTCTAAACGAGGCACAACAAAATGCCATCGCACTCACTGCTGAAATGATTCAATTGCTGCGCAGCCAACAGAGGGGGAACGGATGAGCATGGAGAATTCATTTAAGGATTTAGTTGGAGGCGGCCTCGAGGATTTCGCTCCGAAACCCAGACATCAACAAGAGGCACTAGGCGAACCCGTCCGAGCACCGTCGCCGAAGCAGTTGGAGCAGGTCGCTCAGACTCAAGGTTTTGGGATCGATAATCATCCACTACAACGCAAGCTTCTGAGAAGTGGCCGGACCGCAACTAAAGATCGTCCCCAACCCATGTCCTTGCGAATTAGGGTGAACGACTGGAACAAATTTTCCGCGTTCTGTGAGCGCAATGATTACACCGTCGCAGACGGATTTGCCAAGTTGGCAGAGATGGCGGATCGGCTTTAAAGCTTGTTGCAATGGAACGGGGGAGAACTGCAAATGAGGTAACGGCCTTTGCTGCCACCGGCGTGCTTGTTTCCAACGCAATTGCCACGCATGCTACCGCGCCCAGAGCTGTGCTTTTTGCAGTGTTCTGCGGACGTATGCGGCTCTGCGGGCCTGGCTCCGGTCCCGGGAGAGGTATTCGGCGACGAGTGCGGCACCAATGTCGTCCGCGGTCCAGCCACGGGTGAAGGCGGCGATGGCAAACGCCATATCTGCGGCTGCGGGAACACCGGCATACCTGGGCAGCGTACGGAACCGGCCAAGGGTGAGGGAAGTGCCGGAGCCGAAGGAACCTGTCCTGGAGCTGAAGCAATTGGAAGCCCTTTCCTGCTCCTGCTGAGCGTGGATGGCAAGCACCTCGGCACGGAAAGACTCCGCTGAAGAGAACTGCAGCGCTGCGTGGCAATAAAGGCGCGTGAAGGGGTAGAGGCCCGCGCCGGTTCGGTGGCAGGGTTTGCGGTTCGTAAACCCTGGCAGACGTCCAAACCTTCGCCAGTCTGCTGCACCGGGATCGGCATGGAAGCGGCGCGCAAGCAACTTGGCGGCAACTGTGCCGAGTTCCTTGGAAAATGGCTGGGTATGCTTTAGCCACGCCTGGAAGTTCGCGAGGCTGGTCTCGACCACGGCGGCCGGCTCGAAGCCTTCGGCTTTAAGCTGGGCCAGCGTGCTGGTGGTGAGATCGTCCAGCAAGGTGTAGCGGCTTTCTCCGGAGGGCCGGAAGTAAATGTGCGCGCCGTGAGCGTTGCGGTGGCGCAGGTAGGGGACCATCCCGATGACGCGGGATGGTGGAAGAGCTTCAAGTCTGGGATGCATGCCTCGATCGTCAAGGACGCCGATGTCGTAAGCCGGCGAGTCGAGTGCAGCGAAGAGCGTGCGGAGGGCGGATTCTGTTCTGTTCATGAGGGCACCTCTTGGAAATGAAAGCGGGAGCCTGTCAGCTCCCGCCTCCGGTTAAGCTGCGACCTTCTTCTTCGCGGCTGGCTTTGTCTTGGAACCCGTGACCAGCGTGGGCTTTCTGCCAGAGGTCTGCTTCGGCTTTGTCTGGGGAAAGAGGGCTGCGGCTTCGGTGAGAAAGTCGAACTCGTTTTCGCGGGGGATGCCGACGTGACCGGAGAGGGCGAGGCGAAGCGCAAAATGTGTGAGCTGGTTGTCTGCGGTGTTGTCGAGGTCGGCGAGCAGAACCTCTTCGGCGCTCCTGCGTTCGTTGTCCTCCGCCATGTCCTCCACCAGATAGTCGACGAAGGTGTATGGGTCGAGGTTGACGATGGCGCGAAGCAGTACGCGAAGCTGCGCTGCGGTGAAGGTTTCGGGGGCGTTCTCCAGTATGCGCTCGAACATGGCGGCACGTGCTTTCCTTTGTTCCTCGCGTTGGGCCTGCTTGGCTTCGTACTCTGCTTCTTCGCGTTCACGCTCCAGCCGGAACTCCCCGGCCCTGTGCTCCTGCTCGGCTTCGTACTCTTTCCGTTGCCGTTGGTTTTCTTGCTCGCGGATTTCGGCCTCCCCCTTGGTTTCGGTCGGCTCCGGTTCTGGCATGACCGGTGCGGGATGGGCGGCTTCACGCGCGGCAGCGACACGGGGATCGTGGATGGGGCAATGGTCGTCGGTGCAGACGGTGAGGGTGGTGCCGACGCGCTTGCCGAAGACGATGAGCGCGGTCCTTGCGGCGGCGCAAGGTGGGACGGATTCTGCGTCGTGGTTGGCGGTTGTGTTCTCGATTTCGCGGAAGCGTCCACGCTGGACGGCTCCGGGCCGCTGTTCTTTCGGAACGCGATAGCCAGTCTCGATCTGCACGTATTCCGGATGCGCGGCAACTTCGCGGTCGAGGTGGGCGTTGACTTTGGTGTGGAAGCAGGGGGCATCAAGGCACTGGTCGCCCTGCACGTCGGCGAAGAGGGAAGCGTTGAACCCGCTGCGGCGGGGGCAGGTGGTGCAGGCACCTGCGGGCGGGTTCAGGGTTGGGTCTTCCTTGCTGAACGGTGCATCGGCAAGGGCGAGATAGAGGTTGGCCTGTATCCAGGCGGAGAGGTGCTTCGCGGGAAGCAGGTGCGGCTCCTTGTCCTGCCAGTCCTCCCTCCAGCACTGCTCGTAGGCGTTGGCCTGGGCGTCCTGTGGCAGGCGGGCAAGCAGGTTGGCGTGAGAGGCCGTGATGCTCTCCGCAAGGAAAGCTTCGGCAACTGCGGAGACCAACTGCAGCAGCGAAAGGCGTGCATAGACGTGGGCGGCACTCTTGCCTGACTTCTCGACCAGCGTGCTCACGTCGTAGCCGGGCATGTCGAGCAGGCGTTGGAAACCCTGCGCTTCCTCGTAGGGGTGGACGTCGACCCGCTGCGAGTTCTCGACCAGCTGCCACTCCAGCGTCTGGGCGTCGTCGATGTTGACGATGCGTGCGGGAAGGGAAAACAGCTCGGCAAGCTGTGCGGCGCGGAAGCGCCGTGCCCCTGCCACGATCTCGAAGCCTTCGGCGTTGGGACGGACGGTGATGGGCTGGATGAGGCCGTTGGTGCGGATGGACTCGGCGAGTTCGCCCAGTTTGCAGGCATCGAAGGTGCGACGGGGATTGGTGGCGGACTCGTGGATGGTGTCGATGGCGATGTACTGGAATTCGCTGCTGTTCTGCACGGTAGAGCTCCTTGGTCGGTCGGGTGAAATGCTCGCGAGGGGGCATAGGCCGGGCACGCTGGTCTGTGCCCGTCCTGTTTGCGGATGAGGGTTTAAGCGGCCTGCTTGCGTTGGAGGTCGAAGGCTTCGGCGAATCCCTGGGAGCGCAGGTTGCGGTCCCAGACTTTGGCGAAGCTGACGTGCTGGCGGTGGAGAGCGCAGTGGTAGGCGTAGTCGGTGCCGGTGATAAACCGGCTCCACTGCTCACAGCCGACGTAGTCGTTGCGGTAGTAGAAGGGGTTGAGGTCGGCGACGCCTCCGGCGAAGCTCAATTCGAAGCACATCTCCGGGTCGCGCATGAGGTCGCCGTTTTGTTCGCCATAATGTGCGACGGAGAGGGCGGGAAGACCACACGGTCCGGACTCGTCCATTGCCTCGATGACCAGTGGCATGAACGGTGTGTTGTCGACGGTGAGGGAGAAGCCGGGGTGCCAACCCCCGGCGCTTCTGAGGATGTGGAGGATGGTCTGCACTATGCCACCTCCGCGATTGCTTCGGTGATTTCCTCGGCTGTGGTTGGCCTGGTTTCGATGGCGGAGAGGATGAGGGCGGAGGTCTTCTGGATGACTTCAAGCGACTCAGTGAGCAGGGCAGCGCTGCCGTGGTACAGGTGGATGTAGTCGGCGGAGGCGTGTCCCGCGTCAAGGCCGATGGTCTGCGAGACGACGAAGGCGATGGCCTCGGCTTCGGTCTCGCGTACGGTTTTGGTGGTGGCGGTGCGGCGTTCCGCCTTGTGCAACATCTGTAGTTGTGAAACTTGCCCATGGCGGACAGGTAGGCGGTGAGACCTTCGCTGTGTCCGGCTTCCAGCTGCTCGATGAGCAGTTGCACGTTGGCCTGGATGACTTCTTTAGAGGTCTGGGGCTTCGGTGTGGAGGGAAGGGTGGTGAGGTTGTTCTGGTTGTTGTTCTCGGTGGCGGTGTTGCTGTTCATGGTGGCTTCTCGCTTTGCTGGATTTGGCTGTGATTGGGTTTCAATCACGCCTTGGCCCTGGCCCACGCCAGCAGGGGCGGCAAGCGCAAGCTGTGCGTAAAAGTGCCCTGCAAGGGCATGCCGCGAAGCGGCACGGAGGAAGCGAATACCTGGAGCTGCACGGAGCTTTTTCCATCGGCTTGCGGGCGCCAGGGACGGAGTCCCTCAGCAGGTACGGCTTCCGTATTGCGCGGCTTCACCGCGCGGAATTGCTTTGGGGGCGTTGCGGGGTGTCCCCGCAGAGGGGGTGGCGGAAGACGGGGCCAGCTCCACCGGCCCTGGCTGGAGACAGGGGGAGACCTCCCCCACCAAAAGCTTGTGGGGCTGCAAGAGCGGGAGGGAAGAGCAGAGGCTAGGCGATCCGGAGTCGATGGGGTATGCTGCGGTCAGGCCGGTTGCGGAAGACAAATGCTACCAAGGACAGTTACTTGGGAGTGCGTATCGCAGCCTCTGATGATCCACGAAGCGAAACTGAGTAGCTCTGTAGCGTGTAAGGCCGGCCTCACGCAGGATTGAGCGATTAAAACGAGACCGTAGCACGCACCTTGGTCCGCCGGTGCCTTTGTGAGCGAACAGTCTGAGGAGATGAGCTCTTTCTCCTGTGGCTGCAACACGCGACACGCTCGAACTACATCCTGCATACTGCTGTCATGGATTCCATGGATTGTCCGATGTGTGAGAACCGTGGCATGCGCATTGTGGACGACGGTTCGGGCCGGAGCCATGCGGAGCCGTGTTCCTGCCGGCGGGAGCGGCGGGCGCGGAAGGTGATGGAACAGGCGCGCATTCCGTTGCGGTACGAACATTGCACGCTGGACGCTTACGAGGCGTCGTACAACGGTGCGCATCGTTCGCTGGCGCGGGCGTACCGGACGGCCGTTGAGTTTGTACGCGGCTACCCGATCGAAACCGGTGGGACCGGCCTGCTGCTGACGGGATCGATCGGCGTGGGGAAAACGCATCTTGCGGTCGGTATTCTGCGGGCATTGCTAACGGAGCGGGGAGCCCAGGGCATCTTCTACGACTACCGGGATCTGTTGAAGCGCATCCAAAACAGCTACAACGCGAATGTTGCCGCGACGGAGATGGAGATCCTGCAGCCGATTTTCGACGCCGAAATCCTTGTGCTGGACGAGATTGGTGCGTCCAAGCCGAGCGAATGGGTCTGGGACACGGTTGCGCATGTCCTGAACACTCGTTACAACGACCGCAAGACGACGATCCTCACCACCAACTACGCAAATGTCCCGCCGCCTGTGACCGGCAACGTGGCTTCAATAGCGCAGGCGAGGTCCGCCATGCGAGAGGAAGGCCTGGGAGAACGTATCGGGGAGCGCATGCGGTCGCGCCTCCAGGAGATGTGCCTGATCGTCGAGATGACCGGCGACGACTTCCGCGAGAAGATCAAGCGCGCCACGCTGTGAACTGAGCGCCATGGTCGATGATCTCGTTTGCAAGAGGTAGACGATGTGCGGTCGTTATGTTCGGAAGGGCAGCAAACAGAAGATCGCGGAATACTTCCATGCGCATCCCCAGCCGGCGGAGTTGCCGTTGCCGGATGCGGACTACAACGTGGCGCCGACGACGCATCAGCCCATCATCCGGCAGAGCAGGGAAACGGGACAACGGGAGATGGTGCTTGCCCGCTGGGGCTTGGTGCCGTTCTTCACAAAAGAGCTGAGCGACATCAAGGGCCTGTCGACGATCAATGCGCGGGCGGGGTCGATCCTGAAAGCGCCGACGTGGCGGGAACCGATGAAGAAGCGCCGCTGTATCGTGCCGGCGACCTCGTTCTACGAATGGAGCAAGGTCTCACCACCGCTCAAGCAGCCGTACACCTTCGAATTGGCGAACGGCCAGCCGCTAGGGTTTGCGGGCCTGTGGGACGCCTGGAAAGACAAAGAAGGACACTGGCTGCAATCCTTTGCGATCGTGACCACCGAAGCCAACGAACTCATGAGCCGGGTCCATCCCCGCATGCCCGTCATCCTTCACCCGCGCGATTACGACCGCTGGCTCGACCGGGAAGAAACCACACAACTGCCGCTCGATCTGCTCCGGCCACTCGACTCGGACGAGATGGAGATGCACGAGGCCGACCCCAGAGTGGGGAACGTTCGGAACAACGGGCCGGAACTGTTGGGGAAAGCCGAAAAAGCTGCAGAGGATGGAGATCTGCCGCTGTGAACGAACGATCCCCTACTGTGTTGGCTCCAGCCCGAGGAGATCCTGGATGCGTTTCCGTTCGAGGACATCATGGGGTCCTTTGCCGCCGCCATCGGCCCAGCGCCTTACCTGTTGCAGCTTGATCCGGTGTGTGACTGGTGCATGATGCACGGCAATAGAAAACTCGGTTTGGGGAGCGGGCAGGTCTGCTGCGATGCTGCCACGGCGGAACTCACGCATCGCCTGCGCGACGGCGTCGTAGACGGTGTTCGCCCAAACCTGGACCTCATGCTGGATGTGGTCGGAATCGGTAAAGGTGACGACGCAGCGACACGGGCTCATGCCGCCAGTATAGGCGAACATAAAGCGAAGTAAAATAGAAGAGTCGGGCTTCGCATTCCCTTGGATAATCGAGGTTGCTCGACTTACGATCCGGACAGGAGAGATCATGGCAGATTCCGAGCACGGCGCTGAGGAACTTTCCGAAGAGAAGCTGATGGCCGTTTCTGAGCAGTATGAGGCCGGCTACGCGGCACGGTATCACAATGAGCCAATGAGTGTCGGTGCAACTGGGAGCTGGCAGGCTGGCTGGAGCGACGCCAGCCGCGAGCTGGGCAGCTTTGAGCAGATTTTTGCTCCCGCACAGGTCTCCCTGCAGTTTTGCGGGACGGGGGAAGAGGCGAGACGGCGTGGTCTGCCCTTCGACGCGTCCTGCTCCGAAGTGTGGAAACGCGATTGGATCGAAGCGGATATTGCCCTCGGGATTTCTGCAATAGGTTCTGCCGAATGACGCGTTCTAAGGAGAGCCGAAGCGATATCGCACGATCGCAGATTCTCCCTTTCAGAAATGAAGTCATCCGGTTCTGTTCCGTGTCTATCTAAAAGCCGTCGTGTTCACGCACACGGTTGTGCGTACGTGGCAAGCAGGCCACCACTTATCCCCCATCGGACAACGCTGACGGGGGAGAGAAGGTGGCCCTGTGGGGGCTGATTCACCCCAGGTCTGTGGTCGTGATCGCCCCTGCCCTGCGCTTTGAGTCATAAGTTGCAGTTATGCTGGACGCATGACTATTCCTGAAGTTCTCCGCGCGCTCGATGCGCAGATTGCTCGACTGCAACAGGCGCGCCAACTCCTCAGCGAGTCCGCATCCACGCCTGTACCTGAGATCGAACCAGCGAAGCGCCGCGGCCGTCCGCCTGCCGCTGCCAAGCCCGTACAAACGAAGCCGACAGGCAAGCGGACGATGAGCGATGAGGGTAAAGCGCGCATCGCCGCAGCACAGAAGAAGCGCTGGGCGAAATCCAAAAAGGCGGCCAAAGCTGCCGTGACTCCGATTGCCGCAAAGAAGACTTCTGCACCGGCAAAGAAGGCTCCAGCAAAGAAAGCAGCTGCTCCAGTCAAACCGGCTGCACCTGCGAAAGCGGTAACGAAGAAGGTCGCAGCACCCGTCAAGAAAGCCTCCATCCCCAAAAAGCCAGTCAAGGCTCCTCAAGCAGCAGAGAGTGCAGAACCGGCAAACAGCACCACCCCGCCCGCAGCGGTGGAAGAGATTGCAGCAGAAGCGTAGAAGTCTGTGACACCTCTTACTCCGTGCTAAGCCTGCGTCTGCCGCAGGTGGGCAAGGAAGCTCTTCAGATCTTCGTCGACGGCGGCCGGTTCGGGTGGAGGTTCGATGGCCTTCTGCCATCGGCCGAGGTCGTTTTGCATGACCATGGCAAGGGCGAAGAGGGACTCGACCATGGCGACGGCGGTGTCGGCGGTGATCTCGATGCGACCGGGCGAGAGCGAGACGTTGGCTGGCAGGTCGGGGAGCATGGCCCGGCGGAGGTCTTCGGGCAGCGACACCCGCAGGGCCTTCGGCCTGGGCGGCGGCTCGGAGGTGGCCAGCCGCTGCTGCAGGGCGGCTTCGACGGAGTCCGCGGCGATCATGTCGTCCAGGAAGCTGAGCAGGGAGTTGCGGTCGACGAAGTGGGCGGCGCCCACGGTCTGGACGTTGCCGATGGCTTTCATGAGGTTCTGGGCGGAAGGCCGGCTGATGCCGAAGAGCCGCTCGATGTCCTGGCGGGACCAGGTCTCGGTACGGGCATGGCGGGCCTTCTCGCGCAGTGGGTGGAGGTCGCGGGACCATTGGACGGTGCGTGCCATGGGGAAAATCCTTCCGAAACGATGCGTTCAGGGTACCGGGATTGTTGGCACACCTGCTAACTATTCCTCGGAGCGGGTTGGAAGTTTACCCACGACAATGTATCTTGTCAGGGGTAGACTGCGGGAGTGAGCGAAACGGGGGAAATCGTGGTCTGGAACAGTCAAGAGCGCGATCCGGCGGTTGAAACGTCGGCGCTGACCGCGGGGCAGCTTGAGTTGCGCCAGATGGTGCTCAACTCGGTCGGCTCGCCGCACTCCCGGCGGAACTACGCCAAGGCGCTCGACCTTCTGTTCGCCTTCGCAGCCGGCCGGCCGCTCACCCGGGCGCTCCTCCTGGAATACCGGACCTCGATGGAAGACCTGGCGCCCTCCACTGTCAATGTCCGCCTGGCGGCCGTGCGCAAGATGGTGACGGAGGCGAAGTGGAACGGTCTGCTGTCCTCCGAGGAGGCCTCCAACCTGACTGATGTCCCCAACGTCCGGCAGCGCGGGACGCGGCTGGGGAACTGGCTGACGAAGGAGCAGGCGAGGGAACTGCTCCAGGTCCCGGATCGCTCCCTCCTCAAAGGCAAACGCGACTACGCCATCCTCGCCCTCCTGGTCGGCTGCGCCCTGCGAAGAAGGGAGTTGGCCAACCTGACCGTCGAAGAGATCCAGCAGCGGGAGAACCGCTGGGTCATCGCCGACCTTCGCGGCAAGGGCGGTCGGATCCGCACCGTGGCCGTCCCGGTCTGGGTCAAGCAGGGCATCAATGCTTGGCAGTCAGCAGCAAAGATCGAAGAGGGTCCGCTCTTGCGGTCGGTCAACAAGGTCGGCAAAGTGGGGGAGAGTCTCAGTGACTGGGCGGTCTGGGCTGTGGTGACCGAGGCTGCCAAGCAGATCGGCATCGAGCGCTTCGGGCGCATGATCTTAGGCGGACTTGCGCGAAGCTCTGCCGCAAAGCTGGCGGCGATCTGGAGCAGATCAAATTCCTATTGGGGCACTCGTCGATCCAGACGACCGAACTCTACCTGGGGTCGGAGCAGGAGATCGCCGTTGCGGTTAATGACAGTTTAGGGCTGTGAACCGCACCTATATTGTCACCTCTCATTGCTAGAAGCTTTACCAAAGCATAGGAGATCCAGCCAATTCTTTGAATAGACTGCTGTCTTCCGAGGAGGCGTTGAACCTGATCAACGTGCTTAACGTCCGCCAGCGCGGGACGCGAATGGGGAAACTGGCTCACGAAGGAGTAGGCGAGGGAGGCAGACTCTGAAGCGTAGTCTCTAATCACGAGGGTTTCGCCTGTGCTTCGTACTGCTTCCTTTCGATCCTTCCTTCGTCTCGGGATGTTTGCCGTCATCGTCTCTGCGTCCACTGTTGCTGCTCAGCCGCAAGCAGACAAGGTCTACGCCGGCCCGATCCGCACGCGGTGGGGCAAGACCGTGACTGCGGCAAACGCCTGGAGAAGCTATCCGCGGCCACAGATGAAGCGCGACCGCTGGGTGAACCTGAACGGGGAATGGGAATACGCAATCCGTCCGAAGGAAGCGCCACTGCCCACACCGATGGACGGCAAGGTGCTTGTGCCCTTTGCGGTGGAGTCGCAGCTTTCCGGCGTCATGCGTTCCGTTACGCCTGCCGACCGCTTGTGGTATCGCCGCAGCTTCACCGTCCCGGCGGAATGGAAAGGTGAGCGCGTTCTGCTTCACTTCGGTGCTGTCGACTTCCAGGCGGAAGTAATGGTGAATGGCAGCGTAGCCGGTTCCCACCGCGGTGGGTCCGACCCATTCTCGCTCGACGTTACGGATTACCTGAAGCCCGGTGCCAACGACCTGATCGTGCAGGTCCTGGATCCGACCTCGACAGGATCACAACCGCGCGGCAAGCAACAGTTGAAGCCCGAGGGCATCTGGTACACACCCGTGACTGGCATTTGGCAGACAGTGTGGCTTGAGCCCGTGCCCGCCCTCCATGTGGAAGATGTCAGCGCGACACCGGACATTGACGGTGGCACAGTGACGGTGGACGTCGCATTAAACCAGGCGGCGACCGACAAAGATATAGTGCGAATCACCGCACTCATCGCTGGAAAGGTCGTCGCCAGCACGGTTGCTCGTGCGAACCGGCGCGCGATTTTGTCGGTACGGAGCCCGCATCTATGGTCACCGGACGACCCGTTTCTCTACAGCCTGAAAGTCGAGCTGCTTCGGCTCGACACGTCGCCTTTTGTTACGGCGGGTGGTGTCGCCGAGACACGCAGGGACCGCAACAGCACGCGGTACACCGTTCAGGAGACACGCGTCTACCGCGAGACGAAGCCCGAAGGAAAGGCCCTCGATCAGGTTGAGTGCTACTTCGCGATGCGCAAGAGCTCCATTGGCGCGGGCTCAATCCCGGGCCAGCCGGTTCTCCTGTTGAACAACCGCCCGCTCTTCCAGAATGGAACACTCGACCAGGGCTGGTGGCCAGACGGTCTGCTGACGCCACCCTCGGAAGAGGCCATTCACTGGGAGCTGAGTTACCTGAAGCAGGCTGGCTTCAACATGCTGCGCAAGCACATCAAGGTAGAACCGGCACAGTACTACTACGAGGCGGACCGCTTGGGCATTTTGATCTGGCAGGACATGCCCTCCGGAGAAGAAGCTGACGGCGGCGACTATTTCGTCACACCCAGCTCGCAGTCTGAAGCTCTTATGCCTGCCGCCGCGCAGGCCGAGATCCAGGACGAACTCACCCGCATGGTGCTCGATCTGCGAAGCCACCCGTCCATCGTCACCTGGGTGGTCAACAATGAAGGCTGGGGCCAGCATGCCTCCACCCGCCTTGCCCAGTTGGTCAAAGACCTGGATCCGACACGCGTGGTCAACAAGGTGTCAGGCTGGCTTGATACAGGCGATCGGGCCTCCGACATCTTTGACATCCACACTTACGGTGAAGTGCCGGACGTGCCCCTGCGCCACACCGAACGCGCCATCGTCATTGGGGAGTACGGTGGGATCGGCCTCCCCATCCCGGGACACCTCTGGTTCCCGGACCGCAACAACTGGGGATACCAGACCGCGAAGGATCAGGCGGACTACGAAGAGCGGTACCGGCGCAAGATGCAGGAGATCATCCGTCAAGCCAGAGACCTCGGGCTGAGTGCCTCCGTGTACACACAAACCACAGATGTTGAAGGCGAAGTCAACGGCCTGCTGACATACGACCGCGAAGTCAGCAAGCTTCCGCCGGAGCAGCTCAAATCGATCAGCGACGGCCTTTTCCCGCACTGAGCAACAGTTCTGTGGAGCGGCCAGCATCGTTACAGCCCGGCAATTCCCTTGAGCCGCTGCTGTGATGTCGGTTGATCCTCCCGGACCAGTCCCTCGCGAATTGCCAGAACCGCAGCTTCCGTGCGGTCCCGTACCTGTAGCTTGCTCAGGATGCTGTTCACGTGGTTCCGTACGGTGTACTCACTCAGCCCTATGCGCATGGCGATCTCGCGGCTGGTAAGCCCCTTCACTACATCCTGCAACACTTCCAGTTCGCGGCGTGAAAGTGCGTCGCGATGAGGATGCTGCGCGATCCGCCGCGCCAGAAAAGCCGGCAGCGCCTGCTGGCCTGCATGAACCTTGCGGATCGCCGCACAGACTTCCTCCTGGTCCGCATTCTTGCTGACAAAGCCCGAGGCGCCCGCCTTCAGAGCTTCCATAATTTCCGCCTGGAATTCAAAGGAAGAGATCAGCAGAACTTGTGCGGCCGGCCATCGTTTCCGAACCATGTCCAGGCATTCGGCGACGCTCATGCCGGGCATCCGAAGATCGAGGAGAAAAACATCGATGTGCGCGCCGATGCTGGCGCGCCCCAGCTCCAGCCCATTGCGGAAGGTCGCCACCACCTCCAGCGTATCGTCCTCTGAGAGCATGCTCTTCAGCCCCAGCAGGATCGCCGGATGGTCGTCCAGAATGGCAACGCGAATGCGCTTGCCGAGAGCGGTCCCTGGCCTGGCTGCGCTACCGGAACCGTGATGATGCATGCGATCCGCCTTTCCACAACACCATTACCCACTGCCGCCACCACTCGCGCGGACGACGATGCGGTAACGTAGCCTCCACGGCGCAACCCTGGCCCGCTGCGGAGGTGATGGTGACCTGCCCACCGCACGAGGCGGCCCGCGCCTCCATGCCATCGATTCCAAAGCCACGGCTTCGGCCCGCACGCCGGGCAAAGCCGCACCCGTTGTCTGCGATGGTCAGGTGGATGACGTGCTCCGTGTTCGTAAGGGCGATGGTAACGATGGAAGCTGCCGCATGCCGCACCGTATTGGTGATCGCTTCATGACCGATCCGCAAGAGCGCATTCCGGATGGCAGGATCGAGCAAGACTGCTTCCTCCGAAGTCAGGACGTCTACCCGGATGCCACCGCCCCGCGTCAGCAGGTCGGCCTGCTCCCGCAACTGCGATAGCACGCCACCTTCCACGGGTTGCGCCGGCCTTAGCATCGCAATCGACCGGCGCGCGTCCTCATGGCTGTGCGAGACCATGCCGATGGCAAGTTCGACATGCTGATCGACAGCATCGCTCCCCTTCTTTTTACGGACGGCGCTGCGAATCGCCTGCAACTGGAAGCCGATGCCCGCAAAGCTCTGCGCCAGCGTGTCATGCAGGTCGTGCGCCAACCGGGTACGCTCATCCAGGATCAGGCCAAAGCGCCAGCGTTCGAACCGCTTCGTCAGCAGCAGCGAGGCGTACACCAGCAGCAGCACGGCCAGGCAAGTCCAAGCGATGTGCCAGCGCGTCCAGAAGGGCGGACCGGCAAGCAGCGTCACATCCTGCGAGGAGCGCAGCAGAATGCGGAACGCGGCAGGGTACGGCGTATTCTCGTCACTCATCACGCATACGCCGCGGATACGGAGTCGCGATCCCGGCTTGGGCGCGACCTGGTCTGTGTCTTCCGCCTGCTTTGGTAACTGGGCAAGAAAGAACTGGTGGTTCGCAAAGAGCAGCAGTGCCGCTCGCCCATCCAGGGGAACGGTCTGCTGCAGTACACCCTCGGTGTCGACAAGCAGCCGGTCGAACGCCCCGGATGCGCCCATGCCGGGAGTGATGGCTACTGGCGGGTCCGGGATACGGGCGTGCACCAGCCGGATCGCATCGGCGCGCACCACGGAGGAGTACCGGTTCGCAACGGGCACGCCGGTCACCCTGACCTCGTCGCCAATCTGAAACCGCTGCCCGGTCGGGGGTGGCGCAACCTGCAAGCCGCCACTTCTGTCCTGCATGTACAGCAGGGCGTCTGCACCTGTCACCACACCTTGCACGGTCACGTGTAAACCGGGCGGCAACTGCTCCGTGCGCAGCGAAGCGATGGCCACCACGGGTGCGGGCCGTGGCGGCTGTGCGCAACTCGGGCCGGTGCACGCAAGCAGCACGGCGGCCAGACCGGGCAGGCGCGCACGGCTCCGCGTGCCGCTGCCAGTACAGCACCATTCGCTAGTGGATCGGCTGCACGGCCACATGACGCCAGCTACCCCCTGCTGCGAAGCTGCGCAGCCCAAAGTTGCCATGCGCCTGGCACTCGGTTCGGTCTACCGCGTCGGTGTGGGCCAGCACCGTACCGTCCTCAGCGCGAGCCTGCACAGATAGCGCGCACCCTTTCGCCTGGACCGACAAGTGGTACCACCTGCCGGGCTGCACCGCCTCCGGCAGCTTTAGAGTCCGCAACGGCTGGAATCCGTAATCCATCCTTGCCAGAATCAGCATATTAGGAAAGCGCATTCCGGCGTAGTAGCCATAGAAGGCATTTGTCCCCTCTTCGGACTCAGTCATGCGGAATACCAGCCCCGCATCGCCGTAGGTGTTGGTCAGCCGCACCTCGGCGTCTAGCCTAAAGTCCGTCAGTCTCTCGCTCCCGGTAACCAGCCGGCTGCCGGACTCATTGGATTCGTTGGTCACCGCGCCGTCGGCCACCTGCCAGTTGCCCCCGTACGAAGTCCATCCCTCTAGCGAGCGTCGCGCAAAGTGGTCCTGGTACGGTAAGCCGTTGGCGCGGAGGTGTATTGCCCAGGCAACAGCCAGACCCGCAGCGGCCAGAAGCGCTGTCCCTGTCACCCACTTGGCTTTTCTGCCAGGTGAAACCACTCGCCCGCTGCTCACTTGTCGTACCCCGCGTACGGACGTAGCGACCTCTGCACGGCTGGGTCCTGTATGTTCTCTCGGGTCACCACGATTGGCTCGACGACTTCGTCATGCAGCGGTGCTCCGCTCTCCACGTGGTCCAGCAACTGCCTGGCTGCACGGTAGCCGATCTGGAAGATATCGATCGCGAGAATGGCGTCGATCTCCCCACGGCGCAGCGGCTCGAACTGGTCCGCGTCCTGCTCGCAGATGACCAGCCGGATGCGCCCTTGGGTGTGCTCTCCGTGAAGGAGGCCATACGCCGTGTGAGTGCCGTCGAGGGAGGGTGCAAAAATGGCGCGGATCGCGGGATGCCGTACCAGCAGCATTGCCGGATCGCTTTCAGGTCCGGTGTACGCGCTACGTCCGCTGAAGACCTTCTCCACCACATGCAGTTGCGCCGACCGGGCAATCGCTTTTTCGAAGGCATTTACCCGATCGCGATTGCCTGAGTTCGAAGGATCGGCGCCCACTATCGCCACCTCACCCGATGGGATCTTCTGCGCAATCAGCTCCGCGGCAAGAGCGCCGGTTTTCTCATCGTCGTTGACCACGGCCGACACGTTCATACCCGCCGAGGCAGCCAGCCGCGTCCCGGCAAGCACCACCGGCACACGCAGGCGCTGCGCCTGCGCAACCGCGGAGATGAGCGCGGACGCGTGCGCGGGCACCAGGACTATGCCCCATACGTGCTGTGCCGATTTGTTCTCCAGGATCTCGATCTGCCGGTCGACGTCTCCGCTTTCCGTTGCACCGTTCCAGTACAACCGCACATGGTCCTGCTGCGCGGCGCGGTAGGCACCCGCATGCATACCCTTCCAGAGTTCGGAGGTCGTCGTGGGCGTGATCAGGGCCAGCTCGCGATGCTCCTGCGCGGAGCGGCACCCGCTGAACAGGGCCAGGCACGCCCAGAGAGCACAAGTCAGCGCAGCCGCGATCGGGATCCGGATAACTCTCCTCACACAACGGGAACGATACGCCCTCACGGGAGCACGATGAGCCATGGCCGACGGTGCCGCCCCTGTTACGAATGGAACGCAGCCACGAGTTCAGCGGGTGAGCAGCCGTTGCGGTTGACTCGCTTCCAAAGCAAAGAAGCACCGCCGATCTAGTCGGGGCGTACAGCTTTGATGGGCGCGGAACTGACGTAGGGCCTGCCATGCTTCCAGCGAATCTCGACCATGCTGATGTAGTACGTCTTTCCTCGGTCGTCGTTGCCCTGGTAGAACAGGTACGTCTTGCCTCTGGTGTTCAGGATGCCAGGGTGGCCAGACTCCGACGAGTTCCAGGTCCCGGGAGCTCCGTTCGCGAGCAGAGGCCGGTCTGACATCCGGGTCCAGTGCTCGCCGTCAGGGCTGCTGGCGACGCCAATCTGCTGCGGCACGTTGTTATACGCGCCCGCGTAGAACATGTAATACGTTTCGCCTCGCTTCATCACAGAGGGAGCTTCGATGCAGAGCTGCTCCCACGGCAACTCCGGCTGCAGCAGCGGCCCTGCGATGCTCACGTCTTTCCAAGAACCGGCATGGAAATCAGACGACAGGTCGGCCTCCGCCATGCCAATCATCTGGCGCTTCATTTGCGGATCACGGGTGGCGAAGTACAGAAAGGCCCTTCCTGTTGGCTCATTCAGCAAAACCTCAGCATCAATCGCCCGGCCGACACCCCACGGCATCGTCGTGGGGTGGTAGACGGGGTTTGAGGCGTCGTGCGTGAAGTGAACACCGTCGGTTGAGGTCGCGTGGCAGATCGCGTCCTTTGCCCCGTGGCCGTAGCTCTGGTAAAACACGTGTACCTCGCCCCGGATCACCCGCGCACCGGGCGCTACAATGCCGTCCATCTCTACGGGTTGCTCCGGCGCAATCTCGCCCGCCTTTTGCCAGTGGATCAGGTCTTTGCTTGCAGCAATGCCGATCCCCCATCCGCGGCCTTCCCCATTCTTCGTGCTCTGTACATGCTGCTGCGGTGGTTGAAGCGTGTAGTACATGAAGAACGTTCCGTGGAACTGAATCACGGAAGGATCTTTCACAAACGGCTGCCCTGTGCGCGAGGAGTCTGTGTAGTAGACCTGCGGCCTTGCAGGACGCTCGGCAGTCTGGGCCAGGCATGAATTCGAGAGCAAGAGCGCTGCCGCGAAAAGCCATGAAGGGGTGTGCACGAAAACTCCTGGAGCGCAGATCGGTGAAGAGGTTGGGACGGCGGAGTGGCGAACCGTCCCGCCGCGGCCCCGTTAGAACTGGAGCTTGGCGCCGAGTGCCAACGTCCGTGGCTCGCCCGTTGTGCCCGTAATGCGTCCAAAGGTGCTTGCATTACTCAGCGTTGCGCTTGGGTTGGAAAAGTTGGGGTGATTAAACGTGTTGAACGTGTCGACTCGGAGCTGCAGCCTAGCGCGTTCGCTGATATTTGTGTTCTTCGCCAGACTGATGTCCCACTCCTGGTACCGCGGCCCAAACAAAAGGTTATAGGCCGAGTTGCCAAACGTGAATGGAGCCGGCGCCGCAAAAGCCGCTGGGTTGAAAAACTGCGTTTTGGTCTTGTTCGCCGGATATAGCGGCACCCCGTACACGCGATCGGCCCGGCTGTTATAGGAACCCTGCACGCTGGTGTTATACCCCACTGAGAATGGCTGCCCGCCCTGATATTGCGTGATGCCGGAAATCTCAAAGCCGCTGACGAGGTGATCGACAACGCCGTTGCTCGATCCAAGCAAACGGTGGTTCTTTCCGAACGGCAGCACGTAGGAGTAGCTCACGTTCAGACTTTGTGGCGTGATGCCGCCGATGTTGCCGTAGGAATCGCCCGTATTCATAGGGTTCACGAAGTTTTCAGTCCCGAGCACGCGAATGTACTCGTACTCCGCATTCAGTTGAAAGCCGCTCTCGAACCGCTTATGCACTCCAATCTGCAGGGCGTTGCTTGTGGTGTGAAAGATCGGATCCTGAGTAAGGAAGATGCTGGCGAAGGGCTGTACCGGCCTGCGTGGCTGCACCGGACCCGGCGCGGGTACTGGCTGGTTCAGATCAGGCGTAATGTTTGCACTCCCACCGGACGAGTTGTTCTGCTTCAGGTTTCGCTGACCCACGTAGCCGATGCGGATCGACGTTGTTTTGCCAACCTGATGCTCCAACGCCAAGTTGTACTGCTCCGCATAGGGCACCTTTGTTTTTGCCTGCGCATTCACGTTGGGATTGGACGCGAACGCACCGGTTCCGCCGAATGGCGCGGACATGGTGAGTGTGGGAGCGCCGGCAGGCTGTGAAAAGGTCTGCACGCCAAAGAACGGGATGTTCTCAAACGCGTTTGCCTGGATGTAGTACTCGGGAACAAGGTTATAAAACAGACCAAATCCGCCCCGCAGTACGGTCCTGGGTAGTGCCTGGTACGCGAACCCAAACCTGGGTGCCACGTTCTTGTTTGGCTGGCCCAAGTAGTCGAAAAGGCTGCTCGGCAATCCCACTTGCGAGGCAAATGCAATCGGCAGGTTCAAGAAGCCGGGCAAGGCGGGCTGAGGAGCAGTTGCAGCCGGAAACTTCGAACCGAAGATCACGATCTTTGCGACATCGGGCACATACAAGGCGTTGTTGCCGGTGGGGCTGTCGTTGATGTGCTGCAGGTCGTAGCGCAGGCCGATGTTCAATGTCAGATTTGTGGTGGCGCGCCAGTCATCCTGAATGAATGCTCCGGCCTGGTGCGAGACATTCCGGAGTATCTGAGTATTTGGGTTCGGTTTCTGCGTCGTCGACGGATAGCCCAGCAGAAAGTCCGCGTAGGCATTGCCCGAGTACTGCCCGTTGAAGTTGTACGCGCCCCGCTGCGGCGCAGACGCGATCAGGTTGGCCGTACTGTCATGCAGGTATGAGAATCCGATTTTGATGTTATGCCGGCCGGCTGTCTTGTTCAGGTTGCCGATCAGCTGGATGTCCTGACCCAGAACCTTGCTGCCCTGCTCGCTGACGGTCGTGATGTTACTGATCGCGATCTGCGGCGCACCCTGGATCACTTCGGCTCCAAGGCCAGGAATGATCGAGGAAAAATCAGTGTTCACGTTTTGCGGTGTGCGAAACACAGGCAGGTGCAGATACGCCGCGGTAAGATCGCCGATCACAGTCGAAGAGAAGATGTGCGTCCATCCCAGAACGGTGTTCATGTTGCGCTCGCCGATGCCCGCCATGCCACCGTAGCGGCTGGTGGCGCCAGTCGTCGGGTTGGGTCCATACAGGCCCGCGATATAGGTGGCACGAAACTGGTTTTTGTCGTTAGCCTTGTGATCCAGGCGAAAGGAATACCGATTCACCGATTGCGAGAACGGCACCACCTCAAAAGTATTTGTGCCCGTGCCGGCCGTCGTCGGTAACGGATACAGCAGGTTCTGCAGTTGCAGATCAACGGGGTTGATCCGGTTCGATGGAACGACGTTGCGGGCGAAAGGCAAACCCGTCAGAGGATCCTTCAGCACAAGGTTTGGAAATTCACCGAAGTCGCCGGCGCGCTGCCGGACGGACGGCGTCTGAGAATTCAGGTTGTTTGCCTGCTTGAGCCGGAAGCCTTCGTAGTTGAAGAAAAAGAAGGACCGGTCGTGGCCGTTGTAGAGGTGCGGCACAAGGATCGGACCTGAGAAGTTATCGCCAAACTCGTTACGGATGAACTTCGGCTTTGGCTGCGCGCCAGCGAAATAAAACTTCGCAGCCGTGGCGGCGATGCGATTGAACTCCAGCAACGTACCGTGAAACTGGTTGGCGCCGCCCTTGCTCACCACGATGGTCTGCGCTGCCTGGTTGTACTCAGCCGGAGCATTGGTCGTAATGACTTTGAATTCCGCGATGCCGTCCAGCGGCGGCACCTCGCCGAGCGGCCGCTGCAGACCCACATTCATGTTGATGCCGCCGTCCAGCACAAAGCCGACCGCACCGTACGCATTGCGCGCTCCGCTATTGATGGCCGGGGTGATTCCGAACACGGGGATCTGATCCTGACTGCCCGCGGCCTGAATACCCGGCGCCAATGCAAGCAGCCCGGTGATCCCAAGACGGCCGTTCAGCGGCGTGTCCGTGATGGTTGCTGAGTCGATCACAAGGCCAACGGAAGCGTCTTCGGTCTGGATAGCAGGCGCTCCTGCAGTCACGGTCACCTGCTCTTGCTGCGTACCAACCAGCAGGTGCGCATCGACCTCGGCAATCTGCCCGATAGTCAGCGTAATGTTCTGCTGCTGAAACGACTTGAAACCAGCTTCAGACACGCTGACGGTGTAGTGCCCGGGTTGCAGTTGCGAGATGCTGTAGCTCCCGCTTCCGCTCGCCTGCGTTGTGCGTTCGATACCGGTGTCCGTGTTGCGGATGGTGATTGCGGCACCCGCGAGTGATGCGCCGCTCTCGTCCGTAACGGAACCCGACACGGAAGCTGTTGTACCTACTTGAGAGAGGCCGGGAAGGGCAAACAGCCCTGCCGAAGCTAGCGCGGATGCAAATGCGACTTCTTCGATGTAGTGTTGCGAACCTCACGTTGCTCAGTCGGGCGGGCCTTCATGATGCCTCCAAGGACGTATCTCAGCGATGTTCCATCCGAGGATTGATGAACGCATTCCTCGGTCGCGAGCCATCCTACGCAATCGCAGTAAGCGAACGCATGGTTCATATGAACTAAGGGCCAGACGATTGCATGACAATGCTCACGCGAGAGGCATCAGAAGCGCCGCGGCATTTCGCGGCCTATGTGGATCGAGCGCCGCTCAGTGAAAACTTCGGTTGCGAGCGTCGGTCCGAAGTCTCGATCGACATCGGTGTATCTCGTTCCTCCTCTGCGATCTTGCTTGGGCGCTCGTCCATCAGACGACGGAGCGCTATCTTGGGTCTGAGCAGGAGATCGGTGTCGCGGTGAATGACAGTCTCAGGCTTTGAGCAACAGAGCGCCGTTCTTGTATCTTCGAGATTCAGTGAGGATAGAAATGAACGGTCATCTGATCCCGGGCTTCATGGCCTCGCTGTCACTCACTCTAATGATGGCTGGTTGCCGCTCGATTTCAGGAGGCCAGCCTACCGCCGCAAACGTGGAAACGGCTCGGCAGCAGCCAATAACTCAGCAAACGGCAGAGCCAATTCAGGTAGCAGCTACTTTTGAGGGAGAAAGTGTGGTCCGATCCATCACGTTTCTTGCCGGTTCGCCGCTCTCTCCGGCTGAGCGTGCCACCGTGCTGTCAGAAGACGCGAACGACCGGCGGCGCATTCCGGCCAAGGTAGCTCAGGGAGACCTGATCATCGCCAAGTTGTTGAAGAGGTACGTCGCTTCGAGCGCAGCGCAGCAATCTCTACTTCGACAGTCCGAGATGAATGCAATCTTTGGACAAGCTGCACTGCCTGCAGAAGATCTACGCAGCGTGGCTATTGTGCAGCAGCACAACCGCGTACTGGCCGCGAACCCCGCTGCTCAGCTCTTCTCCTGACGGGTGTGTGCATCGTGGATGGTTGGGGGCAGTGTTCCTCCAAAGCCCACTCAAGCGCTTATTCGTCGGATTCCGCTTCGGCCTTGACTGCAACCCGCTTAATTGCGGCGGTATGGACGTCTTGTAGAACTTCACGGTCTCGGTGCCGATCTGGCGCTCGTGATTGTTGTTCTGGGCCTGGCCTATGCGAACAGGAGAGTTGTTCCCCAACATAACGGAGTTGAGGCTTGATTGCCTGCGACAACGGACTGGAACCCGCTCGCCGTAAGACCGAAGGTACCCGCTTGCCAGTACTTCATCGAGTTCTAGTGCTGTTTCCGCGCCAGCTTCAGGGCAGCTTCGAGCGCGTCGGGAGTACTCGTCTTGACGTCTGGCACGATGCCGACACCCTCCCAGTCCTTCTTGGTGATTGGGTTGATTGGTCTGCCTATCGGCATGGCAATCGAGAAGTGGTCTCCGACGGACATGCCATTGATCGGGTGCGCTCCGCCTCCAGTGGTGTCACCGACGATCGTTGCTCTCTTCTGAGTTTGAAATCATAGGTGAACTCCTCTCCGCCAGAAAAGGTCTGGTTGGAAGTCAGGACGTACCGGGCTTGTCAAGGTAACGTGCCCCTGCGACTGAAGGAAGCGTCCAGTACTGTCGAATCGTGCCTTCATGCTGGTAGAGCATGTCGTTAATGTGCGTCTGGTTTGCGAACAGGTAGGAAACGATCAATTGCACCATGGACGGGTCCCCACCGTGGTTCTCGCGCAGATCAAAGATCAACGAATCTGTATTAGCAATAAAGTCGAAGGCCGCTGCGACCGTGGGTCCGCAGACATCCGGGTCCTCGAACGCATCCAGCTTCAGGTAGCCGATGTTTCCTTGAAGACGTTCGGCTTTGTCGAATGCACAGTTTCGATTGAGCGTTTCCTGCCGGAAGCGGTTCTTCTCCTCGATGGTTGGCGCTGCTGGGCGGTCCCCTGCTCCTTTGCCTGGTTGTATGAATGGGCTATACACGACGAAGAAGTGCTTGTCTTGAGTGTCTTCCCAAAGCTCCTGTGTGAGCGCCTCGGCAAAGTCGTTGCCGTCCGTCAGCGAGTCAAATTACCCCGCCTTCTCGTGGAGAAAACAAGCTGCAGTTTCAGGTCAGCCGCGACGTATTCCATGTGCCGGGAGGTGAAGTCTGATCCGTTGTCGGTGTAGAGAATGTCTGGAATGCCGCAGATCGGCCAGCGAGCATCGCTCTTACGCCAGATTGCTTGTCGCAGCGCAAGGCTGGTTCGCAGAACGGATGGAGGCTCAAAGGCCAGGTAATAGCCCGCTATCGCTCTGCTGTAGTCGTCGATCACGATGGTCAGCCAAGGTCGGGAAATCGTTCCATCCTCACGAAGGAGGCGAATCTTAAGCTGTGCATGGTCGGCCTGCCAGATGGCATTCGGCTTGGCAGCTTCCCGACGATAAACGAGGTCGAAGCGCTCGCAGTAAACCCGGCTACCGCTATGTGCGAGGGTCATGAGGCTGACCGGAATAGCCTGCACTACGCGATGCACGGCCTGGTAGCTCGGAAGCCGCTCACCTGTTCTTTCCGTAAACTCTGTGAGTTCTCGATAGATCGCGGTTATGGGGATTCTAGGCTTCTCCAGCGCCAACCCCTCGATCATCTCGAGAACCTTCTGAGACATCACCCGCCTTATCCCGGCGTCGGAGCGCCTCTTAGTCCCAAGAGCTTCTAGGCCGTGCCTGCGGTACTGATCTACCCAGCGCTGCGCTGTTCGAAGCGAGACTTCAGCCTGGGCCGCAATCGATGAAAGAGTTCTAGCTCCTTGCAAGTACGGTTCGATCAGAAGGTAGCGCTTCAGTTCAGGGCTCTTCTCCTTAGCCGTCAGCCCTCCGCTCTCTACCATGCGCGCAAGAATACGACAAAGAGCGTGAGAAAACTACGACAAATAATGTGAGAAACGACAACCAGTGGCTGAGGGCAGCCGGGATCGAGTCGGGCCGCATCTTCCGGCCGGTCAACAAGGCCGGTGTGCTAGCCGGCTCAGAGATGCGGGATGAGAAGCAGTGTGGCGCCTGGTCATGCGCTACGCCAAAGAAACAGAACTCGGCAAGCTGGCACCACACGACCTGCGCCGCACCTGTGCGAAGCTCTGCCGCAAGGCCGGCGGGGAACTGGAACAGATCCAGCTGCTGCTCGGTCACGCCTCCATCCAGACCACCGAACGGTACCTCGGGACAGAACAGGCGCTCGCCCATGCCGTCAATGATGCCATCGGTCTGGAGCTGGGGTGATTCGGTTCGAACGAACTTCTATCTCGCTGCAGGATGCGTCCAGCTCGTTGCGGTTAGGCCACACTAGCTCGCTGGTCAGTCTACAAGGCCTAATCGCCTGCTCTCTGGCTCGTTGATTCCCGAACTAAGAGGGTCGTTTGAAGACGTAGTAGCCGACCAGGTTTTCCGCTGGTTAGTGCCTGGAGAACCAGATGGCCGAGTTCCGCTCGCGGAATGTCCACGGTAGAGAGCGGTGGGTGAAGGAAGCGACTGAAGTGAGTATTGTCGAAGCTGACGACCGACACGTCTTGCGGAATGCGAAGACCAAGCGTTTGAAGTCCCCGGTAAACGCCTAGGGCAACAACATCGGTCATGGTGATGACAGCGGTAAAGCTTCTACCCTGAAAAGCAGTGAGAACCGCCTTTTCACCCGCTTCAGCGCCAGGCCCCGGGATGTCGAGAGTTGCTGTCTGGAGTTCTGCTGCGCCGCATGCACGAGCGGCCGCCGCGAAGCCCTGCCTCCGTTGATGATGTGAACGCAGCAGTGCGTCCGTGGTGTTTTGAGAGTTCTGAACATACAGCAGGTCACGGTGGCCCAGCGAGATGAGGTGGCCCACTGCAGCACGCATCCCGCCCCGCGCATCCACGCGGATTGATGAAAGGCTGGCGCCAGGTTTGCCTGCATCCAGGAAAACCGTGGGAACTCCGCTATCCCGTGCGATTGCAATCGATATGGTGTCGCTTTCGGAGGTAAGCACAGCAAGCCCGGCAATGCGCGCCTCCAGCAGCCGGCAGATCGCGGCTCGAAGCTTCAGGGGAGAAAAATCCGTTGCCATCAGGGAGAGTTGAAATCCTTGACGTTCCGCCTCCTCTTCTACTGCTTGGGCGGTCTCTGCGAAGAAGGGATTTTGCAGGTTGGACACGATCAAGCCCAGCAGGCGGGTTTCCCGCCGCGCCAGTTGACTGGCATACAAGTCGCGGCGATATCCAAGATCCGCGATCGCCCGCCGCACCCGCTCTCGCGTGGCCTCGCTGGTGCGGCCATTCTGATTCAACACAGCAGAAACAGTGCCCAGCGAGACGCCCGCCAGTCGCGCGACGTCCCCTATTTTTGGGCGTGCCATTGTTGCTGGAGTCAGCGACGGGGTGGATGCCAGAGCCGCGGATGCAGACGGTTGGTGCATCTTGAGTGTCTCCGGGGCCACGCGCGCGCTGTCTTTACCTTTCACATCACCAGAGTACGTCGTCCGCGCCGCCGCCGCTCTTGACAGGAGTAGCGTTGTTCAGTGATGCTCCTGCTGAAACGTTTCAGCAGACAAGAGGGATGCTAGCGCATGTACAGCGATCAGACAGAACGCGAAGTGCAGATTAGGCTCGATGAGCCTCTGGCGCTCACTCAGGACCAGCTCAGCTTCTATGCGGAGCATGGCTACATCAAGCTGAGCCAGGTGCTACCGGCTGAGTTGTTGGAGCATTACCGCAAGGTCATCAATGCACGCGTCGCGGAGCTTTCTGCAGACGCCTTGCCGCTCAGCCAACGTTCCACCTACGGCAAGGCCTTTCTTCAGATTATGAATCTTTGGACCGAGTCTGCCGAGGTGCGAGAATTTGTCTTCGGTAAGCGACTAGCCCGGATCGCTGCTGAACTGATGGGGGTGAGTGGCGTGCGGATCTACCACGATCAGGCGCTGTATAAAGAGCCGGGTGGCGGCATCACGCCGTGGCATGCCGACCAGTATTACTGGCCGGTAGACAGCGACCGAACAGTCACCGCGTGGGTCCCACTCCAGGAAACACCACTCGAGCTTGGACCGCTGGCATTTTCAGAAAAGAGCCACCGTTTGCAGTCCGGTCGCGACCTGGAGATTTCCGACGAGAGCGAGACGACACTCAAGCAGGCTCTGTTGCAGTTCCAATTGAATGAGGGTGCCTATGCGTTGGGCGATGTGAGCTTCCACTCTGGGTGGACGTTCCACCGCGCAGGCGCGAATGCAACGGATCGCCCGCGCGAGGTGATGACGATGATCTACATGGATGAGAACATCCACGTGACCGCTCCCAAGAACAAAAACCACGTTGCTGATTTGGAGCGTTGGGCGCCGGGATTGCAGGCCGGCGAAACTCTGGCTTCGCCCTTGAACCCCGTAATCTATTCTTCAGCGATTACGCCTGCGACGGGTGACTAAGGATGCATGCGCCACAATCGTCGATCGTGCGGAACGCCACGGCAGCCGTTGGGGACGGCGTGGGTGGCTTTTCCACCCAAGCCATCCACCTGGGTGCACCCGGACCTGGCGAGGTGTCCATTGCCATGAAGGCCAGCGGCGTGTGCCACACGGATTGGGACTCACTGCGGTGGGGGAGACGGGTGATTCTGGGGCATGAGGGCGCTGGGATGGTTGATGCCGTCGGCGAAGGTGTGACCCGCGTGCGAGCGGGAGACCGCGTCTTGCTTAACTGGGCGATACCGTGCGGTGTGTGCTTTCAGTGCGCGCGTGGGGCCGAAAGCATCTGCGAAGACCGTGGCACGGTTCCCGACGCGCGCTATCAGGAACCTGGTCACACGCTCGGGATTGATTCCCGGGAAGGGGCTTCCGCGCGCAACACGGGTGCCGCCGGACCGGGTGGCTTTAACGCATCGTTCTCGCTGGGCACCATGGCGACGCATGCCGTGGTGCCACAGGCGGCGGTGTTGCCATTGCCGGCGAACGTGCCGTTTGAGGTTGGAGCGATTTTGGGATGCGCCGTCATGACGGGCTTCGGTTCGGCGGTAAACGCGGCAAGGGTGGAGCCGGGCAGTATCGTCGTTGTGCTGGGCTGTGGTGGCGTTGGATTGAGCACAATTCTTGGAGCACGCTATTGCGGTGCCGTACGCATCCTTGCCATCGATCTGAACCCCGGACGTCTGGGGATGGCGCTGCAATTTGGTGCCACGGAAACCTTGGTCGCTGACCGTGGAGATACCGGCCTGCTTGCCATGGCAGCGAAGATTAGGGAGCTTACTGCGGGCCGCGGTGCCGACTATGCCTTTGAGTGCACGGCAGTTCCGGAACTTGGTGCGGCGCCACTGGCAATGGTGCGCAATGGTGGAACCGCTGTCGGTGTCAGCGGTATCGAGGAGATCGTCTCCATTGATATGGAGGCTTTTGAGTGGAACAAGATTTACCTCAATCCGCTGTATGGAAGCTGCCGTCCCCAGCGGGATTTTCCCTTGCTGCTGAAGTTGTACCAGTCTGGCGATCTACCCCTCGACAGGATGATCACGCGAAGGTACCGACTGCAGGAACTCGGGCATGCCTTTGAAGATATGCGCTCCGGTATCAGCGCGAAGGGAGTGCTGGTCTTTGATTGAGAGCCATCGCAGCATTCATTTCCCAACAATCGAGCTTTCCGACCCGGCATTGGAGCGCTACGGACTTCGCTGTGTGACCGTACGCAGTCCAGCGCTCAATCAGCGGGCCGACGTGACGCTCTGGATTCCTGACGCTCCCCGCATCGACACACTTCTGATCCTTCTGCACGGGGTGTATGGCAGCCACTGGGTGTGGTCCTTGAAGGCCGGCGTGCATCGCACCGCTCAGGCACTGCTGGAGCGTGGCGAGATCGAACCGATGGTGATTGCCATGCCCAGCGACGGCTTGAGCTATGACGGTAGCGGCTACCTGGCATGGCCCGGCGGGCCGGACGTCGAGCGCTGGATCGTGGAGGAGGTACCGGCGATTGCGCGCCTGGCCGTCCCGCAGATGTCGCCAACGCCGCGCCTTGCGATTGGCGGTCTTTCCATGGGGGGCTATGGTGCCCTGCGCCTGGGCGCGAAGTTCCCGCATCTCTTCCGGGCTATCTCCGCGCACTCGGCAATTACGCGGATCCCGGACCTTTCACCGTTTGTGCGGGAGCCCTTGGCACAGTACCTCGCCTGCTCCTCCGCGCAGGATCTCGACCCGTTGTACTGGATGCAGCAACATCGTCCGCAACTGCCGGCCCTACGTTTCGATTGCGGTGTCAGCGACTCGCTTCTGACTGGCAATCGTGCGCTGCATGACGCACTGCAGCTCCAAGGAATTGCGCATGCGTACGAGGAGTTGCCGGGTGCCCACGACTGGCCTTACTGGGCGACCAACGTCGAACGAACGCTGCGCCATGCGGACCTGCATTGCCGACAGGGGAGCTGACATGATTCGCTTCATCCACTACCACTTCTCCCCGCTGTTCTGCCTCTTCCTGGCGTTGCATGCTGCGGTGGGTCAGCCGGGTGTTGTGCGAGCAACCGTCCGCGTGGATTCCACCCGTGTCGAAAATCACGTAAGCCCCCGCATGTATGCGGCCTTCGTCGAAATGATGGCAGAAGATGTGAAGCGTGGCCTAACCGCGGAAATGCTCCTGGACCGCTCCTTTGAAGAGCCCGCGGACTACCTTGGCCTGCCCGCGCACTGGCAGCTTGAGCCGGATGAGCGCAACGATAACGTCGCGGCTATCCAGTTCAAGCAGACTACCGACGAGGCCTATCCGCGCATGGATGCAGCGACAAACGCGCTGAATCACGCGCTGCAACTCACCCTTGCGCCCGGTGACATTACAGACGACCGTCGCGGCCTGTCGCAGGGCCGTCTTTCGCTGCGGGCGGGCCAGCGGTACGCAGGGTATTTCTGGGCGAAGCGGGCCACATCAAACGGGTATGCCGGCTCGGTGCGTCTCCTGCTTGAGCAGGATGTCACCGACGGCCAGGTCTATGCCCAGCAAGCTATCCCATCGCTGCAGGCCGGCGGCTGGCAGCGCTACGACTTCTCGCTCGTGCCGTCCTCCGTCGACCGCTTCGCTAAGCTGACCCTCCTCTTCGACGGACACGGCGTTCTCTTCCTCGACCAGCTATCTCTTATGCCCGCGGATGCGCAGACGCAGGTGCGTCCCGACGTCGAAGCCATGGTCAAGTCGTTGCAGCCATCCTTTCTGCGTTGGCCGGGCGGCAATGTTGCGCAGGATTATCACTGGCAATGGGGCATTGGCCCGCGCGACCTGCGCCCCGTGTGGGTGAACAAAGCGTGGAGCAACGCGCCAGAGCCGGACGACTTCGGTACGGACGAATACCTGGCCTTTTGTGCACGCACTGGCATTCAGCCCTCCATCACCGTCAATGTTGACGGTGCCGGCGCGACTTCTGCCGAAGCCGCCGCATGGGTCGAATACGTCAACGGCCCTGTCACCTCAAAGTACGGAGCCATGCGCGCCGGCAACGGCCACCCGGCACCCTACGCGGTCAAGCAGTGGGAGCTCGGCAATGAAATCTTCGGCGGCTGGGTACGCGGCCACGTCACCGCACAGGCCTACGCCCAACGCGCCGTGCAGTATGCCCGGGCCATGCGCGCGGTCGATCCTACCCTGCAACTTGTCGCCGTGGGCGAGGGTGTCTTCGACGGCAGCGACGCCTGGAACTCCACTGTCGCACGCATCGCCGGCAACGACATCCAGTTCCTTGCAGTGCACGACTATACCTCCGTCGCACAAAATGCGAAGGAGCCCAACCCGCGCGATGCCATGATGGCCCGCGCCGGCGAATTTGAAGCAAACTATCGGCATATGGCCGACCTGCTTCACGGCAGCTCGGGCAATCCAAACCTCAGGCTCATCGTCAACGAGTGGAACCTCTTTTATGACGCCGCAACCATCCAGTCCATGGAGGGTGCAGTCTATGCCTCGCGCATGATGAACGGCTTTGAGCGCGACGGCGACATCGTCGAGGCGAACGCCATCTCCGATCTGCTGAACGGCTGGGTAGGAGGCATCCTGCAGGCCAGCCGCGACCGCATCTGTGCCACACCGCAGTATTACGCCGTGAAGATGTACCGCGAACACCTGGGGGTTGACCGGTTGGCCGCGGTCACCACTTCACCTTTGCTCCCCTCCGGCCTGTCTGCCGTCGACGCTCTCGCAACGCGCAGCGCAGACGGCCGCGCCATCTACATCAAGCTTTCGAATGCAGATCCGCACCACAGCATTCTGACCTCTGTTGAAGCGGACGGCGTCCTTGGCCCCAGCTCCGCGCAGGTACAGCTCCTTGCCGCCGCGACACCCGCAAGTCACAACAGCTTGGAGCACCCGCTCCAGGTGCATCCCGTTCTAAAGACCATCCCCTGCGCAAGGACATGCACCGTGCAACTGCCGCGGGATTCGGTAGCAGTTATCACCCTTCAGGTGCATGTCGCCCCTTAAGCTCCGCAGCCCCGCTTTCCAAGGAACGTCGCATGAAACCGACCCGTCGCAGCTTCCTGAGTACCGCCGCTCTCGCCACGTCAGCGCTCCACCTGCCGCCGCTTGCCACCACGCAGCAACTGCCACCGCCCTTTCGTGCCGACCAGTGGCTTGAACCGGCAGCCGGCTTCCAGATGGACTTCTGGTGTCTGCCGCGGGTTCAGTTCTGGAGCTTCGACAATCAGGATCCCATCTTCAACATGCACGGCCTGCAGGTCTCCGTGCAAATCATCACCACGGGTCCGGAAGAGAATACCTATTCGTTGCACGCCGGCAGCCTTCAGCAAGAGAACACGTCAAGCGGCCTGCTCTTTCGCGCAACGCAGTTGGCTTCCGCTGGGCAGCAGAGCATCGTTGCCGGTACCTGCGACCTTCACGTTGTCCAGCAAGGCGAATCGATCCGCATCACGGCGCACGCACGCATGCCGCAGGCGACCGTTCGTGCCATCAAGCTCATCCTGCGGCACCTTCCGCCGGGCCGCGTCGGCTTCACCAGTTGGGAGTCCGTGCCCAACCTGGCGCCGGTGCCCATTGAGTCCCTCGCGCTTGCCTACCCCACCTACCAGGGCGGCGCCCCCGTGTGGACCCTCGCCACGGACGGGGACCGTGGCCTTAGCTTCTCGTCCCTCGACATCACGCCCCGTCCGCGCAGGTTTGTCGCGTCGCGCGAAGCTGACGGTGGCACGCAGCTCGAACTTATCGTAGAAGAGGATGCGCGGCACTGGACCGACTCCTTCGACGCGCCCGCCTGGGAGATCGTGAAGAACACGACGCTCGATGTCGCCATCGCTTCCCGCGTCGCAATGCTCGAGCAACAGGCAGGCATGCTCTCCTGGGAGCGGCGGACCGACGTGCCTTCCTGGGTGCACGACATCGGCCTCGTGGTGTGCCTGCACGGCATGCACTGGAGCGGCTACGTGCTGCAGGACTACGCGGCCATGCGCGCCAGCATCGAGTGGGTCACCGACCGGATCCCCGGCAAGAACGTACTGTTTTTTCTCGCCGGTTGGGAGGGTCGCTACTATCGCAATTATGGCAACAGTGTGCCGGTCGCCCGCATGGGTGGCGACCGCGCCTTCCGCGCCATCATGGACACGGCCCACGCCCGCGGTGCCCATGTCATGGCGATGTACGCCGGCAACGCCGCCATGCCCGGCACGCCCCACTTTGAGGAGTATGCCCCCGCCTCCAAGTTTCAGGCCGACGGCAATCTGAGCTGGACGCCCATGCGCGGCTACACCGTCGATTGGGCGACGGTGCGCGGCAGCGATACCAACGGTTCCGCTTGGCTTAACCCGGGCGCGCCAGGATGGCGGCAGCACCTCACCGACCAGGTGCATGCCACGGCAGAATCCTTTGGTATCGACGGCGCGTTCTTCGACACCCAGCCCAACACGGAGAACGATCGGGTCAATCCGCCTATCGATGGTCTGCGAAAGATCGTCACGGACCTGCGCACCGATCACCCAGGCTTTATGATCGCGACCGAAAGCTGGCTCGACACCACGTTCTCCTTTCTCCACGCGGGGCAAACACCCGCGCCCTACAACAACTGGTGTAGTCACTTCGGTCGGCGATTCGCTCACCTGGCCATGGGCGAACCCAGCCGCGGCTCCACCGGCGTGCATGAGGCAGGGTATTGCGCCTACAACTTCGACCAAGTGATGAACTGCTTTGACTGGCCGACACTTGCTCTCGTCGATACGACGCTCCGCGTCGCGCCGGAAAAAGCAGAGCGGGTCATCCAGTACGCACGCGCACGGCTTCGGAAAGGGTAACGCTTACGCTTGGGTGCGTCCGTTTGCGGATCGCGTGCAAGCCCTCGTTCATCAGGCAAATCAACCCATGCTCCATCCAGGACAGGCAAGCCATGACAGCAGCACAAGTGACGACAACGCGACCTTTGAAGCATGCGTTCCGGCTGCGCCTCTGGGCGCTGACGCTTAGCGTGGCAGGCGTGGGTATCGTGCAGGCGCAGATCAGTGAATCAGTCGCAGCCCCGGGGGGCATCACCCACATCAGGATCTCCCATTCACCCACGCGCAAGGTGATTCCGGAGGCGTTCTTCGGCAGCTTCCTCGAACCCATCGGCTCTTCTACCTATGGTGGCCTGTGGGCGCAGGTGCTTGAGAACCCATCTTTCGAAGAGGGCCTCTGGTCGGCAAATCAAGTCAGCGACAGATTGCGCACAATGCCCGAACTAAACCGGGCCAGCGATCTTGGATTGCCGTTGCCTTGGCAACCGCTCGACAGCCAACAGGGTAGCCGTTACCTCGCTGTCCGTGGAGATGCCGGTAATTCGAGCCAATCTCTGCTTCTCATGTCTCTGCCCGACAAAGAGGTAGGCGTCCTACAGGAAGTTTACTTGCCCGTTCAACGAGAGTTGGACTACACCGGCACTGTCATGCTGAAGCACGTGCGCGGTCCGGAAGACGTGAACATCTCCCTGCGTCGGCACGCGCATCCAGACCAGGTGCTTGCGACCGCTACGATTCACGCGGGCGCCGATCGCTGGGCAGAGTACCCCTACAAGCTCTCCCTTAAACCATCCACAGTCACCCCGCGTGAGCCAGTGGACTTCGTCATCTCCACTCGTGACGATGCCCGTGTGCAACTCGACAACGTTCTGCTCAACCCTGCGGACGCGGTGAATGGTATGGATCCCGATGAGCTGGCGATGGCAAAGGATCTGCGCTCGCCTATTATTCGCTTTGGGGGAAACTTTACGTCGTCTTACCACTGGCAGGATGGTGTTGGGCCGCAGGCGAAGCGCGTTTCCATGCTAAATCCCTCTTGGGGTATGCCGGAATACAACACCTTCGGCACGGACGAGTTCCTTGAGTTTTGCCGATTGATTGATGCACAACCTCAGATTGCGCTTAACCTCGGAACTGGTACGCCTCAGGAGGCGGGAGAATGGGTTCGCTATGTCAACGCCCATTGGGGCAATCATCACGGCGGCCTGCTTTGGGAGATGGGAAACGAGCTTTGGGGCGACTTCCAGATCGCTTACCCCGCTGCACAAACCAATGGTGCCGTGACGCTGGCCACAAGTCAGGCCGTTCACGCGGCTGACCCTGCGGCTCGTCTGATTGCGACCGGCGGTGATGAGGATTTCTTCCACGATTGGAACGCTCGTCAGCTCAGTAGTCCGAAAGGTACTTTTGATCTAATTTCCACGCACTTCGTGGTCAACGATCGTGTTGAGTTGCCACACGCTTCCAACGACTTTAGAACGATGGCTGCACTGGCCCTGCCATGGGGTCTTGCATCGCGAATGCAGGCGATTCACCAGCAGGCCGTAGACGCAGGCCAGCCGAACGTCAAGGTTGCTTTTACTGAGTGGCTGATGGTCTCAGACCACCGGGATGGTCCAAACTTTTCCAACATGGGTGGGGCGCTTTTCGCGGCCGGTTTCCTCAATATGCTGTTCCGTAATACCGAGGCGCTGGCGCTTTCCGACATGACCGGCATCATGGAGTTTGGAGGTATCTGGAAGAAGCGCGCCCAGGTCTATGGAGCCCCTGCTTACTGGGTGCTGCGGGAATACAGCAACGCCCGCCCCCATCACCTGCTTGCCCTCACATCCGATGGACCGACCTACTCCGTCACGCACGGCATCCAGCGGCTGCCGGAGATCAAGGACGTTCCCTACTTGGACTGCGTCCCTGCCACCACCGCAGATGAAGCAACGCTTGTACTCACTTGCGTGAACCGCAGCCTCACTCAAGCGCAACGGACGGAGATCGATTTAGGCGCCTTCGTCCATCACGCGGTCACTGCGAAAACGAGCACGCTGCGCGCGGACAACCTCCTCGTCGAAAACGACGAGGAGGAACCTCACCGCGTAGTGCCATCACATGACAGTCGTGAAATTAGCAGAGGCAAGCTCATTTACAGCTTCCCCGCTTCAAGTGTTACGGTGTTGCAGATTCCGCTGAAGTAACCCATTCGTCGTATTTCACCCTTCATCGGTCCTAATGCGGGGTGTTGTGCATTGGCGGCGAGCCTGAGCTACCAACTAGAGCGGGGTAGCTGAGTTAAGTTCAAGCTTGTGGAATGATTGCAACGGACGGCAGGGTTTCCATGCTGCCTCGGTGACGGATGACTGGTGACGACCTAATGGGAGACGTAGCCTTCTGTATAGCCCGTTCGGGAGTTGCGTACTGCCCATTTCCCATCTCTGCCGGCAAGAACTTCAAGGAAGTTGCTATCTGTACCCCGCGGATTAGCGATATAGGTTTCTGGAGAGTTCCCCGGACCGGCTTCCTCTGAGTAGTGCAACTGCCACAGCCGTTTAAGTCCAGGTGCGTTTGTCAGTGTTTCAAGGTCGCAGGTGAACCGCCCTTGTTCGCACCATTGTCCATGATCGCGATTTGTGCTCCGATGGCGTCAACGAGCGCGGGGCTGGAGCTTTGATACCAGCCATGGTGGGAAACTATGTTCAGATCGATGCGACCACAGTCCTCGTGGGTGGTTGCAAGCATGCCAGCTACAGATGCTGGACCAGTTGCCGATGAGGAAGTCATGGGCGCTTCGAGTTGGGATAAGGTCACGGATGAACACCTGAAGACTTTCCTAAGGGATTTTCCAAAGGGTCCGCAGAGGCATCACGGACCCCTGTAGCGGACGTTAGCGCGTCGGACCGGCTTTATAAAGAACTTCTACAGTTCGCTTCGGATGGTATCTATGGCCTGAATTCTGATGGCTACGCGACGTTGGTAAACCCGGCGGCTCGCAGAATGACTGGTTGGACCATCGAGGATCTGCAAACCTGTACACAGCACAGCATGGTTCATCACTCCCATGCGGACGGAAGCCACTATTCGCTTGAGGAGTGTCCTATTTACGCCACACTCACGCGAGGAGTCGTCTCGATGAGTGAGGACGAAGTGTTCTGGCGTAAAGACGGGACCAGCTTTCCTGTGGCGTACACCACTTCACCCATCATCCGGGAGGGAAAGCTAAGCGGCGCCGTCATTATCTTCCGAGAGCGGTCCGTGCGGGAAGTTTGATGGAGCGCCGTCCATTGGCTCTACCACAGCCTTAGCTGCGCATTCGGCATCTAGGCGGTAGCCTGTATGATCTCGGTTCCCGACCAGTCGACGACTTCGGAGACGAAGGCGCGGCATGCGAGCTGATGATCCCGGAGGCGTGCGGAGACTTCCGTACAGATTTCATTTGCGCTCAGCTCGGATTGGCCGAAGTAGAGACCTGTCGGCAACCGAAACAACCATCCTTGATCGGTGTCTTTCTTCGTTGCGAAGCCGCCGAATTCCATGGTCATCAGGATGTCGTCCACCTGGACGAGCTTTTCCGGTGACGGATCGATAAGCTCGATGCGTACGGCAAAGTTCGGGGACGTTCTGGCCAACACACCCTCCCGCGCTTCACGATACGGGCACTTCGGCCCAGTTACTCAAGCCTCTAGGAGTGTGCCGAACTGGGCCGGGATGTCTTGCATTCTTCTCGCTTGCTTGCTCTCCACTGCCTTAAGGTGAAGCTTTGATGAGGGGATGTGGTGTGCGCGTATTGATTGCGGAGGACGATGCGGCACTCTCGATGTTCCTGAGCAAGGCTTTGGAGCTGGAGGGCTATAGTATCGAGTTCGCAACAGACGGAGAGGCCGCAATAAAGTCCGCTCTGGCCGATCCTCCGGAACTGCTGATCTTGGATATCAATCTGCCGGGGCAAGACGGAATCGAAGTCCTGAGAGCCCTGCAGAGGGTGGATCGGCCAATCGGAACGTTGATCCTGACTGGTCGGACCGCCGTTGAAGATCGCATCACGTGCCTGGATCTGGGCGCGGATGATTACCTGCAAAAGCCATTCTCCCTGCAGGAACTGACGGCGCGTTGCCGGGCCATTCGGCGCCGCAAAGGCAATGAAGCCCCGACCGTTGTTGTGCACGACGATCTGCGGTTGGACCGGCTCAGCCGAACGGTTGAGCGGGCCGGCGTTGCGGTCGAACTCACCATGAAGGAACACGCAATGCTGGACTACTTTATCCAGCACCGTGGGCGCGTGATCGATCGTGCGGAGCTGCTCGCCAGCGTCTTCCAACTGGTGCCGGAGACGCAGACAAACCTGGTCGAGGTGTACATCTCCTATCTTCGTTCCAAGCTCAGGGTGCAGCCGGATGCACCACAGTTGATTGAGACGGTCCGTGGTCAGGGATACACCATCCGGCCGCCCAACCCTGCGAGGGTCAAGCCGCCCTCTCCATTGGCTCTGCTCTCAGGAGATGAGAAAAGAGCTGCAAACGAGTAAAACCGTTGCAGCTCCTTTCGAATACTTGTCCTATGCTGTTCAGCCAAACATGCTCTCCATTAGCTTGTCTCCGACTGCCGCAGCCGGGACGCTGTACGTTCCGGCTTCGATGGCGGCTTTGATCGAGGCCACCTTCTCGTAGCGGACATCCGCCGCGCCGGCGTTCTGCTGGATCAGCTGAGCCGTCGTGCTGAGCTGGGCCGAATCCGCCAAGGTCGAGGTCATGGTTACGATCAAGTGGGTTTTTGAGGTTGAGGTCGGGCCGTTCCGGCCCGCGCGCGCCAGTTGTGCGTCCATCACTGCCGAATCCAATGCCGTTGATCTGCTTCATGATTAGTTTCTCCTCATATTGTTCATCGGCACCCCCTTGCTGCACTTTAGGACATTCCTTAAGAAAGCTTTAGGCGCGAGAACCAAGATTCTGCCGATAAGGTTCCGTCCGATAGACAACAAAGGGCGGCAGCCAGACCGCCAAATTGCGAGCATCTTGAGTTGGCGAGGCAAAGCCGGAACTGCTCGAACGGCTTGTTCAGTGCATGCCGTCGGCGTATGGCGACAACGTGACAAACAGAGGGGTAGCAGGAGTAACCTTGCGCTGCACGAGAGGAGCTCCCGCATGCGTCTCTTGAACTTTGCCCCCGTAGTTGTTCTCGCCACCAGCCTCCTCGCCCGAGCTGACACGCTCCAGTACAGCTTCGGACCGATCTACAGCAACGAGCCTACCAACACGTTCAGCTTCCAACTTCCCTCCAACCCCTCTCCACAGGACCTGATCGTTAACATTTCTCAGCAGGCCTTTGGGGTAAGGAACGTCAAGGCTGTGGTGAATGGAGTGTCGGGAACATATCTTGCGGTGTTCAACTTCAATCAAGCCGGAGGTTCCTCGTTGACGGGAAGCGGCTTCGTGTTAGCGGGTCCTTTTTACGATGGAACTGAGCCCACGTTGAGTTACGCCAATCTTGGCACTATGCCGCTTTACAGTGGGGAACCGTTTGCTCCGACGTTCCTCCCTGGAACTTTCGTTTTGCAGGAGTTTGGTGCACCCTACGGTGGCTCTCCAGGACGCCTCACTGTCACAGACGTTTCCGTCGCGACTACACCGGAACCCTCTTCTCTCGTTCTGCTGCTTACCGGAATCCTCGGCGCCGTCTTGCTGTTTCAGCATCGCTTTGGTGTGAATGCGTTCCGCTTCTGAAGTGTTCCCCCCAGCTTTCAGGTGAGCCCGCTTGTCATTGGGGATGAGGAGCGGCCACCCTGAGAGCTGCGCGTCTGCAGATTCTTTGAAGAGCAAGCCCTGGCGTTCAGTATTCGTGCGGACAAGCATGTTGCGCAGGCGCAAGCTCGCGGGTTTGCGATTGAGAATACGCGGAAGCCCACCCACCCTTCACAGCGTGACGCCCAGACAGAATGTCTTATCGTTGAAGGGTCGGCGGCGTGGCCCAGAACTGGCTTGTAGCTCTTGAACGGCAGGCGAAGGACCATTCGTCGAGGGGTACGCAGCCCACAGTTTGCGTACACAAAACAAAGTACAGCAACGAGAAGCACACCCTGCAGCGAAAGGATTGCAGGTAGCAGCATGGGCCACAACTAAAATGAGGTTGGCATATTTCAGCGGCGAGTGCCCCGCCGTCCCCACTGAATTGCGTTGTTCAGCTAATAGAGGCCGTAGATTCGTCCTCGAACTCCATCTTTGGCCCTTTCGAATCCAGCATCCATCAGCGCATCCGGGTCAGTGTATATGACTCGCCTGCGAACATTGTGTGACCCTGGTCGCTACGCAGCAAACACGCCTGCTCTGCCCTAAACAATTCAGAAAGGGAGGAATTCTACAAACGTCAAGTGAAAGGAGCCATGATGTAAGGGATTACATTAAAATATCGGCGTTGATCAAGAGCAATGTTGCACTCGCCGTTTCCATAAAAAAGTTGGAACACCAAACCTGCGGTGCAGGATTTCAGGAGCCACTCGGGGGATCTTGGGGAGTAATCTCGAGTGGCTTCTAAAATCATGCAATACCCACTAGCTTGGGAAGCCGTGTGAAGATCCCTGCCCGGCTGACGAATCCGTAGACGGATCAGAGATACAGGGATGGCTGCTCAGAGAACCGCACTCAGAGCAACGCTAGAAACTTAGCGTGGCAACATCGGGATAACGGCAACGAATTGACGATGCGGCATGAGGAAACAGAGCACTGTAGAACGTGGAAGTCAGCAGACATGAAGCACCTCAAATAGAAGCAAAGTAAGCTAGATTTCGGTTCGGTCATGCAGCCGATAATCCTATCTCATCCTGTCGAAAGACAAAAGCTCGACTTCACGAAATCACCTCGAACCAAATTATGACATCTGCCGCCGCTCTGAGGTGTCCTTCCCTGACATGGAGGCTGACATGTCCATGGCCAGAGTATTTCAGAGCCCTTTGAACAGTTGAGGCAGGGTCATCTCTAAACCATCGGCGACAGTTTAGAGATATGAAAGTGACATGACCTTCTTTCCCCGTTCGACGTCACTGATAAAGCTGCGATCAATCCCGAGGTGGTCAGCAAGCTGGATTTGGGTAAGTTGTCGATCGCGACGGAGCGAGCGGAGGCGAGTTCCGAACCGGATGGAGATGCTTGGCATAGTAATCCTCTGGGAGAAGAATGATGAAGCACTGGAAGGCCCCATTTAGTGTCCGGGACAGTTCCGTAAGTCCAATTTAGAGCGAAGATCGGCAAAACGTTAGCTTGTTCTTTCCCTGTGGTTCACGACGGTTATCGGCGACACGTTACCAGCGGTTCGTGCTCGACCTGTTGGATGTAGGACCACCTTTAGGTGCCCTATTTCGCCCCACGCTACTGATATCTCCAACGCCGATCATGTATGGGTCAGCAGTCGTTGCTGGAGGGCAAGTGCTTCAGGGGAAACCATATACCCATTTGAGAACGTTCTTGATCGGTCTGTGGATTGAGCTACCAGGCACTTGCGTCAACCGTGTGGATCAGCTATTTCTTCTTTCTGGCAAGGCAGGTGCGAGTCAGATTCGGCGCGCCGCACAACAGCTACACTCCGCAAGACTGATTCCTTCTCCTACGTGTCGGGAGACCAGATGTTGGCATGGTGGATTGTGGAATGTGAGAACAAAAAACGGCCCTCCAGGGGAGGGCCAGTCTGCCTTGGTTCTCTCTGGTAAGGAGAGTTCTTTGTCTTAATGCGCAGGCTTCTCAGCTTGCTGAAGACGTGTAATTGTGATGCAGGTTTACGGCCTTGTAGCAGGACGCACACAGGTTTTGCGCTCACGAGCATGAAAACATGTTTGTGGCTAAAAGCGCGGAGTCTAGGTGCTCAGCAGGTTCCCTTGGTCTGCTGCAAGATCCACCATCAACTAATGGCCGACAGCGTTATGCGTCAGCAGGCATGGAGCGTGTAGCCTATGGGCAACACCTTCTGCACGCCTATCCGCTACGCATTACCGAACGACACACGTCCTCAAGGCGTCACAGCAGTAGCCCAGTAGATTAAAGTACCCTTCCACAAAGGAGGGTCCTCTATCCTCAGCTCTCATTGAGTCTGCATCTGGCTTCTTGCTGCTTATAAGTAAAATGTTCTGAATAGGTAGGGCACAAGGTATTCCCTTAAGTTCTTTATAGACAGATTAGTCGTATGGGCCTAATAACCTTCCCAACGGTTTGAACCAGAAGGAACGCTCAGGCTCCTTTCTTACCTTAGTCTGCTTCGACTTACTGCAGTCCACCGCCTCTTGGCTGTGGACTGCACGCTCAGTGGCTGGCCATCTAGCCTGCAATTGCTTGGCCACTTGTATAATCACCATTTGCATGCTCGCGTGCGCCAAATAGTTCGGACAGAATTACGCCGCGTAATGGCAAGCGACAGCCTTCTCCTTGCAGCGCTTTCAGCTGCGTAGAACTTACCTGGATCGACTGCGTTGCCTGCGCTTCCGCTTCTGCGGTCTTGATAAAGTTAACCGCCTGAGCAACTTCTCACATCAGCCGCCAACTGTGAGATCAGGGGAAGCGCGGCTGAACAGAATGCGGAGATCCTTGACTTGGTGTAGAGAGAAGGCAGGCGGGCTGGTAGGAGCGGTGACGGCAAAGAAGTCCGCGCGGTTCACGTCACTCAATGCAAAGGCGGGCCGGGCGTCCGGGATGGCTGGCTGAACTTCCACGTGACTCATCTCGAGGCGACGCATGTGGCGAAGATAAAAGCCGTGTGCGGGCGTAGTTCCGAATCTCTCCGGATCAGGGTACTGGTCGATCCCTTCGTACGGTTCGCTGCCGGCCATCGCCGTGGTTCCGCCGCCTTGATGCTGGACAAGAATGTTGCTGAATTTGATGTCTTCGATCGGCGAGCCGGGAATGCCGGTGACAATCGTCGCGGTCTGCGCGCGTGAGTTCGAAGATGTGCAGTTGTCGATCAGGATGCGTCGCAGCGCCCCCACCCGGATCGCCTGTTTGGGACCGCGGAGACGGGCGCCGAGACGGAAGAAGAATGGACCGTTGATGAGGTCGCGAAACGTCTGATTGGAGATGGTGATGTCTTCGCAAAGGGCGCCGTCCACACTTTCCAGCGCAAGCCCCTGGCAGCCTTCGCTCGTGCAGTTTGAGATCGTGATGTTCTTGAAGCCACCATTCGATTCAGTGCCGCACTTTATACGTCCATTTCGGGGGATCTTCGTGTCGTCAGAGTATTTTGTTAAGGTGCCGTCCAGAACAGAGCCGAGAACGTAGTAGCCGCTGGTGTAGCAGTTGGAGATCGTGACATTTTCCGTGGCGCGCGCATAGCCCAAAGCGAAGCTTGACTTGGGGCAGATCGCATCATCCCACGGTGAGTTCACCCAGCAATTCGAGATGCGGACGTTTTTGCAGCAGTCAATGTCCATACCGTCGCGATCCGTGTCGATCGTAAGATTGTCGATGGTCAGGTTGTCGACGCCGGTCAGCAGCAGGCCGAAGTGACCGCCCTTCAGTACCTGGAAATCACGGAAGAGGACGTTGTAGCAGTTCTTGAGCGCGATCGCCTTATTGCCGACGCCGGTCTGCTCCGCCACATAGGTCTGGTAGTCGCCGCGTTTTTCGTGGGCGCCCCCATAGCTCAGGCCCTTGCCAAAGATGCGGCCGGGGCCGGTGATGGAGACGTCGTGGATGTTCTCGCCCCAGATGAGCGAGTTATGCCAGTGATTGTGGCCGTAGTCTTGGTACGCCTCGATGGAGCCAAAAGCGGCAGTATGGTTCTCCGGTTCAGCGGTGTCGTACACCCCACCCATTTGGCCGGTCTGCTCGCCGGGCCTGGGAGAGTCTGCGGCGACGATCACGGCCCCCTGCGACAGGTAAAGACCAACGTGGCTTTTAAGGCGAATGGAGAAGCAGAGGTACTGCCCGGCGGAGAAAAAGACAAGACCGCCACCGGCTGCCGCAGCAGCTTCAATGGCCTTGTTGATCGCGAGTGTGTCCAGTGTCTTGCCGGAACCTGTAGCACCATAGGTGCGAACGTCGAACACCATGGGCGTTGCGCCGCGAGCGACGGCGGCCTGAGAGGCCGACGCAAACGCCGGAACGCCGGCAGCCAGGCCCAGGCCGGAGAGCTTTAAAAAGTCACGTCGCGCGGAGTCCACCGTTCTCATATGCACTGTACCCTAGCACGGTGTGGCGTTCGCAGGCGCCCTCCCGGGCCATCTCGGTTTGCGCTTTTGCAAATGCTTTCATCGCAGGTGTACGTTGAACGGGCGCCACTGCGAGCCACCGCTGTAAAACGATGGAGAGGAGATTGCTGCCATGCCAGGGTTGCCGGGTCTGAACCGTATACGCCATGCACCGCACACAGTTGCCGCGGTGTTGCTGTGTTTCGCGGCGTCGTTGTGTTTTGCAACAACGCCCGAGGTGCGCGGCCAACAGTCGTTTCAAACTCTGCTCGTCGGTGTCGATCAGCGCGCGGTCACCAGCTTAAATGGAGCGTGGCACTACCTGGTCGACCAGGCGCCGACGCGCGCGCTCTACAAGGCCGACGGTTCTATCAACGACGACGGCTACGCGAAGAACACCCATCCCAACATCGCCGACGGACCGCACAACGACGAGTACGACTTTGCCACCGCACCCACCCTCAAGGTTCCAGGCGACTGGAACACCCAGGTTCCGCAGCTCTTCAACTACGAGGGTGTGGTCTGGTATCAGCGTGACTTCTCTGCCGATCCCAGGCCCGGGTCGCGCACCTTCCTGCATATTGGTGCGGCAAACTATCGCTCACACGTGTGGGTGAATCAACAGCGCGTGTGCGATCACGAGGGTGGCTTCACACCCTTTGATTGTGAAGTCACGTCCGTCCTGCACGCGGGGACCAATTTCGTTGTCATCGCGGTCGATGCCACCCGCCTCATCGACGGCATCCCCTCCGTCGGTTACGACTGGTTTAACTACGGCGGCCTCACCCGCGACGTTTCGCTCGTGACCGTGCCTGCCGCATTCATCGACGACTACGACGTTCATCTCGCGCGTACCGCATCCTGGGAGCCCACGAACAGGCGGCTCACCGGCTATGTCCACTTGCTCGGCGCACCCGCCGGCACACCCGTCACGGTCTCCATTCCTGAGGCCGGTGCGACGGTCACGGTAAACACCGACGCAAATGGCACAGCACCCTTCCACGTCGATGCCGCCACACTCAAGCTCTGGTCGCCCGGCTCGCCGCAACTCTACCGAGTCACACTCGCGTCCGGCAGAGACAGCATCACTGACCACATCGGATTCCGCGACATCCGCGTGCAAGGAACACACATTCTCCTAAACGGCAGCCCCGTGTTTTTGAAGGGGGTAAACATGCACGCCGAGGCACCGGTCCGCGGCGGCCGCGCCAACACCGACGCGGATGTCGCCACCATCTTCGGCTACCTCAAAGATTTGAACGCCAACTTCGTCCGATTGTGCCACTACCCGCACGACGAGAGGATGGAGCGCGCCGCCGACCGGGACGGCATCATGGTCTGGTCGGAGATTCCAAACTGGCAGGGCATTTCGTTCGACAAACCGGAAGTCTATGCGAAGGAACTCGTCGTTTTGAATGAGATGATCCGGCGGGACCGGAACAAGGCTTCTGTCATTCTTTGGTCCGTCTCCAACGAAACCGCCAACACTCCCGTGCGGACCACGTTCCTGACGAAGCTTGCCGCCGAGGCTCGCCGGCTGGACGGAACGCGGCTCATTACTTCCGCCTTGAATTCACAGCGAACGCAGGGCAACACCGTCACCCTTGATGATCCGCTTGCAGACGCTCTGGATGTTGTCGGCGTGAATGAGTATGTCGGTTGGTACGTGGGAAAACCGCAGGATGCGGACGATTTGCGGTGGGTGCTACCGGGAAAGCCAGTGATCTTTTCCGAGTTTGGCGCAGAGGCAAGGATCGGCAATCATGGAGACGAAAAAGACCGGTGGACCGAGGAGAATCAGCTCAGCGTGTACCGGCACCAGTTCGTCATGCTTGCAAAGATCCAACAGCTGCGCGGCATCACGCCCTGGGTTCTCACCGACTTTCGCTCAACCACGCGCAACATCCCCAAGCTGCAGGATGGCTACAACCGCAAAGGCCTGCTCTCAGAGGATGGCAAGCAGAAGCAGGCGTTTCTCTTTCTGCAGAAAGCGTATCGTGACAACTCCCTCGGCAAGCCGTAGCCCTCGCTTACAGAGATACGCCGCGCTTCCAAGGAATAAAATCGTTCTGTTTCAGAGTTTCCGCCTTAGTTTCACGCCTTCCGCTTGCCACCTCGATGACTAGGTTCAGAAGTTCGTCGCCCATTGCTTCCGGCGTCTTGTCGCCGCTAATAATCGCGCCGGTGTCCATGTCGATGAGGTCCGGCATGTGCTCCGCCAGGCGCGTGTTGGTGGAGATTTTCAGCACGGGTGCGACAGGATTGCCGGTGGGCGTGCCTAAGCCGGTTGTAAACACAACAATGTTTGCCCCTGCACCGACCTGCGCGGTCACTGCCTCCACATCGTTGCCGGGTGTGCACAGCAGGTTCAGGCCTTCGTCGACCGCGTACTCCGGGTAGTCCAGCACGCGGCGCACAGGCGATGTTCCGCTCTTGCGTGCGGCGCCGACGGATTTCATCGCGTCCGTCAGCAAGCCATCGCGAATGTTCCCAGGCGACGGGTTCATCTCAAAGCCGGACTGCACGGCTTTGGCACGCGCGCTGTAGGTCTGCATCAGGTGGATGAATCGTTCCGCGTCCGGCCGGCTGGCGCATCGGTCGATGATGGTCTGTTCTGCCCCGTGCAACTCCGGAAACTCTGCCAATATCGTGCGGCCGCCCAGCGCGACCAGCATGTCAGAGACCCGCCCCAGTGTTGGATTGGCAGAGATGCCTGAGAAGCCATCCGAACCTCCGCACTTGAGGCCGATCGTGAGTTTGTTCAACGGAGCTGGCGTGCGTTGGGCCATGTTTGCCTTTGCCAACCCTTCGAATGTCGCCGTAATCGCATTATCCATCATGCGCGACTCCAGACCCGACGTCTGCTGGTCGAACAGCAGCACCGGCTTATTGTCACTGACGCCTCGGCGCTGCAACTCCGATTGGAAGTCCTTGATTTGCGCTTGCTGACATCCCAGGCTAAAGACCGTGACACCCGCGACGTTTGGATTGCGCACGTAGCCGGCGAGCAATCCGCACAGCGCCCCGGCATCCTGCCGTGTTCCTCCGCACCCACCTTGGTGCAGCAGGAACTGAATACCATCGACGTTGGGAAATAACCGTTGCTGTGCCGGCCTGGGCTCCACTATGATGCTTGTGTGCCCCTGCCGGTACTGCTGCGCCAGTAGCCGCACCTGTTCGCGATACACTTGCGGGCGTCCATACCCGAGCTCCGTCTCAAACGCTTCTTTCAGCGCTTCAACGTTGCCGTTTTCACAGAAGACCAGCGGGATCACCAGCCAGTAATTGCGTGTTCCTACCTGTCCATCCGCACGGTGAAAGCCGTCAAAGGTTCGATCGTGCCATCGGTTCACGTCCGGTTTTATCCACGCAACATTGCGATCTCTCAGGGCGTAGGGTGCGGTGTCATGTTCTACATTCCAGGTTGTGAGCAGCCCGCCACGCGGAATGTCAACGCGGACCCGTCCGACGACCGCTCCATACATCCGCACTGGGTCACCCACGGCCAAGTCCTGCAATGCGAACTTATGCTTTGTCGAAATATCTTCGACGAGCGAAACAGGTGTTGCAGCGCCTACGCGGACGGACTCTCCAGCCAAGAGCGGCTCCAGAGCCACTGCGACGTTATCCCGCTCATCGATTTGTAGAAAGCCTGCCATTTGATCGCATCGCTCCGCTCTGCTGCCATTTTGTTCACTGCAACGTGCTGTGGGATTCTTGAGTTGATCCATAGAACCACTAGGCAGCAACGTAATCTCAGTGGCGCTGTCCGCGCGAGTTCAAAGCTCTACAATAGCGGCTCTATAGCCAGGCAGAACCTTCTCGAGTCACTCTTCGCGTTTCAGTGTAGCGTTCAGCAATCAGAACCGAAACTGAGTAGGCAACTGAGATAGCTTAAATCGCCGGGTGAACCGACCGGTCTGCAGAGCTGGCGAGAAAGTTATGGCAGAAAGGTCCCGCCAGAGCCACTTCGGAATTGCTTGAAGTCTTCGATTACCTCGTTGAGGGACGGCAAGGGTCACGGAGCAGTTCTAGGCTCCCTGTGGTAATGCTCCTCTGGTTTGAGGGTTCAATGGTCCTTTCGCGCTCACTTCTTCTTCGTAATGTAAGTCACCCTCCACACTGTCCGCGACCCATCGTCGACCACCAGCAAAGAGCCATCGTTCATTACACTAACTCCCACTGGTCTCCCCCACACCTGGCCGTCCTGCGTCACAAAGCCAGTCAGGAAGTCCTCGTACGCCCCGGTAGCTCTTCCACTTCGCATCGGCACCCTGATCACCTCGTACCCACCTCGTTGCGCTCGGTTCCACGATCCATGCTCCGCCGCAAATGCGTCATTTTTGAAGTCCGCCGGAAACGCGCTCCCGGCTGCAGGCCGAGGCGTGTAAAACGCCATTTGCAGTGACGCCATATGCGGCTGTACCAGCACGTCCGGCGTCAGCACCTTGGCCCCAATGTCCGTATGCTGGCACGCACCCGCCTGCTCGGGCGTCAGCGGCTCCGACATTTCCGGGTTCGGTCCTGTCCCATTCGCACATGGCAGCGGCAAACGCGGATCTCGGTGCGCACCAATGTAGTACCACGGCCAGCCGTAAAAACCGCCTTCTTTTACGGAGGTGATGTAATCCGGAACCAGGTTGTTTCCCAGATTGTCGCGCTCGTTCGTAGAGCACCACAGCTCGCCATTGACAGGGTTGATTGCCTCGCCCACGCAGTTCCGCAGCCCAGAGGCATACACCTTCTCAAACTTGCCCTCAGGCGTGAACTCGAGCACGTCAGCGCGGTGGAATTCATTCGGATGATCGTCCGCATTGTCCGCGTTAGACGCCGATCCTACCGAGATCAACATATGCCTTCCATCGCGGGTAAAAACGACATCCCGACTCCAGTGGCCCCCACCCCGCAGCTGCGCGTATCCCGGCAGGTCAGAGACTACCGTCTCAGGAGCGCCCCCAGCCACCAAGTCCCCTGCGTTGTAGGGGTATCGGATCACTGTGAACGTGTTCGCCACATAGACCCATTTCGGATTCTCAGCCGGGTAGAAGTTGATGCCGAACGGATGACTCAGACCCGTGGAATACTTCGTGACTGTCTCCGCATGGCCATCCGCCCTCAATCCGCGCAACACAAAGATGCTTCCCGCAAATGAATCCGACAGGAACACATCCCCATTCGGCGCCGTGCGGATTAGTCTGGGCTGCTGAAAAGTCCCCTTGGGCGGCGCATCACCCAACCGCTCTGAAAAATGACCGTCAGGTGCCGGCGTGGGTCCCCCATCGCCGCCTGCATACAAACTCACCGTGAAGCCGGCCGGTGCCAGCGGCAGCGTGCCTTCCGGCCGCGCCACCACCTTGGCTCCGTTGTCCACCGCCTCTGATGGATTTGGCGCAGGCAGGTCCGCCACCGTTATCTTGCGCGAAACACCTGGCTTCTGCTGCAAGTAATCTGCAAAGGCGTCGGCGCCGGTGACGGTCTGCGCTTTAAGGCAGCCGGAAACAAGACTGAGCACAGCAAGTCGGCAGAGAGCTACGTTCATGGCGCTTTGCATGATCTTCTTCACCTTTCACTTCGCTGTGTTCGTGAACCACACTTAGCCCTACTATAGCGAACTCAGTCGTCATACTTCGCTCCTGTGCTGAACGATAAGCAGTGGAACAAACCTTTCTAGTCACTCTGATACTTAAGGCGACACAAGAATTTGTTGAGATAGTCTCCCGTTCTTCGTCCGATGGGTTGTCTGATCGTCTCTGGAGTATGCGTGGCAACGAGCGGATTCAGGATTCAGGATGAGTTGTTCAGCTGTGTGACGCTAGAGCGGCGTGTTCCCGGGAATCACCCGTTGCGCGAAGCCGCAGGATGACAGCTGCGGTCCCGGTCTCGGTAGAGCGGAGAGTTCGATGCGATGTACTCGGCATCCGGCCAGCCTTTGATCGCGCGAGAGTATGTGTTGCGTACGTTTCTACTGCAGGCGTTTACTCGACCTCTTCAGAGCGGCGACTAGACTCCAAGCTCTTGTTTCGCTGTCAAAGCATCAGGGCCTCGAAGCTACAAGCTCCCCCGTCTTGAGTCCATCAGAGATCGGTGATGGACATACGTCTCATTTTTCGAGTGCATGCTTGAGGGCCGCGCGAATGGGCTGATGTTTTCGTCTTTCATCGCCATATCGCCCGTGTAAAGCTGGAAGCCGTTCCTGCCCTGAGCCTTCGCGTGGTACATCGCGAGGTCTACACTCTTCAGCAGGGATTCCGCGTTTAGCTCATGTCCAAAGCCGGTACAAACTCCGACACTTGCCGAAAGCGGTATATCGCGCTCGCCGATTTGAAAGGGTATGGACAATGCAGTGACCACCTTCGCCGCGACCAGTTCCGCTTCTTTTGGATCAGTAAGATCAGTAATCAACACGATAAATTCGTCCCCGCTGATTCGCGCGACTGTGTCGTTCTCACGTATCACCTCCATCACGCGCCGCGCCGTCACCTTTAGTGCCTCGTCGCCGGCATGATGGCCTAGCGAATCATTGATCTGCTTGAATCTGTCCAAGTCGAGCATCAACAAGGCGAGGCCCGATGCCGAGCGTTTTGCCTTCGCCAGCGCGTCGTCCAGACGCTCACGAAGCAATGGCCTTGCTGGTAAACCGGTCAGAAAGTCGTGTTGGGCCATGTAGCGGAAGCGCTCTTCGCTCTCACCAATGATTCTCTTCTGCCGCTTAAGCCGGCCGCTCAACACGGCGATCCAGCAGAGAACAACTAGCGCAATGGTGAGCATCATCGCAAGCACTGAAACGGCGTGCTTCGGCGACCACCATGAAGCTCTCTTTAGGACAGTAACATCTGACGAAGATCGCAGAAGTAAGCGAAAGGATTTACGCTTCGCTTCGCCTCCCTCTCTGATACTTCTCTCTTTGTCGATCGCTACAGAGCAGATACCTGTAACGGTTAACGTACTTCCGTTCTGCCATCGCGCTGCGGTCGAGTCGGTACGATCTTTTGGAAGCGTGACTGCGAATACGTATGCGCCAGACTGCAGAATGAGGGTCGTATTCGAATCAGTAACATCGCGGCCAATCAATTGACCTTCCACAGTCACTAACTCGGAACCATAGTTGCCATGCAGAGCCTGTTCTGCAGTGACTTGACGTGCTAGCTCAGGTTCTGGATCGCCGGAAGGTTGAGCAGTCATGCGAAAGATCGCGTCAGCCAGGGAGGGTACGCTCTCCGTAACTTCAGCAAACCCTGCCAGATCCACGATTTGCCCCACCGTGAGTGGAGTTATCTGGCTGGTGTTTGCGCAGAGGCCGTGTGTCGCATCCTGAACGCAAAGCAGTGAACCTGGCCAGGAAAGCGTCACCTTGCCTCGTACATGCACTCTCCTTGCCAACGTGGTTATGGAACCAAAGCGCGAAAGGGAGCTAATTCTGGACACTGGTCGCTGAAAAACGTCGGACGTTCCAGACTCAACGACGCGGATAGTAGACAAACCGGGCCCTAGAAGTTGAACTCCGATCATCTGGTGATTTCCATTAAACACCGGTGCCGCGTGAGCCCGAATACTTATTCTGGAATCGATTAAAGATGTGTAGTCTTGGCCCTTTTCTCGGGGCATTTTCGCGACAACCATTCCATCGCGCATCGCTATTTGAATATTTGCATTATGGTCGGTTTGATAGATGGAGTGAACGATGCCTTCGATCTTTACCCACTGCCCGTCCTTCTGCCCGGTCAGTAAGTAGGTAAGGCTAGACTCGTGCGTTACTTTTGGCAGCGCTTGCGCTTTGCCTATGACGCGGACAACAGGCTGCCTAATTACGGGAGCGAAATCTCCCATGCCGCTGATGCCCTGCAAGTCGACCGGTGTTCCCACGGCGACCGCCGGAAATCCATACGGCAGCGCTAAGAATATGCTCCCGGTTGCGTCATGAACAAACATAATGGCATGGCGGGGGTCCACATACCCGTCGTACAAGGTCACCATGCCCCTGATGTGAATGGGATAGCCCTTGAGTGCCTCTGCAGCGGGAATGCTGTGAGCCTCATGCGTCGTGGTCAAGGTATGCCACTTAGGGGTAAACTGCGGATTGTGCTGCGCTTTGCAGATTGAAGAGACTCCGAGGAGCAGCAGCAACAGGTGAAGCAACGCCATGGGAACGGCGGAAGCAGCCGACGATTGCGTTTCTATACCTGTCCTCCTGCTTCGGAGTTCGCTCTTGCGCAAGACATTCTCCACGCGGATGCCCTTCGTCTCTGAGCCCAGCGCATCCTACGATGCCTGAAACCATGCGTGAAAAGCTGTCGCTGAAGAGTACATCGGAATCTTTACAGAAAGCATTAAGATCAGGCTATCTACGTGCTACCAGACTTCAGGAGACTGTTGGCAGTAAGCGCTTGCGCTTCTCACCCTATTCGGACACAAGCGGCTTTGCGTATGTCATGAAGAAGCAGCCTGTGGCTTCGCTAAGAGAAGCTCTGAGTCGCGACCATGCGCCCTGATCAGCCGCGGTCGCAGGCTCGCCGGTTTCACGATACAGAAAGCCGAAGCTGAGGCAAGATTATCCGCTTTCGCCTGCAGTGTTATGTTGCCTGGATGGTCAAGCGCCTGAACGTAGACATGCCGAAACCGCAAAAGAGGTGGACGCTGCCGCTTTGCGGTGTGGAAGCTTGTGTGCCTCTCGGGAAGCGGGATCGCCATTGCCGACGATAGCGATACGTCCGGCTCCTTGCAGTCTGAAGCTGGTCCTGTTCGCCGCGACCAGATCAAGCCCCTGTTGCCGCTCATCCGGAGCGGCAGCAGCCTTTACGTCAGAGCGAAAGCTCGTCACTAGAATCTCACACGCACACCACTACAAGAGGCGCAGGGTGTGCCAGCGTAGACGGAACCTGTGGGACTGGTCAGCACGGCAGCCCCATTCTGGCGTCCGGCGCTGGTGATGCTACCGGAGATGTTGCTGGTCGATGCAACGTAGGTTTGTTAGCGAGCTTCTGGATGTCGGGGTAAAAGCGGAATCGCGAAAGGGCACCATGACCTGCAGGCGGATCGTAGTGCATGCCAAGGTTGAGCAGGGAATATCCTGGTGCGCCTAGCAGGGTCACATTGTCGAGTAGGTTATTGTCGCGCAGTTCACCTAGACAAAGCTTTCAAATCCACGGAGCGCACTGGTCGGCTGGTCGTAGATCACGCGACCGTTGAGCTAGTTCGGCTGCTTCGACCCACGCACTGCCTTGGCTGTTACGGTTCCTGCTTCAAATGGTACTGCTGCCTTGGTCGCTGTTTTCTTTGCTACTGCCTGCTTCGTTGCCATCTGGTCTCCTCGGAATCCACGCTTCTACAGCTTCAACAACCTTCTTCGGACGGCCGATCTTCTTCGGGGCCGCTTCGATGCTGGCCTTGTTCTTTGCCCCGCCCTTTATCACATACTTGCGAGTAGCGCGGCGCTCCGGCTCCGCACTCTCACTTCTTCATTGTGGATCATCGCCCGCACCTGGTTTCGAGCTGCTGAAGCTGTTCGATCTCTTCCTCTTTTGTGTCCTTCAGTTCCAACGCAGGCATGTTGCACCCGCAGGCGAGCAGCGTTCGGTAACACTCCATGAACTGCTCTGCCGTGCCGCACGGGAGTAACACAACTGTTCGACTTCTCGTTTGATCTGCCGTTGCCCGTCGCAGGCTTTCCAAATGCCACTGTGCGCGACTATTATGTAAACGCTTACTGTACTATTTTAGTAGCCAATAGACGGCAAGTTACGCGTACGTTTCTCGATGGAGGGATGAAACGAAAGAGCTGGGTCGCAGGATTTCAGGAGCCACTCGGGGGATCTTCGGGAGCGATCTCGAGTGGCTCCTAAAATTCTGCAATACGCACTAGCTAAGTGGAGTGAGGAGCATCTTGTCCAGGCTGACAGTCCGTAGAAAGCGGACGCAGAGATGACGGATAGGAGAGCCGGGCTTAGAGCACTGGTGACAACTAGGATGGAATGATCGGTGATCAAAACGAGTTGACGGTTCCGACAGAAGGTGGCAGAGCACTGTAGAACGGCTGATTCGGACTATCAAGTACTTACAAGCAGCCAAAGACATGATATTGCCTAGCAGCAAAGCAGGCGATGATGCTACATCATTACGTCAGAATTAAAGCTCAATCGATAAAGGCACCTGCAAACGAATACTCCGACAGGCGGCGGCAACGGCTTTGACGTTTACCTGTGCGATCAGTCCACCTGGCATGCTGGGATGTGATCGTAAGACCCCAGTTTTGCTCCGGGACTGTCCGTTGATAAAGACAAACCCTGCCTTCCCGATGAAAATCTTTCTACTTAGATGTTGGGATCCGCGCGATCGACTCCACATTAGCCCTGAACAGACGGCGTTCACCGATTATCCTCTGGAATCGTCGACCCCTGCGCTTCCGCAGCGTTGCCAGTACGAGATTTTCACATCGCATGGAGAAGCGCTCGTCACGGCATCTGTGGTGGAATCACTGTCGACGAACGACATCCTAAGCTTTAGGTCTGGCCAACCGATATAGATAGGAGGTCCGATTGGCCAGTGTCGAAGCAGACGCAGGAGCCCGAGATTGAAGGTGCACGGTATGAGCGTACTGACAGAACAAGACCCGTTTGCCGAAATGGAAATTCCCGAGTCGCTACAAGAAAGTTTGCAGCGACATCGGAAACATCTAGCCACGTTGATTATGAATCTGCAATCCGTTGGCATTTCCGAGACTCAGATCGAAGCGAGCATTTCGGTGATTGTTGATTCCTACAAACAAGAGCTGTTCCGCGCGATCAAGATGCTAGTGAGGTAGGCATGAGGGATACAAAGCTTCAAGATGAATTCGGTCGCATGTCTGCGCTGCACCGCTACGAGATCTTAGACTCACAACGTGAGGCACCCTTTGACCGCATCACGGGTCTGGTTCGAGCGGTGCTCAACGTCCCAATTTCTACGCTTTCCTTAATTGACGCAGATCGCCAATGGTACAAATCGTGTTTCGGCATGGAAAGCGCGGATCTGCCACGCGAACTTTCGTTTTGTACGCATACCATTCAATCGCGCGCTGCGCTTTGTATTCCAGACACCCTCGAAGATTCGCGCTTTGCGCAATACCCATCAGTCACGGGCGAACCCTTCATCCGCAGCTACCTGGGCGTTCCGCTCGCCACTCCCGACGGCTACAACCTTGGAGCGCTCTGCGCTTTGGATGTGCAGCCTCGGCAGTTTAGTGATGGACAAATTGATGTGCTGAAGAGCTTTGCCGCGCTTGCAGAGAATGAAATGGAATTGCGGCGCATCGCGCAAACTGATTCCCTGACGGGGACAGCCACACGGCGGAGGTTTCTTCTAGAGCTTGAAAAGGTGATCGCGAGCTTTACACGCCGTGGACAACCTGCGGCCCTACTTACTTTAGACATCGATCATTTTAAACGGGTTAACGATACTTACGGGCATCCGGTCGGCGACACAGTTCTACGGACAGTGAGCGATAGGCTCGAAGCAGCACTGCGTAAGGAGGACCTGCTGGGTAGACTCGGAGGTGAAGAATTCGGGATCTTACTCGCTGGAACCGACCTGCGCCAGGCTGTTCAGACTGCCGAACGGTTGCGCTGTGTCTTAGCGGATTCTCCCATCCTGCTGAACGAGCCATTAGGGATCACGGCAAGCTTCGGCGTTTGTGCTACCGACAACGAATGTCTCTCTCCCGAACTCTGGTTAGCAAGAGCCGACCAAGCTCTTTACGATGCAAAGCGTACTGGACGAAACCGGTGTTCGGTTGCCTCGACCAAGAGCTCCTAAGCTCCAATCTGGAGAAAACTGCTTGATGGTCGTAGCCTCCGCCTGTGTCAGGAGCTTTTAAGCGAGAGGGCAGGGCGAAAGGCCGCGACCGTCGACGCCGGAAAGCGGTGTTCGCGCGGGCTACGGCGGAGCCAAGCGGCGCAAGGGTTGAAGTCTCCATCGTGGTGGATATATTAGGCCACCTACTGGCGCTCAGGGTCACGGCTGCCGATCGGGGCGACCGCGAGCAGGTCGCGGCGCTCGCCGCTGAGGTGCGAAATGATCGGCTCTACGGTAGACTTCGCCTACTTCGACCAAGGCTACACCGGAGCTAAGGCCGCCGAGGCCGCCGGCGAGCATGGCATTCGGCGCGAGGTGGTCAACCACCCCACGGCCAAACGAGGCTTCTTCCTCTTGTCACGTGGGCTGGATGGTCGAATGAAGCTCGCCCGGGTCGCACGCTCGACGACTCGCAAGACACTACGAGCGGCTTGGAACCAGCATGCCAAGGGCATCCACCACGTCTCTTCATCATCCTCATAACAAACAAGCTTATCAACGTCGCTCTTACAAGTACCGAACAGCCTTTAGCCGATCGCCCCGGCCACAATTTGCGCGAGCAAAACCGCACAGATTGCGTCTGCGGATAGCGGCTTGCAGAACATATACCCTTGTCCGAGCTTGCAACCAGCTTGAAGCAAAAGTTCCGATTGGGCTTGCGTTTCGATTCCTTCCGCCACGACCTTCAGGTGCAGTGCAGTTCCAAGAGCGAGGATTGCCTGCACGATGGCCAGACTTTCTTTGCTCTCACCAAGCTCCATAACGAACGATCGATCGATTTTTAAGGTATCGAAAGGGAATCGCTTGAGGTAGGAGAGTGACGAAAAGCCAGTGCCGAAATCATCCAGATCTAATCCTACGCCTACAGCTTTCAGGGCGGTAAGGATGCTGAGGGCTTGCGGCGCGTCGTGAATGAGTACACCTTCCGTAATTTCCAGATCGACACACTGTGCAGGAACACGGTGCTGCCGCAGGTTGGAGCAAACCGTCGAGATCAGATCTTCGTCCTTGAACTGCCTGGAAGACAGATTGATGGCGATGGTCGTATTTGGACCCACAATCCCTGAGTCTCGCCACAAGGAGAGCTGATGGATGGCTGTTCGAAGTGTCCACCGACCAATTTCGAGGATGAGGTCGCTTTCTTCTGCCAGGGGAATGAAGGTCGCAGGCGAGATGAGACCGTGTTCCCCGTGTTGCCAACGCATTAGAGCTTCAAGTCCAACGATTTCGCCCGTAAGCATGTCGAACTTAGGCTGGTAGAACAGCGACACGTCGTTGTTCGTAAGTGCCAACCTAAGTTCATTCTCCAAGGCCAGACGGTGGCGTGCCTTTTCGCGCATGGAAGCGTCGAAGTGGGCTGTCTGTCCGCCTCCTTTTCCTTTCGCCTGATGCATGGCGAATTGAGCGTCTTCCAACAGTTGCGTTGTTGAAGAACCGTGTCCTTGGGGAAGGTTGATACCTACGCTTGCGCAGAGCTTAATATCCTGTCCTTTACAGGACACCGCCACATGGAGATTTGTGAGCAGCTTTTCTGCAAACTCGTTTGCCACTTCGACGGAGGCGATGTTCTCCACCAAAAGAGCAAACTCTTCGCCGCCAAGTCGAGCGACGACTCCAGCTTGCGGTCCGTTCAAGGTTTGCACCAACCTGTGGGAAATCTCGATTAAGAGATCGTCGCCACGTTCGGAACCAAGACTGTCGTTGATGCGCGTAAAGTTGTCCAGACCGACGCTGAGGATGGCGAAAGGTTCTCCGACATCAGCATTGACGGCGAGCCGCTGATCGACAGCATTAACAAAGGCCACTCTGGTGTCTAAGCCCGTGAGGCGATCACGGGTTCTTTCCGTTGTCACATCCCTCATAGCCCCGGTGAGCCGAAGCAGTCTGCTCTCGTTATCCCGAACGGCCGTTCCGCGATTGTGAACCCAACGCCAAGTACCATCTTCATGCTTCATGCGGTACTCGTTTTCGAAGAACTCGACGGAAGACGAAGTCAGCCTCACCACGTTTGCCTTTGCGGCAGCGGCGTCCTCTGGATGGAGCCGACTCACCCATTCCTCAATGCCCGCCCAGTGTTCTTCTTCAGGGCAGCCCATCATGGCCCGAAGCCGTGGAGAGTAATAGATTCGACCGGTCGTTAGGTCCCAATCCCAGAGCCCGTCCTTGGTTGCACGTGCGGCCAACCGGTACCGCTCATTGATCGCAGCAATCACGCGCTCAGCTTCGTGCAACCTGGCTGGGTGTAGGCGCTGCTCCAGCGCATCGCTAGCGAGTACAGCAAAGCGGCTTAGCAGGGACCGATCTTCAGAGGAAAAACCTTCTCGGGCGGTGTCGCTCAGAACGCAGAAACTGCCCAGCATAAAGCCATGCTGATCTCGTAAGGGAGCACCGGCATAAAAACGCAGGTGAGGATGGCCCGTGACAAGTGGGTTTGCTTTGAAGCGTGGATCTAGACGGGCGTCCAGTATGACTAAAGGCTCCTTCGTCAAAATAGTGTAGGCGCAGAAAGAGCTGCTTCGAGGTGTCTCGGTAGTGGCCAGCCCGACAACTGATTTGAAAAATTGACGGTGCTCGTCAACAATGGATACCAAAGCCATGGGTACCTGAAACAGAGCACATGCCAGAGCCGTCAAATGATCAAAGACGGGCTCGGGAGGTGTATCCAGGACGCAGAGTTGGCGCACCGCCAACAGGCGGTCGTCTTCGTTCTCCGGTACGCGTGCAGCATCGGACATCGCAGTGATCATCGGCAGACGACGCTTTCTACTTTATTGCGCGTAACAACGGCAAATCCCTCCCTCAAAATTACAGGCTGCTGAAGGCGTGGTATCGCTCGACCGTGACCCGGTCTCCCCTTCGCAACGCCGGGCCACACCATACGCGCTAGTCGGCATCCTTAAACTTCATCGCAAAGGCCAAAGGACAACGCATCCGTAGGAGGCTTAGATTCAGGTCACTATAAACGAACGCTAGAGATCGCGTTTACCGTGTCCTGGAAAGCGTTTGTGCGATGGGAAGAGCTAAAACGTGTAAAAGGGGACCACATCTGTGGTCCCCAATGAGTGCGCCGGTTGAGGTTTAGCGTTCGTAGGGAATCGTCGACCCCCATAGTGCCGTCGAACCGGTGCTGGTCGTTGAACCCCACAATGCCGTGGTTCCGCTGGCGTCGACGTTACAGCCCCAGAGAGCCGTTGCAGCCGCCGGGGAACTCGAACCCCAAAGAGCGGTCGAACCCCATAATGCGGTGAAGGCTGCCGGATCGTTGGAACCCCAGAGCGCGGTCGAGCCCCACAGTGCTGTGCTTGCCGTGGGCGTGGCAAACGCATTCGCACCATACACATTGGACGAACCCCAGAGCGCGGTCGAACCCCACAGCGCAGTCTGGTCTGTCACCAGCGTGACGCTACTGTTATTCGCATTGAAGGCGGCCACCGGTGACATGGCGGTTCCGGCTGGCAATGCACCCTTGTAGTTCTTCACCGCCGTTAAAGCTGCCTGAATATCGAGGTAACCCGCTCCCTGTGTGAACGCATCGTTATGTGCCGTATAGACCATGCCGGAGACGGCGTCGGTCACGGTGCTCGTCTGCGGCAGAACGCTGTGGTTCGCGCTCGACATGACGAATGCCTTCACCTGATCCGGCGTCATGGACATCTGAGAGCTCAGCAGCAGGGCGACCGCGCCGCTTACCACCCCTGTGGCCATGCTGGTGCCACTCAGCGGCATGTAGTTCTTGGAGCTCGTCGAAGTTCCGTTGGTCTGATAGAAGGAGAGCGGCGTGTAGAACTGCGGATTGTTGACCTGCAGATTGGGCGCGCCGACGATCACGCTGGTCACCAGATTGCCCGGCGCGACCACGTCAGGTTTCGCCACCCAGTCCATAAACGATGGCCCTTTGGAGCTATAGCTGGCCATCGTATCGTCCGTGTTGACCGCCGTACCGACCGTGCGCACCGCTCCCACGGTCAAGACATACGGATCGTTTCCGGGCGCTTCGATTGTGCCGTAACCTTCGGTATTCAATGCCAGGTCACGGCCATCGTTTCCGGCAGCCACGACCACGACGATCCCGGCCTTCCAGGCCTTCTCCACTTCAAGACAAAGAGGGTCTTGCGAATAGGACTCAAAAATCGGGCGACCCAGCGACAGGTTGATGATGCGGATGTTGTACGTCGATTTGAGGGCAATCGCCTTCTCGATTGCGGCAATCACCGTGGAGTCGCTGCCCGCGCCATTCTCGTCCAGCACCCGGAGGTTGATGAGCTGCGCCTGTGGGGCAACGCCCAAGAACGTGCGGAAGTTGTTTTTTGTGCTGGAGTTTATACCGTTGGCGGCAATCAGGCCTGCAATGTGCGTGCCATGTCCGTATGCATCCGCGACCACGTTCAGCTCGTTGGGGACGAAGCTCTGGTTGTAAACGATCTGCTTGCCGAACTCAGGGCTGGGATTGATGCCGCTGTCGATCACGGCAATGCCTACGTTGGCGCCGAAGTAGCCCTGCGACCAGACCTGCAGGGCATTGATCGGCTCCAGTGTGAATTCAGCACTCGTGCCGATGGGCGCTGACGATGTCGCGCCTGCTGGCGCAGCAGGTGCGGGGGACACGGGCGCAGGGGCGTCTGCAGGCGCTGGCGCAGCAGGCGTCGTCGCTACAAGTTTGGCCGCGGCTCCGCGAGCTCCGATCGCGTGATCCACAGAAATGTGTACGACGTTGGGATCCTTTTCGACGGTGTCCAGAGAAGCGGACGGCAGGGTTGCCGAAATACCGAGTTGGTGGACTCGGCCGCCGACCACCCCACCCAGGTTGGACAACCGACCTTCCGCACCCAAATCCGGAGTGTTGGCGTACTGAACGATCACGGCGACCTGTCCGGCGTTGCTCCGAGCAGTGTCCAAATCACGCGCAAACTTCGGGTGAGCCGATGGTGCAGGTACGGCAGGTGGCGCAGCCACGGCAGAGGCAGCAAGGGAAAGACTTCCAGCCGCAAGAAGAATTTTGCCGCATACATGTTTCGTGAAAACTATCATTTTGCCTCTTAACCGCTTAATTTGAGAATCTCGGATTCGGCTGCCCAGAGTGCACCGGGCCAACCTGCAAGAACAAGGCTAAAAGCTGCACCTCAGATGTGGAATGGCTCACAAGCTGCAAACGCATGGCTTGGAAGCGTCAGAAGGATGAAGCACTTCGAGACAGCGGTGCGTGTTGAAGGAGCTTGGACCCGATTCAGTTGCAGTCGATAGTACTCATTACGCTTGCAGGCGCCTTGCCCACAGCAAATTAGGAATGGACTTATCGAGCTCGTTCGTCCGATCACAACGTGGTTTGAGGTCCTTACCAGCGAATGCTAGATCGAGCACGCCGCGTGATGACGTCTAGTTTCGAACCAACCCGGATGGAGCAAACGTGGATGCATGCGTGCAACCATGCAATTTGATTGGAACGAAGCCATCACCAGCCATATAGCCCGCCACCACATAACACCTGAAGAAGCAGAGCAGGTGATTGAAAATGATTCCTTTGATGGCGGTTCAGCATTCCTAAATGGAGAGCTACGCCGTGTTCATATCGGGGAAACAGACATGGGCCGTGTTTTGGCCGTTGTTGTGACCGAACGTGGCGAGATGCTTCGCGTTGTAACGGCAAGAGACAGGCGTCCGAACGAACGAGGATTTTTTGCGATCCACAAGGCAGCAGCAAATGACGAAATTTTAGACACCCCTGAGTTCAACAGCGAAGCAGAGGAAGCAGCGTGGTGGAACAGCCACCCCGATGAAGCCTTTTCGGTTCTAGAGACAGCGGCAAAAGATGGCTCCTTGGGGCAGGGCACCCTTGTGCATCGTGCCCAGACAGCCGCTACCTCAATCCGCTTAGATACGACCGATATCGAACTGGCGAAGGTTCAGGCGAAAAACGAGGCTTGAAATACCAGACATATTTAAAGATGGTTATTCACCAGCATCTGGTGCGGGAAGCGGCGCAAATGCAATAGCGTTATCCAGCTAAGTGCTTTGTTACTTACCACGAGCCATGTCGAGTTTAAGATCCGCTAACCTCAAATCTCGTGAAGAGCCCGTATGTCGCAGCTGGCGTTTAGGCTGCAGAGCAGCTCCTCCACAGACTGAAACAGACGCAGAGACACGGGAGCCTCTCGTGGCAGGCGACAGGGGATTCAAGTTCTTCGCAATTGTGCCGTAGATGTTCTTAAGGCGCTCTCTCGGTGCGCGGCGTTCGGAGCCTAAACATCGTGTACGGCATTGCCAGAAAAGGTCCTATCGTGAACAGTGCGCCGTCCAAATTTACACAGGTCTGTGCCCGCCTAGTCACACTCCACTACGAGGAGAGTGGTCAGGCCCTAGTCGAAATGGCACTTTGCCTGCCGATCCTGCTGATGATTGTGATGGGCCTTTGTACTTTTGGCATTGCCATGAACAATTACATCGCGCTGACTGCCGCGACAAGTTCCGGTACACGCGCCCTATCCGTCAGTCGAGGCGGAACGAGTGATCCGTGTCAGCTGCTTTCTAGTACTGTCTCCACCTCGGCACCTCTGTTGAAGTCGGCCTCGCTCACGTATAACCTCGTTCTCACTCCATCCGGAGGGGCAGCGTCAACTTACACAGGCACGAGTTGCACAGGGGCCGCATCCAACCTGAGTACCAACGCTACCGCAAAGGTCACCGTTACCTACCCATGTAGTCTTGTTGTGCTCAGGCAGAACTACGCGGTAGGTTGTACCCTGACAGCAGTGGATGCAGAGCTAGTCCAATGATGGTATTGATTGCGATTCTAATGGTCGCCTTACTGGCGATGGCTGGTTTGACCATGGATGTTGGAAAACTTTTGCTGACCTCCAGAACGCTTCAAGCCACATCGGATGACGCAGCTCTTGCGGGCGCGATCACCCTGCCCAGTAGCAACGCGACAGCAGTCGCCACGCAATATAGCGCAGGCTCTGGAAACGGAAATGCGCGTCCGCTGCTGAGTGGCACGACGATGGTCTCGGGTTATCCCGTCGTGAAGTGCCTGACCTCGTTGCAAAGCCAGGGCTATGCCTGCAACTCACCCGCCAAGGGAAACGCCGTTCAGGTGAAGCAGCAGATTACTGTACCGATTTTGTTTATGCACGTTCTTGGATTTCGACAAGTGACACTGTCGGCGGTGTCTACCGCGAGAACGGGATTAATCGATGTAGGCAGCGGGGTATCGACTTACTTCGTATATTCCTCTCCCAACAATGCCTACAACGGATCTGTGGTGAATACGAACAACTCCGGCATTCCCGGTGGTTGGGTGACACCTACCGGCAATGTTTACACCGATCAGGATGTTGCGTGGGTCATTCCTCCAGGCGGAGATGGAACTGCCAACTATAGCTATCCAAACGGAAGTTACCTTTACTACAGTAATGCCATGACTGGTGTCACCGCCATCACGCAGGGAATGGCCAATGCGGACGATACCGTGTCGATTGGTCTTTACGATCAAACGACTAATGCGCAGGTCGAATCGACGTTCACTTCCACTACAGACTGTACCAACGGAAACGGGGGGACAGGCAGCTATTGGGCGCTGTTGCATTAACTTGCCTGCAGGCGGACCTTGCCCCGGATCTTGGCATCTTTCGATTAAGCGGCGACGCCGAACAGTGAGTTCACGAAGCGTGCTTCGTTGTTTGCTCCACGCTTACAGGTAAGGCAGTGACCACGCCGGATCATGCGCATGATCTCGAAGCCTTTGATGGTTGCCGTGGCAGTCTTCATGGTCTGGAACCCACGAGTGGGACGGATGACCTGCTTGAGCGCGCCATGGTCCGCTTCGATGATGTTGTTTAAATACTTGGAGGTTCGGTGCTTCGCATTTCTGGAGAGCTTGCCTTCCCGTTTCAGCCGTTCGATCGCTTCTGGGTAGGAGCGAAGCTTGTCGGTGGTGATGGAGGAAGCAGGCCAGTCCCGCATCGTTGTGAGGGCTTTACTGAGGAAACGGTATGCTGCACGTGTGTTTCGACGCTCCAAGAGCATGAAGTCGATCAGCATGCCATGCTTGTCGACAGCCCGGAACAAATACTTCCAACGGCCTCCGACCTTGATGTACGTCTCGTCGACGCGCCAGGAGGTTGAACCATACCGTTGAAAGCGGCGCGCCCGCTTCTCAAGCTCAGGCGCATATCGATGGATCCAGCGCATGATCGTGGTCGGATCCACCTCGACGCCTCGTTCCTGCATCATCTCGGCCAGATCCCGGTACGAGATCCCGTACTTGCAGTACCAACGAACACAGAGCAGGATGATCTCAACCGGGAAACGACGACGCTTGAACATGAAGCAATCCTAGCCTCAGAGCTGCTCAGACCCGGTTAATGCAACAGAGCAGGAAGGATCGATCTCTCGATCCATGGAGACCCTTCCGATAAGAGGCAGAGCAGCGTCTTGGTCGATACCGTGCGCTGCTACGATTTGCTCCCGGCGAAGCCGGTCTCGGTCACCCCAGGCTTGCAGCTGCTCGATCAGCGGAGCCAGTGTTCTTCCATAATCCGTTAAGGAATACTCCACCTTAGGCGGAACGACAGCAAAAGCTTTTCGGGAGACGATCCCATCCTCTTCCAGTTCCTGCAATTGAACTGACAGGATGCGCGCGCTCAGATTCGGCTTAAGCCGAATCAGTTCACCGAAGCGTTGTGTACCGTGCTGGATAAGTTGGTGCAGCAGCAGGCCCTTCCACTTGCCGCCGATGACCTCCAGGCAGGCCTCCACACCGCACCCGCATTCCGAGGGATAACGCCGATATCTTTGCTTCCGCATACAAGTATGGTAACAAGAAGATTCCTTGCTTACAAAATTGTAACTATAACAAAATAAGCAACTTATGGGTTCTCTCTTCATCCGATGGAAAGATGCGTGAAAAGCGCGTCAACCTGAGAGGACCTGCCATGAAGTGCTTCATCGTCTATGCCCATCCCGAGCCAACGTCACTGAACGGTCACCTGAAAGAGGAAGCGGTATGCGCACTCGAGAAAGCAGGGCATGAGGTGCAGGTGTCCGACCTGTACGCCATGAAATGGAAGGCGGTCGCCGACAGCGAAGACTTCCCGCAGCGTGATGCACGCAAGCCGCTGCGCTACTCGGCAGATTCTGGTGAGGCTTTTCGTGAGGGAACGCAGTCGCCCGATGTTGCTGAAGAGCAGCGCAAGCTGTTGTGGGCGGACGTGGTGGTGTTCCAGTTTCCACTCTGGTGGTACGGTATGCCGGCCATCCTGAAGGGCTGGGTGGACCGCGTGTACGCGCTCGGTTTCGCGTACGGTGTGGGCGAGCATGGCGGCCCACGTTGGGGGGACCGCTTCGGCGAGGGCACGCTCAAGGGACGCCGCTCTATGGTGATGATGACGGCCGGCGGCCGCGCATCGCACTATGGTCCGCGCGGTGTATGCGGTGCGGTGGACGACCTTCTCTGGCCCATCCAACACGGCATCCTTTTCTATCCCGGCATGCAGGTACTTCCGCCTGCGATATTTTATGAGACTGATCGTTCCACGAATGAAGCTGCAGCGGCCATGGTCGAGGTCTATACGCAGCGCCTGCTCACGGCAGAGACAACCGAACCAGTTGCCTTCCGCTCGCAGAACGGCGGGGACTACAACGACGTGCAGGTGTTGAAGCCGGGGCTCGCCCCCGGTGTCGATGGGCTTGGGATGCACCAGCGCGAACCGGCGCTTGTGTCCAACACGGCGTTGGGAACGGCAGGCACGTACACTCCCCGGCACTTCGCTCCCACCTCCCGCGATTAGCTTTCGCGCAGTCTTTTCCGAGGAGTCCCATGTCCACAGCGGTGATGCAGCAGGTAGAAATACGTCCAGCCCGGCAAGGAGGAATACCCTACGTCAACCCGTGGGTTGTCGCGCTGACTGTAACGCTGGCGACCTTTATGGAATTGCTGGATACGTCCATTGCCAACGTATCTCTGCCGTACATCGCCGGCGGCCTTGGACGCTCGTTCGACGAGGTCACCTGGATTCTGACCACCTACCTCGTTGCCAACGCGGTCGTGCTGCCGATGTCGGCCTGGCTGTCGCGGGTCTTTGGCCGCAAGAACTACTACATGGCCTGCGTGCTGCTGTTCACCATCACCTCGTTCTTTTGCGGCATCGCGCCCACGCTCGGCGTCATGTTGATCGCGCGTGTGCTACAGGGAATCGGCGGTGGCGGCCTCGCTCCCGTCGAGCAATCCATCCTGGTCGATACCTTCGAACCGGCGAAGCGGGCCAGCGCCTTCGCCCTCTACACCATCGCCATTGTCACCGCACCGGCCATCGGTCCAGTGTTGGGCGGCTACATCACCGACAACTACAACTGGCGCTGGGTCTTTCTGATCAACATCCCCATCGGTGCACTGTCTCTTTTCCTCACGCAGCGTTTCGTACACGATCCGCCGGCATTTGCCGAAGAACGGGCGGCGGCGCGTGTCGGCGGCAAGCTCCGTGTCGATGGGCTGGGCATCGCGCTTATTGCGGTAGGTTCGGCTTCGCTTGAAATCCTGCTCGACCGCGGCCAGATCGACGACTGGTTTGGCTCGACCTTCATCTGCTGGGCGTTCGCCGTCGCCATCGTCTGCCTGACGGCGGCCGTTTTCTGGGAGCTGCACACCATCGAACCAATTATCGACTTTCGCCTGCTGAAAGTGCGCAACTTCGCCATCGCCAGCGTTTTCTACTTCGTCTTTGGTGTGGGCCTTTTCGCGTCCACGACGATGGTTCCACAGATGCTGCAGGCGCTATTCGGCTACCGTGCCATCGACGCAGGTTTCGTACTCGGCCCCGGCGCTTTTCTCATTACGCTGCTATCCCCGCTCGGGGCGCAGCTAGTCCAGCGTGGCATCGTGCATCCGCGCATCATGCTATCCGGGGCACTGATCGTCGTCGGTCTGGCGTTCTTGCATTTCAGCCGAATGAATCTGCAAACGGACTACACCCACTGGGCACTGGCACGAGCACTGCAGGGTTTCGGCTATGCCTTCTTCTTCGTTCCATTGTCGCTGCTCACGTACTCGGAGCTGCGTCCCGACCAGAACAACAAGGCGTCTTCGCTCACCAACTTCTTTAGGAACTGGGGCGGCAGCTTCGGTATCGCTTTGGTAACGACAATCAGCGACCGACGCGCAAGCTACCACCAGACCGTGATCGGTGCCAGCCTCACTCCATCGAGTGGGACGCTTCAGGCCCGCATTCAGGCAACAGCACTCTACCTTCAGCAGCACGGCTTTCCACACGCTGATGCCCTGAACGCAGCCTATGCACAGATGTACGAGCAGCTCGGCGCACAAACCCGGCTCATGGCCTTTATGGATTGCTTCTACGTCCTCGGCCTCATGACGCTGGTCGCTGCGCCCCTCATGCTGCTCACGCGCAACTTCCGGGTAAGCGGCAAGGCTTCCGCAGCTCACTAAAACAAACATTTCAACAACTGAGACAGGAGAAATCAATGCAAAGCAACGAACAGGCAATCACCGTGATGGGACAGGCGCGAGCCAAGGGCGGCCACGAGGCCGACGTGCGCAAGGGCTTGCAAGCATTCATAGAACCGTCCCGCAAAGAGGATGGCTGCATCGCCTACGATCTATTCGAAGACGTTCAGTACACTGGCAGCTTTTACACGGTAGAGAAGTGGGCAAGCCAAGATGCACTCGATCTCCATGTAAAGAACCAGCAGCCGGACATGAACAAGCTGTTGCCTTGGCTAAGCGAGCAGCTTCGCATCAGCGTGGTCAAGCTGGTGGCCTAGTTCTCACAACTCCTGGCGTATGTCCCCGTGTACCCACAGCTTTTGTTCGCGAGGCTGTCACAAACGAAGGTTTGCGACAGCCTACCCGCGTCTTCCGAAAAGGCGTTTTTGGGGCTGACTCCGAAACGCAGCTCGGATTCTTGCTCAAGGAGTGCATTGGCTTGAAGTCAACATTCAGAAAAGATTCGACCGAGTCTGCCTTCCTGCAGCTCGGCACCGTTCAACGTCCTTCCAAATAGCGCTGCAAAGTTTGACCAACATGCCTCACTAGGACTGCCCGATCAACATCAACAATTGACGGGAGACGCAGGACATACCGTAAAAAAGCCACTCCCACAAGCTGCGTGGCGATTAACGCCGCGCTCAGCGCCGGGTCCCCAGAAGTAGCAATCCTGCGGATGGCGGGTTCGACCTGTTCTGTAAACACACCGATGGTTTTCTCATGGCCCTCGGGATGGGTCACGGAAAGGCGGAGAAGCGTCGGCAGATCGCCCGCAATTTGCGTGGACTCCCACCGCTCCAGGAAAAGCCCTACGAGCGTCTCTCCGGCTTTCCGAGGAGGAACTCCGGAGAGGTCCGGCAATCGCAGATCAAAGGCAGAGGATGCTGCGAAAAGGCCCTCTTTACTGGAAAAGTAACGCATCACCATGGATGGGTGAATATTGGCCAGTTCCGCGATTTTGCGGATAGTAGCTCGATCGTACCCTAGAGTCGCAAAGGTCTCCCGCGCTGCCACCAGGATGCGTTTTCTCGTCGCATCCGAACTCCGCGCTTTCTGGTTAAGTGCCTGCTTCAAATTTTGCTGCCTCTCCCGTTCGTATGCAATCATACGTATGCAAACATGTGTTTGCACCAAATAGGGACTTAACTGGCAACAAGCACATCAAGACCAGACAGTCCTCGAAGGAAGGTCATGATGCCCCAAGCACCCGCGCCGAAATCAGCTGGCGAAGCAGCGATCTCCGCCACTTCCGTAACCACTCGCCGTTCCGTGCTCGTTACCGGAGCGTCGAGCGGCATCGGCAATGCAACTGTGCTGTTGCTTGCACAGAAAGGTTGGCGCGTCTTTGCGGCGGTCCGAAAAGAAGCAGATGCGAATGCAATCGACACCCTGGGGTTAAAGAACGTCGAAACTGTGCTGCTCGACGTGAGCGATCAACGGTCGATTCAAAGAGCAGCCGTTGAAATTAGAGCTCGCTTGGAAACGCGAGGTCTGGACGGCTTGTTTAACAATGCCGGAGTCGGCACCATCTCTCCGGTGGAGACCCTATCTTCCGAAGATCTGCGTCACGTGTTTGAGATCAATCTTTTCGGACAGATCAACATGATTCAGGCCTTCCTGCCGCTCGTTCGCAAGGCCAGAGGACGGATCATCAACACTGGCTCTGTCGGGGATCATCTCACCCCGCCGTTCGCCGGTGCTCTGGCAAGTTCCAAGGCCGCCTTCGCTTCAATGACCACGGCTTTGAGGTTGGAACTGCGGCCGCAGGGAATCCATGTTTGTCTGATTGAGCCGGGCTCCGTGAACACGCCAGCGGTTGGAAAAACACTCGGAGGAGTTGAGGACACCATCTCCAGCTGGCCGCTCGACGCCAAGGTGTTGTACGCAGCCGCGCTCCGGCATATGGCCAATAGGTTTGCAAAGAGTGAGCGCGGCGGCAGCCCGCCTGAGGCCGTGGCTCAGGTGGTCGGACGGGCATTAACTGCGCGCAATCCAGCAACCCGGTATCTGGCAGGTAAGGACTCAGTGAAGCTAGCAATGCTCGCGTGGCTGCTCCCGGAGAAGCTGTTGGACCTGGCGGTACTCCGGACCTTCGGGCTTTCAACCTCTCTCGGCAAATCATCGATATGAAGCACAAGGAAGAATACGACCAGGCGTATTCCCGCACATAAACAAGCCAACGCGCCTGTATTTCATATGGATCCGGTGTTCGACAAAATAGTCGGCGCCATGAGACAAGCAACATGGACGATCCTGAACTGACTCAGCGAGAAGAGTATTTTGCATGCCTTGCTGCCGATGTGTGCCTGCACGACCTCGACTGCCTTTTCATAGCATGTGCAGGTGGCCCTCGCCGAAGATGCGTGCAGCTCCGATTCGCAGTTCAACTATTTTGACAATGCCTCCGCCAACATGGATGTGGCTCTCCTGAAGATGTTGAGCCCACTGATGCGGACTTCGAATTCGACCGGGGCGCGCTCACCTCTGTCTGCCAAGTTAGGGTATCTCAGACGGGCAGAAAGCTTTGCAGGGGGTCCTGCGTCATAGAGCTGTAACACGGCAAGACGTTCGTAAGAAGCTGGTGGGTTTTGAGGCGAGGTTTATCAGCCAAACCTTTGATGGGTTGCCCACAACTGCGGCCATTGGAACTTTGGCTCTCGGCAAATAAGTATGGGGCCGTCTTCGCTATCCGAACGGTTCGCGTGATGCTGTGTGGTGAGGTAGGCTGCGACTGTGCAGGAGCCGAAGAGCTTCATGAGGTCTTTGGGGTCTTCTCCGATCACGAGAAGTGTTTGCGGCGAGGGAGTTGGGTAACCACGGTAGTAGAACGAGTTGACAACGGCGATGGGCTCAGGAAGACCGAGGGCAGGACCATAGAGGGCCAGTGCGCCAGCCTCCCCGTAGTTGCCAGCGAGAACGCCGAGGTGGTCGCGGTCAGAGGGCGGCAAGGTGTCTCGAACATGGGCTACCTGCTCGACGAGCTCGGGCCAACCGGTTTCATCGCGCAGGTCGCTGGATGTGCGCATTTGGAAAGCAAAAAGTGCCGTGCCGGAATGAGCGATAGGGAGCATCATGAGGGAGATGACGACGGCTCCCGCCAGACCGAGTACAACGATAGTGCCGACGGCCACTCGGCGGAAGACAGGGGTGTGGGTTGCTAACTTATGTTCAAGCCAGACCGCGCCGGCGGCGTAGAGTGGCGTGTATGCCGGAAGTAGATAATAGCCGCGGCCCTTGCCGATAAGAAACAGAATAAGTGGGCCGAGATAGAAAAAGGCAAGCAGCCGATATTGCCGCGAGCGTACGAGCGCGACGAGACCGGCGAGGGCTAACAGTGAGCCCAGCATGGTGTACCTGAGTTGCTCCAGCAGGAAGCCTTGGTTGCGGCCCATTCTAATGTCGCGGGCGTGGATGGTAGAGAGCATCTGGAGCGTCACCCAACTGTGGCGGGCTTCCCACAGCAGGTTGGGTGCAGCGATAGCGAGGGCAACCAGCGCCCCGAGATAAAGCCACCGTTCGCCGAGGTGGCGGCGCTGTGATGGAAGAAGCAGGACACCAGCCACAATGGGTGCCGCTAGAAAGGCGATTGAGTATTTGGACAGAATGCCGATACCGAAGCTGATACCGATAGCAAGCCACCAGCGGCCATCGTCAGTACGCAGCAGGCGTGCGATAAAGAAGCAAACCAAGGTCCAGGCTAGAAAGTCCCACACTACGTAGAGCATGAGTGAGGCGAGGATGACCTGGGAGGCCAGAGCGATAACAAAGGCGATCACCTGCGCTGAGCGACGGCCACCGAGTTCTCTCGCCGTAAGGCCTGTGAGGACGAGCGAGAGCATGGCGGCAAACATGGCGGGCAGACGATAGGCGTGAACCGAGATGCCAAAGACGGCGATCGCAAGCCGACCCATGAAAGCGGTCATAGGCGGATACGCTACGTAGCCCCAGGCGAGGTGACGGCTCGAATCAAGGAATTGGAGCTCGTCGCGGTGAAATCCATACCCGTTGCCGACGGCAATGTGGATAGCGACGAGAATGCAGGAAAGTGCAGTCAGGAGTGCGGCATCTTTGCGCAGGGAGGAGGTAGGTTCGTCGGTGGCGTCGGCGAGCAGCATAGGAGAATGATACGTAGGTCAAAGAGGCGAAGTTCTCAACCTGGCTGAGGCAATGATTTGTGCAGTGAGATGCCCTTCTGGCCAGAAATGCAAGCGGGGCATCCCTGGTTTATGAACGAGCGCCAAATCGCAAATGCTCATTTCGACCCTTGCGGAAAGCTGGAGAAGTCTAGGATTGGCAAAGTACTCTGGTGTCTAAATTCCCTATCCTTTAGGCCGGTCTACGACTGCGCCATTCGGGAAGCGCGTAGCATAGGCTTTATCGATGCCATATTCCATAATGAGCGAGGCTTCGTCACAGAAGGAGCCGTGCACAGTATCTTCGTGCGGCATGGAAATGTCTAGCGCGCACATAGCCTGGAGGCGGGTACCTTGCCCGGTGTGTACCGCACACATCTATTCCAGGTGCTTGCCAGTCTGCGGGAAGAAAACTTTACGGTAGAAGAACTGCTCTCTGCAGACGAGGTCTGGCTCACCAATGCATACGAGGCATTCGCAAAGTGTCAGTCGTCCCGGCTCTCTGAGCTACCCAAGCCAAATGATGGTTTCCACGCGAGGACGGGCTGGCATTTGGCAGCCCGTCAGGTGAATGCGATCTTTGTCCTGTGTCGAACAGAACCGAGGAAGTCGAACAGCTAAGCTGTGGTTAATTGAACCAGTAAGCGAGTTCATGCGGAGCAAACCTCTTCTACTTGGTCTTGGCCTGCCCGATCTTTTGTACCAGTGGGATTGTTAGTGTAGCGCAGTGATCCTTAGGACTGGATCGTTGCAGGATAGGGCTGGGAGAGCTGTCAGGCGCGTAGCGCCTGGCAGCTCTCCGAGCCGAGCGGGTTCTGGCCTCCACGCCTGGGGAGCGGGGGCCTGTAACCCAACGAGGAGTGGGGCCGGACGGTGTTGTAGTGAACGCGCCAGCGTTCTGCCAGCACGCGCAGCTCCTTCATCGAGTAGAAGATTTCACCGTTGAGGAACTCGTCCCGGAGTTTGGAGTTGAAGCTTTCGCAGAAGCCGTTCTCCCACGGAGATCCCGGCTCGATGTACAGCGTTTTGGCGCCTGTCTTCGCCAGCCACCTGCGCAGGTCTTTGGCCACGAACTCCGGCCCATTGTCGGAGCGAAGATGTTCTGGAACTCCCTTCAGCACCATGACATCGGCCAGTGCAGAGATGACCCTGGCACTGGACCAGCGGCGTTCCGCGCGCACCAGCAGGCTTTCACGCGTGTGCTCGTCGATCAGGTTCAACAGCCGTACGCTGCGGCCATCATGCGTCCGGGCGCTGACGAAGTCGTAGCTCCACACATGGTTCCGCCGCTCCGGTCTGAGCCGTACGCACGAACCATCGTTGAGCCATAGGCGTCCTCGTGGCTTCTGCTTCTGCGGCACCTTTAGCCCCTCGCGACGCCAGATACGCTCCACGCGGTCCTTACCCACCCGCCAGCCAGCTCGCTTGAGCAGCGCCGTGATCCGGCGATACCCATAACGACCGTACTGGCTGGCAAGCTGGATGATCGCCTGCGTAAGCGCATCTTCATCTTCCCGCCGGATCGCACGGTAGCGCTGCGTGCCGCGCGGCTGGTTGGCCAGCCGGCATGCCCTGCGCTCCGTCATCCCATGCGTCTGCTGTGCATGAGCTGATGCGATCCGCCGTCGCTCAGGGCTTAGAAGTTTCCCGAGGCGAAGTCCTTCAACACAAGGTTGTCCAGGCTCAGGTTCGCTACCAGACGCTTCAGCTTCGAGTTCTCCTGCTCCAGCTCCTTCAGCCGCTTCGCCTGATCCACCTGAAGACCGCCGTACTCCTTCCGCCAACGGAAGTACGTCTGCTCCACGATCCCGGCTTCCTTCGCCGCCAGAGCTGTCGTCTTCCCGTTCGCGATCGCCACTTCAATCTGACGCAGCAGGTTCACCACCTGCTCCGGCTGATACTTCTTGCCCCGACTCATACGCGCTCCCTGTCCAGTTCTCTCTTATCCACTGGTACATTTCAAGCCGGGCACTCCAGTCTGAGCACGTCGCTCGCAGACGAGTGAGCGGAAGTCTCACCATGCTCGCTGATAGGTGACTGGTCTTCCAAAGACAAACCCCGAAGCGGATCTTTCACAGAATAAGGGAGGCCCTACCAGTCCCCAAAGTGGATCCTGAGGGAGAAGTCCTCCATTACCATTCGACTTGTCGCTGAAGCAGGCAGGTAAACACGAAGACGGTAATCTCCGGACTTAGACAGTTTCACGATGGCTGGCAAGTCTCCGATCCCGCTCCTCAACAAAGCCGGTCTTCCTGCGTGCACACCTGGAGCATAAAGCACGAACATGCCAGAGCTGTTTGTGCTTCGCATCGACAGTTGGGCTGTCTGCCCTGCGCTGGCACGAAAAACGTACTCGTAGGCATGTGAGCCGTGCAAGCGGCCGTGGATTGTTGAGTCTAGCCCCTGCGATACATACGAGCGCTTGAGTGATCGCTCAGCATGAGCGACTTCCACGAACGGAAAGCTGACACATCCGGATATAAGTGCAAGGACAGCATACTTCTTCATTGAATATCACCTTCGTGCTACCTGGGCGTGATCTGCCTGTTGTGGAGCATTGCTGGGGAATCAACGCAGAATACTATGCTTCTCAATACGGATAGTTCATCGGCGCATAGGTGAAATTCATCAGTTCTTTGAACAAACTGCAGGCACTTACCGCATGGCTGGATCCGCCCAACGTACCGCTTTAGCTGGCTTCGCGGCCAGCCTAGAACGAGGAATCTGTGCCGTACGCGAAGCGCTACAATGCCATGGAACGAGGATTATGTCGAAGCCAGGTTCACCGGCTCAAGCTGATCTAATGCCAGATGTCTGGTCGAGCTGCCTTCGATCTGCTACATCTGCGCGTTCTTCAGCCGGGACCGAAAGCGGACCCCTCCCAACGCCGTGCAAGGGCACAAATGGTCCTCACCAACATGCATCAGAATCATTTTATTGGCAGCTACACGCCCGCTATACAGAACCACAAACGAACGTTTCTGGTAGTGTTTGCAGCTCACCCGTTTATGTGGGGTTTGCGAGCCGAAACGACACCAGAACTGTTCTCACAAACATACTACTGAAACAAGCCCTTTCTGGTAGCCTTTCTGCATGGTGATTGGGTACGCGAGAGTGTCGACCGAACAGCAGGACACGGAAGGGCAACTTCCGGACTTGAAGAAGGCCGGCTGCAAGCGTATCTATCAGGAGACGATGGGCGGCAGCTCGCTGGATCGGCCTGAGCTGGAGAAATGCCTTGACCGGCTGAAGAAGGGCGACACCCTTGTGGTGTGGCGGCTGGACCGCCTGGGCCGGTCGATCCGCGACCTGCTCCAGATCGTGGATCGGCTCGACAAGAGCGGCATCAACTTCATTTCTCTGAAAGAGAAGTTCGACACAAGCACCGCTGCAGGCAGGCTCGTCTTTCACTTTTTCGCGGCGCTGACGCAGTTTGAACGGGAGCTGATTCGGGAGCGCACGATGGCAGGTCTCTCGTCGGCGCGGGCACGGGGCCGGATGGGTGGCCGAAAGAAGCTGCTCTCACCCCAGCAGGTACGTGTTGTCAAGACGATGTGGGACAGCCGGGAACACACCCGGCATGAGATTGGGGCTCACTTCGGGGTCTCTGTCCAGACAATCGACCGGGCAGTAAGGTCGAGCACGATGGAAGCGAAGAGCGGGGCGGGGAAGTGACGCGTCTCGCTCAAAGGGTGATGCACTGCCCATGCGGAAACGCAAAGGTCCTGGCCCTGGGATTGTGTGCGACTTGCTACACGCTGAAGCGACAGGACGAGGAGTATTTTGGGGGGCTGCGTGAAGCGGTTCTGGAGCGTGACGGCTATCGCTGCCGGGTCTGCGACGCCTCCGGGCGAGACAAACGCTCTATCATTGTTCATCACCGGGTACCGGGCAAGTCGGTCCTGAACCTGATGCTTTCGCTCTGTCCTGGCTGCCATGCCAGGATTCATCGCACGAAGGCCGTGCTCTCGGCCATGCCTCCACTCCTCTTGGAACTGTGGCGTGAGCAGCATCCCAACGGCCACGAACAGAAGCAGCTCGACTTCAGTTCAAAGAAGCCTGCGGCAAAACTCGTTCCACTCTTCAGAAATGGGTAGGAGTCAATCTGTAAGTTGCTCTGACCTTGGCTTCGTCTCCTCAGTGTTGTCACGGTTGGGCCGTAGGCGCAATAACTCTTCAGCAATGAACCCGGCGATTGTTCCATCAGAAAAGCTCACCAGGACTCCATCCTCGCCGTCCTGTTCGACCGACAATATGGTGATTGCATCTTTCACGCTGCACCTATCTTCCCGAAGACAAGTTCACGGTGCAGAGAGCAGGCGCGCAGTTCTGAGCAAAATGGCTCAAAGAGCCAGGCTTTCCAAGGGGAGGGGAGGTCTGAAGTAGAAAGGGCCTGGAAGATTGCCGCAGCGCCCACGATTCAGAGCCTTAAAGCAGGAGCATCGGCCCTTTGAAGGAAAAAATGGGGGTTTCCCGTGGGAAACCCCTTCTCCCAGGTCTGTGTTGCATTTACTACGTTACGCACCGTACATAGGGTTTATGTGTCAATAGCGACAGGTTCTTCACCGCGAGAACAAGCCGGGAACTAATTTGCGTCCGACACAGGCTATTGCCAACCCCCACTGGTTTGTGGGCACCCGTTTAGCAGGTTTCAGGCTCGGGCAGTGATTGGCGGACGTTGGTGGCACCACACCGGAGAAGCCGGGCGGATGCTTCGTCGAACTCCGTGTCCTTGACGTCGATCAAGACGGTCGCTTCATCCTCAAGCAGCCCATATACTCGCGCGTCCTGTGCGGAGAAGTTCCCTTCATCGTTATATCTGGTGAACCCATTCATGAACGGCACGGGGTCTGCGGCGGAACATGGGATCCAGGTCGCATCACATGTCACTCGACAAAGCTTAAAACCTTGAACAAGGAGCAAATCCTTCGCCCGCAAGGCTTCGACTGTGCTTTTATATCGTCCCGCGATCGTCTTCATTGCTCTCTGATTGACCGTTCACTTACGCGAGGTTGTTGCTGGCGACCTGCTGCAGATCATCGAGGTGGTTCTTGATGACGCGGTAGCATTCACAAGCCCTCTGCTCTAAGCCCTTTTGATCGAGGATCTTCATCCGCCCTCGTGTGTAGGTGATGAGGCCGGCGCTTTTAAGAACGATCGCCGCCATCGTGACGGTAGTCCTGCGGGTTCCAAGCATCTCCGCGAGAAACTCCTGCGACATGGCGAAGCTGGAGCTATGGGCGCGATCCGCGCAAATGAGCAGCCACCTGGCCAGGCGCTGCTCCGCTTCATGCTTTGCATTGCATCCGGCGGATTGCATCGCCCCCACCAGTTGAGCTTGCACGTAGCGCAGTGCCAACGTCTGGAAGCGTTCACCGCGCACGAATTCTGCCTGGGCATCGGCAAGCCGGCACCGAAAACCATCGCCCTCAATCTGGGTGTACACGCGATTCAGGCTCTGGATGGTGCCCATCAGGGCAGAAACACCGATCACCGACTCGTAGCCGAACATGCCGACTTCTACCTGCGACCCGTCTTCGAACGTGTTCGTCAGGGAGGCCATGCCGTGTTCCACAAAGTAGACATGGGTGATCGGTTTGCCCGGAAATTCGATCTCGTGGCCGACTTCGAACTTGACCGGTGCCAGCCGTAGGCGCTGAATCGTTTCGACGGAAAGAGCGTTGAGTACCGTGTTGCAGAAGGTAGACATCTGGACCTCAGCTCTAGCCATGCTCGGACTGTATCGAAGCACCGAAAACAAACGGGCGCACCTCATTGAGGTACGCTCTCTTTTGCTTCACATGAACCCCGACCTGGGAGAAGAGGCGTAACCTCAACCTATTCGCCTTTCACGTCATCCTTTGAGCGCTAGCGTTCACCTCGCGACGTTTATTGACAGGCTCCTCTTCAATACTGTCTGACTCATGCAGCTCGCGGGCGGAGGCCAGCATGGCGTAGAGCAGGTCTGGCGAGTACATGCCACATCTCCCGTCATTGAAGGTGATGATCACAGAACCACTCAGACGGTCTGCAGAAACGACGTGTAATGCGCTGTTAAGATCCATCCTTTGAGCATGATGGACCCGGATGGAAGGCTCAGCCGCCCAGCGAACACTACCCCGTAAATGGCGCAAAACATCCTTCGGACAGCGTGAACGCCGAAAGCAGATGTCGGCAGGAAAACAGCGGTTCACCCTGAGTGCATCTTCATCTGGGTGGACTGTGAGCGTTGCCGCTCTCCTGGAATGTCGATGGCGTGCCACCTTCGATCATGCAACAGACGATTCAGAATGTTCCGAGGTTCCGGCCTATGGAGATCATCGCAAGACCGACAGGTGTGCTCTGTTATGGGCATGACAACATACTTCTGTTCAGTCGCCAGCGCCTGTTACAGCAATCAGGGTGTCCATCCGACATCGTCACCAGTAACGCTGAATACAAAGCTCAACTCTGGAAAACATCTCCGGGCGTCATCGTTCTTTGTCAGACCCTCGCCGGAGAAGAGTGCGACTACGCCTGCAGCCTTGCCGCGGGACACTGCCCGGAAAGCCGCCTGCTTCTACTGTTCACTCGCACACAGAAGTGCACGCCACGACAGGACTACAACCTGCTCAACTCCAACGACGGGCCCGGGCTGTTCTCGCGGACCGTCTTCAACCTGCTCTATGCAACAAACACCGCACTCGTGTCCTAGTTCATGAGGTGAGCGAACCGTCATCCTGGCAGGCTGCTCTCGTCGTCTGACTCGCGAGCTCCTGGGTATCGATCATTTCCGAATCGTGCAACTCACGAGCCTGAGGCAACGTGGCGTAGAGGAGTTCTGAGGAATAAATGGCACACCGGCCGTCGTCAAAGGTGACGACGATGGAGCCGTCGAGCCTGTCTGCAGAAATGAGGTGCGGTTTTGCATGTTCGGACATTGTTTGTAGGATTCCAACCTTCTGAAGTGCTGACCCTTACCGACTTGAACATGTCGTGCGGCGACGGTCTGCTTAATTGTGACGAAAAATATAATGTTGCATAGACAACATTTCTACAGAAGTGCATGATCGTTCCATGCTAGAACAAACGCCGCCTTCCCCCATGCGGTTCACGAACAAAGTCTTGCGAACTCTTCCTGCCGACACGGTGCGCCGGCTGAGTCTGAAGAAAGTCGTGCTTCCCGTGGGACGAGAGATCGAGTTCCCAGGAAATACGATCGACAGCCTTTTCTTTCTCGAATCCGGCGTCGCCATGATGACGACGACCTTCGAGGATGGATCACAGGTAGAGGTCGGGTTGTTCGGCTATGAATCCGTGCTCGGCGTCTCTGGCCTCATCGGCACAAAGCGTAGCCTGAACCGGGTGTACATGCTCATGGCGGGGAGTGGGTTCTCCGTACCTGTCGTGGCCGCCAAGCAGGAGTTTCTCCGCTGTGGCGAGTTCCAGGACCTCGCGTTGCGCAATGTACAAGCCGAGCTGTCTCAGGTGGCGCAATCCGCTGCATGCAATGCCAAGCATGACGTGCAGCAACGGCTGGCCCGTTGGCTGCTGCTCTGCATGGACCGCGCGCAAAGCAGGACACTGGCGATTTCGCAGGAGTCACTCGCCACGATGATCGGCATTCGAAGGATGAGCGCGGTGGTGGCAATCGCGCAGTTCAAAGAGTGGGGGTTGATCGACCATCGTCGCGGCCAAATTCAGGTGCTCAACCCTGAAGGACTGGAAGAAAAAGCGTGTGAGTGCTACCGGGTCGTCAAGCAGCATCTCGATAATGCTGCGGAGTTCGATCACGGCTTTCGCGGCTAAGGGACGTAATCCAGCACTCGCAATGTCACCGATGGGGCCGAGAAGTGAACTGTGCGGATCATTCTGTAATCCATGGCGCTGTAATCAGTGGCTTATCTGCTCAATCGAGTCTTGGCACTGCAGGCAAGATCACTCGTGCAATCGTTCCATGTTCCCGGCTGGATTGTATTTCGATGTTGCCCGCGTGCCGCTCTGCGATTTCTTTACTGATGTAGAGTCCCAGGCCGTTGCCGAGATCGCCTTTCGTGCTGAAAAATGGCTGGAACAAGAGCCGCTGATGGTCCTCTGAAATCCCGGTTCCGTTATCGCTTACGGTCAGGTGAAGCTCGGCACCATGGAGAGTCGCCTCAAGGGTGACCTCACCACCGACGGCGACGGCGTCGATGCCGTTCGAGAGAAGATGTGCCATCACCTGGCGTATTTGGCTGACGATCACGTGCAGCGAGAGATCAGGGGCAACGAGACAACGCACCTGCACATTGCGATTGCGGATCTTGGCGGAGAATAGGCGGACCACATCGTCGAAGATGTCCTTGACCGCTACCCATTGCATCTGGTCGGAATTTTCTGAGGTCCAGCGAAGCGTTTGCTTCACCGTACCGGAAATCCGTTCGAGCTCGCCTTCAAGCGTGCCGAGATAACCCTGTAGTTCCATGTTTTCCGGTGCTTGCAGCTTCAACAGGAAAACAAGGTTGGTGATTGCTTCCAGCGGATTGTTGATCTCATGGGCAAAGAAGCTGGTCATGCGACTGGTAAGTGCAAGCTTGTCCGTGATCTGGATGTTCTGTTCCCGCTCCTTGCGTTCGGTCAGATCCATTCCTGCACCAATCCAGCCGGCGCGATTCGCACCTTTACGACGGAAGGGAACGATACGCACCAGGTTCCAGACCTCGTGGTGAAAACCAGTCACTTCGTTTATTTCTAGGAAGCGGACCTCTTCTTCAAAATCGGTTTCGGTTTCGACCGACCTTTGCCAACTGGCGGTACAGCGGTCGCTATCGTCTGGATGAACATTACCGTTCCCATACCAGAGACCTTCGGCTCCCAAGCCTTCCTCTTGCCATTGCGCGTTGACATACGAGAGAACACCATCGTCAGCGACAGAAAAGATTTTGATTGGCAGTGTGTGCGTCAGCTGGTTGAAGCGAGCGGCACTCAGTTCGGCTTCCTCTTCTGCTCGCCGTAACCCGATGGTGTTCAGCGCTGCACGGAAATCCCGCGCCGATCCGATCTCTGCCGATCCCCATGGCCGGCCCTGCCCGCGCACGATCTCTTGCCAGGAACTGAAGGAACTTCGCGGATGCAGGTGGCGGCTTTCGTCAACGCCCTTGACCGGTTGTCCGGCCCACTTCACGGTGCGCACAACCTCCTGCCGGAACCACAAGATGTATCGCTGACGCACATCTGAGATCCGGATCGCGAGCAGGCCGCTGGCAGTATCTTTTAACTCGATTGCCCAAGGCAGTTCTCGAGTGAGCGCATCCGTTTCGAAAAGCTCAAAGTTCGGCGTCTCGCTAAGCCACGTCATCAGCTTCCGGATGTCTGCTGTGGATGGAGTGATCCCAGCAGTCTGCACATCACCGTCCAGCGTCAGCGCCACACCATCCGCGTCCGTCACAGCCATCAGGCCATCCAGTTGATTGAAGATCGCGCCGAGGTAATCGTGTTCCGCCGCAATGTGCGTCAGCATATTGCGCTGCACATCGTGGTACTTCACAAGCGTTTGCAGACGGCTCGCCGTTTCGAGGACAGCGATCTGCGTCCCTACCATCTTCGAGAGCAGGTCGCAGGCACTTCGGATGAGGAAAGGAACGACGCAAGGTTCGGCATTGTGGCAACTGATCAGACCCCAGAGCTTTCCGTCGCACACGATGGAAATGGACATTGATGCCCAAGTTCCCATGTTGCGCATGTATTCCAGGTGAACAGGTGAAACGCTGCGTAGAACGCAGAGGGACATGTCGACACCGCGTGCATCCTCCCCGGCAGCCGCGCGCAGAGGCACGGGCGTATATTCCGCATCGGGAATGATGCGAACAGTGTTCTCGATATAAAGCGCACGTGCCTGCGATGGAATGTCCGTCGCCGGGAAGCGTAGATCGAGATAGCTGGGAAGGACACCGTTGTTCACTTCGGTATGAACAGTGCCATGTCCGACGCTGTCGAACGAATATAGCAGCACACGGTCAAAACCAGTCAGAGCTGCGATTTGTTGCGTGATGGCTTGGCACACCTCATGTTCATTTTTCAGCTTGCCTAGAACGGCGACGAAGTTCGTCATCACGCCATTCATCATCTCCGGGCCGACGAGCCGGTCCAGACGCTCGAACTCAAGCAGACGGCGTGTGCCGACGCAGTGCGTCATCACACTGCAAAGCTCTTTGCCGACGCGGAACGAACCAAGATATGTGAGTAGGCCCTCGGGGTCTAGCTTGTGGAGAACGCCTCGAATCGATGCCAGAACTTCCCGCTCGAGAAACATCTCGATCTGTGAGCCAAGAACGAGTCGCGAGGGCAGTCCAAGGAACTCCCCGACGTTCTCGCTGACAAGCACCACTGTTTCCTGTCCACGTTCTAGACCCAGCAAAAAGCCATGCGGCTGGATGCTTCCCGGAACCCGGATCGGCTCATCGGCGCATGAGATATCGCCGGCAACAAGCGCATCGGCTGGCTCAATTCTTACAATGTGAGGAGATTGAGGTGACAAAGGCTCAGGCAAGAACTTTCTCCAAGGATGGTTCGACGAATCTTCCCTCATTCCACTCTGTGAAATCGTGAAAAAGAGTCCTGGCTGCATGAATGACTTCCTCGGTCTTGGCATCCGGAAGTTCGACGAGTGCTTCTTTCACCTCCCGCCACATGCTACCTGTCGTCTCACCGTAGCCCCGAAAGAACGCATCTCCGGAACCTGGCGAAAGCACCAGTATGGCCTCCACGTGACGTGCGATGTATTGACCACCGAGCGTGGAGCCTTCCATCACGTACATGCCGCCAAGTACCTGTGCTAGCGATGACAAGGACAGGCGTGGTCCAGGATACGTATGTGAGGGGAGCTTTGATGAAAAATGAACCAGATCCGCGTGCAGCATCTCGCTTCTTCGGCGGGAGCGAAGCAGCATCTGCACCGTCGCACAGGTGGATTGGGCTGCCCACGACTCCCAACCCAGCACGAAACCATACAGGCGTCGAAGGATGGCCAGATAGGCCGCCGTGTCAAGATGCTCGTCCATCACCCGCATGGATTTTTCCACGCGGTCATGCTCGGCCGACGTCTCCTGCTTCAATCTCTCAACGTCCATCAATCCTCTTCGATGTTCCAGTTGATCCAATCGAAGCGCAAGCTTAACGACTCCGTAAACTGGACCCATTACTTCAGCCTTCTTATGAAGGATGGTCGCATCGCTATTCTAGGGACGTTTCGCCCTCAATAGTATCCGGCAGCGCGACGTTTCCATCGTCATCGCGCACGTCATGCAGAAAGTGCGCATGGTAAAGAACCGACGTACCATCGGAGAAATGAACGATCAGATCCCCCTTGTTCGGGTCTGCGGCTACGACCAGAACGGGAGCGTTAGGATTGGGCATGCAGCCAAGATAAAGCCACCATCTCTCTCGTGTCTGCTGCTCGCCGGACAGATCAGGCGGACTTCGGTGACTCAGGCAGGCAGATAACAAATGTCGTACCCTTTTCGACCTTGCTCTTCACCATCAGCTTGCAGCCGTATTTCTGCAACAGTTCCATGCTGAGCCACAAGCCCAGACCGGTGCCTTTACTGCCTTTTGTCGTGTAGAACGGCTGGAACAGTCGACCCAACGTCTCTTGCGACATGCCATGCCCACTGTCGGAGACGCTGATGCGAACTCCCTTGCGCAGGTCACCGATGTCCGTAGATCGCCTGCGGCATCGGATTCTCAGGCAGCCACCTTGGGACATCGCATCCAGGGCGTTGCTGACGAGATTGACGAACACCTGCCGAAGCTCACCCTGGGCCGCCTGCACATGGGTCTCTTCCACCTCCAACGTTACCCGAATACGGCTGAGCCTGATTCTTCCCTGGAAGAGCGTCAGCACAGATTGGATGAGTCGGAGGACATTGACGTCCGTGACACCAGCAGGATCGCGGTGGAAGCTCAAGGTGTTGGTGGCAATTTCGGAAACCCGCGCCAGCTCCGAGTCTGCCTGATCGAGATAGGCCTGCCGTTCCTGTTCGTCAGTCTCCGTCCTCAACAGGTAGAGCAGGTTGGTGACGGCTTCGAGAGGATTGTTGATCTCGTGCGCGATGGATGCGGCCAGCCTGCCAGTCGCGGCAAGCTGCTCTGCCTGCACCAACGCATGTTGGGAAAGCTTCTGGTCAGTGCGATCGATGAGCGTTCCGACAAAGCGGATCGCCTTCCGTCCATCGCCGGAATCCTGAAAGAAGCACTTGCCTTTGGCATGCACCCATCGCAACTCTTGGTTTTGACGACAGATCCTGTACTCCAGTTCATACTCGCCGGTGCCATCAGGGTCGAACGCCTGCTCGATGGTTGCGTGAACCTTGTCCCGGTCCTCCGGGTGTGTCAGCTCGAGGAACAGGTCATACCCTGGCACCGCTTCCGCTTCTGCACCGAAGATTTCCCTGCAGCGTGTCGACCAGTGAAGCTCACCCGAAACGAGATCACGATCCCACACACCAACGCCGGCTGCTTCGGTTGCCATGCGCAGGGTTTCGAGAGCCTCGGCCTCATTGTTGAACTGTACCGAATGCATCAGCTCTCTCATGCGAAACAATCGCGATTATGTTCAGATGCTGAAACCTCTCGGCCCGCTGGTAGGTGAGTCGAATTGGCGCTGCCGCTCATCGATTATGCGGACAGAGGCTGGGCTTCTACTCCGGAGATGTAGCTCTGCATGGACTGGCTAAGCTGCGAATCCACCTCGTTCGGCGATGGTCATGACTCCAAGAAGCAGCACGCTGAAGTCGATCGTTCCCAGATTGTTTTGCAGCATCTGGAAAATCGTGACCTGCAGAATGCGGCTTTCCTCGACCATCATGGCGGCGGTATAACCTTGCCGTTTTCGGTCCAGCCCGTGACGGTTTGCCGAATCCGATTGAGCTCTTTGCTGCCGAGTGGTTTGAACGCGTGCAGGGTTTAGCAAGATCGAGGAAGAGTTGAGGCAGGTGCTGGCAGCGACTCTCGCGACTCAGGTCTACCGCCATGAGCACCTTCTCCTTCTCTACTCCGGCATACCAGTCGTCAATGCCTTCCTGGGTCGCCCGTTCAAGAATGGTAGCGAGGGTCTACACCTTGCGCTTGTGTAGCGGTCCCTTTGCGAGCCGCTGCTTGATCGCATCCACGAGATCGGGAATGCGCATCGGCTTAATCAGGATTTCATCGGTCTGCATGAGGATGGCACCTGTCGTTGCTGGCCTGACTCATGACTCCACAAAGCGAAAACCCTGGGCGATAACCCACTACCTACCGCTTAACAAAGGATTGTTTCTGACTCCAGAGGGAGTAGAAGCAGGAACGTCGTTCCGCAATAAGGGGGTTGTTGACTTGTTCTTAGGAGAAGACGGCCTCCGCTCTTTTCGACGAACTCTTTTGATATCCAGAGACCTAAGCCTGTACCGTCCATGCCCTTGGTTGTGAAGAAGGGATGAAACAGGTTGGCTCGAGTTTTAGGTGACATTCCACATCCGCTGTCCGCAATCGTGATTTGAACCCCGGCTTTGCCGCTCCGCCACAGGGTCACTCTTCTCACTCGTACGACCAGCCGTCCTCCGGATGGCATGGCATCAATCGCGTTGCCAACCAGGTTATTTAGAACCTGCCGGATCTCCCCCTCGAAGCAGTTGAAATCGATGGAGTTGCTGAGATCAAGATCCAGCTTCACCCCATTGCGTTTGGTCTTACCTTCGAAAATTAGAAGAAGACCCTTCAGCATATCGGCTGCGGTTACAGAGTTTGGCTTAAGCGATGCCTTATTGACCCGAAGAGTTTGGCGCGTGATCGCGGAAATACGATCAAGCTCTGCCTTGGCCATCTTCAGGAAAGCTGCCGCCTCGTTGAGGTCGGCAGCACCTTCCGCAAGGAAAAGAAGGTTCTGTGCGGTTTGCAGAGGATTGTTGATCTCATGCGCGATCACCGCTGAAAGGCGGCCCAGGGCGACCAGTCTTTCGTTGCTGATCAGGCTCGCCGTCATCCGTTTTTGAAGCGTGATGTTTCGCGTGAACAGGATGATGCCGATCGCCGTCGGCCGGACCTGAACATGGAACCAGAAGTCGAGAGGCGGCGGGTAGTAGGCCTCGATCTCCCCGGCTGTGCCTTCATCCATCGCTCGATGGTAGGTTTCGACATACGGTGAATCGGGATATGCAGCTTCTGGAAAGCAACTCCAGAATTCTTTGCCGAGAGGACTGAAGCCGAGTGGCTTAGTGATCTCCAAAGCCGGTTCGTTCATGTACACGGTCGTCCAGCTGCGATCAATCACCATGATGGCGTCGGTCGTCGCCGTGAGCACCTGCTGAAGCAACGCCTTGTCATCGAAGACATCTGTCATGGGAAAGATTCAGCATACGCTTGGGCCTGTTGCATTGTTGGCCCGCATCAACTCTGACACTACGAGCTCGGCCCGAAAAGGGAAGCCGAGGCAAATGGTGAGTTGGGCATTGACCCCTTAGTCGCCAGAGGATAAGACCAGCAGAGAGGTGACATTTCTACTTGGCAGCTACAGTCGCTGTTGCTGCTCGTTAGAAATGACAGGGTGCTGCGCTCAATAGAAATGTCAGTATAGTTCGTCGTCGTCGTGCGGTGGGAATGTGTGAAATCGCGGCTTTATGCGATTTCCAAGGTGTGAGGGAAGGGTGGGAAACGGACGGCTTTATCGTCCGTTTTCCATGCTTTCCTCACACCGGCATTTCCACCGCTTTTGGCGCGAGCTGCGATTCGATGTAGTTCGGACCGTACAGCTGTCTTGGCCGCTTCTTGTACCCGGTCTTCTCGCTGTTGGTCTTGATCTTCGTTTCGTGCCGGAGTTCCTGTTGCAGCTTGACGAGGGCGAGCGCGTGGCCCAGTCGCTTGTTTTCGACGACGGCTGCGTGGCTCACGCGCCGATCCTTTTCGAAGACGCGATAGGGAAGAGAGACACCCTTCCATCGCACCTCGAGCGGCCTGTCCGGGAAGTCGTACAGGTCGACGTACTGACCGCCGAGCTTCTCCGATACAGGGCTTCGTTCCAGGATGATCTGCTTGCGGTCGTAGGACAGGGCAAGCTGCTCGCTCACATGGCGCTGCTCTCGATGGCAGAGGATATCCTGCAGCCGTGAACCACGAACGCTGAGGCTGCGATGGAGGTCTTCAGACTTCGCCGGCACCACGGCGAAACGCTCGTTGAACCGCTCCATAAACGCCGGCAGGAAGTCGTTCCCGGCTTCCACGCTGCTGATCTCCGCAAGCCTCAGCTCCTTCACCAGCCGGTCCTGCAGCGTGCGGTTCGCCCGTTCCACGCGGCCCTTCGCCTGGCTGGAGTTCGCGCACAGGATCTCGATGTTCAACTCTGCCAGCGCACGTCCGAACTGCGTCATGCCTTGCCCACCGGTGGCATCGCGGTTCATGCGAAAGACCGAGTGCTTGTCGGAGTAAAAGGCAACAGGGCAGCCATGGTCCTCAAGATAGCGCTCAAGCGCCTCGAAGTAGGACGACGTGCTCTCGCTTGGAACGAAGCGCAACTGCATCAACCTGCTCGTCGCATCGTCCACTCATCACTTCACTTAGAACTTCGATCCGCTTCAGATCGCGCTCGCTCATCGGTATCCATCCCATCTCTTGAACCTGACAGTTCTAATGAGCGGGAACATGACACTTCTAAAGAGCGCTTACACGCGCGCTATACAGAATTACCATTATCGGAAGTGATCCAGTCATTCCACACAGCTTATGTCCGATCCTACCCCTATGCTGCCGGCGGTGCGACGGCGTCCATAGCAATCTCTGCAAGGCCGGACTTCACTGCTGTCCTGCGGCAATTTTGACCTGCTCGCCTGTCTGAGATTGCGTCCCGTCCTCTCTTCTCATAGAGGGATAAAAATGGAGATCTTCCCTGTGGGGAAAACCCCTTCTCCCAGGTCTGTGTTGCATCTCCTACGTTACGCATCGAACATAGCGTTGTGTGGCAAAAGCAACAGCTGCTTCATCGCGAGAACAAACGCGCTCCTATTTGTTCTGCCATCGGTTGTTCACCAGGCGATGCATCTGATCGACGGACTTCATCCTTCAGCTGATTCGCGGACGCTGGTCGCACCATAACGGAGAAGCAGCAGGGACAATTCGTCAGTTCCACCTTCCGGAACGTCGATCAGGACGGTCGTTCCTTCTTCGCGAAGCTCTTGCACCTGAGCATCCTGTGCATAGCAATCGTGCTCATCGCCGTGACTGGTGAATCCATTGAAGAATGGAACCTCTTCTGCGACCGGAGTGTCGGCGGAATCAGCGTCGCTCGTGACACGACACAGGTGAAAGCTCTGGATGATCAGCAAGTCTCTGACACGTAAGGCTTCGGCTGAGTTTTTACACTGTGCTGCAATCGTCTTCATCTTTGGCTCACAAGCTGTGCTTGTTCTATGCGAGGTTGTTACTGGCAAACTGCCGGAGATCATCGAGATGGTTCTTGATGACCCGATAGCACTCACATGACCTCTGCGCCAAGCCCTCTTGATCGAGGATATTCATCTTTCCTCGGCTGTAAGCAATGAGGCCGGCGTTTTTGAGAACGATTGCCGCCATGGTCACTGTCGTTCTTCGGGTACCAAGCATTTCTGCAAGAAACTCCTGAGACATGGCAAAGCTGGTACTGTGCGCTCGATCCGAGCAGATCAGTAGCCATCGGGCCAGGCGCTGCTCCGCTTCGTGCTTCGCGTTGCAGCCGGCCGACTGCATCGCCCCAACAAGCTGGGCTTGCACATAACGTAGCGCCAGCGCCTGAAAACGTTCTCCCCGCTGGAACTCGGCCTGAGCTTCTGCAAGGCGGCACCGGAAGCCGTTTCCTTCGATCTGGGTGTAAACGCGGTTCAGGCTCTTGATGGTGCCCATGAGCGCGGAACCGCCAATGACAGACTCATAGCCGAACATGCCGACTTCCACCTGCGACCCATCCTCAAAGGTCGTAGTCAGGCTTGCCATGCCTTCTTCGACGAAATACAGGTGGGTAATCGGCTTGCCCGGATATTCGATCTCGTGACCGACTTCGAACGTGACCGGTGCTAACCGTAGACGCTGGATCGTCTCACTGGAAAGGGCGTTCAGCAGTGTATTGCTAAAGGGGGACATAGGACCTCGGGCTCTAGCCGGACTCGGCCCGTGGATTAACCAGCAAACAAATGGGCGCACCTCAGTTGAAGTGCGCTCTCCTTTGCTTCACGTGACCCCGACCTGGGAGAGGAGGCGTAAGCACACCCTATGCTGCCTCGCGGACATTCTCTGAGCGCCAGCGTTCAGTTCGCGCCGACTATTGCCGACGTGATGTTGGGGCAGCTACTTGCCTCTGCAATGCAGGATGAGGAGTTTGGCAAGGCCTTCTAGTTGCCATCTGGAGCCTTCGCTTCATCACTGTCTGCCTCGCGCAGTTGCCGAGCAGAAGCCAGCATCGCGTGGAGCAGCTCCGAGGAGTAGACACCGCAAGCCCCATCGTTGAAGGTGATGATGACCGAACCATCCAGACGGTCCGCGGCAACGACTCTCAATGGTGCAACTTCTTCCATTCGTTAAGCTTGCTCCGACTTTCTGCTTTGATCTGCCCTGCGCCGAACATTCATCCGTAATAGCGCGGAACAGTCTCTAGAAAGACGCATCAAGCCTAATGTCGGATGGATAACATTGGTGTTTGAATGCATGCTGGTTTCATGCCGGAAACGAGTTCCGCCTCCTCCTTCACTTTTACCAACAGAATCCTGCGAAACCTTCCCTCCGAGTCTGTGCAGCGTCTTCGCCTGGCGAAGGTTCACCTCCCGGCCAGCCGCGAAATCGAATTCCCGGGCCAGACCATCGATCATCTGTTCTTTCTGGAAGCAGGCGTCGCCTCCATGACGACAACCTTCGAAGATGGCTCACAGGTGGAGGTCGGCCTGTTCGGGTACGAATCCATCCTTGGCGTTTCAGCCTTCATGGGGACCAAGCGCAGCTTGAATCGCGTATATATGCAGATCGCGGGACACGGCTTCTCTTCGCCAATGGCAGCAGCGAGGGCGGAGTTTGCACGAGGGGAAGTCTTTCATGCACTTACGCTGCGGAGTGTTCAGGCCCAGCTGGCGCAGGTGTCCCAGTCTGCCGGCTGCAACGCGAAGCACGATGTAGACCAAAGGCTGGCGCGCTGGCTTCTGCTTTGCTGCGATCGATCCCGCAGCAACACCATCCACGTCTCCCAGGAATTTCTCGCCACCATGCTGGGTGTTCGACGGATGAGTGCAGTCGCTGCCATCGGCGTGCTGAAGGATGCCGGCCTTATCCATCATCACCGAGGTGTCGTTCAACTGTTGGATACAGCAGGTCTGGAGAAGCGGGCATGTGAGTGCTACCGCGTCGTCAAGCAGCATCTCGATGACCTCACAGAGTTCGATGATGGCTTTCTGAAATAACCGCGGCCTTTCAGGGAGAGCGATACCCTGAACAGCTCAAATCTCGGAAGCTTCACGGAAGGAACCTGGCAGGAGCAAACGGTCCTTGGTTCAGAAGAATCCGAGGCTTACCAATTGCAGGAAGCTCACCCGTTGGGGTTCGGATAGTCCATTCCTGTAAGCAATCTTTCCTGGCAGGCCAACTGCTTCAAGTGCGCTTTTCAGGGCCTCCTGACTCCCAAACAGGGGACTATTACTGATACCGACACCTGCGGGTTCAGCGACACCGAGCTGGACAGACTGATCAGACTTCTGCATGACGATAAAGAAGACGCGTTCACTCAACATGCTTCTCTCTTTCCGGCAGATGCTACCTCCAGGTGGAGACTGGCTAAAACAGCTCTAGAGCACCTGGCTATGTCTTGTACAAATCGCATTTGAGGTTACGCCGCGCCCATAAAGAAGATCTGATCGGTAACGCTCAAGCGTCCCAAGCATCGATGCTGTCCTAGGTTGTCCGCTTCAGGATTGTGACAAGCGTTCCACTTTGCGTTTGTGGAGAGGGCCACGAACAAGCCGGTGCGTAATCACCTGAATGAGTTCAGGGATGCGCATCGGTTTGACCAGGATTTCGTCGGTCTGCATG
>CBDAVC010000004.1:0-57484 GCA_965200815.1 Terriglobus sp. | reverse complement strand
TGGGGCCACCCCAACTGGCACGCTCTGCGTTCAGCAGCTCACGCATATGCTCGCGCGCATACGGGACGCGAGCGCCCTGTGTGGCATGGCCGGACTGAAACGAGTTCCAATGATAGTCTTCGATTGAGACCATGTGGGGGAGTGCGTTTTCGCGGGTCAGTATTTGCAACTGATTGCGCGTGTGACCATAATCGCGCGAGCCATCGGAACCGAAATAACCAGACGCGCCCATGCAGACACCACAGAGCGCCATGGTCGAGACATTCCGCATGACCCAATCCGGCGCTTTGTCGTAGATGATGCTATACGCCGCGTCAGAATCGGGGCGGTCATCGAAATCGCCGCCTGCCAATATCCAGTAACGCGCCTTACCCGCGCTGGCCGCCATAGCGGTCGCCATAGTGCCTGGCCCAACGGTGCCATCGTCGGCAACGTATGCCTGCCACCCGCCGCCAATGTAAGCGACGCCTGTAATGCCGAGCATCGTGCCGGTCTGTTGATCGATAATCCGCCCGTCTTCCATGGTCGCGTTTGAGGTCGGCTCGTCGTAGAACTGCTGCGATTTATACGCGACAGGATCGGTCACTTCGCCAGCAATACGAGCCCAGTTGCCGCTTGTGTCGCCGCCATACTGTGGAGCGCTGGCGACACTGATGCAGGTCATGAACCAGTTGACGAGTTTGTTGATGTGGTTCCCGTTATTGTCGTTGTCGCCCATCGCATAACCGCGCGCATGACCGGTGATCTGAGAACGCGTGGTCAACAGGATGACTGTCCCGACTGCGTAGCAGCTGCTTACTCTGACGGGGTTAGTGCCGGCAGCGTCTGTTGCGAGTTCAAGCGTCTGCTGCTTGGCTCGGATCGCGGGCAGCAACAGGCGAACCTGTTTGGCTCCGCTGGTCGCGCCATAGACTTGCACCCATCCTGAGGTAAGTTCAGTGCCAGAGCCGACAGCCGCCGACCAACCGTTTGAGCGACGATCGTAAATCCGGGCGAATAGGGCTGGAACTGCCCTGTCGACGTTGACCCAAACCTCGCCCCAGCCGCTGGTGTTCGCGGTCGAAAATCCCGTGGGGACGCCTTGGCTGGTGTCACGCTGATGGACAGCTTGATCTCCTAGGCGCAGCGTGGCCGCAATCGCCTGAGCGGAGCCGGACGACGCTGCGAACACGTTGAGAGGGACAGCGGCCGAGTTGTAGAGCGTGCCGCTGTTGGTGAACGAGATATTGTGCTCACCGGCCGTGGCGGGAGTGTAGACGAACGTCTTGGCCGTCCCGTCCATTGTGACGGCCGAGGCGGCGAACGAGCCCGAGCCCGACGACGTTGCAGTGATCGTGCCGCTGGTCGGGATAATACCGTTGTGTTCGATGTCAATTGTGACCGGCTGACCGGGCGCGACTGCCGACTTGCGAGCCGTCGCAAAGTACTTCGTCGCGTTCGTGCTCGGCGGCAGGATGGCCGGGGCCGCTGCAGTTGTCACCGTTCCGCTCACTGTCGTCGTGCTGCTGCCGGCGCTGTTCGTGGCAACGACGCGGACGCCGTAAGCCGTGCTAGCCGTCAATCCAGTAAGCGTGCCGCCCGTGCTGCCGAACGCCCCGCCGTTCGTCACCCAGCCCGCGCTGCCGATCTGCGTCTGCGCGACGTAGGTGATCGGCGCATCGCCCGTTGCAGCGGTATAGCTGATGGGGATCGCCGAGGCTGTTGGAGTGCCGGTTGCAAGATTGCTGACTTGGCTCGGCGGGACAGGCGTCGACGTCGGCGGAGGCGTAACCGTGCCACTCCCCGCCGTGCCGATCAGACCTAGCCCGAAGATAATCACGAGCCGGTGCCGTCCTGGTTATCAAACTGGAACAGCGCAGCCGTCGTGCTATCGCGAGCAAGTGGCGCCGTCGGTGGCGTGAACGTGCCCATGTAGCGCGCGCCCTTCGATACGCGCACGCTATCCATACGAACCGGGCCGTTGCCCGGCACACTCACACTCAGGGTATAGTTTCCGTCACCCGACCATGTGTTTTGAAAATAGTCAATTTCGTTGCCGTCTAGATAAAGGCTGAAGTAGCCGTCCGATTTTGGCCCTGACAGAGCAAGGTGATGCACAGCGCCATCTCGGAATGTGGAACCGCCATCGCCGTGAGCCGTCCCGTCGTAGTCGATGACGGCTGTCTTGTTGGACGTCCTCATACCAAACTTATGAGTGCCGTTGCTCAGGCTGATAAACGGCACTGTGCCGAAGTCATTGTTATTGGCTGCTGCGATCAGGAACTCAATTGTTGCAGCGCCTGTGAGCGCGACAGTCGCCGTGCCGGCGCCGCTTACAAGCGACGCCGCACCAGCAATCGGGGTTGCCGTGTTGAAGGTCGGCGCCGTGCCCGAAAAGGTCAGCGCCGGATAACTGCTGCCGCCCCCACTGGCCGCCGCGATCACACTCGCCGTTGCCGCGCTCGTCGACGACGCCGACCCCGTCGCATTGGCAGCCGTCACGGTCACGGTCAGCGCGTTGCCCACGTCCGCCGTTACCGGAACATAAGTGGAGCTCGTCGCACCTGAGATTGCAGTCCCGGCGCGCTTCCATTGGTAGGCGTAGCTTGTGGGGCTATTCGCCCACGTGCCCTGAGACGCCGTAAGCGTCTGCCCGACCTGAGCCGTGCCCGTAATCGTCGGCACGGCGGAGTTGACCGGGGCACTGGGAGTGGTGCCTCCAGTCTGTCCGCCCGAACTAACGGCACCGGTCCAGCCCGATAGGCTTTGCAAGTCCGAAACGGCAACCTTCCCCGTCAGATTGCCCGAGATATCGAACACCGGCAGATAGTCGCCAAGCGCAGGGACGACGGTCGGCAACTGACTGATTGTCGTGACCTGGCTTGCAACCGCGTTGGCGATCGTGATGCCCACATCCAGCCCGTCCGACACGCGGCGCATCACCACGAAGTCGCCGGAAGCCAGCGTGGTCACTTTCGCTAGGCTCGCCGCATCGACCGTGCTGAGTGTCACTGAGCCATCGGGATTGACCGAGAACGATGCGTCAGTCGCCCGAAGCAGGATGCTCATACGATGCTCCACGTGTTGGCGGCCGTTTGAAGCACCTCAAGCACTCCGCGCCGGTTCTGAATGATGAGCATCGCCAGCCCGTTGATCGTGCCCGTCGTGCCGACTGTGATGTTATTGGTGTCGGCATCGCCCTTGGCGTCGATGATCACGCGACGGACGCCGACGGGGGCATTCGTCGGCAATAGGATTTTCGTGGCCGCGCCAGTCGTCTTATTGACGGCAACCACATTATCCATAGCCGCCATCTGATAGGGGCTGCTGCTGGTGGCTGGGATCGTGCTGCCGTCGACGGTGACGACAGTGATGCTTGTCTGAGGCGTCCCAATTGTCGCAGGAGCCCAAGCGGTGCCGGACCAGACAAGCGCCTGCCCCGTCATGGCACCGGACTGCGCAAGCCCGACGGCCCCGTTGACGATGCTCAGCGGCGGGGTTGCGGTCAGCGCGGGCGCTGTTCCGCCGCCATTGCCGCTACCGTTGCCCGAGACAGTGAACGTCAGCACGCCGTTGACGAGCGAGAAGCCGTCGCCAAGCGTGATGGATCGCGCCATACCCGGCACACCGCTGCCCGCGAGCAGCGACAGCGTGCCCGGCACCATCGTGTTCATCCGGGCCAGGATATCGGCCGAGAACGCGTTCAGGTCGACGTCGGTCAACACAAGGCCAGCGCTCACGTTCGCTTGGAACGCGAAGGTGCCAAGTCGGTAGGTCGATGTTGCCATTAGTCATTCCCACAAGAGACTTGATCCGGAGCAGGAAACGGCGCAGCGTCCGGGCAACAAAAAAGGCGCCCTGTGAGGGGCGCCTGCGTGCGGTCGCAATCGTGCTGTCGCGCAGTTTCTAGCAGGTAGGCGGAAGGCGGTCTAGGGTGATGTTTCGCGATGCGTGATCGTGAACTTCAAGAAACGGCGGGAAAGTATTTTGCCGTTGGGGCTTGCTGCATGGGGCTGGTGTGGCTCTTTTTTGCCGACTACCCGCACTCATGGAAGGTGGCAACATCGCCAGGGATCGTCATCGGCTACACTTGCATAGCCGTATGGCTGATTGGTAAGCGTTTACTGACCAATCGGGTTCATCAACCTATTGCGCGTGTCGGGATTGAGCCCGTTGAACTCAATTGCTCCAACTGGGGCAGCGTATGGAAGCGCTGGCGCTAGCACACTGGCACCCTGAGGTGCCAAACTACTATTGATCAGACGATTGGCATACCAGTTGCTGCGAAGATACGAACCAAGAGCGCGATTTCCTGCCAATCCAGCTGGCACTGCAGCAAGCGCGAAAGGAGACGCGGCGCCGGCCATAACCGCGCCGAGAGCGCTTCCCTGCCCGCCCAACGCAAGGCTGTTCATTAGCATGCGATCTGCTGTTCCGCTGTTTGGCTGAGCTTTGAGAAATTCTTGGCCGATACGCGCCAAATCGCCAAGCGGACCACCTCCGGTGTAGGCCATGCCCCCTGTAGAGGGATCAAACCGCGATGAGGCGCTTCGAACTTGGCCCATCAGCAGAGCCGGACTTATATTTCCGTCTGTTGATTTCTCAACCAAGTCCTCAACGGTCTTCATTGCACGATACTGACCGCGGGCCTGCCCAAGTGCTGCCTGATCCTGCGGCGCCACTGAACGCGAAAACGCATCGTCCAGTGCTTCACGCACTTGTCCAGCGTAATAGCGAACGTTCGGGTTTGCAGACTGCGAGGCCCGCGCAAGCGGCGTGTTGGCTCGCGTAAGCGCCTGATAAGCATCGCCGCTGATCGTGCCGTTGCCGCGCTGAACCGCTTGCACAAGATTTTGGATTTGCGTGGTGATTGGGTGCAACTCTTGTCCAGTTAACACCTGCTGAGCGTCTGCACCAACTCGTTGTAGTGCGCCAAAAAACTGAGGGTCAGCTTGGATGCTTGTTCGCGAGGCGACATTATCAAACACTTGCCCAATACGCTGAGCCGCATTTGACATGACATCTGGCGTTATCCGGTCAACGTTCTCGCCGAATGTATTCGATACCGCACGCTGGAAGGCTGATGCTTGGGCATTCTGAGCAGCGCCAGCGCCACTAAAAGGCAATTTGGTTGATTGCTCGTTAGCAATTTTTACCAAACTACTATCACTCAATTGCGGGCCGTAAACTGGAATTCCATAGGTGTCTCGGGATAAGCGTGCAAGTTGCGCCGTCTCTGGAACTACGCCACCACCACTCCCGGTGAGAGCTTGCCACCCATTACGAACCCCCAAGCCAAGCGCGCCGATTACCGGTCCCGCCAAAGCTCCCACGCCAGCACCTTGAAGCGCCTGCTGACCGACGCTCTCATCCGACTGCCCGGACGTCAGCGCCCCCGCCGCAGCACCGCTAAGCGCCCCGTTGGCAGCAAGCGACGCGCCCTGTAACAGCCGGTTGCCCGCCAGCGTGCCACCGAGCAGCGCATTGCCAGTCGTCACTGCAGCGCCGGCTGCAGGCGATACCGCACCCGCTCCTGCAGCCGCAATCCGCCCAGCGCCACCCAGCACCGCACCGCCGCCCATGAGCGCAGGCACCGTAAGCGCCATCTGCCCGCCGAAGCGCGACGCGCCAGCAATTGAGCTATCGCCCATTTGCGCGTTGTAGTCGCTCAGCCCGGCGGCATTGCCCGCCGCAACCTGATCGCCCTGCCCCGACGTGATGCCCAACGCATCAGCCCCACGAGCAAGCCACTCCGCCGGGCGGTCGACAACGTCATGAACGCCTCGGATCAAGCCAGCGCCGATCTTAGCTCCCAGACTAGGCTCTGGTGCGGGCGGGGCTGCCGCAGGCGTGCCGGTGCCATCGCCAAGCGCTGCCGTGAACGGATCGGGCTCGGTAGCGGCAGGAGAGGCATTTGCCGGGGCCGCAGACGTGGCGGGAGCGGGGGCCAATGCTGCCGTGAACGGATCGTCCGGCTGAGCCGCTGGGGCCGCAGGAGAGGTCTTTCGAGCTGCCGCCAAAGCCTGATACCTTTTCGTCACGCCGGGAATGTAGGCTTGCGTTTCAGCAGGAAGCGGTGCGCCGGCAAGGTGTTGATTTACGCGCCCAGGCCCGGCGTTATAGGCCGCTATCGCCAACTCTGGTGAGCCGAACGTGTCCAGCTGCTGTGAGAGATATTTTGCAGCGCCGAAAATGTTTTGACGCGCATCTCTAGTGTTGGTGACGCCTAGTTCTCTGGCCGTGTCCGGCATGAGCTGCATTCGGCCCTGGGCACCAGCCGATGAGACGGCGCGGTCGGGATCGCGTGTGCCTCCAGACTCTTGGCCTGCAACTGCACGCAGCAAGTCAGGGTGGACGTTCCACTCTGCAGCGGCGTCGTTAAAGACTTGGTCGAGAGGATCAGTAGCCACGGCGAGCTGGCTGGCTGGCGGCCGGCGCTGGCGTATCCAGGATGCCAGCGCTGTGGGCGAAGTTATAGGACCGCTGGACGGCTGCCTTATCGGTCGCCGACAAGCCCTTCACGTAATCCACACGCTGCGGCTGGGTCATGCGCGCAAACTGAAATGCGCGAGGGTCCAATTGCGATCCCGCGCTTGCCTCAAAGCCAGCACGGTCTGACTGATCGGGATACTTCGCCGCCACCGCCGCACGGGCCTGCAGGTAATCCGCATTACCCTGAAGCTGACGGAGCATGAGATCCACGCCTTCCTTGGATAGCTTGGAAGACGGGTTGCCACTTTGCGCGACAGCAAGCCGGGCATCCGAGCCGGCCCCCTGTTGGCTAGCAATCTGCGCGGCGAGCTTGTCAAAGCTCTCCATAGACGCGACCTGCTTGGGGTCGATGCCGAACGCCTGCGCAATCGCTGGAGCCTGGCGTTGAAGCGTGGTCTTGAAATTGTTGACAGCGTTCATGCCCGACGTGAACTGCGTCGTGTCGCCGAGCATGTTCCCGAGAATGGCATTTTGCGACTTGGCTTGGACGCCTTGATCGGCGATTTGCTGGAACGCCGCTGCCGACGCCCCGCCCTGCGCCGTCAGCGACGAGGCTTGAGCCGGGCCGAGCCCAGTAACGACGCCATTGCCACCATCTGCGGCAGGAGCGGCATCAGGCGCAGCGGCTGGCTTGTTCGGATTGAGCAGGGCCGCCGGCATGCGTCCGTTGCCTAGCGGACTCTGCCCCTGAGCACGTGCGAGGAACTGAGCGCGAGTGCCCATAATCGGCGCGCCCTTCGCATCAATGCCGATCTGCATCGGAGCGGCAAGCTCAGACGGCGACAACTGCGTCTGAAACCCGCCGCCAACTGCTCGCCCACCCGATGTCGGGACCTGCTGCTGCCCATCGTTGATGAACTGCGGCCCTGGAAGCTGCTGCACGGCGCCCGGCACCGCGCTGCGCCCGCCACCCATCATCGGGCTCGCCGTGACGGTCGGGATGTTGAACCCGCCGTTGTCCACCGCACCCGGCGTGCCGTAAATCTGCGCTTGACGGCTCTCCGGGGCCATCGCCGAAAGTTGGGTCTGCTGCAACACCTTGCGCAGCGCCACGGGATCGTTGGGCAGCTTCAATGCAAGCGCGGTTGCTTGATCAGCCGGGATCAGACCCTGCGTTACCGCGCGCTGAAGGGTTTCGGCTGCCGCATCGTGCAAAGCGCCGTCCGGCACGGTCAGCAACGGCGTGATCATCGAATTAATGACGCCGGCTCGGTTCTGACTGAGGGCTTGCTGCTGCCCCTGGAGCGCTTGGTTCTGGCCGATCCCCTCAGCCGCAACTGCTGCAGCCGCAGGGGCTTGCGACAGGAGCCTGTTAGCGGAGCGCGGGTCATAGTCGCCCGTGTCGGGGTTAATGGCCTGCTGCTGCACCTGACCGGCCGCCACGCGCGCTTGGAACAGGCGATTGGCGTTGACCAGCGCGGCTGTCTGACCGGCTTGAGTGAGCACGTCCATCGGCGAGAGAGCCGCGACGGTCGGCTTGTTGGCGAGCCCATAGACGCTAACGCCGTCGACCCCGCCAGAGGCTTTGGTTTCAGACATTACGACTTCCAGTTATCGTAGGTTGTGCCGGCGCTGCCGAAGGTTCCATTGCCGCTGCTGCCATCGGAGTAGATGCCTCCACCGGAAGAACCTGTGCCAAACAGCCGATTATACGCCTCATTCTGCTGGATCGCGTTGCCAACCCCGTTCAACCCGCCGCTGAGCGCATTGCCGGTCGCAATTCCCGCCGCAGCCTGCGCATTCCCCGCGCTCTGTGCGATTTGTGCGGTTTGATTGGCCGCATTGGCCCCGATCGTCGCGGTCTGCCCTGCTCCACTGAGTCCGGTGTTGACCAAGCCCGCCAGCCGGTTCCACGCGTTCGATTTGCTGGTCTGATCGTTGCTGTAGAGCGTCTGAACGTCGCCAAACACGTTCTGCTGGTTGTTGAATAGCTGCTGCTGCTGGTTGAAGCGCGTGTTGTAGGTCTGATCGCTCAACCCCGTCGCGTAGTTGGCAGCGCCCTTCAAGGCAGCGCCGGAAACGCCCAGTCCGCGAGCCGCCGCGCTGTTTTGCGTCGCCTTAAGCCCCTGATCCAGCGTGAATTGATAGCCCGGCGTCGCTTTAAGGCTCTCAATCGTCATTGCCCCCGGAATGCCGGGCAGGTTCTCTTTCAACAGCTGCGTGTAGGGGCTGTCGGTGCTGGAAAACGCAGCCAAATTGCCCGTGATCGCGTCGATGCCAGTCTGCCCGAGCGACCGATACGGCGAGAAGTCCGTCCGCGTGGTGTCGTAGCGGCCTTGAATCAGATCCTGCGCGTATTTTGCCGATGCCGCCTGCTTATCGGCCGCGCTGTTGATCGCATTAGCCTGAATGGCCGAGCTAGCGACGTTGCCGGCAGCCTGAGCGACGCCGCCAATCCCGAACGTATCCGACATCTATCGCGTCCTCTCGCAGCGGTGCGCCAAAATGCCCTCGATCATCTCAGGGGCTCCGATTGCCCAACCATTTCGCCGCACATGGTGCAGGGCGGCCCGATACTCAGCCTCAATGACCGTCACAAGCCGGCTAAAATGCCGCAATCCCTGGTCGATAAGCACCCGGCTTGCCGTCAGGTATGCGCGCTTGTTGCGTTCAACCCCGGCGATGATCTGCCAAACGTAGCCAGAGCCGTCTTTCTGGGGGATCACGCCACCAAACATGACTGGACCGGCTTCATCTTGGCCGCACCACGTAATGGCGCTCAGCCGGATGCTCTCATCAATGCGCAATGCAGCGTCACCCTGCGCCCGATCAGCCAGCCACTTCACGCGCACCTGCCCCATGCGAGCGAGAAGCGCAGGAACGTGCTCGGAGCGCGCATCCGTGACGATCACTGGACGATCCCGCTCATGAAGGCATTGACCGACGCTGCGGCCGACGCCGTTGCGGTCACGGCATCGCCTGCCAGCAGCACCAATCCGGCAAGCTCTGCCGAGGAAAACGAGGAATTGGCCGCCAGACTGCGCTGTGAAATTAGGACAAGGCTACCGCCGCCGCTCCTGGCGACGTTGACGGTAATGGTGACTGCCGCACTGCTGGCATTAGTGAAAACGGCCTGCTTTACCAGCGCGGTGCGTGCCGTCGGCACCGTGTAGAGCGGCGTGGCCGTGGCTGCCAGTACAACGCCCGGCTGTAGGGCAGCGAACTGAAGCGCCATTACGCGAAATCCTCAGCTTGGTAGGCAATCTGGATCTGCAAATCGGCAATAGCCGTCTGCAGCGTGCCGATTTGCTCCGCTGAGAGCCCCGAAGCAGTCATCAGACTCAGTTCAGCGGCACTCAGGACGTCTTGATCCGCCTGCGCTGCCGCCAACAGCGGCACCTTGGTCTGCAGGTCTCTCACGGCCGACTGCAGCTGCGCGTATCCGGGCGGCGTTGTCGTGCCGCCGGACGGAGTGCCGAGATTGCCGCCCGTACGCGCGAAGAGCGACGACAGGAACCGATACCAGACGTCATTGATGATGCCGGACGTATCGACGAGCGGGAACGTTGGCTGCGGAATCGGCTGCTGCGTGACCATCAGGCGAGCGCCAAACCATGATAAGTGTATTGGGCGTAATACGGCGAAAAGAGTATGAAGCTATTACCACTTGATTCTGGGATGCAGTTTGGCGCGGCTGCTTGATCTGTGGTCAGAGCATTGCCGAACACATACAAAATACGAGAGCATCCAAACGGGAGAGTGATGCGGTTTTGTTGTCCGGTCCCATAAAATCCAGAGCCAGATCCCCAAAATTCGATCAGTCCATCTGACCGCTGACGGTGCCCTTCATATTGATTGGTGACAGCTTCTCTAACGCCCTCGCCAAATAGATTGCTTGACCAAAAGAATGATGCACCCGTTCCAATTTGGGTTGTGATAGATGTATTTGCGCTGTCAAAAGAAACAATCCGGTTTGCGTAAGATGGGGTAGCAACCCCTACCGTCTCTGTGCCTTCGCAATAGATCAATCCTGAATGCACACTTTGGCTAAACTGTTCAAGAACGTTAGTGCGACCGCCGCCAAATCCACGCGATCCACCCGCTGCCCGGAAAAACAGATTTACACCCGTGCCGCCTTGAATGCGATCAATCCATACCTGCTCCAGCCTGTTATTATCGGCATCCTGAAAATCAATACCAATTCCTGAGTTGATATATCCCCAAACCATCGGAAAGGTATTGTGGCAAGTATTGGAGTTTGTGTTGCCGCCGAGCTGCAGAGCAGTGCCGGACGTGTTGATCTGCCGGAACCGAAGGCTGATAGTGTTGCCCTCGCAGTTCCCGGCCTCGCCCAACGGCGTCACCGTGGTCGTCGCAATCGCGGCCGTCTTGAACTCGTAAGTCGAGACATCAATCAGGCTGTTCTGCGTGCTCGCCATGAGGATGCCGTAGGCGGCAGCCGTGTCGTAAGGGTAAGCGCCCGAGATCAGCGCGCACGCCGACACCTCGACGTCAGCCAGCTTCTGCGCCGTGCTGGAGGCAATCGGGCTGATCTGAATGAGTGTCCCGCCATTCGCGCCCGCCCAGATCAACTGCGTTGTGGCGGCCGAGAGCGGTTCAATGTCGTGCGGTGCGCCGCGACCCGAACCCCTGATCTTCACGCCCGATGCGCTGATGCTGAGGGTTGATCCAATCTTGAGCTTGCCGATGGGCAGAGCAAGCGTTCCGCCCCCTGCTGCTTGGATGCTGGCAAGCGCGGCGTTGATCAGTGAGGAGACGTCTGTGGCGCCGGTTACGTCGAGGTTCGGGATGATCGTAACGCCTGGCGTGCCCGGACCAGCGGGGCCGACCTGCAGCGAAACGTCAGTGATTTGGTCGTAAATCAGGTTGCCGAGAACATCGCGAACGATGAAGCGATAGGTGCCCTCGCCGAACACGATCGCCTCGCCGCGGGCATCCAGCACGATCGGGTTGGTGTTCAGGATGGTCTTGTCGCGATCCTGCCACGTATCCTTGCGCATGGTCGTGCCGGGCGAGTAAACATCAATGGTGCCGGCGACGAGCGGATAGCCGTTCGCATCCGAGAAGCTTATCTTCGGCGCTTGAAGCAAGAATGCGGTCATGCAAAACCCTGCGGAGAAAAGACCATGTGGCCTTTTGATTTAGCTGCAAAGAAGCGGGCCGCCGCTGATGATCTTGAACTCAAGAATTTCGACGACTTTGAGCAAAATCTCAGAAACAATGGCTTTATCAAATGGCTCTATCTTCGACCGCCTCATGGCGAGTGGGTAGAATGTCGCCGATACGAATGGGCAACTTCCAAAGTATGGCGTTCTGGAAATGAACCACCCTATTTCAATATCGCCGGTCTTTGGTGGCGCCCTTGGAAGGGGGAAACCATTGAAGGCGATGTGGTTGACGGCATCATGCCGTTATTCACGCCTAGCCAATCTCTGCACTCTTAGGTCGCCGCAGCCTCGGCCGTGACAAATGCGCCGTTCAGAGCCGTCGGCACCGGAGCGCTCCAACTCAGTTCCCAGATGCGGTCAGCCGCGACACCAAGTCGCCGCCACGTCGGACGCACTCGGTATTGTCCCGTCGCGCCGAAGCTCTGCTCAACAGCATTGCTCCACGAAACGCCTTCATCATCCGACCAGCGCAAGCTGACGAGCGGCGGCGCATCGCTGCTCCCGCCAGGCATCGCGCCGGGCTGCATATCGGCGATGAACTCAAGATATCGAATGCGACGTCCGCCACCCGAAGAGTGCGGGAACGACCGAACACGGCGGATTGGCGCGCCGGCATCGGTCAAGGCAGCAGAGCTCAACTCGTAGACCGTGCCGTCGTAGCGATCGACCGCAATCAGCCGATCCAGCGTACTGACGATTGAGCCCGCCCGGCACGGCCGCTCAACGCCCGTTGCGTCAAGCCACATCCATTGATGCCAAAGGCCGGTGGCGAGGTCATAGGACCAAGACGCCTCGGCGAAGCTCAGCACGTAGAACGTGTGACCGCCAAGCTGATACATCGACCCGCGCGCCGTCGACAAGTCGGCATAGCCCTTAAACGCCTGCTCCAGCGCGTGCGTGCTGACGCGTTTGGCCTCGTAGCTTGAGGACTGGAGCACAATCCCGACGCCGTCCTTGCTGCGAGACAGCCAGAACACCGATTTGTCTGTCCGCCCGAGGCTGTGCGCCGCAATGCACCCGTGCTCGACGATCGCACCCGGCACCGCCTGAAGCGGGAAATCAGCCGCTCCGCTATAGGACCATACCTCGCTAGAGTCCTGACCAAAGATCCACAAATTGCCGCCTGTGACGGCATGTGAGATGACCTTGTCTTGCCGTCCCGCCTTGTTGGTGATGTAGAGCGGATCGAACGTGCGGGCGATGCTGTCGCCTAGGAAGAACTGTCGCGTGCCAGCACGATTGAACACGAAAGAGGTGCTGATGTAATCGACGCGATCGGCTGGGTAAAATGCATCGTCCACAATCCGCGCCGGCACGTCCGTCACAAGATCAACGAACCACCCGCTTGTGCCGTCCACAAGGCAGAGATCGACGCCATTGTCCGCCATTGAAACCGGCGTGTCGGCATCGCCGATGATGGTGATTAGCTGATACAACGTCGGCGACACGATCTTGTAGAGCGCCGCACCGCAAGCCGCATAGGCGAACCCATTGGTTGCGCGGTAGGAGCCGCGGTCCGGCCGCCCTGTCGGAAGCGCCCCGAGCGTGATTAGCCCAGGAGTCAGCAAATGCGTCGTCGGGGTCGGTTCGCCCTGCTGCTGCGGCACGACTTCGGGATAAAGGTTCTTGCAGACCTGATTGGCAGCAATGACCGACGGCAGCGCGTAAGCTCCGCCGGTCAGTGCAATGCGCGCCATATTTGCTAGACCGCTTTGACCGTCGCGGCCCAACCGAACAGCACGTTCCCGGCGACCGGGCTATCGCAGTGGATGGTGAACGACGACGCGCCGATGCTGTCGATCCACCATCCGCTCCCGACCTGACCGTTAGGCGTCACCATGATCTGCCACTTTTGCGGTGCGACTGCTAAGCCGTGCGCCACCACGACACTCGTCTGCCCCTGCAGAATCTGCGTCAGGCCGGACGTTTCGAGGGAGGCCCCCATGACACGTCCAACGGTCAGACGACCGGATGGGGCTGCCGAGAACAGAACCTTGCCGGTGGTCTGCAGGTCAAACGTGGTGCCGTCCACATCGACGCCGCCTGCCGTTGTGCCAAGTTCAATGTGGTGCGCTGGGGTTGAGTTAAGGCCCGTGCCCGTTGAGAGAAAGCGCCCATCACGCACCTGCACGTAGCCCGGCGTGCTGACGTAAAGGGTCGATGCAGCACCGACGCCGCTGCCAGAACAACCGATCAAGGAACACCCGTCAATTTGGATGTTGTTGCCGGCCTCAAGCCGGATCGCCTCTGCAAAGTTGTTCTTGGCGATGTGCGCGGTGATAATAACTTCGTCGATCACTCCGCTTCCGATCGTACGAATGCCAGAAGTTTGGCATGTGCTTGACCAGCAGCCGGTGAGATAGACGCCCCGAACGCGGTAGCTCGTGTTGTTGCGGATCAGCAGGCCGTCGCCGGTCGTGTTCGTGTCGAAAGAGCACTGAGTAAAGAAGTTCCAGTCCACCTCGTCGGTGTCTGGCTCGATGACGACGCCGCCCTGGATGAAATCGCACATGTGCACGAACGTGCCGCTGCCCTGCAAGTGCAGACCGCCGACCAGCGGGGGGATCGAATTGGACGACGTGTTGCCGATCAGAAATGGGCCAACCCCGTTCGTTCGCGCCCAGATCGCGCGGGTGCGGGAATTGTAGAACCGGTTGCCGAGGACGACATGCTCCGACCCGCCCTCTCCGCTGACGAGGCCGCTGTCGAAGTCCTGAAACATGCAGTTGGTGACGTGGTTCTTGGTGCCCTGCAGCAGGATGCCTTGGTTGCCGTTTGACCGGTCGCCATAGAGCCGCAGGCCCTCAATGCAGGCGCCGGTTGCGTTGACCGTGAACCCAGTGATGCCGCCGTTGACGTGCACGCCACTGTAGCTGATCAGCTTGATTGCCTTGCTGATCGTGACCCCGGTGGTCATGCTGTATTCGTTGCCGTCCAGCCTCGCCGGGATCAGCAACACCGTGCCCGCTGGCACTGCATCGTGAGCACGCTGGAAAACAGGCCCGCTGTCAGCGGCGCTGTCACCCGGCAGCAAGAACTCCGCAACGGAGACTGTTGCTTTCGCTGCGCTGAAGTTTGACTCTGTCACATACAGCGCCAGCGCGTTCTCCACGTCGACCTTAGTCGCGACGGGACTGCCGAGATCGGACAAGCCGCTCGTAGCGATTTGGGTTCGGGACATACTGGCTCCGCGAATGATAATCAGGGGGAGGTTCCGCCAAGGAACTCGGCAGAGAATTGCTGGCTTGCGAAGTCACCGCTGCCCTTGGCAAGCACCATGCGATTGAGCACGCCGACGTTGAGCACTGGACTGACAGCCGAATTGTCACCGGGCGGCGGAGGCGGTGTAACTGTGCCGCCATCGCCATTGCCATTGCCCGGCGGCAGACCCACGCCATAAGCCAGCCCGCCGCCACGCCCCATGAAGCGCCGCCCCGGCAGCCCGGCAGGCATGCGGAGGTTCGCGATCTGGGTGTTGCTGTTGCGGATCGTGTTCAGCGACACCTTGGCGAGCGTCACGACGTCGGCGCGCGGCGAGAGCCCATACATCGGGAACAGCCGGACCGCGAGGTTGTAAAGGATCGCCTCCTCATACTCGGGCGGCAGGTTCAGATCGTCCGAAAGATTGCCGAACGACGGTAGCGCCTGCTTCAGCGACAGGTGGATTTCGTAGAGCACCGCAGGCTGCGGAAACACATAGACCGTGCCGAGCGGATACCCGCTGTCGTAGAACACGGCTGACGGCAGCCCCGTCATTCCCTTCAGGCCGATTGCGTTCCAGTCGGCGCGGGATTCGATGATCTCAAGCGGGTAATCAATAGGGCCTGACCCGATCGCATAGCGCGCGAACGCAGCCTCAATCCGATCCGGCCGCGGCGTGTTGATGGTGCCGCCAGCGCCGAGCGTGATGGTGCCGTTCGCGCTGATCGGCGCGGTGACGTCTATCAGGTGATAGACCAGCCACCGCTTTTGCGACCACTGGCCAAGCATCATGTTGAGCAGCGTGAACGTGTCGTTGGTGTCCTCGGCGAGGGCGGTTTGCCCAACGCCGAGAGCGCCACACATTTTGAGGGCGAGCGTGCAAATCTGACGCGGTGTCATGCGGGAAGCATGCTAGTATTTGGCATCCCAACCCTCACCAATAAGGCAGATATGTCCACCAGAAATCCGAACGCCGCTGATTTGGCTGTCATCATCGAAAAGATTGAGGCCGCCGCACAAAAGGCGAACGACGCCCCCAATCCTTTGTCTGAGTTGCTATCTCGCTATGCAAAAAATTTGCATGACGCGATTATGACTGAAAACGGAGCAGGTTTTTCAGCAAACTATCAAGCTGAACATACTGCCGAAGGCTTTTCGGTCTCAATCAGCATTCGTCAGTCTTACGAAGACTACGAAGACTGACTGAGATTACAGAGGCTCGGCGTTGCCCGCGTCGAGGCTTTCCTGAGCCGCCACACTGTTGCGCACGACGCCCTGAGGCGCCGACGCATCGCCAGGCGCCGGCCCCTCAGGCACGCCGTTGCCGGTCGCGACCGAAGCCTTGACGGCCTGGTTGTGGTGCATCGTCACCTTGGCTTCAGTCCAAGTGCGATGCATGTCGGCTTCTTCGGCGGTCGGGAACCAATCCGGGCCGAGCTTGCCGATGTCGTTGAAGTCGGTGATCTGCCGAGCACCGTGCACCGGGTGGTAGACGGTCGTCGGCAGGGAATCAGGCATGCGGGTGATTGCCATGATGGCTTATTCCTTCTCGTTCGTGAGATCGGGAGCGGAGGCGGTGTCAGGATGTTCGGCGACTGCCGACGCGTCAGGCTGCATCGCAGCCTTCGGCGGCCGACCACGTCGCGCGGCAATCCGCTCCGCTTGATCCGGCATGTCGTCGATTTGCGGGCCAGCCAGCCCACGATGGATCGGATGCGGATCACGGCCGAAACCGTCATCCGCCGCCGCGTCTTCCTCATGCTGCGAAACGACGGTCTTTACCTCACCGTCCTTGCGGTAGAGCGCCCGAGGATACTGGGTAGAACGCTCCTGGCTGTCGGCATTCGACAAGTGCTGACGGAGTTGGGCAACGAGAGCGGCGTTGCCCATGCCCTCGCGGAGACGTTCGACGGCATCCGCAAGAGCCTGCTCTTCGGGAGATTGCTTGGTCATTGACGATCCTACAGACGGTCAGGAACAATCACGGCCCACTCCGGACGAATCCAGGCGTAGCCGTAGACGACGTCGAAGCGGGTGATGAGCTGGTCGCTAATGACGTCGAACGCCGTGACCATTCGCATGGACACGCCGTCGTAGGTCTCGCGCGCAGCCTGATGCACGCCCTGCGGCAGGATCAGGTCGGCCGTGACCATCGTCACCGCATCGGAGTGGAAGGCCAGATTGGAGCGATACGTCTCGCCCGCCTTGATCGGCGCGGAGATGACCGCACCGTTCGCCGGCAGCGCATCGACCGTCATGCCAGCCGCGTCCGCCCCGCCCACGCCCGGACCGACGATCGGCGGATAGATCGGAATGACCGTCGAGCCAGCCGGAACGAACGCCGTCACCGCAAACTGCATCGGCAAACCGGTGGTCAGCTTGTTGGTGCGGTTGACCGCATTGACGCCAGCAACCTGGATGATGTCGCCCTGATTGATCGGTGCCGTCGTAACGGTGACGGTCAGCGCCGAGCCGGTCTGGTTAGCCCCGTTGACGGTCGGCAGCGTGCCGTAGGCGGCTTCCTTATGCGCCGGAATGGACTGGTCCATCATCCAGTCGAAGCCGAGCACGTCGGTGCCCATCATGCCGCGGGTGTACTGCTCGCCAACCTTCTGCTGGTTGTTGAACAGGCCCTTGAAGGCGCTGAGGGTGCGAGCCTGCGTGATGGGATCGACCACCACGAAGCGATTGCCGTCGCGCGGCGCGTTGCGGGTATCGAGCACCGCACCTGCCGTTGCCCACTCGTCGAAGCCAGGGCTGATCGTGTTGCCGCTGCCGTCGACCGCGTGGACGATGTTCGGGACCTTGACCAACCCGCCGATGATGTCGCTGGCGACCTTGGCCGTCAGATTGTTCATCGCCGGCTTGAGGTAGCGATCGGAGAAGTCATCAATGGTGAGCGTGTAGTCGAGCGACGAGAACGCCATGTCGACGCCCTTCTGGGTCGCCACAACGAGCGGCTGAGCCGTTTCGTTCGTGCTCTGCGGCACTGCAGTCGGACCGGAACGGACGACGTAGTCGTTCTGGTTGCGAATGCTCAGCGTGGTGCCGATCTTGGCGCCCGCATTGGCGAAGCGGTCGTCGTACTGCCGCGGCACCTTCTTGATGAAGGCGTTGCTGTTGACGAAGAGGGCCAGAGCCTCCCGCGTAATGACGGTCGGCGTGAGAAGATTATTTGCCACGTTTGGGGTATCCCGAAAGTCGCGATGTCGCGAGACAAAAGAGGACGCGCTCACCAGTGACGGTTCTTGCGCGGTCGATTGCCGTCTCGGGTCGAGAATTGGCCTTGGCTAACCCTGAGATGGTCCGCTAGTCGCTCGGGATTAGACCCGGATCAGGCTTGGCCTGATGATCGGCGAACCGATTACAGAAGGATAGCGGTGCTAGCCTTCCTTAATCGTCGCCGTTAGTCGCTCAGCTTGCGCTGGATGTCCAAACGAAGTTCTTTTAAGCCATTTACGGTTACGCTTACTGACTGCAGCGCGTTGCGAAGATCCCGCAATTCCTTTTGCATTTGATCAACATCAGCCTGGGAAACGGCTCTATATCGGTCAATTACGATGTCGTACATGACGGGCGGGGACCATTCCGATGCCGGAGGCAAAGGATCAGAACTCACGCGTAACCGCGCTTTTTCATGTATTCGGCGGTGCTCATCTTGCTCAAGTCCGTCTCCACCACCGTCCCGCGTCCCTGTAACGGAGCAATCGGAGCCGGCGCACGAGACACAGCCGCCAAACGCGACGGCTCCGCTTTCGGAGAACTCGCCGCAACGCTCAGCTTGCCGATCTCCATCGCCATGCGCGCCGGGCTCATGTGCAGCACGCGGTAGGCAGTATCGGGATCGCTGCCGAGCTGATGCAGGACGGCGTGACCGTTCGGCAGTTCGGCGATGAGCGACAGAAACTCCGGCTTCTCGTTGGCGCCCATGTCCGCCAGCGTGTTGCACGAGGCGTTCCAAGCTGCGGCTGAGAACTCGGTCTGCCCGGCCTCTCCGATCCGCTGCAGGGCGCTTTCCTGCACTCGACGAGACGCAATCTGCTCAGCCTGCTTGGTCGCTTCAGCGCGGAGCTCAGCAGCGGTGTAACGCCGCTCGCCCTCTTCCTCACGCTTCTGCTCAGCCTGGGCAAGGCGCTCCCGGAGTGCTTCGCGGTCCCGCTCGCTGTCCGCATATTTGCGGGTCATGTCGCCGATGCGCTTGCGATACCAATCGGGCTCACGAGGCTCGGGCTTGGCTTCTGGCTCGGGCGGGGTGTCTGGGGCCGGCGCTTCACCTTCGGGCGCCTGCTCGGCAATTTGGTCGTTCTTGATTTCTTCCGGAGCCGAGTTCTCGGCCTGCGTTTCACTCATGCTCTTGTCCTACTCGCGCGGCTATCGCCGGTAGCTCGGCTGAACCCCAGCCGGCAGGGATGCTTCGTGGATCGGTTACCGCATCCAGAAGAAATTGAGAGATTGCGCACCCGCAGCAAGCGCAACCGCCTGCGTTGCGGAGAACGTCACCAGCACCGTGTTGGCAGCAGTCACTTGCGCCCCAGTCGGAATAAGACCAACTGGCGGGACGCCCGAGAACACCGCTTGAACAGCATCACCTATTTGCACGCCCGTAACCGTGGCCGTTGTTGTTGCAACAAGGGCCGTTAAGCCCAGCACCGAGATTGCTGGGAGATTCACGCTGATTGGCGTCGTCGTGCGCTGGATGAGCGTGACGTTAGCCTTGATGCTTCCGAGCGTGGCGAGCGTCGCAGCGACGAGGTTAGCGTTGGTCCCCGCCGCGCCGGTTGCACCTGTCGGACCGATTGCCCCAGTGTCACCCTTCGCGCCCTGCAAGCCCTGGGGCCCGATCGCACCCGATGCGCCAGTATCACCCTTCGGTCCGACCGCGCCCGTTTGACCAACAGGGCCTTGCGGGCCGACTGCACCAGTCAGGCCCGTGTCGCCTTTTAGACCGGGCGCGCCAGCCAATCCCTGCGGCCCCTGAGGCCCAACAGCTCCGTCGCTGCCCGCTGGCCCAGGAACAGGCGCGCGAGCCTCTAGCGCCGTCGTGCGGGCGTCCAATGCCCCCACTTGCGCCAGTCGGGCGTTCTTACCGGCCGTAAACCTCAGATCAACGTCGGACGCCAGCTTGGTCAGCTGATCCAAGTCGCCCAGCATTGGAGAGCTTGCCGACACAATCGCAATCGGGACGCCCGTGAGATCAGTGTCCGACATTCGCTAGCTCCCCTGAAGCTGCTGGACACCGCCCGAGTTCAGATAGAACGCCCAGTCCTGTAGCCCGGCAGCGCGAGCCGCCGCGTCGTTCGGATACTGAGGCAGCGGCCCCGAGGGCTGCGGCATGCCAGAGGTGTCAGACACTGGCGCCGATGCGGGCGCATAGTGCGTGTAGAAGTCACTGGGAGGGTTGCTGACCATCCGCTGTCTCCATCCCTGTCGGCATCCCAGGCGGCGCCATCGGCCCGCCCATGGCGCCAGGCGCACCGGCTTGAAGCGCCTGCTGGTGCAAGACGTCTTCAGCCTGATGCGCCTGAATGATCGGCAGCGCCGGCATGCCCAACAGCTCCGATAGCATCGAGCGAGCCAGCACCTTAGCGACGTCAGGATCTGCCGCAGTGATCGCCTGCAGGCGTCGCGTCTCGGCGTCGTAGGTGTCGTTGTCCGCTTTGGTATCGCGTGCCTTCAGCTGAGCCTGCGCCGCGTCGAGCTTCTGCTTCAGATCGGCCTGTTCGGTGTCAGCCTGCTTCGCCATCTGGCCGCCCTGCTGCATGACCATGTCGAGATGCTGCTTGAGTTGCGCCTCCGCCGGAGACGGCCCCGCGCCTGTTGCTTGCGGAGGCAGCATCCGGCGTAGCCGCTCGGCCATCTCGTCAGCACCAGGGAAGTCGGCGTTCTTGAACAACAGATCGCCGGCGACCTGCATCAGTTCCTTGTTCTGGCTGACGATCTGCGTGAACGCGTTGAACGCTTCCTGACGCTGCGTGCCAAACGACGGGCCGACGTCAGCCTCAACGCTGTATTTGCCGATCGCCGGGTTCCACAGCGTCCGCACGCTGTCAATTGCCTTGTCCTGATCCGACTTGGGCTGACCCTGCATCGTCGGCTCCGGCGGCTGTGGGTCCGGCACGACCTGGTGCGCCTGCATCAAATCGGGATCGACGTGCACCTCACTCTGCTTGCCGTCCATCGCGAGCACCTGCAGCACGCGCTGGGTGTCCATGATGCGTGGCAGCGCCTGAAGCAGCAGGCGCCCCGTGTATCGGATCGCTGCCGCCTGATGGTCGATGTAGTGGTAGGTCGCCGTGTCGCCCTGCCGCTGGCGCTGCTGGATGGCAACGCCCGACGTCTCGTTGCCGGGTCGGCCGAGTTCCGACGGATACTGGCCCGTCACCATCATCATCTGCTGGTCGGCCTGTGAGAGCCCCGCCATGAACGCCTGCGCCATGACGGGCGGAGTAGAGCGTGCCGGTGGTTGCAGTGGGCGCCCTTGATCGTCAAAGGCGTTGTGGGTGAGAACTGCTTTACTCTCGGTGTTGGCCGCTTCCCAGAGGTGCTCGTGCCCCTCAATTGACTCAGCACTTCCGATGAACGGAGCCTTGGGCTGCAAGGCCACTTGCTCCGCCGCCATTGACGTCCAGTAGTTATACATCCGCTGCGGATCGCGCATCGCCCGCACATGACCGCGGCGATCAAGCCGACCGTCAATGACGAACTCTTCGCCGACACACCGAACGATCGGGATCGTGTCGAACACCGTATCGCGGCGCTCCACGATTTTATCGCCGACGATCTTGAACCACTCGACCTTGGTGTCCTTGATCTCGCGCGACCGCGTCGAAACCGACCGCAGCATCTCGACGGCCTTGATCTCGTTGTCCTTGTCGTCGATCTCGCGATGCTGAAGCAGCAGACCACGCAACGCGTCCTCCGACGCCTCAGCATCGCCCTCGCGCATCAGCGAGCCATCGGGCAAGACGTGCAGCTTGTCCTTGACTTCAGTAACCCGGAAATACTCCACTTCGCGGGTGTAATCGCTGCCGTGCCACACCTGGCCCGTGCCGTCAAAAACCGACTTGGAACGGCCCTCGCGAATTACCGGGTAATCGCGCTCGGCATCTTCGGTCAGACGCTTGTTCTCAATAAACGCAAACTTGGCGTCCGACCCGTCGTAGTGCTCAATGTCCGGGTCGATCCAAACCGACAGAGCATCGGCAATCCGGTCGATCGACGCCGTTTGGTTCATTGAGTCTTCGTCGACGTATTTCGTGTTGACGCGCCAATAGCCGATGCCGCCCTGCACCTGATCCCAGATGCCCTTGTCGTACGCCTGCGACGCGTTGCTCTGGTATTCGATCTGACGCGCCAAGCCCTCAAGGATCTGCGCGGCCTCATATGTGCTGCCGCCGCCAGAGGGCGTGAACTTGATCGTTGCCTTGTTCTGGCGCGCGTCGTTGACCAGCATCAGCAGGTGAGCGCGGGTCTTGTTGACCGTCAGCGTCGGGCGGTCCTCGTTAACTCGGCCTTGAAACGCATCGCCCCACTGATAGCCGTTGATGTCGTCGCCGTTCGCAAACTTGACGTCGTTGAGCCAGTTCTGCCGGGCGGTGCCTTCCCACGACATGCAGCGCTCGTAGCGTGCCTTGGCTTCGGCAATGATCTTGTCGTCACCGCGGGCCATCTACGGCACCCGCCGCGCGCTGAGCCGCGTCATTGCCGCCACGAACGCGCTCAAGGGCTTCTCGTAGGTGCCGCCGTTCCGTCCGCCCACGCTGTAGCTGATGACCGGCTCAGCAAGCTCCTGAGTGGCCGCAGCGTGAACGTGAATGTCCGGCCCATGGGGCGGAATGCTCCACATCTGGCCGGCTTCAATGTTCATGCGGGAACCTAGTGATCTAGCTTGATCGCGCTCGCGGCGAAGCACAGCACGAGGAGAACGAGGACGGTCAATCCGGCGATCAAAGCGAGCATTGCGACCGGTCCTGCTATGACCGAAGCCATCCTGTCGCACCGCCCTGCGGCGCTCTCGGAATCGACCGCACCACCTTGCGCGGCGCCTTTTCCTTCAGCGCGACCGCCAGATACCGAAACGCGTCAGCCCCGTGTGAGGCGTCGTCGTGCAACGGTGTGCGGCTGAACTGCCCTGTAGCCTGATCGACCTCGTAGCGATACCGCCTCAGGCACTGCAGCCCGTCGGCACATCGCTCCTCATCAATCCACACGTTCGGGAAGATCGTCCGCGCTGCGTTGATACCGTCAGCCACGCCAAGCTGAGGCACGATCTGCACCGTGCGTCCGGCCGCACGAATTAACTCCTCAACCGAGCGGCCGGTGCCAAGCTGCTTGGCCCTCGCGTCGTGTGGGAGCCAACATGTGCCCAGCACGTAGGCCCGATCCTGCAAGACCCTCAGGTAGTGATCCAGCGGCTTCTGGCTATCTTGGTAGAAGTCGATAACGCGGGTTTCAAACCCGACGACCTGGCCGAACCAGATCGACGTGTTATCCGCCCACCCCAAGTCCCAGAACGTATGCACCGGCTTCGTCGGGTCATAGGGAACCCGAGTGATGCGGCCTTCCTTGACCGCGTCTCGTAGCTCGGTTGCGTAAATCGCGCCGTCGAGTGTGTGCCGCGTATGACCGCCCCAAACGACCAGCGCCGCATCGGGGTCACGAGCTTCTAGGTCCAACATCTCCTGGCGCAGCACGTCGGGAAACCATGGGTTGTCAGCCCAGCCGATTTTGCGAACGACGGCCCCGGTCGGCGGACTAACCACAAACCGCTTCCACGTCTCGTCGGTATCAAGCTCCGGATTGAACGTGATCCAGATTTCCGAGCCAGCCTTGCGGATCGTCGGGATCAAAATGTCCCAACTCGCCTTACTGACCGTCTGCGCTTCTTCGATCCAAGTACGGTCGACGCCTTCAAAGCTCTTGATTGACGTGACGTTATGTCGCAGGCCAGCGAACAGAAACTCAGTGCCGTTCTGACCGCGAATGCTGGTGTTCTGCACCGTGTAGAACCAGCCCAAGCCCAGCGCGTCAATCTGATCCGCCAGCAGCTTGTGAACACTGTCACCAATGGATTTCTGCAGCTCACGCGCGCACAGCACGCGAAGAGGTGCAGCAGCTGCTTCCATCAGCAGCGCTCTGGCAACGCCCCAGGACTTGGCGCCGCCTCGGCCACCGTAGAGAACCTTGTAGCGAGCCGGTTCAAACAGGAACGAAAGGGCTTCGGGAAACTCAATCTCTGCGGCTTCGCTCACTTAGGCGGGCTGCGGAAGCTGATGGTCATGTTCGTCTGGATAGGGTTGTCGCTGTCGCCCGTGTGCTGCGTAACAGCCAAATCCGGGATGACTTTCTTGAGCAAAGCGATGCAAGCGCGGACCTGATCGCCGCTCATCTGGATCGGTTTGCCGCTCGTGGCATCCGGCTCAGAAAGCGTAAACCCCTGCAACCTGTTGACAAGCTGACTGGTCTTGATCTTCTCGCGCGTTGCCGCGTCATGCTTGGGGCTAAGACGTGCTGCCATATCAGCGCTCTAAAACGAGAAAAGCACACTGCGCTGTGGGCGCAAGTGTGCTGTCGGTTCCCAGTTAGCAGATTTTTGGGAGGAGTCAAGAGTCTTCATCTTCAAAGACAGGTCCCTTAGTCGGCACATGACCTGCATCAATCTGATTGAGCATGAACCCAAGCCACGCATGGAGCACACGAGCTTTTTTCACGGGCACTAAACAACCAGCTTCCCACTCATTTGCCCAACCAGAGTCGCCTTTTTTTACACGGCCGTCGAGATGAAGCAAAAATTCAAAATCACTGCCGCTCCATTGCGCATAGTCGATATTGAGGTGCGCTCGTTCTCCAACGACATCATCAGAACCAGTCGTCTCTAGAAAAAGTAATTGAACACCTCCAAGACGTGCGTAATCGCTCACTCCCACCCCCTGTCGTTCGTAAACGTCTCTCGCGGCAACTGCAGCACATCAGCCAGCCGCTCAGTCCCGACCCGAATAAGCTGCAGTCCGCCGCTGATGCCGGGATACTCGCCGCGCACCATGCGAGCGAGAGCGTGACGGCACTCATGTGGAATCTTGCTCATCAGCCCATCGTAATTGCGACGCGCCTGCGTCATGGCAACGGCGGCTTCTGGGCTGTGGTCAATCCCGCGCGCCGTGCCAATGGACGACGTTACAGGCCGCGCTGGAAACCCGCGCTGGAACTCCTTGGTGAGATGCCACGCCGCGTTAATCTGCCGCTCTGTAAGCTGCGTGGTACGAGTCCAAATGTCGATCGGATGCGTGCCGGCCATCTCGCGGCATTTGACGCCGGCTTGGATGGTCTCAATCAACCGAGACGGGCGAGACTGCTGAGCGGGTCCATCGGTGCCGTGATCCGGCGGGCGAAGGTGGGCGAGGCGATCGGTCATGTTGCTCACTGGACCTCCCGATTAAGCATCGCGGCTGATTGCCATTGAGAGCGCGGCAGGCCCTTAATGCCCGTTCCTGATTTGAGCATCGCAAGGACCTGTCGTTCTCGCTCTAGGGCGCTCTTCTCGTTCTCAGGCGCCGCGAGAAGGACACTGTGCCGGAGAACAAGAGCAATCAGACCGTCGCTGCATTCCTCTGAACTCGGAGGAATTGACGGCTTTGGCTTCGGCGCAAACAACTGACAGAGAAACCGAAAAGTTTTGCTCACTGGGCCTCCTGATCGTTATTGGATCGCCATTCACCAATCGGCACATGCCTGACGCCGAGCGCGGACACTTCAATGAACCCCGCGCCGTAGCATTGCTGGTCGAACACGGCGTCTTGGATCGCCAGCACGAAGGCTTTGAGTTCGGCGGAGCGCTTATCTTGGTCGGCGATGCTCATTTGACATACTGAACTTGAATGATGCTGTGAATAAGTTTGAGTGCTGCCGGAACTTGATTTACCGCGTGCTCTCGGGTGTTGCCTCTGATGTAAAGGCCAGGAACGTCAGGGCTTGTGACAACCCATGCGTCAAAGAGACGCGAAACATGTATCGTAATCTCAACGTCTACTGGCTCAACGAACCCGGTCACTTCGGCCCCCTATTCCCGAGCGCTTCGATTGCCGTGCGGCACTCCTGCGCTGTCTCTGCGTGTTCGCAGGCACGCCACGCGTTTGCGATGCCCTCGCGCCAGCCGTTGTCGCGCGCCGAGATGTCGACGATCGCGCCGGGGTGGGTTTCGGATTGGTCGGTCCCTTCGTCCCTAGGCTTCCCCGCAGGACGGGGCACTAACCTGAGATGATAATCATCCATCACTTCTCCCCCTTCGCGATCAGCGCGGCGATGCGTTCGGCTTCGGCTTGAGTCGGCGCGGTGACGAACGTGCGCGGGAGCGTGCCGACGGGGGTGGTGTGGCGCATAAATTCTGCAGGTCCGTGATCTTGTGGCCCGCTGTAGGACAGGGCTTTGGCTTTTTGATCTGCGGTGAGTTTGGCAAATAGGCCGCGCGTTAGATCGCTCATTTGCCCACCTCCGCCTTCGTCTTCCTCACCCACCGATCCCACGACGCCTTGTCGATCGCGATGCCGGCGCCGTCTTGCGTGAGCGCGTAGAACACGTCGTTCTCGCCGACGCCGACGATCCAGCGCGGGCTGAGCTTGCGGGCCGCGCCGTTCTTGCCGGTGCCGCGTGTGGGCTGCCAGCGTGAGCCAATGACTGGCGTGGGGCTGGGCACCGGCTTGTAGGCGCGGAAGCCGAGCGAGCGGACGTGGTCAACGGCTTGCGTATCGCTGGTGAACACGAGGTAGCCGATGGAACGGAGGTAGTGGACGATGAGGTTCATAGATATTTTCCTCTGCCTGTCGGATTGTCCTTTACACTCGTCTCAGTGCCTGTCATAACGTCCTTACCGGCGGCGATGAGGCCCCGGGGAAAAGGACCCTGAAGATGACGAACCAAGCAGTGATCTCCTGGAATACCACCAAGCTCGCTGATGGTGTATTCGTCGCGAGCGTCACCTCGTTCATCTACGGCGAGCCGGTGAAGATCCTGATCCAGCGCACGTTCCCGACGCGCGCCAAGGCCATGACCTGGGTTAAGTCTGCCATGATGGCCCGCAAGCGCGCGGCTTTCGCTTGATGCGCGGTTTACTCGCCCAGATCGGCTGGTCAGAACGCGAACTTGCCGCTCGCCTTGGCTGCGCTCCAAACACGGTAAACGAGTGGTGCGTCGGCAAACGCCCGCCGCCTGAGACGGTGACTGATTGGCTGGGTAAGCTGGTAGATCAGCACACTGCACTACCGCCGCCTGAGTGGCGCAGAAGGGGATAATCATCCCACCCCCTCCCCCACCAGCCGCGCCCTGAGCACATGCCCCTCGCCACGCACTTCCTGCCGAAGCGCCACATACCCGCCGCTTGCCGCCATGCGTGCAGCCGCTAGGAGCGGGCTACAGGCGGTCCAACGGGTCAGGCCATAAGGGTCGAGCCGGGAGACTGCTACATCGGTCCAGGCGCCCATGCTGAGCCCTCCCAGCATATCGCGGGGCTTGAGGGGCTGGGTGCGGTAGGTGCGGCCCGTGTTGCGCGCGATGATGGCGTCGGCGGGGGTCATCGACGGTTGCCCTTGCGGTTCTTGGCTTTCGGCTGCCATGCGGAAGGCGGCACGCCCCGTCCCGCGCGCCGAGCCAAGGGCGTCCGGCTCTGGTGGGCTGCGATGTCTGCCGGTGCGAGGACTGCGCTGCAGGGGGCGACGATCGCTGCCGGACAGCGGGTGATGCCGTGCTGGGCGACGTGCTGGGCAATTTGGTCAGAAAGGGTCATTGAGCGACCACCTGCCGACCGGTAACTCGCCTACGCCGTGGGTTACGCCAGGTTTCGCCAAAAGTTACGGCCTCCCCTCTCTCTCTTCTCTTTCTTTTCAATAAGATATATATATATAGAGAGAGAGTTGTAACCTTGTAACCATCTATAGGGAGATATAGCCCTATAGGCCCACACCTCTCTCTCCCTATGGGGCTATCTTTTTGGGTTGCATTGGTTACGTGGTTACAGATCCGCATTTGCCCTTTTGTTATCAAGGACTTAGACCGTAACTTTTTGCGTAACTTACTCGTAACTGCTTGTTTTCTAAGGGGGATCACTTGCTGGCCCCTTGTCTGTGTGCTCATACCCGAGAACGTCGGCGGGCACAAACACTGCTTTGGAAACGACGCCTGGGCCAAAGCGAATGCTCCTATTGTCGGCGGTGGTGGCCTGCGGAAGGCGGCCGAGAGTGCGATTCCAGCCGGCGGACCAGGGGGTGCCGCGGAAGATGGTCGCCAAGTCGGGATGCTTGTTGGCGACGTAGAAGCCGTTGGGGTGATACTGATAGCGGATGCCGTTCTGCTTCAGGACGTGTTCGGCCTCGTCGTGAGGCACGATGCCTCCTTCGTCCTTCATGGCCGCTTCGATTAGCAAGCCGAGGGTCGTTTCCATTGGAGCTCGGTTCCCGGTGCCGACGCGCACGCGATGCTGCATCAGATGAGCCAGGAGCCGAGCCTCGTCGCTTTCCTCTTCGCCGGGCGTATGCGCTGCTTCAAGCCAGTTGTGTCGGGCTACGAACTCGGCGGCTTCGTCATCTGTGATGAGGCGGACGGCGTGCAAACTGTAGGCGCCCGCAAGCAAAGCTCCGAGTTGGTCTCCCGCCCGGCGGTTGCCTAGATGGGTCGCGACTGCCCGAGCGAACGTCTCTGCGTTGGCGCGAATGGTCGGCACAAGTGAGACGCTGCGTGCCAGCAGCCCGGCTGCGAATGCAGGGGTGAGCAGATCGGCGATATCAATCTCAAGCTGGGCGAACTGACTCCCCGTGAGCCGAGGACGCGCAAGGGCGAGCACCGTGATGCGGTTCTCGTCGGCTTGGTGCTCAAGCCCTACGTTAATTGAGGAGAATAGGAAGCACGACCGGACGCGGAAGCGTCTAGCTCCGGTTTGGTTCGCCGAACCTTTGATGATCTCCGCTCCGCCCTCACTAGACGATTGCCGGGCGAGATCAAGAACGGCCTGCATTCTGCGGGCGGCGTCCTGATCCTCGCGTTCGGCCTCGTCGAAAATGACCGGCCGGGCGTCGGACCCAAGAGCTTGCCGAATTCCAGCCTCTGACGTCTTGGATTGAACCGCTAAGGCTGAGCCGCCGAGGGCGGGAACGATGACGCGGTTCTGAACCGTGCTTTTGCCAGATCCGGACCCACCTGTGAGCCAAATGGACGGCCGCCAGGCGAGCGCACCGCAGATGGGAGCGATGGCAATCCATCCGGCCAGCAGAGTCCCTGAAACGGATCGCTCCCAAGAGAAGCGGCAACAGAGCTGAACGAGACGGTGAGCATCGGCGGTCGAGAGAGGCGACGATGCCGTGACGCCCAGAGGGCGGGCGGCCTCATAAACGAACTTGCTATCTGGCAAGGCAATCGGAGCCTCGTGACCGTCGACGAGAAGTCGGTCGCCAAGGTGTAGGACAGACCTTTCCTGATCGAGCCATGCGCCGCGGCCTCGGATGCGGTCTGGGTCATAGATTCCCATGCGGTAGCAGGCAGTGATGAGTGAATTGGCGGCCGACTTAAGGTTTGCTCCGGTTTTGCTGGGATGCTCCTGCTCCCACCACATCAGGGGTGCGAGCTGCATCAGCACGGTGTCGCGTGCCAATTCTCTACCGGCGAAAGTCAGGACTTGGCAGCCGCGATCAGTGAGGAAATAGAATTGTCCGTGATCGTGCCCGAGTGCGCGAAATGGCTGCTCATGAAGCTGAGGGGGTGGCTCAGGATCCAGATTGATCGGCTCTGGGTCGAACTCCTCATAAGGAGACTCGCCATGAGTGGGCGCGACCACGAGGCGTAGCCGGTCATAAGCGTTGCTCTCTGGCGGCATCACGCGGCCTGCTCAAGTTGCGCATTGCAGCGAACCCACCAAGCCTGCTCGCGCTTAATGATCGCTTCGACTTGCCAATCAGGCAGACGCCCGGCGTGATTGCGAGCGATCTTGCGGAGCGTTGCTGCCGGGGCACGTCGCTCAATCAGCCAGGACAGATGATAGGCGAGTTGATCTTCGTCATACCCGAGCTCTTCGGCAATGCGATCGGCAATTCGGCGTATCGCTTGAGCGTAATAGGCAGTCAGGTCTGCAATTGAGTATTGACCAAATCCGAGCGCTGCAACGCTGCCGGCCAGTGACGGAGTCAGCACGCCCGTGGCGACAAGGTAGGCGCCTTGTCCGCGAACGTATTTGTCGGCAGATTGCAGCCTATCCTTGCCAGCATGATCGTCGCCAATTGCAGCAATAAGGGCTGAGCGGACGTTTGCAGCCTGTTCTGGGCTCATGGGATCGCTCCGATAGGGCTAGTCAGAAACCGACCCATGTCCTCAACCGAGCGAACGATTCCGGCATGACCGCCGAGACGGTTGACGGTCGCTATGAAAGCCGGCTGATCGTCATGCAGTTTGCCGCGACCGGTCTTGATCTCGGGTGCGACAAATTGGGCAATGGTCTTACCGACCATGTCGGGGGTGATCGTGATGGCGCGTAGCCCGATGATGTCGGACGATCCGGGCGCTAGCCCGAACTCAACGTAACGCGGCGCCAGAAGGGTAACACAGCCTGACTGGGCAAGTCGGACAGGCTTGCCCATCCATCCCGAGCCCACGGGATTATTAAACAGCTTGACGCCGGGCTGCGCGCCATATGCCAACAGGCACTCGGTCTTGAGAGCGGTGTGAGCGGCGCTGTTGTTCATGCGGCCCGTGCCCGACGTTCTTGCAACGTCTTGTAGACCCAGAAGTGGTGATACCCTTTTGCGCGGGCGATCTCCTGCAGCTGCTCCTTAGTCTCGCGGCCGGTCAGAATGTCCGCCAGTTTAGCCGCGCGCAGGTGTTCCATACGGGTGCGATCAACTTCGACCAGCTCGCCGTCTGCTTGAATGATCTCGCGACCTCCGTTACCTTTTTTTTTGTCATCGACCTCTTCAGCTGAGCCACACGCGATGCAAATGCGAGCTGGCTTCTGGATTGCGAAGCAGGCAGAGCATTGCCAAGTTTGCGGCGGCTTGGCCCCTTTCGGCCGACCTTGCAGGCTCCAAGCCCTGTCTTCCTCAGGAAGCCCATGGATCATGGTGCATCCGGCATGGTCCAGCACGAGCAGGTGCTGTTTGCCAGGTGCGGGGCGAAGTCCACGACCAACCTGCTGCAGGTAGAGCCCGAGCGACTTGGTCGGCCGCAGCAAGATGACGGCGCCGACGGCTGGAACGTCAAGACCTTCGGAGACGAGATCGCAGGTGGTGAGAACTTGAACTTTGCCGTTCGCCAAGCCGGCAATGGCCGCATCGCGATCGCTTGGTGATAAGCCACCATGGCCGCAAACGGCGCGGATGCCAGCCATACGGAAGGTAGCCGCAACGTTCTCAGCGTGCTGAACTGAGATGCAGAAAGCAATAGTCGGCAATCCGTTAGCGAGCCGACGCCAATGCGCGAGCACGTCCCCGGTAATTGTGGCGACGTTGATGCGCTCTTCAAGCTGATCAGACGCAAAGTCGCCGCCCTTGATGCGTACGCCTGAAAGATCTGGTGCGTGTGCTGGCGCATAAACGCGAGCTGGAGTGAGAAAGCCGCCGTCAATGAGGTCGCCGACACGAGGCCCAAGAACCATCTCGTCAAAGCAACCGTCGGCGGAAACGCCTAGACCGCGCCCATCAAGTCGTTCGGGCGTGGCGGTAACGCCGAGCAGCTTGGCGCCGGGCTGCGCTTCAATGATCCGAGCCCACTGACCTGCAACGGCATGATGTGCCTCGTCAATCACGATGAGATCAAAACTAGGCAAATCGTTGAGACGGCGCGCGAGCGTTTGAACGGACGCGACTTGGACAAGCTCGCGATTGGGCGTGAATCCCGGCGAGATGATGCCGTGCGGCACCCCACTCTCGGCTAGCTTACGGCTGGCTTGGCGGATCAACTCGCGCCGATGCGCCAAGATCAGCACGCGCTTGCCTTTGGCTGCAGCGTTCTGAGCGACGTAGCCGAAAATGACTGTCTTGCCGGAGCCTGTAGGAGACACGAGCACCGGCGAGCGCTTGCCCGCGCGGTAAGCGTCGCGAATTTGGTCTGTCGCCGCAATCTGATAAGGGCGGAGCTCAATCACTGGCCCATCGCCACGATCTGATCAGCGGCGCAGGCAAATGCGTCGAGATCGGTGAGTAACTCAGTCCGCGATGTGCCTGCCTCGACAGCGCGCTGTATCGCTTGCAAGTGCTGCTGGCGCGCTGCGTCAAGGAGCTTGCGCACAGCGGTCGGGCGTTGCGTGGTGGCTGCGCTCACTCGCTCAGATCCTCAGCCGCGAGAATGTCCGCATCCGCCGTCGCCACGGGCTCGAACTTGTGCGGCTCTGCCGAAAACAGATACGCGTCGCTCAACGCCTCGCCTGTGACGTGCTCGGTGATGCGACAGAGCGGCCAGCCGCGATCAAGTGCCGACTGGACGAAATGGCTGGAATAGACGGCGTTCCACTCCTGAACGAAGCGGTCGACAGCCTCGTCACTTGCGGCGAGCAGAGCTTCCGCTCGCTCGGCCCAAGTGAGCGGGCTTCCACCGCTCGCGATCGGTGCGGGGGCACCGACCTCTGCCGGCATCTCACCGGCGGGCTGCAGCGCGGCGGGAGGGGACGCCGCGCGCATGGGGGTTGCTGGTTGAAGTGCATTCGGGGAATAAACGGCGCGAATGAGGGTGATGCCCATCAAAACCAACCGACCGTCGCTGGTCCCTGGTGGCCGTGTTCCCAGACGAACCAAGCGTAAGCGATTGTGCCTCCTGCCGCTTTGATTTCGCTGCTTCCTGGTGGCATCGACATGCGTCTGCTCGACACCCAAACGCGAGCAAGCGGTGTGGCCTTGAAGAAACTCTGTCGCTTCTGACCTTCAAGAAATGCTAGTCGAGCAAGAATTGCTACCTTGTTGCTCGTCTGAGCCAATGCCTTAACGATGTATTCTTCAATCACTCCGTAAGGAGGATTGGTTACGATATTTGTAACTACCTCGCTCGTATCGAAGAACGAAAGGTTTGGGCGACCAAACCCGCGATCAGCGATGTCGGACCCCATACATTCCAAACCGCGAGACCGCATCGCCAACGGAATATTCCCGCAGCCGCAAGATGGGTCCCAAGAAACTCCCTGGAACTCTTCAATATCTAAGAGGGCGTCGATTGCCCATCTAGGCTCTACGTACCAATCAGATACAACTCGGTCATAACCTGACGCCCTCACTTCGTCACCGCGCGACGCTGAGCGCCATTCTCTTTGATTGTCATGAGCACGACCGCCCTAAGCGAATTCACGAGGAGCCGAAGCGACGTAGCTAATGGCGTGGTGATGGCTGCACATACTTCGACCTGGTAGTGTCGGATTCTCGCAGAAAAGCCAGGGCCGGCAGTCAGTCGTAGGAAACGTGCACTCGGTGACGCGACCGGTATATTGGCGAGCGACAGGAGCCTGGCGGGACACCTGAACCGCCATGACTGTCGGCACGGGACCGTTGACGACGACGATGACTGGGCGCGCTACCGGTGGCGGACGCGTCAAAGCAATCTTGGCGGGAGCCGGTGGCTTTTGAGCCTTCTTGGCGACCAACCCCAGCTCATTGACCCGATTGGCAACGGAGCTTCTGGACATGCCCAGATGACCAGCCATTTCGGTATACGACATGCTCTGCGTGCAGAACTTGCGGATGGCGGCGTCACGCTCGGTGGACCAGAAGGCACCTGCACGGACGCGAGAGTAGATAGGAGACGCCCGCTTCGGCAGCCCGCTTCTGTGAGCGCGGCCAATAATGGCGTTCTTGCTGAGCCCGCCCATTCGGCGGCCGATTTCGGCGGTGGAGTGTCCCTCAGACCAAAGCTGTGCCAGCGTGGCGATTTCAGCTTCGGTCCATTCCTTCTGAATGCGGAAGTTACTCACAGCGCCCACCACAGCATCACGCCGATGACGGCCCAGAGCGGAACACTGAATATCAGCCCATTCACTAGCCCGCGCACGAACCGTGTATCGGATGCTTCATTAAGCCGGCGCAAGCGTGCGTCAAAGGTGGGGTCGCTGTAGTTCATGCCGCAGCTCCCTGATTGACGTTTGACGAGGCCGGCAAGGGCCACAGGTCGGGCCGGATTTCATGAGCGGGAATGCCCGTCAAGAAAGAGACGATGCCAACACGTCCTGCAGGTATTCCCGCAGTCTTCCACTGCTGAACCGCAAACCGCGTGACGCCGCACTGCTTTGCCAAGTGCGCACCTCCGCCGGCTCTTTCGATTGCAGCCCGAGCGAGGCGAGAGTTGTTGTCATCGTCTATCATGCGGCCTAGTGTAGTATGGCTACCCGCCGCGTCAAGCGATAAAGTCGCTGATCATGACAACAAAAGTTTAGGGCGTCTGCACTTTATGGGTAGACAAGTGCAGGCGGGCTATACGATAGTGGGGTCATCGCAGTTAAGGAGCCCGCCAGTGCCCTCCCCTCTCGCCACCGTTAATCGCAGCGCGCCGGACATCAACGGCAACATGACCCACGCGCAGATCGGCCCGCTTTATTCGACCGAGCAAGTCAGCGCCGCAGTCCTGCGGTTTGATCTTCCCCACGGCCCCGGCGTCGACGTGTCGCTGCAGATCGGTCTGCAGCAGTCCCGCTCGACGCACTGGCTGTCGTCCGAGATGGCCCGCACCATCGGCCGCGAGCTGATTGCCGCTGCTGACCTGCGCGACGCCATGTTCGCTCCGGCCAAGCGGGTGGCGGTATGACCTACTCCGTCACCATCCGCGACGCTCTTGAAGCCCGCGGCATTGAGCTGGCCCAGTTCACCGCCGTCGTCCGTTTTGGGTGGGAGCCGGCGCTGATCGGCTTTCATCACGACGAACCGCCGCACGCTGCGTATGGCGAGTTGCTGTGCGTGCATCAGGTCGAAGGTCCGGCCCTGCCTGACGAGACGCTTGTCGAATGGGCGTCTGACTGGATCGGCGAGCAGTCCAGCCTTGAGGACGCGCTAGATTGCGATGGCGGCTGGGCGTGCGCGCATCGTCAGAAGCAAGAGGTGCGCAAGGCGCAGGTTGCGCATGCGGCGGCGGTGATGGCGAGGGCTGGGGTATGAATGAGCAATTACCCGTCCCCAACGCTGATCGGGCAATGGTATATCCGAGTCAAAAGATTGTTGAGCTATGTGCAGAGATAGGTGCGATTAAACGCGAGCGGAACGCGGCGCTGGCGGAGGTCACGCGGCTGCGGGAGGCGGTTCAGCAGGTAATCAATGAGAACAAGCGTGCAGCCGAGGTGCATCGTTTGGCTTGGCATACAACGGTAGAGCCAGAACGTGACCATCACTCTGCGATAATGCAGGCGGAGCTTTCGTTTGTTGGACAACTCCTCGCCGCCCTCGCCAGCACTAAGGAGCCGCAGTCATGAGCGCTCAACTTCGCTTGGACCTTTGCATCGCTCTTTTGGCGACCGGCCGCATGACGGCCGAGCAGCAGATTGAGATGGTCAACGACCTTGTGCCGGTATCAATCGAGCTACGAAAGCTGACGACCGCGCTCGACTACATCACCGACAATGCTCGCGACGACGCCGAGCAGTCGGAGCAGCGTGCGATTGGACAGAAAGAGGCGATGCGTTCGGCGAACGTCGTCCCGATGCTGCGGGCGTTCGCACAATGACCCCCGTCAAACATCGCGTGACGACCCGCGTCACGGCATCTGGGCGGGTCAGCATGACGATCCGCACGCCTGAGGGCTGGGAGGCGTCCAGCGAGTTCCCGACGCGTGCCGAGGCGTTTGAGCGGATTGAGTGGCTGAGAGGCCATCTCAACTCCGACGCGCCGGATCAGCGTGGACCGGCGGCTGACAAGCGGGTGCCGGTATGAATGCGATCAGCCCAGTTGCTCGCGGCGTGACCTATCATCCTGACCTTGAGCAAGGGTCAGAAGAATGGCTCGCCGCGCGGTGCGGTTTGCTGACGGCCAGCGAGATGAAGTTGATCGTCACGCCTGGAACGCTGAAAGCGGCCAGCAACGACAAGGAACGCGCCCATCTTTACGAGCTACTGGCGCAGCGCATCACCCGATACGTCGAACCGCACTACATCAGCGATGACATGCTGCGCGGCAAAGAGGACGAGCTGTGGGCTCGCGCGCTCTACGCCGAGAAATACGCTCCCGTTGAGGAAGTTGGCTTCATCACCAACGATCGGTGGGGCTTCACGCTCGGCTATTCGCCAGACGGCCAGGTGATCGGTCAGCCAGGCGGCATTGAGTGCAAGTCGAGACGGCAGAAGTTCCAGATCGAGACTGTCTGCAACAACGTAGTCGAAGGCACGATCCCGGCTGACTTTGTCATTCAAATCCAGACTGGCTTGCTGGTGTCGGAGTGGGAATGGATTGACTTCATCAGCTACAGCGGCGGCCTGCCGATGGCGACGATCCGCGTCTATCCAATCCCGGCCGTGCAGGACGCGATCGTGCAGGCAGCCGGTGCCTTTGAGCAGAGGCTTATTGACCGGCTGACGCAATACCGAGCCGCGCTGGCTTCTGACGCCCGGCTCATCCCCACCCAACGCCGCATTGAGCAGGAAATGCACCTATGAACGACATGCGCGCCGTGATCGTGCCCAAGTCCGACCAGATGAACGCTGACGATCTGATCGGCGGCCCCATCACGATCACCATCACCGAAGTGCAGATCAAGCCGGGTGAGCAACCGGTGTCGATCTTCTTTGAAGGCGACAGCGGCAAGCCATACCGCTGCTGCAAGTCAATGGCGAAGGTCATGGTCAACTGCTGGGGACCTGACGCCAACAACTATATCGGCCGGTCCATGACCCTCTATCGCGATCCCAAGGTCAAATGGGGCGGCATGGAAGTGGGAGGTATAAGAATTAGTCACATGAGCGATATTGCCGCCGCGCAGACCATGGCACTCACTGAAACGCGTGGGAACAAGAAGCTGTTCACGGTGAAGCCTCTGGTCGTGCAGAAGCCGGAGCCAGTGAAAGCTGCTGCGGCCAGCCCGTCTAAAGATCGCAAAATCGCCGACCGCATCGCCGAGCGGCTGAGGGCTGCCAACGACAGCGCTGCCTACAACGAGATCATGATGCCCGGCACTGCGCTGCAGGATGCTTGGGCTGCTCTCCCCAACGATATGAAAGCCGAGCTCGAAACCATCCGCAGCGACGCGCTGGACCGCATCGCCAGCATCGATCCCGCCGCCCACGCGCCGGTGACGCACGACGAGATGGGGGAAGCGGCGTGAGCACCGATATGACGTGGCAGCCGATTGAGACGGCGCCGAAAAACGGAAGTTACATTGTGGCTAATGCGTCAGGGCAAGTTTGTTCCTGTCGTGCCACCAATGGGCAACGAATTGTAAATAACATTCCATTTCTAGCTGATTGGCATTTCGGCGAGAATGCTACGCACTGGATGCCCCTCCCCGCACCCCCGGTGCAGTCATGACCCCCCGCAACCCCCACGGCTCGCTTCGTTTCGAAGCCGCCTCGGAGCCCCTGCCCGTGCCAGCCCTAACGAGCCTGACCGGCTGGCGCATCGACGGAGCTGACGACAAGCACAGCGAGGTGACGATGTGCTTCTCGGATCGCGTCGAGGCTGTCGAATGGACGATGTGGCTCATGCAGATGCAGGCGGTGGGATCGTGAGCGAGCCGATTGAGGCTGACGAACGACTTGCGTGCTTGACGCATGATCAGGCTATCCAGCAGGCGGTCAAAAAGCTGAACGCCGTGCTTCGGGCGGCGGAGGACGCGGGTTTCGATACCAGCGTGTCAATGATTCTTGGCGGTCGGCATCGCGAAGTAAAGGCTTCAGCTTCCGTGCTTTCTTCATTCGCCAAGGAGCTTCGCAATGGCCGATGAAACAAGTTCGGTTTTCAACCAGACCGCCGATCCCGACCGCGCCCTGTGCGACCGGCTGATCGGCCGTGCGGCTCATTACGACGCTCACGGACATGGCAGCGAGGCTGACGATCTCTACGACGCCGTCCGCCTGATCCGTCGCAGTCAGCGTGTCGAGATCGCGCTGAGCTTGGCCGCGATGGTCGCTCTTATCTTGGGCTTCATAATAGGGGTCGTAGTCCTCGGCATATGGGGAAGGATGTCGGCACCATGACCCGCTATCCGAACCTGCGCCTGGCGCGCGTGTGGCTGGCGGCGCTGTCGGGCGCGGCCGTGCTGGCGGTGGCGATTGGCGTGGTGAGGGCGGGGCTGTGAAAGTGCTTGATCTCTTTTCAGGCATCGGCGGCTTCAGCTTGGGGCTGGAGCGCGCCGGAATGCAGACCGTGGCGTTCTGCGAAATCGACCCGTTCTGCTGGCGCGTGCTGGCGAAGCATTGGCCGGAGGTGCCCTGCTACGATGACGTGCGAACCCTCACCGCCGATCGCTTGGAAACAGACAGAATTACTGTCGACGTCATCTGCGGGGGATTCCCGTGCCAAGACATCAGTCTTGCTGGCATCGGTGCAGGCATCAACGGAGAACGATCTGGCCTCTGGCGCGAGTATGCTCGGCTTATTGGCGAGTTACGACCGCGCTACGTTGTCGTGGAGAACGTCGCAGCACTCCTTATTCGGGGGCTTGACCGAGTTCTCGGAGACTTGGCCGCGCTCGGGTATGATGCGGAGTGGCATTGCATACCAGCTGCTGCCGTTGGTGCCCCTCACCGACGAGATCGTGTCTGGATTATTGCCCACTCCGACACGGGATACGGGCGGGCGGACAATGCCTTATTCGCAGGGCGGCATCCCTTTGGAATTGGCGATCATTCGTTTTCTTGGTCGGAGACTTGGCAAGCGCGCCTACAGACAATTTCGCGAATGGATGATGGGCTTTCCGATCGACTGGACGCGCCCTGCAGCCGATCTCTTGGCAACGCCGTCGTTCCGCAGATCCCCGAAATGATCGGCCGCGCGATCATGGCCCAGCAGGTGACACCATGACGCCCCCGCCCGCCCCACAACCGCCCGCCCCCGACGCCGAACGGGAGGGGCTGCCAACCCTACTGGCAATTGAACTTGCTGGGACGGTGCTATCAGGCATTCATGACGAGCCGCTAGAATACGTTTTGCGTCGCGGATATGCAGCGATGGGTATGCGGCCCGGACTTGCTGCCGACATGTGCCAAAAACTTGCTGACTGCCAAACTGAGGACCACACCACCCTCACCGCCGACCGCGATGCGGCGCTGGCGGAGGTCAAGCGGCTGCGAGACGCTTTGGGTCGCGCGCCCATGGATGCCCGCGCCCTTATCGTCGCCCTTACGGATTGCCCCAAGTGCGGGTCGCCTCCTGGCGCGCGGTGTGACGCCGTTGGCCGGTGCTGGGTGAACGGCGCCGCCCTCGCCAGCACCAGCGAACCGCAGGAGGACGCGAAGTGAGCAAGATAGAGAGCGGGTATTGGTTTTCAAACAAGAATGACAGCCAACTTCCAAGTGATGTGCTTGCAGAAGTTACGGTCCTAGTTCGCAGCGATGGAAGCATAGGTCTAAAAGTAAGAAGTGCTGAGCATCGTTCATTAGACGGGATGGTCGCCGATATAACAGCCGCTCGTGATAGGATTGATCAGCAAATCAATGAAAGATTTACACGTTGCCCTCTTTACCGCGTGTTCGGCACCAGCGAGCCGCAGGCAGCGGGGGACGGGGCATGAGCGTGGAATTGAAGCCGTGCCCGTTCTGCGGCGGGAAAGCCACCGATTATATCCCGAACTTCCGTCCGCATGATCCGTGCTCAGTAGGATGCGATTACTGTGAAGTCTGGTTTGAGCACCACGACTATGACGAAGCGGTATCAGAGTGGAACAAGCGCGTGCCTGACGCCGCCCTCGCCGCCGCCCGAGCGGACGGGATCGCGCAGGGGCGGGAGGAAGCGGCGCGGTGGCTCGATGCTGGCGCAGTTAAGCTAAACAGCGTCGCGTCAAGGATGGGAGATCTCAGTGCCGCTGCAGCAGTCGCGCAGACAGCCAGCGATATTGCGGCATGTGCCGCCGCCATCCGCGCGCTGCCGGCACCCGGCGGAGAGCAGGGATGAGCGCGGGGACAAGCGCGCGGGGAGATGGGTGATGGCTGACGAGATCAACGTCACGAAGTCATGGCGCGATGGGTGTGTCGGCGTGCGCGCAAAGGCGAGCGCCAGCACTATGCTAGGGGCGTCGATAAAGTCTGAGATCACTCTCGACCTATCGGTTGCCGGCGTCCGAAAGCTCATAGCCGAACTGTCGGCCGCCGCCGATGCGGAGGAAACCAAAGTCGCCAAGAAGCAGGCTGCCGATCAGCGGCGACAAGCGTGGCGCGATCGGGAAGTCGCGGCAGGTCGAATGAAAGTTCTCAGCGCTGCGGAGTTTTTCAAACGATGAGCGCCGCTGTCGAAACTGACACCCGCCTTCACCCCACCCGCATCATCGCCCGGTGGCTGATCCCGCGCATCGGCATGGACCCGACCGACGCGGCGCGCGAGCTGCTTGACGCGCTGCGGGCGGAAGGGTGGAGCGTGGTGCGGACGGAGGGGGACGCCTGATGGTCGCCTTCAATTTCAAGCCAGAGTTCGTTGATCAAATTCGGTCTGGCGCAAAAATGCAGACCGTTCGTGCGACGAAGCGGTGCAAGCCAGGTGACACGATGCACCTGTTTACCGGCATGAGGACCAAGGCCTGCAACTTGATCGCTACGCGCCCCTGCGTCGTAGTTGATTACGTGCATCTGGCGCCCGACGGCATCACGCTTGGCAATACCGCCAAGCATCCGCAGACATGGGACGAGTTCGCTCAGCTTGATGGTTTCCGCGACTATGATCAGATGCTTGGCTGGTTCCGCGCTCAGTACGGGTCTGATCATTTCATCGGCACGGTGCATCGGTGGGCTGCTACCCCGGAGCACGTACCCGTGCTGGCTGTCGACCCATGACCACAAGCTGATTCCGAGGCGTTTGACGCGCGAGCGGAACAGCTGCGGGCGGCGATAGGGTGACGCGGGGTGCTGGTTAGGTAGTCCGCCCTTGCATCATTTCACTCTCCATCGCAGTAGTCGGCATATGAGCGGTAGACCTTGGTGCCGTGAGCATACCAAGACGCCGGCGGCGGTCCCTCACCCTTCCAGCGCAGATGCTCTGGCAGTGTCTCTGGCTTGTAGCTGGTCAAATCTTCTGGTTCGGTCGTATTCTCATCGGCGTCGCTCACTTCCAAATCCTATCGTTTTCTGCAAGCACCCTCGCCTTCAGGTTCGCAATCCGCGCGGCGCCTTTCTCGCTATCCTCAATTGCAGCCCCATAATTGGCAGCGCGAACTATGGCAGCCGCGTCACCGGCCAAAGTTGCTGTGAGACATTGAATAGCTGCCGCTAAATAGGCGTAGTCGCTAGGTTGCAGGTCTAGGGGCTCGGTCATGCGTGCAGTCTCTTTACCAGTCTGGCGAGCGCATCCTGAGCTCGGTCGGCTAATCCTCCAGGTTCAATGTCTCCTAGTTCCATCAGCCGATTGATCGCCTGCTGAACCTCGTCGGCATCACCGGCAAGATCGTCCGCTTCCGCCCCGGTCGTTTGCTCTTGGCTCATGCTGCCTTCTCCCAAGTCTTGCATCCGCGCGAGAGGACGTTGTCCCGGTGCGATTGCCATGGTGCCATCCAAAAAGGCTTCGGCCAGACGCACAGCCGAACGTCCGCATTATGGAAGATTTCTTCTGGCGATCCCCACCAGCGGCAAGTTGAGCAACCCGGTTCGGCGGTCGTCTGGTTGTCAGAGTTATTCACTTGCAGATGTCTCTCGCGTAACCCGATACCCACGCGACTTGAGCGCTTTGATCAGCTTTAGTCCGATGTCGATCGGAGCGCGCATGTCTCTGGTGCCTTCTGGGCACGCCTCTAAATAGGCGGTGCCGACTGCATATGCCTCTTGGTTGCTGACATGCCACAAACTGGCTCCAGCATGTCCCGTGACTGGGACGCCTGGCCCACCATTATCAGTCGATCCAGGAAGCATTTGGCCTATCCGCAAACCAACTTGGTTGCGGATGATTACAGGCTTTTCACTTGGCATGATGCTCGCACCCTTCGTGCCGATATGTCGCGATGAACGAATTGTGGAAGCACTGGTGCAGCCCTGGCCGATCAGCGGGCGGCTCAAAATAGCTGCACGTCTGACACTGCTGGTCGATTGTCAGTGCGGCTATGGCGACCTGTAAGCCGTCGGGGGCCATTTGGTCGATCGTTTAGGATAAACTCGTTGACACTAGCCTCTGCCGAAAACATATTAGACGTGGTCGAGAGGTCTGCCGCGGTGGATCGCTGAGACATGGTTCTCACTCGACCGACCCCTTTTAATTTTCTAGACATCTGCGATGGTAAGGCATGTATATGCTTTACGTGGACGATTCTGGGTCTCCAAGCGATAGAAAGCAAGACTTCTTTGTGCTTGGAGGCGTGGCTGTTCCGAGAGTGTCTCTGGCTTGTAGCTGGTCAAATCTTCCGCCCCGGTCGTCTGGTTGACGGGGTCAGCCATTTTCAAGTCCCGTTGCTTTGCCGACCAGTTCCAGTGATGCAATCAGCACCGACCTCATAAAAGGCTCGCATTCCGGGTCCTCGCCCCATACGTCCGCGCTGACTACGGGGCACATGTAGTGCGCTTCCGAAGGGTCGTTCGCGATTTCGTTATAGGGCTCACGGGTCGACGCTTGGAACGGACAGTTCATGCAAGTCCACGGCTTCAGGTCGCTTAGCATGTTGGAGCGTGCGCGATCCAGAAGCAGCGGAAGGCACGCTTTAATCTGCTCTGGGGAAGGCTCGGTCGTCTGGTTGTCAGTCATCAGCCTTTCCTTTGATCAATTTTGGTGATGGCGCATTTTAGATAATTGGCCTGATCAAGCGTCTCTTCGTAGGCGTGCTGAAGCCAATCGCGTAGACTAAAATCGTCTCGGCCCAGATGAACACCGTATTTTGCGATGCCGATCTGCGAACGCTGAAGAAGGTCGGCTCGTACTGCTTCAACAATGGGGTCAGTCGCCTCTAAATTTGTCCTATCCATCGAATGGTTACTCGCATTCCCAAAAAGTCAATCCGCATGACTGCCCTAGATCATGGCTTGTCTTATTTAACCACGTCGAAATAGCACATCGAACCATCAGCTCGCACTCTTCACGAGAGACAGCCGGTCTATCGGCAATCAATGGGCACTGAAACAGGGCCGCATCAACTGCGGCATCAATCGGCCTAGTTGTTGGGTTGTCGGTCACTTCTTCTCTTCCTTCGCTGCTGCACGCTTCTCCCGAGCGGCCCGACGCCCGGCTTCCCTCGCCTGCTCGTTCTCATAATCCCGCTGGCGCTGCGGCCTCTTGCCGAGATGATCTCTAGCCGTCTGCGGTGCCATCGGATGCCCCCGCTCGCCGGCCATCTTGAGCAGCGCCTTGGTGCTGTGCTCCTTTAGGTGCCAGTAAGGCCGGATCAACGCGATCCGCTCTAGCGTGCGAGCCAGGCGCATCTCTGCGGCCCGCTTCCGCGCGTCCTTGGTCAAATCGCCTCGGCGGGAAATATCCATCGCGTCCCGCGCCTCGGCCAGCTTCCAGGGCCGCGTTTTAGGCTCCAGCCGCAACCCGCTCTGCCGATCGATGATCGTGACGCCCGCCTTGTCTGTGGCGGCCACGACAGTGAGGAAGTCGCGATCGTCGAAGCAGAGGCACGCCAGAGACGCGACGTGCAGCTCGTCGCCCTCCCCCGACCGGAATGCTGCCAGCATCGCCGCCCGATCTTTCAGATCGCTGACCCGGCGAGCCTTCCGCCCAACGCCGCTGATCTTGTCCTCGTAGCCGCTCGTGTCGCTCCACACGTCGCCTAGCACTTCAAGCTGACGCTCGCGAGGCCATGGGCCGGGGCTGATGTTGGAGACGTAAACCTTGATGACCATGGGTATTTTCTAACATGCGCGTTTTGTAGTTGCAACCTGCAAACGGACCATGCTAGATAATGGCAACGGAACGATGCAGCCCCACGGAGACGACGAGATGACGAACCTCACCATTCAGGCCGGCAGCAAAGTGCAGATTGATGGCGGCATGTTCTTCAACGGCGAGCCGCGCGTAGCGGTCGTCTACAAGCGTCTCGATAACAAGGTGTGCTTCGATATTGGCGGCGCTTGGTGGCACGTCAGTCATTTGACGGAGGTGGGGGCTTAGCCCCCATGGCATTAGGCATAGTTGAGGCGATGTTTGCCACACATAGCGAAGCCCGGCGGCTAGCTCTGGAGGACGCGATCAAAGCTGTGGAAGGCGAGCGAGTGGATGCCAGCCATAGCGATGACGTTCATAGCGATGAAGCTTACAATCGCGCGTTGGATTACGCCATTGAGGCTATCCGCGCTCTCTCAACCTAACCCCGAAAGTAGCCAACCATGCTGCGCAAAGGCAGACTTATCAAAATCGAATTCGAGTTCGCTCTACCGGCCAACGCACCCAAGGAGCAAGTCGCGGAATGGGTTGCCTTTGAACTTGGCAATGGCTCTATGCAGACCGCCAATCCTCTATTCGGCCATGACCTTGAGTTCTGGCACAGCCTGCCGGTGCTCACTGATACCGAGATGACTGGACGGATTGAGGACTTCGGACATGAGCCCACCGAGAACGGAGTGCGTTTTGGTCGCCGCTATGTCCGCGAGCCCGTGTCAACCCAACCCCCGCCGTAGGCGGTTCCGGTGGTAACGCTGGGACAGCTTAAGCCAGTGGAGGTCTGCGCTGCCTACATCCACAACCTAACCCCGAACTAGAGGAAAGCCCGCGTGAGCGAGACAGCAGAAGCCGCCGAGAGCGCCAAAATTGCCTACGCGATGGTAGAGATTTTCGGCCATCGCCAGCACTACGCCGAGATCCGCGACGTCGAGATTGCGGGCGGCAAGTTGCTCGAGGTCCGCGACGTGGACACCCAGAAGATCCACATGTACGGGGCCGGGGCGATCTTCTCGCTGACACCGCTGTCCGACGTCGAGATTGCCGATCACCTGGCTGATATGAAGCGTCGTCGCGACGAGGAAGAGAAGTGGCGGCAGGATCGCGAAGAGCGTCGTGCGGCTAGGCTCGCTGCGCCTGAAGCCGAGGAAACAGAGCTTCCGTTCTGAGTCAACCTAACCCCGAACTAGAAGAGATTAAGAGTGGCGGCGCAGTGGTGACCAGCGGTAGTAGCCAGTCCGGTAATGGCCCGTAACGGCGATAAACAGTCGCGACCAGGGGCCAGCGGTGCGGTCTGGCGGATCGGTTTAGCCTACATGCGATCCGTGATCAAAGACGCCTCGCCGCCACCCTTAATCTCTTCAACAACCTAACCCCGAAAGGAGCGGCCAGCATGGAAACGCCCGAGCAAATCCGCAACGCCAAGCGCATTCTGCACAACGAGGTCGCCGCGATAGAGGGGGCGGCCGAGCACCATCTGATGAGGACACAGACCGACTTCATCGGTCGCCTCTGCGGAGCCTACGCCAAGGTAGACGCCGTGTTCGACGAAGCGCCGGAGGGCAATCTGACACCCGACCAAGCCCGTGAGGCATACGAGGGCTACCAGGACATGGCGGCGCTGGCGCTGGCGCAAATGGCGTTTATTCAGATCCAGCATCCCGGCGTCCACATCGACGGAGATTACAGGCATGATCCGGCCAATCAGCCAATGTAGATCCGCTGAGTAGCAAACCCCGAAATCCCCGGCTCAGGGGAAAGACGGCGACACCTATCTCGTCGGCAGAGGGTGAAAGCCCCTCAACTTTATGAGTTGCCCACCCACTCCCATACCATCAGCCCGACGCTCCCGAGCACATACGGCACCATGACCAGCACGAACGCGAGCGCGACGAGACACAGCCCGGCGCGCATTCCGTTGAATAGCGGCGTGTCGGGGCTGGTCGGGTCGAGCTGCTTGGCGCAGTGGTCGCGCTCGACGGCTTTTGAAAGGAACCAGCACCATCGGCATCCAGCACGTGAGCCTGCCGCGTTCCACTGAGCCACGATGAGGCTGATCGTCTCGCCATGCTTCGCGCCGAAAAAGCCAGCCGCCAACATCCGATCGAGCCCGAACGTGTCGGCGTAGAGGGCCTTGTAGCCGCACAGGCCGATGGCGAGCAGCAGGACGGTGCCGAGGGCTGTAGTGGCGATGGTGGCGAGCATGGGAGAAGGTTAGAACCGCCCGCCAAACACCAGCCACAGCAGGACGATCAGCACGACCAGCCCGACGCCGCCGCCGAACGCGTTGCCGCCGTAGTAGCCGGATCGGTAGCCGAACCCGCCGCCTGCGAGCAGGAGGACGAGAAGAACGATGAGGATGATGGACATGACGGCTCCTTTTTCTGTGGCTGATTTTATAGCAGATACTGGCGCAACCAAGTTCGATATCGGCAACGGTAGCTACGTGCTGGTTCTGCCAATCGGCATGTCGCAGTTTTTTATCAAGCCAGACGAAGACGGCGCCCCGTGGATAATATTAAAATTCACACCGCTGGTGGCGCGAGCGATGACATCGTTTTTACAACGGGAGCTATTCTCATGAGCGATTACATGGCTACTTGGCTAGCTTTCGTATCAACAGCGTTTTTCTTTTTTGCGGCTGGCATAGAGTTTGGTAAGTGGCAAATTGAGCGCCGTTACGAACAAGAAGAAAATGCAAAAATGATAATGCTCGGCTTTACTAAACTAGGTCGCGGGCATTGGGAGAAGATTGATCCATGAACCATGAAGCCACCAAAGACGAACGTTTGAAGGCGATGCGCTTGCGCGTGCAGATTGCACGCGAGTTGCGGCTTCTTGCGGAGGAGCCGTTGATTGAATACGCATCAGCCGACGAATTGATCGCGGCGGCGCGTGCTAGAATTATAGAGACATCATAAGCGCCGGAGGTCTATTTCCCACAAACAGCCTGCCACGCCTCATCGTGCGCCAGCACGGCGCGTTTTTCCGCCGCAGTCCAGCGCGTCTCAAAGCCGGCGTCGGGATGGATCAGCCCGAACGCCGTGCAGCCGCTATTTCCGCTCGAAGCGGCGCAGCCGGTCATCAACAGCGCTGTCGCCAAGAGCGTCCACGTTAGAGCGTGCCTTCGTTGCCGTTGCCACATCGTTCAGCCCTTTCTGCGTGTTCTCAGCTCGCTCTTCTGCGGCACCGCTCGCCTTGATCGTTTTCTGAGCAAAGAAGAGCGCGAGCACCACGCCTAATCCGCCAACGACCCATGCAACGACGTCACCGCCGATTGAGGCTATTAGCGCGGTCATGCTGCCAACTTTGACGGCTCGGCGGCAGCCAGCGCGGCGAGGAAGCCATGATGAAGCGCTGCGATTTCCTCAGCACGGTCAGTGCCGTTGACGATGGCACGAGCCCCGACCGGATCGTCAGTGTGGTCGTTGAAGTAGTCCGACAGCTTCTTGCCGGTGAACATGCCGTTTGCCATGCCGACGAACAGGATTTTCAGCGCGATCGGCCATTCAAGCGCGCGCTCTGGAGATTTGACCAGATCACACCCAGCAATGGCCGACATACGCCGGTAATTGTCCTCCAGCGTGATTTGCACCAAGCCGCGACCGTAGAAACCGGAAGGTCCATAGAACCGCCCTGCCCCCCGCCCATATTCCTCAATGGGCTGCATCGTGCGCCCCGTCTCCCAACAGGCCGTTGCCATGTCATAGGAGAGGAAGCGCTTGTCACCGTCCGGCGTGATCGCGTTCCAGAAATCTAACATTCGTTCGCAGCCATCGACTTGGCTCTGCACCAGATGCCCGCCGAACACCGAAACGCGGACAGCATTAAAAAAGGCGGCACGATCCGGAGCGACTTTGACCGGGGATGGGGTCACAATGGACGGTGCTATTGGTGCGGGAGTTGCGGCCAACTCTGGCACTGCAGCCGTGTTGAGCGTTTCCTGCAGGCGGCTATCAACCACGTCGGCCACGGCGCCAGGCGCAGGCTTCACGATTGCAACCGTGTCCGGCATTTTGGCTCGGATAGACGCCTCGCCTAGCGCGAACTCCCTCTTGAGATAGCCCATGTCGGTCGGATCAATCTCGCCGCGCCGGATCGCGCCCGCAATTCGATCGGCATAGTTCTTCGCTGCGCTCTGTAGCGCCGTGTTGCCGAGCGCCACCATGCCAACTAGTTCGCCGTGCTTCTTGGCTTCAAGCCAGCCGTTCAGCTTGCCGACAAGCCCAGTCATGGCAATGCCGATGATGATCGGTGCATAGGCGATCATCTGCGCCACTGCTTCGCGGACAATTACGCGCCAGATGTCGTCCATGGCTATGTCTTTCCCTCAATGTCTTCAATGCGGGATGGTAGGGTTGGCCTGACGTCGGTGAGCTGTTCAAAGCCGTGGTCGGCGACAGCACCGCGCGCAATCAGGCTGGCAAATACCTGCTCGTAATTGCCTAGAAGATGCCGGGCTTCACGGACCTGCCCTAGCAGATCGTGCGCACGGCCGTACCACCAGCGCGCCCGGCTTTCCCACCGATCCCGCTCGTCTTCGGTTTCAATCATTTGCTTCCGGTAAGCCATTTCGTTGGCAGAAATCTGCTTGCGCGCATCGGCAAGCTCGCCGCGGGTCCAATCAAGGATGCTCTGCTCCTGAGCCCGCAATTCCTTGGTGCGGTCCGCCTGAGCTTGCCGCTCTTCTTTGGAGCGTGTGTCTTTGCGCGTGACCGAGAACGTCCAGGCCGCGAGTATGGCCCCCGGCAGACCGGCGCCGATCGCAATCACGTTTGCCATCGGCATCGACGTGAGCCATTCCCACCAGCCCCCGCCGCTAGCGCCGCTCACGACCCATGCCAGGCAGGGCGTGTTGGCCGATGATTCGGATGCACAGCACACAGCAGCCTACACCCACCGCCGCTATGAGCCCGGTTCCTGGCGCAATCGGAAGTCCGCCCATGAACACCACGCTCCCAGTCAAAATGAGCCAGTGGGTCAGCAACAACCAAGATCCCCACCACCGCACCCAATGTTCTTGCCAATGGCAATCAATGAGGTCGAAAACTCTGATCTGGCCGATCCCGAGAATGATCAGAAGCAGACCAACTGGCTTTTGAATGTGATAGGTCGCGTAAACACCTAAAGAGGCAGGTTCATCACTTGCAGGAAAAGATTGTAGAGCGAGCAAGCCCCAAAGGAGCGCGCCCAGGCCGGAAATCGTCTCAAATAGGCCCGGTTCACGGCGGCTAAGCCACGTGAACGGACGCAAGATGGCAGCGAACCGCCTCATCGCGTCCGATCCCAGGCCATGAGGCCAACTATGCCGTAGCCGGCTAGTGCGATGAGCGTATAGACGCCGGTGCCGCTATTGAGCGGCTGACCAAACAGCAGCATGAGCGCCGTTGCGAGATGCGCCGAAGCAATGATCCAGGTGCAGAGCATCCGCCACCAGAACCGGTGCGTGAAGAACGCCGTCAGCCCGAAGCAGCACGTCGCGAGGTAGCGCCAGCCCCATGAGTTCTCACTTGCAGCCGCTGCGGCGATCCGCCACGCAGGCGACGCAAGAAACGTCGAGCCCGGCAGTAGAAAGATCAGGCCGATCCATGCCAGCACAGCGCAGAGGAGCGCGTGATACCCTTCCCCCAGCGTGACCGCGACCGTGCGCCAATCGCGCCAGGGATACGCGTGCAGCCGCACCAACGGTCTCACGCCACGTGAAACGGCGGGTAATCTCCCGGCGGCAGACTGATCAGCGCCGTCGGTCCGAGATTGCTCAGAAGCGCCGTCAAATCAGCCCCAGGGGCCGCCGTGGTGACGGTCGCCAGTAGCGCCGTCGCGACGTTGAGCGGGTCGCCGTCGGTTTTACTGGCAGCCTCCGGATCGGCTGCCTTGAGCGGGTGCACGGTGCCGTTGTGGGTCACGGCACCCACGCCAGCACCCGGCAAGATGACGACGCCGGCCGTCCCGTCCAGCACAACGGAGTAGTAGCCGTTCGCGTGCTGGAGGATGATGCGGGTGATCGGGTTCAATATCATGAGCTTGCCGTCTGGCTAACGCTCTGGCTAACGCTTGAGACGTTTGTGATACGGCTCGGACAAAGAGAGTTGGTGCATACGTAGTTGTTGAATGATTGCATTTGGCAAACGGGACATTTCTGGAGACCGGCTCCGGTCATCGGCCATGGCAATGGCAATGGCAACGGAGCATGAGCTAAGGGGTTAGTCTTGCGCCCGGCTTCAAAGCCCGCCGCAAAGCCGCGCTCAAACGCCTTTTCTGTTTCAATAGACATACGAAGCCCTCCTGTGCCGCCCGGCCGAAACCGGGCGGCGGTCGTCTTTAGAGCTGCGTTTCGGTGCCCTGGGGGGCATCCGTCCCTGGCTCGGCCGGCGCCGGGGTCGTCGGGGCCGGCTCGGCTGTCCCGCCGTCGGCAGGGGCCGCAGGAGTCGGTTCCGGCGCCGCAGACGGGACGGATGTGTCGACCGGAGCGGGTTCGTCAGTCGGCGGCGTGGTTTCATCTGCGGCCGGCGTGTTGGCCGTGACCGCCGCAGTCCAAGCCGCCGTTTTCGCATCGACGTCGGCGGCCAAGGCGTTCAGCTTCTCGCTGTCGTCGGCCGCACGGATGCGGGCGGACAAGTCGCTGAGCAGGGCGGCCATGCCGTCCCCGACCGTCTCCATAGCGGTCAGCTTGGTGGTGAGGTTGTCGAGAGCGCCAGACATTTGGCCTGTCTCCTTGAGAAGTTGGTTGAGCATGTTAATGACCGCTGGATCAGCGGATGACGCCGCCCACTGGCGCGCGGCATTGCAGAAGCTGGCGAGGATCTCGCCCAGCTCGATTGTCGTGATGTGCATGAAGCGCTCCGATTAACGAGCGTTGCCAGCCAGCCTTAAACGAAAGGCTGCTAGTGCTGTGTCCGCGTTGCCTGCAAATGGTAGGCAACGAGGTTGAAGTTATTGTAAGTCCGGCCGGTGCCGTCCGGCGAGAACCGGCTGTAGGGCACGAACGAGAACGTCGGTCCACCGCCGGTCGCTTGGATGCGGGATGTCATCCTGTCGTAGATGACGCGGGCGCGCGGGAACCCTGCCTCGACCATCGTGGCCGTCGCAGCCCAGATGATATTCGGGTAATCGGTCGTGTCCCACGGGATGCGTCCGGCTGGCCCTTTCAAGCCAGGCCCGGTTGCAGCAAGCGACACCTTGCCTTGCGCTGCTTGGTTCCAGCCCGGCCCGATGTTGTAGGTGAGCATTTCGGGGATCGTCGAGAACTTGGTTCGCAGACCTGGCGGGCCGTTGGTGTCGATCCGGCCGAGATTCATGACTTGATTGCCCGAGCGGGAAATGGCGCGGCCGGTGATGTTCAGGCCAACGTCTGCATGGTTGTTCGCGTCGTTGAACACAGAGCCGGGTTGATTAGTCCGGAAATAACCCCCCGTGTCGTCGTCAGTCGCCACCCATCCAAAATCCCGAGTGCTAGGCGTGTTGTTGATTAGCGCGCAAATGCTGCTAGCTACCTGTGCTGGCGTCTGTCCCGCTGTCGCCGTGTAGGTTATCGCAGCTGGCAGCGTATAAACGTTCTGGCTGGCGGCAGACAATCCATAGGGATCTGGATCACCGACGATGGTGAACGTGTCCCCCGCAGTGACGTCGCTATGCACTTGGAACGAGTGGATGCCGCTAAACAGGTTCCAGTCGATCAGACCCGCGTTGCCGCCGTTGTCGTCGTCGTAAACTGGCAGGAAGAACCGGGTAGCGATGTGCTCGCCAACGGTTCTCCAACCGGGATTGCGTGCTTTCCGTGCGGCTTGAGCAATGGCCGTCAGCATGAAGGCCATGAACCACATCTGGATGCCGGCCGCTCCGCCATCCGTATCAGGACCGCGCAGATACCCCAAAGCGTAATTCTGCGGTCGGTTCGCTTGGTTGTCCGCGATAACCGCGATGGCGAAGTCCAGCCCGTCCTGAAGCATGTCGCTGATGTAAGGCCGCATAATGTGCGCGGCCGGCAACACATCGTCCAAGCAGTCGATAGCTCGGGTCGTCCAGCCACAGCCACGCTGCTGCTGATTGATGAGCGTAGTGTTGTAGTAGGACCGGCTGCCAATCGTGTTTTTAGACGTCTGCGCGCCGTTCCCCTTGTAACTCGACAGCATGCATCCGTTCGCAAGAGCGATGCCTTGGTCAAGGAAGATCGAGCGCGCGGTCTTCTCGTAACTGAGTGTCCAGAACGCCGGTAGATGCGACCCGTCGAGCATGGTGCCGTATCGAGCCGAGGAATATCCCTGCTGCAGGCTGTTGCCCAAGCCAAGGAACCCGCTGCCAACGCCTCTGTAATCGAACCAGAACGAAGTCAGGCCGGGCGCAAGGCCAGGGTAACGTCCGGCCTGATTGCCCGGACCGAGATTGCCGACGATGGGCTGTAGCGAACGCGCGTCTTCAAGGTAGAGCCAGTGGTCCGACCAACCCAGCGCTTCGGCCCGCTGATGCCGCTGCACCTGAACACTGGCCTGGTTTAGCAATGCGTTTGATGCCGAGATGTTCAGGTAGCCGATTAGATTGGTGCCGGGATCATCGCCGAAAAAGTCGATGGTCGCCTGAACATAGGGCTCGCTGACCGAAAAGCCGTCGAAAGGAAGTCCGGTCTCGTAAAGCGGCGTCAACGTCTCGTCGTAGGGCGGGAATGCGCGAGCATACTTGTTGAGATAATGCACGTCCTTGATTGCCTCAACGCGCGGCGCCACGCCGCTACCGGTCCACACAGGATCAGTTGTCAGCTCGTCAACGAAGGCCGCTCCGGTGGTCGGATAAATGTGCACCACCGGCCACGCTGTAATCGTGCCAGACCCGGCCGAGGTCAGTTTGATGTTCATCGGCGACCACTTCACCGTGCCGTCGACCTGATTGAATGCAGTGCCGCTCGGCGGAGAATTGGCGGTCGTTCCGGCCTGCACACAGGCATACAACTGGCCGGACAAATCCGTCGCGCCAGTCGTCGTCACCGAGCTGTAAGCATCCCACAAGCCGTAGGCGTGGTTGGGCTGATATGGGCTGATGTTGCCCGCATATTGGTGAAAAGAGCGGTTTGTCAAAACTCGGCAATTCTGCGGATTGTAGTCCTGCTGCATGCAATATGGAACGTTAGCCACCAACCCGCCAGGAAGCGATCCAGTGCTGCTCAGAACGTAACTCAGCGCGTTTCGGCTCCGGCCGACCCCTGTAGTCGGGAATACCAGGAAATTGTTTGTGGTGTCAGCTGTCACGGCGGTTGCCCGATAATCAGTCGATCCGCCCCACGTGTGCAGAACTGTGTTCCCATTCATCAGCTGCACCACGCCAATGAGCGGACTAAGATCATCGCCGCTGGTTGAACCAACCGTCTGCAGCGAATTCTGTCCGACCGTATTGCCCATCGGCATTTTGAACATGCCGTCGATCAGGTTATCGGTCAGGCTAACTGCGGTGACATACAATTCGCCCGTCAGTGTCCGATGGTAAGCTCCGTCGCTTACGCGCCTGGCGAACCCCTTGAACTTCCAGCCCATGCAAACCGGGCCGCTGCGGTCTACTCGGATCGACGTAAGGGGGTAATCGGTGCCATTGCTGCTGCCCTCATAGAGGCCAGCCGATACCGCGTCGGACACACGAAACTCAAACTGCTGCGTTGCATCCGAGAGGTTCGCGATGTTGGTGGAAATTCGCAGCTTCAGGTCATTCTGCGCGGCCCATGATGCCAGCGAAAACTTCGGCGTGCGGTTCGGCGCACCAGAGACAGCCTTGACAAAGTAGCTCCCTGTGTCGCCACTTGAACCAATAGGGGCAAGCGTGTCAGGCAAGATTGCGGCAATCGACGCCGACACCTGGCTGCCGTCTAAGTGCGTCGGAGCTTCGTTGTCCTGCTGGGTAGTGATTGCCGTTCCGTCCGCCTTGAACAACTGCAGATGCGATCCGGCCGGAACGTCGGCACGCTGCGAGCGATGATTGGTCATCACAAAAGGCTGGGCCAGCGAACTCGTGCTCGCGTTCTTCCAGCCGAGAGCAACCTGGTTGTAAGGCGTGAGCGCATCCCAGTCGGCGGTTACGGGCGTCGTCCCTCCCCCGCTCTGAGCCACGGTGATGGACTGCGCCCCTGCGCTCGTCAGGCCCTGCGCCGTCGCGCTGATCGTGCCAGATCCCGTCGAGCTCGGCGTGAACTGGAAGCTGAGCGCGTTGGTGCCGCTTCCGACAGCCGACGTCGGCACGAACGACCCCGTCACTCCGGTCGCAGCGGGGGTTACAGTCTGCCCGTTCCAGACGCCACCCGTCGGAGCGATGGTGAGCGTCGCTGGCACTCCGCTGGTCAGGCTGTTCGGCGAGGAAATAGAGAACCCCGTCGCATAGACCGGCGATGTGACCGGAGGCGACCCCGTTCCCCCATCAAGCCCCAGCAGCCCGATCGCGACGCCGGTATCATCGGCTGCGATCGTGCCAAGGTTAAGCCGAACGAGGTAGGGACGCCCGTTCAGGCGGCGGCCGAGAAGGACGGTCATGCGCTAAATCCTCAGGTCCACGGGATCGCAACCATCTGCACGCCGTTGACCGTGAAGGTCCGCAGCGTGGGGTCGAGCGTGGTGCCGTTGATGACGGAGAGCGCCTGCAACGTCGCTCCCGGCACGTAAGAAGCCGCCGGTGCCCGGATGGCGTAGGGCGAGACATTCTGGCAGTTGTTCAGGATCGTCTTGGCGATCGTGACACGGTTCAGCCCGTCCTCGGTGCCGAAATCGACCTTGGGATTGCTGCACCGGATGAACGTAAACAGACTGTCTGGCTGGCCCGCATTACCGCCGTTGGCGTAGCCGCCGCTGGCCAGGATGTGCGGGTTGAAGCTATCGGCCGCCAGCACAAGCGCCGCACTCGGCTTGTAGGTCGCCCACCCAGTGCCGGATGGCACACCACCGATTGCGCCATACGGGTAGCCGGTTGCCGCGCCGTAGAGCCAGCCCTGATAGAAAAAGCCGTGTGCGCTATCGAGAACGATCTGCGGCACTTGCCCCTCAGCACATTCGATTTTGCACCCAAGGAACGTCGTCGAGCCGGTGTTAGGGCCGTGCACCATCAGCGGGACTCCGTTGCCGGAGTTGCTCTCAAGGTGCATCGAATACGTCCGCAGGTTGTTCGTGACGGCTTGCCCGTTCGGGTCGTCGCTCCAGTAATCCACCATCGGCACGCCGAGTGAGCGCCCCGTGGCGCCTGACAACGTGCCGTTGGCGTTGTAGCGCGGCAAAGCCAGCTCGGCGCCTATGGCCGAGCTGCGGCCCGTGTAGGCCAGCACCGACGCCGCTGCGGGGTCAGCAGTCGGATCGCTGAAGCCGCCTGAGTTGAATTTCATCTCGTTGACGTCGCTGTCCCACACGCTCTTGGCACGGAAGCAGCAAAAGTAATCGTTGCCGCCGCTGATGTAGGACATGCGAAGGTGATAGACGTTGGCGGCTTCAATGAGCGCCGGCTGATAGCCGGACATGGCCTTATCCATGCTCAGCGTTCCAGTGACGCAGACGCTGTGCAGGCCCGGCCCGACAACGTAGCCTTGCGTCGTGCCTTGGTTGTTGCCGACGCCGACCATGGAAACAACCGGCTTGCCGAGATTGAAGCCGCCCTCAAGTTTTACGCCACAGTTCCAGTAGCCCGAACCGCTGTCGTCATGTCGTCCACGCCCGACAAGATCGAAATTGTCGGGGATGACAATGGAATCATAGACCTTGGCCCATCCCGCCTTCAGCTCACCCATTGAATAGCCGGCAGCCTTGGTGTCACGGATGAAAGCGTTGATCTGGCCGTCAAACGCAGACCCATCCTTGGGAAGCGTCAGAATTGGAACAATGCGCCGCAGCATGGGCGCGGCGAGAGCCTTAGAGGGGTTTGGGACGATCGTATCGTTGTCGGGCGAGTAGGTGATCGGCGTCGTGACCGGAGGCGATGCGTAGTTAATGGCATCACTGTTGAAATGTAGCAGAATCAGCGTGGCAGCTGTCGGACTGATCTCAGCTGTAGGAATGCCGTTATAATCTGTGGTTTGAGCAATATACTCATCAATCGTATCGCCGGCAGCCAGATTGTTATCCACATCAATGGAAAATACTGCCGCGCCTTGACGCAAGTATGTGCTGGCGCCGTTGTTCTGATTGCCGCTGGAGCCGGTGTCATCCAGATATGCGCCTTGGTAATTTACCCCGCCACCGGTCGCAACGATTACCCACTTGAACCAGTGCTTGACACCAGTTGTGACGACGTAGCCCAGATCGGTAATCACGCCATTGTAGTTCAGGCTGAGCGTTGTTCCCGTGCGACGAACGCCCCAGACCTGCCCTGCGCTATCCGTAACCTTGATAAAATCGCCGTTGCCGGTGAACGACGCCGTCGTTGAGCGGATGCTGAACAACATGCAAAGAAAAGTCGGGGGGTTGTCAGTCGATGGCGTGATGGTGAACGGCAACGAGCCCACACCACCGGAAAGACAAGCCGAGCCATAGCTTTGGTTGGTCGTGTCGTATTTGGGCGGCGATGTCCACTGAACCGAAGGCTGAGCATTGCGAACAAGCTGCCCATCGTTGCTGAGAGAAACGCCGTTGATGCCACCGCCGGCTAGGCCATCGACGCCCTTCGCCGCAAGCAGCGTCCACTTGGTCGCATCGAACGTCGAGCCCGACGTGAACCCCGCAATCGCGACGTAGCTTGAGCCTTGGTAAGACACGACATCGCGCGTAGCGTAGACGGTCGAAGCTGCCCATGCGCCACGCGGATTGAGGGGAGACACCGCACCAGCGGGGGGCGGAGCAATGACAGATCCGAACATGCTCAGGCTCTCACTTCACGTTCGCATAAGTCGCGGTGGCCGTCGTTCCGCTGCTGTTGACCGCCGTGAAAGCGCCAGCGACGTAGCTCAGCCCGACGTTCATCGGCAGCACGTCGACTGATCCGTCCGCGTAGGTGACGCTGACGTTGCCGGCACTTGTGCAGTTGATCCGCAGCGCTCGCTGAGCGGGATACGTCGTGCCCACCGTCATTGGCACGATGCCCTGATACGGCCGTTCCAGCGCCGTCAGCGTGGCATCGGTTGCGGCCCCTGCAGGAAGTGGCAGAGCCGCTGTGGAGACGACGATGGTATTGCCGCTGACACCCTTCTCAGCCCCGGCGGCATCAACCAGCACGTGAGCGGGAGCGACGTACCCATTCGGGTCGAGTGCGACCAATAGTCGCTTTATCTCGCCCCCGATCGAGGAGGCAATATTAGATAGTGCTGCCATGACGGCCACCCGATCAGTTGGAGGTGATTGCGATGTCCACGGCGGGCCGCATGTGCTGGCCGTAACCGAAGCCAAGCGGGTCGATGTTATCGACGATGACGACGGCATAACCCGAATTGAACGCGCCGCTTGATCCGCCCGATGCACCGAAATCGCTGGCGAAATGGACCGTAATTGGTCCAGTCGGAACCGACACAAGGGTCACGTCTAGGGTGCCGTCATAGCCGCTCGGTGGGTTGGATTTGTTGATCACACAGCCGGTGATGGGCAAAGGAGTGCTGCCGTCACCATTGCGTCCGGAGCCCGGATACACCGCTATCAGGCTGGCGAGATCAGAGGCGGAGGTCGTTGGAGCGACTGAAAATGTGCCGGTGTTGGGATAGGTGAACTTGATCGCGCTGATTCCAGTCGCACCGTTCAGTTTGTAGGGAAGGCGCACCAGCGTTCCGCTGCGCGTGCCCGTGGGGGCGAGATACGGCCCGCGAGCCTGGGTCTGGAA
>CBDAVC010000003.1:0-88848 GCA_965200815.1 Terriglobus sp. | reverse complement strand
CGGACGTGCTGGTGCGCAAGGGGGCCTCGCCGGGTGAGCCGGCCTTTGCCCGCGCAACAACCCTGTTGCATGCAGCGCTTCTCGCACAGCCGGACCTGGCACCGGCGCACGCGCTGCTGGGCAAACTGCTGCTCAAGGATGGTCATCCGGAGGAGGCGATCACCGAACTGGAAGCCGCCATACGCCTGCAACCGACCGACCGCACGGCGCTCAACCAGCTGGTGGCAGCCTACCGGCGGGTTGGGCGCACGGCGGATGCGGCACGCGTCAGCACCACGCTGGAGCAGTCCGTTGCCACGGAACGCGCGCAGGAGAACGAAAAGAACCGCATCCACCTGTCGGTGGCGGGTGAAGCCTCGCCGGCAACTGTACCCGGCGGCGTCGCCGGCGCTTCCTCTACTTCGCCAGCCGCAAAGCCATGACAATGACCCGCCGCTCCCTTCTGGAACTTGGCCTGCTCTCAGCCGCGCGCGCCGCTCTGCCGCAGGGTGTGACCACGCGTAACGTGACACCGCAGCCGCGAAACAAGCCGTCCGGGCTGCCGTATCGCGCGCAGTTCACCGACATTGCCGCAGCCGCCGGGCTGCATTTCCCTTCCATCTATGGCGGGGCCGACCGCAAGGACTACATTCTTGAAACCATTGGCTGCGGCTGCGCCTTTATCGACTACGACAACGACGGTTGGCCCGACATCTTTGTACTGTCCGGCACACGCGTGCACCAGCCCACTCCGGGCAACAGCAACCGGCTGTATCACAACAACCGCGACGGCACCTTCACCGACGTGACCGAGAAGGCCGGCCTGCTGAGCACCGGGTGGAGCTCCGGCGTCTGCATCGGCGACTACAACAACGACGGTTGGGAAGACATTTTCATCACGCAGTGGGGTGAGAACAAGCTGTACCGCAACAATGGCAACGGCACCTTCACCGACGTGACCCGCGAAGCCGGCCTTCTGCACGGCGGCCCGACACGCTGGGGCACTGGCTGCACCTTCACCGACTACAACCGCGATGGTCATCTCGACCTTGTGGTCAGCAACTACCTTGTATTCGATTTTGAGCACGCGCCCGTTCCCGGCGCCAACACCAACTGCAACTTCAAGGGTGTGCCTGTGAACTGCGGCCCGCGCGGACTGCAATATGGTCAGCACTCGCTCTACCGCAACAATGGCGATGGCACGTTCACGGATGTTTCGGTCCAGAGCGGCATGGCAGCGGTCCGCGAGACCTATGGTCTGGCGGTGGTCGCGGCGGATTTTAACGACGACGGCTGGCCCGATATTTACATCGCCTGCGACTCTACGCCAAGCGTGCTGCTGATCAACCAGCACGACGGCACCTTCAAAAATGAGGCCGTGGAGCGCGGCGTGGCCCTGAGCGAAGACGGCATGGAGCAAGCGGGCATGGGCGTCGCCATTGGCGATCTGTTCAACGCAAGGCGGCTGGACATTTTCAAAACCCACTTCGCCGACGACACCAATGTGTTGTACCGGAACATGGGCAAGGGCAACTACGACGACATCACATCATCCTCCGGCATCGGTGTGGAAACACGCTTCATCGGCTGGGGCGCCGCCGCCGCGGACTTTCAGAATTCCGGTGTGGAAGACATTCTCTTCGTCACCGGAAACGTCTACCCGGAGATTGCAGCCAAGCTTCCGCAATATCCCTTGGCCACGCCGCGGGTTCTCTTCCGCAACCTAGGCAAGGGCAAATTCGAGGAGTTGATCGAAGCCGCCGGCCAGGGCATCGCCGCCGCCCACTGCAGCCGCGGACTTGCCTTGGGAGACTTCGACAATGACGGCGACCTCGATGTGCTCATCACCAACCTGAACCAGCCGCCCAGCCTGTTGCGCAACGACCTGAAAGGTGGCGGCAACTGGATCAAGCTGAAGCTTGTAGGCACAAGTTCTAATCGTAGCGCCATCGGTGCACGCGTAACCATTCGCTATGGTCAGGCAGAGGCACCGCAGACGCTCATCCAGGAAGTTCTCAGTGCCTCTTCTTTTCTGTCGAATAACGAAAGCCGGCTCCATTTTGGATTAGCCCACTTCGACAAGGCTAATTTCACCGTGAGATGGCCAAATGGCAAGGAGGCCAGCTTCAACGAATTGGCTGCAAATCGACTTCACACCATTCGAGAGGGACAACAAACGGCACCCTCCGCCACACTGAAGCCCTAACTGTCGCTTACCGCAACGCAATGGTTTCTGCCAGTCCGTCGTGGGTAATCACGGTTCTACAGCCTGCGTTGATGGTAGACAGCCCCTTGATGTCGGACAGTTCCTTGCGAAGAACGGGACCAGTCCCCAGCGTGCGAGGACGATCTCGCGCGCGCCCGATTCCCTGCTCTGCCGGATGGTGGGCTGAAAGGTGGTGGGCGCGACCTTGTAGTCCTCACCGGGCATGGGCAGCCAGCTTGCGGACCGGTGACAGCCGCAGGTTCAGCGTCTACGCCGACATGCCACCGGCGATCTGCGCCGCACGGTGCCCCTGCACCAGGGCGCGGGAGAATGCCGGAGCCGAACCCGAGGACCGTACCCAGGCAAAGAACGCCACCAAGCCGGTCCGGTACGACCTCCGGGAGTGGTCCGACGTCACGCCGTCGAGCACCAGGGCCATGAGCTGGGCTTCCTGGAGGGTGTGTTCGTCGGTTTGTTGCCGAAGAGCGAGATCTTCTGCCACGTGGGCGAATGTAGCACGATAAGTTGCATTATCGGGTGCTATATGAGCGCGCTCCAGTCGTGATAGTTGTCCACCCGGCCAACAATCCCGGTATCCTGAACCTGCCGTTTTGGAGGAACTTCCATGCCGCGCCCCGTTCTCTGGTCCCGCGACCTCCACCCCCTGCGCGAGCGGGCCGCCCGCTCCCGCACCGAAACCTGGTCGCGGGCCGACATCGAGCACCTGTTCGGCGTCAGCCGTGCCTCCGCAAAGAGTCTCCTCAAGGCCATCGGCAACGTTCAGACCGTGGGCGCCGCCCACTTCGTCGACCGCAGCTCCCTTCTCGCCTTCCTTGATGAGATGATCGCCGCGGATTCCGTCGAAGCCGCCCTGCAACAAAGGCTGGCCGCCGCCGAGCCTCCACCCAGGCCGAAGGCCATGCGGGTGTCTTTGCCCGACGACCTCCGCCGCGCCATGCTCCCCGACCTGCCAGCCAACGTCTCGCTGTCGCCCGGGCGCATCGAGATCACCGCAGACACCGCTGTTGCCATGGTCGAGTCCCTCTTCGCCCTCGCCATGGTTATGCAAAACGACCTCGATCGCTGGCAGAAGGCCATCGAACCTCCACAAAAGCCGGACGCCGTCGACGAGGACCTGAGGGGTTTTCTTGCACATCTGCGGCAGGTGCAGGGATAGCACGGAGCAGAGGTGTAACACTTCTACGCTTCTGCTGCAATCTCTTCTACCGCTGGGGGCGGTGCGGTGCTGTTCGGCGGTTCTGCACTGTCTGCTGCTTGCGGAGCCTTCACTGGCTTTTTGGAAAGGGAGGCTTTCTTTACGGGCGCGGCGACCTTCTTCGTTACCGCTTTCGCAGGTGCAGCCGGTTTGACTGGAGCAGCTGCTTGCTTGCCTGCAGCCTTTTTCGCAACGACTGGGGCGGCGACAGCCTTGGCCGCCTTTTTGCTTTTGGCCCAGCGCTTCTTCTGCGCCGCGGCGATGCGGGCCTTGCCTTCCTCGCTCATGGTTCGCTTCCCCACCGGCTTTGTTTCTACAGCCTTGGCAGCGGCAGGTGGGCGGCCGCTGCGCTTCGCCGGTTCAATCGACGGTGCAGGTGTGGATGCGGAATCGCTCAGGAGCTGACGGGCCTGCTGCAGTTGAGCAATTTGCGCATCGAGCGCGCGAAGAACTTCAGGAATGTTCATATGTTCAGCATAGCTGCTGAACAGGAACGATCAGAGGGGCAGTTCCCCATTCTCACTCGCCTCAGCCGCTTTTCTCATGAGTTCCGGCCCGTTATTGCGGACGTTGCCGACTTTGGGATTGGCTTCATGCATGTCCATTTCGTCGGAGTCGAGGGGCCAGACGAGGTCGAGTGGCCATTGCTCTATCTCTTTCCGGTCAATGTCTATCCCAGTGGCTGCGCCGATCGATGTGCCGGTATTGACGAGCCCCGATCGGAGTAGACACGACGCGTGCTCGAAGTCGCCTGAACGCTGTCGGTTACTTAGGGAAGGTCTGCGAATTTCGGCTGGGCGTTGATACGTTATAACGCAGCGTCAGCTTGATGTCTTCGAACTGCGAGGTACAACGTGTGTTGTCGTGCGACTCAAGCCTGCGCACCAAGATCGGCGTGCCTACCAACATAAAGCCGTGACCTAGGCCAGCGCTGTTGTAGCCAAGCGGACGGGAGTTCGGGTTGGTGCGGTAGTTGACGAGGTCGGTCACATCCCAGGTGTTGCTGCGGGGCATCCGTTTGAAGTTCTGCGGCAGTGTCTGCAGCGGACCCGGCGGCGGGTGGGCGACCCAGTCCTCCGACGGGTTGGTCAGTATGATGCAGCCTTCGGCTTTGGCGTAGGGATCGCCACGGCCATTAGTCCAGCAGCGCATGGGATCGACGAAAATTCCGCCTTGTGTGTAGACCATGGTCAGGCAACTGGGCGCTTCGCGCTCATAGTAGGAGAGACCGGCATAGGTCAGCGTCTTCTGCACCGGAAGTGAGGTGTAGGGCGTGTAGTCAAAATCCACCGCAGCCTGGTCAACCCAGGCAACACAGGGGTCTTTGCCGCCGTCAGGATGACCCGTGCCCATGACCTGTCCCCAGCCTGCAAGCATTGTCAGCGAGGCACCGGAACCCTGGTTCATGACTGCGTGGTTCGATCCATGTTCGCAGTTAAGACTGCCGTGATTGAAAATGCCGATAAACACATAGCCCGTGTGCGAAAATTTTGACGAGTTGCTTCGGGCACGACTGACGCGCAGCTCCATCGTGTGGTCGCCTGGCCGCTGAGCCTCCGGAACGCGGGACATGTCTACGCCACCGTTGATGGCATACCGGCTTGAAGCAAGGGCATTCTGCTGCTGGACAATGTTGAATTCGGAGACGCTAACGCAGACCAGGTCATCGGGACGGGCAAGCCGCCACTTATAGCCGTTTTTGCACTGCTTTGGACCGTATGGCCCAGGGCTGATGCGTTGAGCGGCCTGTGCGTTGTCGTCGGCAACGCGTTGCCGTTCGGCAAAGGGGATGCAAACCGGGTCACCGTGATACGCGTTGCGCAGCGCCGTGCCGCTAGCACATGCGCTGGCCGATACAGATGTTTGAGCGTGGGCGGTGGACGACGCCACGAAGAGGACAAAGCAAAGCCAGAGCCAGCTGCAGAGGGTACGCATGAGGTCTCCTATCAGGGTGGCTACCATCATGAATGCCGCAAAATGGCGTGGCAAGAAGAATCTGTTGTATGAATAGCTTTCTTTGGAAAGTTCTTCGGAATGGCGCTCGAACTCTGCCATGATCTCTTCTTAACCCGATCGTATTCCGGCATCCTCTCCCGTTTCCGTATTCGGGTCATTCCTCACCGGCTCTCCCATTCTACTTCGCTTTCTCTTCGCCTATGCTGGCGAGTATGCACTTCTGCCGCTGCGTCGTTACCTTCTCCGATTCCGACAACATCCAGCATGAGGTTTAGGTGTGGGCGAACACCGTCTATGACCCCGTCGCGCAGGCCATACGTGAGTTCCGCCACGGCAGCACCGCAGCAGACCTGCCCGCTTCCCAAACCGAGTTCTCCATCGCCGTGCACCATGCTCCCGTCACACACCGGATCAAACTGCAACAGGTCAGACGCTGGGCTGAAGGCGGCGGCAAGGGACCTCATGATGTCCTCGAACGAAAACGCATCTAGGACCTCCTTGGACCAGAGCCAAAACAATAGGCGCATCGCTTCCGTTTACAGTGGCAATTCTCCGTCTTCCGCAGCCTTTCCACTCTCCGCAGAAGTTCCGGCCCGTTGTTGCGCACGTTGCCGACCTTGGGATCGGCTTCGTGCATCTCCATCTCGCCCGACTCCAAAGGCCGCAACAGGTCAAGCGGCAGCTGTTCCGCCTCTTCCCTGTCCAGCCAGCGATCGAAGTCGCGCGGGTGAAGAATGACAGGCATTCGCGGGTGGACCCGGCTCATGAGTTCGTTTGCCTCCGTCGTGACGATGGCGAAGCTCTGCAGCCAGTGTCCATCCTTGTCTTTCCAGGCGTCCCACAATCCCGCAAAGCCCAGCGGCTGACCATTCGCAAGCTCAAAGGCATAGGGCTGCTTGAGCGGCGGTGAGACCTTGCTCCACTCATAAAATGAGGTCGCCGGCACGATGCAGCGACGCTTCTTCATTGGCTCCCGCCAAGTGGGAGCTTTCAAGATCGACTCCGCCCGTGCGTTGATCGTCGAGAGCCCCTTGATGTCGCTTAGGTCTTTGGTGAAAAACGGCACCAGCCCCCAGCGGGCAAGCACCATCTCGCGCTCGCCTGTCTCCCTGCGCTGCCGAATGATCGGCTGAAACGTTGTCGGCGCCACGTTGTAGTCCGCATCCGGTAGCGGTAATTCCGCCGGCTGGAGAGTCGCATGGAAGTATTCCGCGATCTTCTGCTTGCTGCCTTTCCGAACGTAACGACCGCACATCGTCTTCTCCTGATCCAGGTTCCATCCTAAAAGCCACGAAGGGGAAGAGGTGTCTTCCCTGCCTGCGACCAGCGATGGAGCTGCTGTTCTCCGTCACCCATCTCAGCGGGGGCACCCCGCAACGCCCCCAAAGCAATTCCGCGCGGTGAAGCCGCGCCATACGGAAGCCGTACCTGCTGAGGAACTCCGTTCCTGGCGCCCGCAAGCCGATGGAAAAAGCTCCGTGCAGCTCCAGGTATTCGCTTCCTCCGGCCGCTACGCGGCTGCCCTGACGGCCACTTTTACGCACAGCTTGCACTTGCCGCCCATGCTGGCGTGGGCCAGGGCCAAGGCGTGATTGAAACCAATCACAGCCAAATCAAGCAAAGCGAGATCGCCCCCATGAACAAGCAGACGGCAAAGCCCAGCCTCTACGACACCGTCACCGACCGCATCCTCGACAGCCTCAAGCAGGGATTCATCCCGTGGGAGAAGCCCTGGTCTGTTCCTGTCTATGAAGGTGGCAACTTCCCCCGCAACTTCCGGACCGGCAAACCCTACCGCGGCATCAACGTCATGCTGCTCTGGTCCACGCCCTTTGCCCTTCCCTTCTGGCTTACCTTCAAGCAGGCTCAGGAACTCGGCGGTACCGTACGCAAGGGAGAAAAAGGCACCGCGATCGTCTTCTACAAACAACTGACCGGTGAAAGGAAGAACGACGAAGAGGCACCCGTGACGAGTGAGGAGAGCGGCAAACCGGACCGCAGTCCCTTCGTGCTTACGTCCTATACCGTCTTCAATGTCGAGCAGTGTGACGGTCTGAAGATTCCCGAACTGCCGGCCGGCAAGGAAATGACACCGGTGCAGATCGATGACACCTGCGAAGCCTTCGTCAAAGGCTGGCAGAGCGGCCCAACCCTGGCGCTTACCCGGCCGAACGAACGCCGTGCCGCCTACTGCCCTGCCACCGATACCGTGCACATGCCGGCGAGGTTCCGGTTCCTGGAGCCTTCGCTGTACTACTCCACGCTCTTTCACGAACTGGTGCACAGCACTGGACACCCTTCTCGCCTGAACCGGACCTTTGGCTTGGCCTTCGGGGATGAGCTCTACAGCAAGGAGGAACTCGTCGCTGAGATGGGTGCCGCTTTCCTCTGTGCGCTCACCGGCATCGCGAACCAGCACAGCGAACGCAACACCACCGCCTACCTACAGAACTGGATCGAACGACTCCAGGCCGACAACCGGATCGTCCTTCACGCTGCAACCGCAGCTCAGAAAGCGGTCGACCTGATGGCGTCGGGAGTGGAGCCAGCAACCGCTCTATAGAGCGTGTGAGGATGCGGGTTGGTTAAATCCAGCCCGTCATCTCACGCCCAGAGCTTTAGCCGCTCATCTGTCTATCCATATGTCTGCTAGAACATATCTCTGCCTATGCAGACGTCCTCTATCAGCAACGACAGGCAGATGCTTGCCCATACAGACATCTGCACATATGCCTAAACCCGATGCTCTCTTCGGCAATTTACGTTCGCATTGCTAGCCGTAACCTACTACGGCTCTCAACCCTGCCCCTTAGCTGCTAGTGCCACTCCAGGTACACAGTTGTCTATCAGTATATCTGCATATACGCATGGGCAGCTTTACGCATATATGCTCAGGGCTGGAGATCATTATGCTTGTGACGATCGCTAGTTTTAAGGGAGGGGTCGCCAAGACCACCACCGCCGTACACATAGCTGCATATCTGCATATGCACGCGCCGACTCTTCTTCTAGACGCTGATAAAACTCGCAATGCTTTGGAGTGGGCTACTGAGGCAGATGGCTTTCCCTTCACTACTGCACCATACAGTCAGGCCACTAAACTCGCAGGCCGTTTCACGCATGTAGTTCTGGATACAGGTCAGCGGCCCGAAGGCTCAGATCTGAAGGAAATAGTGGATGCTTGTGACCTCCTAATTGTCCCAGCAGCCCCAGGCAGTTTAGATACGCGTTCCTTGGTACAGTCCATCGTGGCCCTTCGACACCTCGGATCTGATAAATTCCGTGTCCTTATGACAAAAGTCCCGCCACTCCCAGAGGCAGACGGAGCAAAGCTTAGGGCCGTTCTGCAGCAGCATAGCGTACCAATGTTCCACTCTGAAATACCTCGCCTTAAAGCCTTTGAGAAAGCAGCTGCTGCCGGCGTAACGGTAGACAGAGCAGACGACCGTAATGCAGCCCGAGCTTGGGCTGCGTATTGTGCAGTTGGACAGGAGATTCTATGAGCAGCTTGAAGGGTTTGGCATCGATCGCAGCGGGGCTCAGCGCAGAGCCCTCTCCAGAGTTGGTCCAAGAGTTAGCTACCAAAGTGGAGGTTGGTCCGCAGCTAACCTCAAAAGGACGGCCGGCAGTAAAGCGGCTTGCCAAGACAAGAGACCAGGACTACAAGCGCGTAATGGTTCTCGTCAGGAAAGCTACCGAAAAGGCCGCGTATCGCAAGTGGGAAGACACACACCCAGACAAGGATTTTAGCGATCTCGTGGAACGCTTGCTAAGCAGATATGCATCTGGTCACATATCTGCATAGACATACATGCTGATGTTTACGCTGAAAGCCGAGGGCTACATGGCGAAAGAAAAAGTATTGAGAGATCGTATTGCGGAATCTAAACGTGCCCGAGCTAAAGCTGTTGGTCGCATCGCTGACCTAGCTGCAGCCAGACACGATGGAAGCCTTGGTGACGAGTACATCAAACTAGCTCAAGTCCTGCTGATGTGTTCCTTGCCCCATTCGCGAACAGACAAGCCGCATGTAGTTCGCAAAGCTCGTCTAGGTGATGGTACGTACCTAAATGTCACACTGAGCGCGATGAATAGTAGCGTGCCACTCCCTTTTGGGCGAGATCGGAAGCTCCTTGCCTGGATTATCGATCGAGCAATCCGCAGTGACAATCCTTTTGTTGCGTGGTCAGCAGCAGCAGAATACCAACGGGAAATGGGAATTCCGGAAGGAGGGAAGTCAAACAAAGAACTCCAGGCTCGTTTCTCTCGCATCGCTAGCCTCGGAATTAACATTGAGCGGACAGGAAATGGGGTGAAACGGACCAGAGCTTACTCAGTTCTTTCAGACTCGGTACTGCCTCAATCCATAACCGGCTATGCTCCCGATATGCGCCAACTTGCATTATCCGGAATGGAAACTAAATTCGGTATTCAGTTGAGCTCAGAACTTTTCGACGATATACGACGGTACAACTACGCGCTCCCGCGTATGCTTTGGCAAACTCTGAGAGGTCCATCGCAAGTTCAAGATATTGTGCTTTGGTTGTTTGTTCGCGCATATTCGGCAAATTCTGAAACTGTCATTCCATGGCCTGCGTTCCTGGATCAGTTCGGCTCTGAAGACAGCAACCCAAGAAGATTAAAAATGCATGCTCGGGAAGCGGTTCGTACTTTGAATACTTTATGGCCAGAGGCCCGGCTAAACGAGGATGCAGACGGCATTCGCGTTCAAAAGATCGCGGCACCGTTGCTACCAGATGACACCACCAAGAAAAGAATCCGCCGTCTGTCGTAGAACCTACTGTACCGGAATCCCCAGCGGGCAAGCGCCCTGGAGCGTACTGGAATCCCCAGTCCAGGTGCCCAAAACATTGAGTCTGCCCGCTTACTAGGCGCTTAAGGCGATATCCACAGCCACCTTTGCTTTTCCTTGGGGTTTCACGTACGCGTCCTTGGGGTTTCCAGTACGCCGGCATGGACTTTCCGGTACGAACAAATGGGGATTCCCGTACGAGAAGCTGGGGTTTCCGGTACCTATATATAAGGAAGCAAGAGAACAGGAGAACAAGAGGCTATTCACCAGTTCTGCAAGAGGAAGTGGACGGAGTAGTGGAAAAGTTAGAATTGGTCATCACTTATTAGATTTTTTCATGATGAAGATCTTTTTTGCTGAGGATGCACCATGCAAATCTGGAACAGTATCAACTCACGTCGTCGGAAGAGATAAAGACGAGCGTGTGATGTACCTATTGTGTGTTAACTCCCGTATGATCGGTCCATGTTGTTTGCCCGCAGCCGAAAAGCCCTCACAACTGTGAGTCTTGCGGTGGCAGCAGTGGGTGGCGCTTACTTTTACGCGATCGTGCCCCACCGTTCATCTGCCCCTACCGATTCAATTGAAGGTTTACTAGACAAAGCGGATTCCTTGTCTTGGACAAATCAATGGGCTGAAGCTCGTCCCCTGTATGTGAAAGCCGCGGACCTGGCTATGCGCCAGCATGATCTTGGATCAGCGCTGTGCGCCTTAGCGAGCGAATTACCGGCCGATGAGTCTATGAGCGCGCCCGCTAAGATCCTCCAGCTCGACGATGCCCTCTCGAAGCCGGCGGCACAAGGCCAAAGGGTAAGGCTTAGGCTATTGACTATCCGCGGTCTCACCGAAACGAACTATGACGCTGGTGAGGCGTTGCCAACTTGGCAGGAAGTCCAGCGCCTTGCCTTAAAACAAGGCGCTCTAAAGCTCGCGACGCGTGCGGAAGGAGAACAGGGAATCGCGGCGTATCTTCTCGGGGACATTCAAACTGCCCGTCGGCAGGTCGTTGGAGCCATCACCATGTCCAAGGTTGAGAATGATCCAGCAGCAACCGTTCGCTATGCTGCCATCTACAGCAGGGGCCTAGTCGAATCACACAAGTACAAAGAAGCACTCACGGTCGCCAATGGTTCCATATCGCTAGCGGCTAAGCATCCGGAAATCGCCTATGGGTTTAGGTACGACGCCCGTAGCAAATCAAACCATCACGCATCCCGTTAAGCTCGCCGATCTACAGAACACTCTTGGACCGAACGCCGTCCTGGTGGAGTATGTTTTGGCTTCTCCAGCTTCCTACGCCCTTGCCATCACACACACCAGCGTCAAGCAGTACCAACTTCCAGCCAGAGATGTGATCGAAGACGATGCGAAGCAGTACACGAAAGAGCTTCGCAGCCAAAAAGAAGACAAACCGTTAGCAGCAAAACTCTTCGGCGAGTTGTTGCAGCCGCTTGCAGAGTATCAAGGCAAAACGGATCTCACGATCATTCCGGACGGAGAGCTTCACCTTCTCCCGTTTTCCGCTTTGCAGGACAGTGGCGGCTACGTGCTGGCTTCCCACACGGTCAACGTCAATCCCTCCGCAACGGTCTACGCACTGCTTCACCAACGTGTCGAGAAGGCGAAGCAAACCTCCCTTCCGTACATCGGAGTTGCCGCCTGGACCCAGCAGCCACCGTCACGCAATCCCTTCACACGTGTCGTCAGAGCAGTATCCGGACCGCAACGTAGCGAACTCGTCCCCCTTCCTGAGAGCAAGGAGGAAGTTGAATCCATTGCGAAGGATCTTCCGCTTCCGAGCACTATCCTCGAAGGCGCAGATGCAACGGAAAGCCGATTCAAGCACCTTCCGCTGGGTCAAACTGACGTAATCCATCTCGCGTTGCATGGCTACGCTGATCTTGAATACCCCGATCGCTCTGCGCTAGTCTTTGCGCCCGACTCTACTGGCAGTGACGATGGGCTGCTACAGGTACGTGAAATACGAGAAATGCATCTCAACTCACGGCTCGTCACGTTGTCGGCCTGCAACACAGGCGTCGGTCCGGTAGGTGATGCCGGTGTTGTCAATCTTGTAAACGCTTTTATCGAAGCTGGGGCTGATTCCGTCGTCTCCACTCTCTGGGAACTCTCGGATGTCTCAACCGGCCGTCTCATGGCCAACTTTTATGCGCAGCTCGCGACTCACAGTCGAAAGGTTGATGCTCTACGCAGTGCGCAGCTCGACCTAATGCATCAGGGGCTTCCACCCTACTACTGGGCCAGCTTCCTCCTCGTCGGCGACCCGAACGGAAAACTATGAAAGGCCTCATGATGGAACTCACGCAAAGCCAAAGAGCCACCATACTTGCGAAGATCGACGAAACGGTCGGAGAAAAATATTACGACCCGGCTTTTAACCAAGGCGCATGGGCCGCTATGGTTTCTAAGCATCGCAGTGCCATCCTGGACGCTACGACAGCCAAGGGCTTCGAGAACGCCGTTTCATTGATGTTGGCCGAACTCTCTCCCAAAGGGCTTGGACTTTTGTCCGAACGAACGCCAATCAACCCGCGTAATGCGATCAATGCCAGCTTTTCCGTTCACCAGGTAGACGATGGTTTGCGTTGGGTCTTCCAGGATGTGTTGCCGCATGGTGTCGCAGAAAAGGCCGGTATACGCACGGGAGACATTCTCCTGTCGGCCGCAGGGAAGCACATGGGACCCACGTCAGAGACGGCTGCGGAGCCACCGTTCGAGATGGCACATGCAATTCCGGTCACAATCCGTAGGGGCGTGAATGAACTCACGTGTTCTTTGCAGACCGGTAATCCCAAATACAAGGACAATCCATATTCTGATTTGGAGGCAGTGAAGGCCGACTTCCTGGCCGGGGATGTCGCCTATCTGAAAGTCAGCCTTTTCCAGGGCAAAGTCGGAATCGACTTTGCGAACAAATTGGACGAACTCTTTGCTGGTCGTTTCGCTTCTGCCAAGTCACTCATTATTGACCTTCGCGGCAATCCGGGCGGCGGGATCGGCGGTCTAGCGCTCATGAGCTATCTGACGCCTGATAAGCTCCCCATCGGCTTTAGCAAGAACCGACAAATGGCGAAAGAGGGAACGCATACATCCGCGCTCCCGGTGTTCGATAAGGTCCCACGATCCAGGCTGGCGGTGCCTGCGCTCGCGTTGAAGTTCTTCGGAAAAACCTCTGTGTTCCTAAAGACTGAAGGCTTGGGGAGTCGCGCTTTCCGAGGAAAGGCGGTAATCCTGATGAACGAACATTCCACAGGTGCTGCAGAGATGGTGGCTCAGTTCGCACAGGAAAACAATCTCGCAAGCATCGTTGGAACCAAAACGCCGGGGCGTCTCGTTTCCAGAAGCGCGACCAAATTAGGCTTCGGCTATCGTCTGGTTGTGCCAGTCGCGGCTTATGTGAGCGCCAAAGGAAAACAAATCGAGGGAAACGGGATTGTTCCAGATGTGAATGTGCCGTGGTCCTTCACTGACGCGGTCGCAGGCCGAGACAATCAACTCACAGAGGCGATGGAACTATCTGGCCGTTTAATAAAAACTTAAAGCGTGTGCCGGCTGACCGGCACGCGCTTCATCCCCGCTCACTGTACTTGTAACGGATAGTAGTAGGTTCCGTTGTCAGAACCGCGAACGGTGGCAAGGAAGTAGTCGCCCGGCTTGGCTGCACGCAGATCAAGGTCGGCGTTCACCATGACCTTGCCAGCGGTTTCTACAGCCGTTCCATGGCCTTCAGCAACAACCTGAGTGCCCGCGTGATCTTTTGCTACAAGGATCGAATAATCTCCGGCTCTGCTGAAACGGGGTAGTGTCACGGACAGACGAACAATCTGGGCCGGGAGAAACACTCGCTCCAGCGGCATCGGTTCTGTTTCGACGCCCCGTAGAGTGATGGCGTTAAAGAGATCGACTTTAGCCATCACAGGCGCGCCCTGAGTGATGGAAGACGGGGCAGCATGCGGGTGCTTGTAGACCGTAAAACCTAAAGCAGCAGCGAGCGCCGTACACGCAGCGAGGGCCAGAAGCGACCACGACCTACGGCGAGGGCTTTCCACGCTCGCAACAACAGAGGCAGAGCCTTTCTTCGGAGCCGTTACGACAGGCTCCTGCGTTTGCTTCGATTCAATCCAGTCTTGTCGGTAGTTCAGGTACTCGCCGTAGCATTCTGAGCACGACGCTACGTGCCGACGAGCAGGGTCACCGAGTGGTAGCCGATCCTCACCTGCGGCCTGGAGGGTTTGCTCATCTGGGCACCCCTTTCGTTCAGGATTCGGGAATGCCTCAAGAAGGTATTCCTTCAGTCGTTCATTGTGGATCAAATCATCATCGTTCACTGACCTACCCCTTCGCCTCACAAACCAGTGCAGATCGTCCCCGCTTCTCATCCTCAAGCAGGATTGTCGCCATTCTCTCTTTCGCTCGTTGGATGGCTTTTCTCGCTGCAGAATCGGTTGTCTTCAGTGCCGTCGCGATTTCGGCAGTGGATCTATCCTCACGAAGCAGAGTGAGGATATAACGATCCCGCTCCTCAAGCGATAGCCCAAGTTGGTCAAACAGAATGTTTCTCTCTACTGTTCCCTGAAAGGAACTGCTCTTGCCTCCGATAGGCTCCAGGTCGTTGCCAACGCCTGCAAGTTCAACATTGGAAGAGACAAGCTTTTTCCAGCTCAACACCTTGCGTCTCAGCAGGACATAGGCGTAGCTGGCAGGACGCCTAACAACAGTGTCGCTTTCCTGCATAGAGCGGAAGACCTCTTCCGCCCAGTTTGCAATCTGTGCTGCATCGACCTTTGGGAATTCACGCACTGTCCACAAGAACGCCGTATTGACCGCAGGTTCGTATGCGGGGTCTACAGGCCTGCCCTTAGCGGCTACGAGATGAAGGTGAAGCCGACTCATCACAAATAATCCTGAAAACTTGATGCAGGGGTGTCACAAAACCTCCCGCTCAACGCGCTCAGTTAGTAGATGCCTAAGACATCCCAAACCCTCTGCTCTAAAGACGCACATCTTCGTGGAACGCACGAGGCTAGTTCTCTGGCGTTTGCTGCGCAGTCTCAGAACCAATCTCCCCGATCCCAGAAACCAGCTCTCCGACGGGTACGCGAAATGTTTCGGCTAAACGTAAGAGGGTTGGAATGGCGATGCCATCACCCCGTTCAATCCGTTGTATCTGCGTTATGTGGAAGCCGTAGTCCACGATCAATGACCGCAAGGTTAATCCGCGCTCCTTCCGGAGCTGCTTTATGCGCTTTCCCAACTCCGCTGAGAAGACTTTGTAGTCATACCTCAACGCAGACGGGGTTTGGTTGTGGGGCCGTTCCGTGATGAGGGCACCTTCTACCGCATAAAAGCCGGACATACGGATAGTAGCAACTCCAAAGCACACACACAAACGTGCTGATGCCCCCTTGTGTATTTGACACAAAATTGTGATGTACCCCTAAAGGTTGACACGATTAAACAATATGGTTATAAGTGTGTGTGTGCTGCTGGATTAGCACAAGTTTGTGGCATCACAGCAACGTGGTGCGGCAGCGTATAAGTTCTGCGTGACGGTTAGGCGTGGGCCACAAAACCTAGCAAAGGAGAGAGTTTTAACCGCCCCAACGGCTTTCAACAAGAAAGTAATCCCCAACCCTCAACCCATAATTTCGGAGACTTACCTTGACCAAATCGTTCGAATCCCGCCTCGCACGTCTTCGCAACCTCACGATCACCCGCCAGCAGGTGAAGCAACAGGCTGCCCTGGTCGCCCGTTCTGCTGCACCGCTTCTACTCGTTATGGCCGCTTCGAGTGTTGCCCACGCCCAGGGAACGATCACTTTCGATGGTGCAACCAACGCCATGAATTCGTTCAAGACATTCGCGATGTACGCGGGTGCAATTTGCTGTTTGGGCGGTTTGATCTTCGCCGGTATCCGCATGATGGGCGGTCGCTTCCAGGACGCGATCCCCGGCTTGTTCGGTGCCTTGTTTGGTGCCGGAGTTCTGGGTTGGGGCGCAGGCTGGATTACTTCTCTCACTGGCCAGACTGTCACCACAGGCAACTAGGGAGCCCTAACTATGCGCAAGCGAGGAACACCGCTACCGATCAATGGAGCAATGAACCGTTCCCGAACCAAGCTCGGCCTGGAACTCGGAACATGGATGGTAATTGTGTTCGTTTCCATCGCGGTGTTCCTCGCGGGCTTTCGCTTCACCGCCATTGGCAGCTTTCCCGTTATGGTGGGCGCGGCATGGCTCGTCACCCGCAAGCACCCCAAGATGTTCCAGCTTTGGGGTCACAGCTTCCAGCAGAAGAGCTACTATGACCCGCGTAAGTTCTGAACAAGCCCGTCTGATGCCGTGGTATGCCAAAGCAGGCGCGGCGTCGAGCATCGTCCCGCTTTCCCGTTGGGTTTCACCCACGATCTTTGCCCTGAAGAATGGCGGCTACGGCTTCCTCGCCCACCTGACCGGCATCGACGAGGAAAGCCTGACGGACCAGGAGATCGAGTCGCGGACTCGCCTCATCCAGGCTGCATTGCGCGGCTTGCCCGATGACTCCTGCCTTACTCAGTTCAGCGTCGTACAGTCCGGCTTCGCAATTCCACGCAGGAAGGATTACGACGACCCCGTTCTCGAATCGTTCGTGAGCGACCGCATTGAGTATTTGAACGAAAACGCCGGTTTCAGGACCATCAAGCTTTTCTGGTGCATCACCTTCGAGCCGTCCCAGGCGAACCCGTTGCAGCGCAAACCGAAGGAGGCCGAGGGTGACAACACACGGCGTCTTGGTACGCTCCGCAAAACGGCCAGCATTCTTGAGACGCAGTTATCCTCCATCATCGGCCTGCGAATCCTCGACAAGGCAGAGGCATTTCCCTTTTTCTGCTACCTGTTCAACCTGGAGCCGTGGGCCAACCATGCCCAGCTCCAGTCCGATGCCGGTCTGGACCGGCAGATCGTCCGCAGCCCGGTTGCCATTGAGGGCGAACACCTTCGGGTAGGGAAGCGGTTCGTGCAGATGTTCACGTTGATGGACACTCCCGACATCTCCCGTCCCTGCCAGTTTTCCGGGTTGATGACGCTGGACTGCGACAGCATCCTTTGCACGACGTGGCGACCGAAGAGCGCGGCCAAGGCCCGCGCCGAAATCGACCAGCAGGAGAAGTTCATCAGTTTTTTCAAGGTCGGCGTTTTCGGCCGCATCATGGCCGGTCGCGACACCGCATCGCTGGAAGACGGTGCCGGGGCAAGAGCCGCCGACGCCCATGTGGACGATCTGAGCGAGGTAATCCGTTCGCTCGATAAGACTGGCCAGGGCGAGTTTTCCATGCGCCTGCTGCTTGCCGCGAAGACTAAGGAGCAACTGCACGATACCATCCCCAGCGTTCATCGCTTGTTCGTGGACGCACGCGCAAAGGTAATGGAGGAATCGCTGGGCAATCTGTCCGCGTTCTATGCGATGTTCCCCGGCAACGGGCCATTCAACATTTTTCCCCTCTGGTTGTCGGAAGACCATAACGCTCGGCTGGCATCGGTCTATGCGCCGAGCATCGGCCATCTCCATTCCGATGACCTCGACAGCGAGTACCTGAATGTCTTCGAGACACGCACACGCACGCCGTTTTTTCAGGATGCTTTTGTGAGCGGCGTGAAGGTGTGCATGATCCTCGGACCTCCCCGCACAGGGAAGAGCGTGCACCAGAACCAGCATCTCGCCATGGAGCTGAAGTATGGCGGGTTCGTGTACATCTTCGATGTCGGCGGCAGCTACGAAAGCGTGGTCGAGCTGTACGGCGGCAAGGTGGATACCCGGCGCAACATTGAGGGCGAGTTCTATGTCATGCCGGGCCAAAAGCATGACTCCGGTCGGAGCTTCACGACGCCGGAGACGATGGCGGCCGAGCGAGCGAACGTCCACCATGTTCAAGCCGGTCAGGGAGCGGTAAAGCCCATGCTGTCCATTGCCGCAGCAGAGCGGCAGGCCAACGCGCAGGACTTCTTGAACGAAGCCCAGCGTACCGCCATCCGTGAGGTACTGACCTCTACCGACCGGGTACATGGATTCCAGGGGCTTGCCGGAACCGGCAAAACCACGACCCTTGCCGCCATCCGCGAGGGCGCGGAGAAGGGTGGCTATACCGTCGAGGGCTTTGCCCCGACGTCCAAGGCGGCGGGCCAGCTCCGCGAGGCGGGGATCGAGGCGACCACGCTTCAAAGTTTCCTCATGCGGAAGGTGAAGGAGGACGAGCCTGCCAGCAAACATCTCTACATGCTGGACGAGTCCAGCCTTGCCAGCACCCGGCAGATGCGGGCTTTCCTTGAAAAGATAAAACCTGAAGACCGGGTGCTGGTGATCGGTGACACGCGCCAGCATCAGGGCGTGGATGCGGGCCGACCGTTTCAGCAGATGCAGGAAGCGGGCATGCAGACTTCCAGGCTGGAAATCATCATGCGGCAGAAAGCCCCGGAGCTGCTGAAGGCCGTGCAGCACCTTGCCGCAAACGAAACGGAGCAGGGAATCGCACTGCTTGCCCAGCAAGGCCGTGTCACCCAGCTTGCGAGTGCGACGGATCGTATCGTGGCCATCGCCAAGGATTACGCAGCCAAGCCGGAGAACACCATCATCGTCTCTCCAGACAACAAAAGCCGTCAGCAGATCAACGAGGCGGTGCGTGTCGAGTTGGTGAAGACCGGCCTGCTGGCCGAGGACGGCAGGCAGCTCCAGACGCTTTCCCATCGTTCCGACATGACCGGCCCCGACCGGACATGGGCTGCGATGTACAGACCGGGTGATGTGGTGCAGTACGAACGCGGCAGCAAGGCAGAGGGTATCGAGCGCGGCAGCTTCGGCGTTGTGCGTTCGAGCGATGCCGCAACCAACCGCGTCACCGTCGAGCTGGCGAACGGCTCCACCGCCGCCTACGACCCGAAGCGGGTCTACGGCGTGAACGTCTTCCGTGAAACCACCCGCGAGTTCGCCACTGGCGACCGCATTCAGTTTTCTACCTTGAATAAGGAGCTGGGGATTGCGAACCGGGACATGGGAACCATCACGAAGATGGAAGCCGACCGCCTCACCGTTCTCATGGACGGCAAGGAGAAGCGTTCGGTCAGCTTCGATCCAAAAGAGTTCCGGCAGTACGACCACGGCTACGCCGTCACGTCGCACAGCGCCCAAGGGCTGACGACGGGCCGGGTCATTGCCAACATCGACACCGATTCCAGCCGCACCCTGATAAACACTCGCTTGGCATACGTTGCGATTTCGAGGGCATCCGAGGACGCGAGGATTTACACGAACAACGCCGAGACGCTGGGCAAGCGGCTCAGTACGGACGTGACCAAGACCGCCGCCCTCAGCTTCTCCCAAAGGATCGAGCCGCCCGAGCCGCCCAAGATCATTGCAGGCCCCAAGCTGCCCAGCATCCATGAGTACAACAACCCGGATTCGCGGCTTGCCGCTGTAGCGACCGCCTACGTTTCGCAGCCGGAGCGCAGTGTGATCCTTGCGCCGGATCGGGCCGAACGAGCCGAGCTGACCCAGCTCGTTCGTGCCGACCTCTACGCCCAGGGCAAGTTGGGCAAGGACGCATACGCTGTACCGGTGCTGGTCGAGAGGGATTCCGGCAGCCGGCTGCGCGCCGAGAGCTACCAGCCGGGAGACAAGATTCATTTCAAGACCGGCAGCCCAGGCATCGAAGGCATTCCCCACGATAGCGAGGCCACCGTGCTTTCCACGACGCCGAAGCGCAACCTCATCAGCGTGCAAATCGACGCCAGCCGCGAGGTGGTGAACTACAACCCCGGCCAGCTCCGCACTCAGAGCCGCGAGAGCAGGTTGTTCCAGGAGGAGACGCGGGAAGTCGCCGAGGGTGAACGCATCCGCTTCACCCGCTACGACAAGGAGATGGGCGTGCGTTCCGGCGAACTCGGAACCGTCGCCCGCATCGGCCAGGACAAGTCCATGACCGTGACGCTCGATTCCGGCAAGACCGCCGAAGTTTCACCGGAGAAGTCCAGGCACATCGACTACGGCTACGCGGTCGATGCACTGAAAGGCAATCGCGCCGAACGCATCATCGCCACCGGCAACGGACTCACTCAGCAGAAGGCTTTCCAAGGTGCTTCACACACCGCCGACCTCACCCTCTACACCGGCACGCCCGCACCTGCACAAGCCCAGGTTCAACAGGTCGCACCCGCCGCGAAGGAGATTGCCGCACCCGAAATTGCGAAACCCATCCAGCACCAGCATGACTTCGGCATCGGCTTTTAACCCTTCTCCCCAAAGCACTAGTCTGTTACGACATCGAGAGGCCCCATGATCTTCCGCGCCAGTTCCCTTGCGATTGCCGCCCTGCTTCTACTTCCACCAGCCGCGCTACCTGCCCAAAGCGCCCAATGGTACAAAGACAACCAGACGGAGACGAAGGTACAGAAGGCCCTTACCGATCCACGGTTCGTCGGCTCCTCTATCTTTTCGAGCGTCGAGGACAACATCGTAAAGCTCAGCGGCAACGTCCGAAGCGATGAGGAGCGGCTACTTGCTGCTGACCGTGTCAGCAGGATCGACACGGTAAAAACGGTGGTGAACAATCTCGTCGTCGTCCGCAATTCCCCTGCCCCGGTCCAGGCGAAGGCGCTCACGCTTCCCATGGGTACGACCCTGCCTGTCCGGTTGAATGGCAGTATCGACACCAAGACAGCGAAGGCCGGTGACACCTTCCAGGGTTCCATCGCCGCCGCCGTTCTCTCCGGTGGAACCGTCGCCCTGCCAACCGGGACACCTGTTACCGGGCGCGTCGTCGCGGCCAAGGCCGCAGGCCGCTTGAGTGGTGCGGCAGAGCTGTCCCTTGAACTGGTCAGTGTCCAGATGGACGGACAACCTGTTGCCCTGACAACGCGCGAGCTTTCCAGCAAAAACAACGGACGTGGCACCAACACGGCAGTCCGCACCGGCGGCGGTGCCGCGCTGGGCGCAATCATCGGCGGCATCGCGGGAGGTGGAGCCGGAGCAGGCATCGGTGCGGCCAGCGGCGGCGCACTCGGCGTCGGTTCCAACATCCTCCGCCCCGGCCAGCAGATCGTGCTTGCTTCTGAAGCACTTTTACAGTTCCAGACGGCCTCTAACCTTGACCTCACGCCGCAGGGCAACATCGCCAACGGCGCTGCCCATGGCGTCGGTTTGGCCGCGCGTGGCGATACCAGCCCCAGGACGCAGGGCCAGAGCATCCCCGGCCAAGAAGACCCCTATAGCTTCGACATCGTTGGTCTACGGCTCGGCATGACGGCACAGCAGGCCGCCGCCGCTCTGAAAGCCAAGGTGCCTCAGTCTTCCAGCCTTCCGCCCAGTCCCGGCGTTCCCCAGTTCACACCCAATGCACAATTCGCGTCGAGCATCCTGGCACGTGGGCCGAAGTTCAGGGTGATGATGAATTTCACCGAGAGCTACCCGTTCGACCCACAACGACCCGAACAGCTCACCACCATCTGGTATACCGCTGACGTTCCCACGGTCACAGACCAGGGGAACTTTGAGCAGGCAGTTCTTTCCAAGTACGGTACCCCTGTCAGCTACACCAAGGGCGTTGGAGCGAGGTGGTGCAACGTCGGCACTCCCAACGGCCCCAGAGAGTATTCCTGTGCGCCCGGCGTTCCAATTATGACGTTCAAGCCAAACGAACTCATCCTTGGAGACACTGGGATTGCGACCAGGGAACGTGCAGCGTGGAACCAGCAGAGCAACGGAACCCCACCGCTCTAAACCCTTCTAAACCCGCCGCCGAGGGCTGGGGGAATGTGGGAGACGCCAGCTTCACCGGCGTCTTCCAAGGGGCGGTGCGAAGGGTGGGAAACAGCTTTACCGGTTTCCACGCTTTGCACGGTCACGGCATTTCCACGGTCCTGCTTTGGAACGAAACTGGGATTCAGAACGCCGTAAGTCGCCATCATCCCCCCGATGATTGACGCGGAGTCTGAATCCCAGCCTAAGCCACACTCCCGCTCATAGCCTTTATCGGCAATTATCACGCCAATTGTTACAAGCTAAGATTTAGCTCTCTACCCATCGCTTCAGCACCCGAGGCCACGGTTGATTCCTTCCCTACATGCTCACCATACTGGCCGACGAACTCCGTGTACTCGGAAGATTGGCTGTACTGCTTGACGACCTGCAGCACCCGGTTGGTGGCCACCGTGCGGAATGGCCCGCTCTTGCCGTCACGTTCTAAACAAACCTCAGACTGTCCGTGGTTCAGCCGTCGCGTACGCAGGAGAAAATCGCTCACCCTACCAGCCTATCGCCTCCACGGTTCGCCAACTTCCGCTAATGCGACTTCTCAGGAGCTTCGTCAGCATCTCACCCCGAGAGGGGATGTATGAACACACGTAAGCTGGGTCGCGATCTCGAAGTATCCGCAATCGGTCTAGGCTGTATGAGCATGACCTCTGCCTATGGCCCTGCCGCCGACAGAGGCGAGATGGTTCAGATGATCCGGACCGCCTATGACCAAGGCGTCACTTTTTTCGATACGGCTGAGGCGTATGGGCCATTCAGCAATGAAGAGTTGGTAGGGGAAGCACTTCAGCCCATCCGGGAAGGGGTCATTGTTGCTACCAAGTTCGGCTTCAACATCGACCCAGTGACCGGGAAGCGCGAGGCTGGCACGAACAGCAAACCAGAGCACATCCGAGCTGCAGTCGAAGGCATGCTGAAGAGGCTCAGGACTGATTGCATCGACCTGCTCTATCAGCATCGTGTGGATGAGAACACACCGATCGAAGACGTTGCGGGAGTCGTGAAAGAACTCATCGGCGCGGGTAAAGTGAAGCACTTCGGGCTTTCAGAGGCAGGAACACAGACCATTCGCAAAGCACACGCGGTGCAGCCTGTCACTGCTTTGCAAAGTGAATATTCGCTTTTCTGGCGTGGACCCGAAGATGAGACGCTTCCGCTACTTGAAGAACTCGGCATCGGCTTCGTTCCGTTCAGTCCTCTTGGAGCAGGTTTCCTGACCGGACAAATCGACGAGAACACGAAGTTTGATCCAAGTGACTTCCGCAACATGGTGCCCCGCTTTTCACCCGAGGCACGAAAAGCCAACATGGAACTGGTACACGTGATTCGCGAGCAGGCAGATCAAAAAGGCATCTCTCCTGCGCAGTACGCCCTTGCATGGCTGCTTGCTCAGAAGCCGTGGATTGTGCCAATCCCAGGAACAACAAAGCTCAAGCGCCTGGAAGAGAACAATGGTGCCGCAAGCGTGGCGCTCTCCGATGCGGATCTCGACTTTATTGACCAAGCAGTTTCTAAGCTGGATTTACAGGGTGAGCGCTTGCCTGAGGCCATGCTGAAAATGACGGGGCGCTAGTAACCCTCAAGGTTTGACAGCGGTTGTGCCAAGTCTCGAGAAACGCCGTTGTGGCCAGTTGTTGAACGTGGCCGGGCCTGAGGACGTCTGTTTACTGCACAACCTTGGTGGTTGAACGATTGCCGCGCTCCTCCTCCCATTCCCGCCGTAAATGCAGGTATTCACGGTAGCATTCCGAGCACGAACCGATGTGCAACGCGGTCGGGTCATTCGCTTTTATGTGATCTTGGGCCACAGCCTGCAGCGCGTCTTCGTCAGGACAACCGATCCTTTCAGGATTGGGAAATGCTTCAAGGAACCACTGCTGAATCAATTTCTTGGGCACGATTGGGGGATTTTCACTCATGATGCGAGAGTAGTCCCAATGCTCGAACCCTGCTCGCTGCGTGGAGGTGATGAAGCGAGCAGCCCAGAACGACAAGGAATCACCGGCTATTCTGTAGGAATGGCTACGATGTTTGTGCAGCAATCGCAAGAGTATATCCAACAGATCGAAGAAGAGATTGAACGGCTTCAGCAGCTCGTGAACCAGGTGCGAGCGATGATCCACAGTGAAGAAGAGCTTGAGAGTGCGGAGCCGGAACGCACCGCTCCTCGCAAGTATGTGAAGAAGAGTGTGGCAAAAAAGAAGGCCAGCGTCGAAGCTGCCCCGAAGAAGATCGGCCGACCGAAGAAGGTCGTTGAACCCGCAGAAGCATAGATTCCAAGGAGACCAGATGGCAACGAAGAAAGCAGCAGCAACAAAGAAGGCAGCAGCAACGAAGACGGCAACCAAAGCAGCAGCGCCGGTGAAGGCCGCAGCAGCACCAACCAAGGCGGTGCGTGGACCGAAGCTCCCGGCAACGAAGATGACTAAAACCCAAGTCATTCGGTTCATGGCCGAGCAGATGGACGTTCCGCCGAAGCTGGTGGGCCAGTTCTTTATCTTGCTGATCGACACGGCAACGGCTCAGACGAAGAAGGTGGGCGAGTTCACGATTCCAGGTCTGGGCAAGCTGGTGAAGGCACAGCGTGCGGCGCGCATGGGACGCAACCCCGCAACCGGCGAGGCGATCAAGATCAAGGCCAGCACGACGGTGAAGTTCCGTCTGGCAAAGGCTGCGAAGGATGCCGTGGTGCCGCCCAAGGCGTAGTGGTAGCATCGGTCATAAGCGCTTTGCTATGAACAGTTTACGTCCGATAAGCAGAATTCTGTATAGCGAATTGTAAGCGCCCGTTAGAAGTGTCATGTTCCCGCTCATTAGAACTGCCAGGTTCAAGAGATGGGATGGATACCGATGAGCGAGCGCGATCTGAAGCGGATCGAAGTTCTGAGTGAAGTGATGAGTGGACGTCGGACGGTTGCCGCGGGAGCGGCTGTTTTGGCGATCAGCGAGCGACAGGCATACCGGTTGCTGGCGCGGTACGAAGCCGGTGGTGGCGCTGAGCTGATTCACAAGGCACGTGGCCACACGTCGAACCGGAGCGTGAACGCCGGCATCCGGCAGTACGCCGTTGAGCTGGTGAAGACTCGGTACGCGGACTTCGGACCGACGCTTGCAACCGAGATGCTGCTGGACAAGCATGAACTGCGGATCGGACGCGAGACGTTACGGCGATGGATGGTCGCAGAGGGTCTGTGGCTGTCGCGTCAGCAGCGCCGGACGTTCCACCAGCCTCGGCTTCGGCGCGAGCGCTACGGCGAGCTGGTGCAGATCGACGGCAGCCAGCACCGCTGGTTCGAGCAGCGTGGCAGAGCCCTGCACGCTGCTGGTGTTCATCGATGATGCAACGAGCAGGTTGATGCAGTTGCGCTTCGTTCCGAGCGAGAGTACGTCGTCATACTTCGAGGCGCTTAAGAGCTATCTTGAGGACCACGGCTGCCCTGTTGCGTTCTACTCCGACAAGCACTCGGTCTTCCGCATGAACCGCGATGCTGCCGGTGGGCAAGGCATGACGCAGTTCGGACGTGCGCTGGCAGAGTTGAACATCGAGATCCTGTGCGCGAACTCCAGCCAGGCGAAGGGCCGCGTGGAACGGGCGAACCGCACGCTGCAGGACCGGCTGGTGAAGGAGCTTCGGCTTGCGGAGATCAGCAGCGTGGAAGCCGGGAACGACTTCCTGCCGGCGTTCATGGAGCGGTTCAACGAGCGCTTCGCCGTGGTGCCGGCGAAGCCTGAAGACCTCCATCGCAGCCTCAGCGTTCGTGGTTCACGGCTGCAGGATATCCTCTGCCATCGAGAGCAGCGCCATGTGAGCGAGCAGCTTGCCCTGTCCTACGACCGCAAGCAGATCATCCTGAAACGAAGCCCTGTATCGGAGAAGCTCGGCGGTCAGTACGTCGACCTGTACGACTTCCCGGACAGGCCGCTCGAGGTGCGATGGAAGGGTGTCTCTCTTCCCTATCGCGTCTTCGAAAAGGATCGGCGCGTGAGCCATGCGGCCGTCGTCGAGAACAAGCGGCTAGGTCAGGCGCTCGCCCTTGTCAAGCTGCAACAGGAACTCCGGCACGAGACGAAGATCAAGACCAACAGCGAGAAGACCGGGTACAAGAGGCGGCCAAGACAGCTGTACGGTCCGAACTACATCGAACCGCAGCTCGCGCCAAAAGCGGTGGAAATGCCGGTGTGAGGAAAGCATGGAAAACGGACGATGAAGCTGTCCGTTTCCCACCCTTCCCTCACACCTTGGAAATCGCATAGAGCCGCGATTTCACACATTCCCACCGCACGACGACGACGAACTATACTGACATTTCTATTGAGCGCAGCAACCTGACATTTCCAACGAGCAGCAACAGAATCGCGGGGAGTGTTGGCGGACGCTTAGCTGCTTGGCGGAACCCTTTGGCTAATCTTCCATCTTGAAGCTCTGCTGTAGTTCTTCGCGATCGAGCGCGGCTTCGATCCGGGCCTCTTCTCCACGAAGGAACACGGTTCGTACGTTTTGCAAGTGCTCTCGGTTCTCGCGAAGAAAGTCCTGAAGTGAGGCATCCGTTCCAACCAACTCCAGGCATTGCGGCAGCCGGGTGTTCGGCATTTCCCCTGTGTCCATGGCAAGGGCATGATCTTTTAGATAGCCGCCGATAACGCGATGGAGAAGAGCCTGCTCGACTCCGGCGTACTTGGCTTGGCGGAGGAGGTATTCGCCCAGGCTCTGTGGGGCCAACCGCCGCCACCAGCCATCGGCTTTGCGCATCTCTGCCGCACTGAAGTACAAGCGCAGAATTACTAGTTCGTTCATGGAGCTACCTCTCGCTTTCGGCTTCAGAATAGATCGTCGGCTCTTCTGCCGTATCTTGGGCAAGCTTCGGCATGTCGCGCATCTTGGCGACCATGGCCAGTGAGAGACCCTCTTCCGCGGCGTGTGCATGGTGCTTACTTCGACCGATCCGTTGCGCCGTGTAGATGCCGGCGTGCCCGGAGAAGAGATAGCTGAATACGCAAGCCACAGCGGCGTACGCACCCGCTTCGGCTCCGAAAAGCTCGATCGCCATGAGCGACGATGCGATGGGCGTGTTGGCGGCTCCAGCGAAGACCGCGACGAAGCCCATGCCAGCGAGCAGCGATGGCGGCAACGGGAGGATGTACGCAAGCGCGTTCCCGAGCGTTGCACCGATGAAGAACAGTGGGGTGACCTCTCCACCTTTGAAACCAGCGCCCAGGGTGACGGCCGTGAACAGCAGCTTCATGAGCCAGTCCTGTGGATCGTGCCGTGGACCGAAGGCGTCCAGGATCGTCGGGATACCAAGGCCGATGTATCTCGTTGTTCCAAGTGCGAAGACGGCGGCGGCCACAACGATGCCGCCGAAGAATGGGCGCAGCGGCGACCAAGCGATGTACTTCTTGAACAAGTGACCGATGCTGTGTGTGAGCTTGGCAAAGCTCATACCAACCAGCCCGAAGGCTGCACCGGCGACGGCAGCCCAGAAGAGCCCGGGAGCACTGATCGTCGGCAGCTCCGCTACTTTGTAGATCGTGTGGTGCACGCCCCAGGCGTGCGTCGTCAAATCGCCTGCAAACGCAGCGACAAAGCATGGAACGAGGGCGTCGTAGCCGACCGCGCCGATGGCAAGCACTTCTAGGCCGAAGACAGCGCCAGCGAGTGGAGTACCGAAGACAGACGCAAAGCCCGCGCTGATGCCCGCCATCAGCAGCACGCGGCGTTCTCGCGCATCCATGCGAAAGGGCCTGCCCAGTTGGTCGGCCAGAGACGCGCCTGTTTGGATGGCCGTGCCCTCGCGCCCTGCCGATCCACCAAGCAGGTGCGTCATGAAGGTGCCGATCAGAATGAGCGGCGTCATGCGGACGGGAATCGTGCGCTTGGGGTCGTGTACCTCATCCAGGATGAGGTTATTGCCAGCTTCGACCGCTGTTCCCAGGCAGCGGTACATCAGGCCGACGAGCAGACCCGCTACCGGCAGCAGGGTGATGAGCCAGTGGTGTGCTTCGCGCGTGTCCGTCGCCCAGGTCAGCGAAACGAGCAACAGTGCGGACGCGGAGCCACCCAGGATGCCAGCAAGCACAGCAATCGGTAGCCAGCGCAGCAGGTAGCGAAGGACAAGCAGTGTTTCAGCGAAAGAACTTGAAAGAGACTTGGACAAGGGACCTCCTACCGGATGTAGGAGTCATCAGCAGCATGAAGGCTCATGCGCGGTTCCGGCGAACTCCATCGCCGTGACTTGTTCGGTTAGTTTAGCAGCGATGCTGCAGTATCAGACTTCCATTCCCTCTTCGGTCTCAGTTTGCGCAATGGCAGTGCGCGAGACGAGGGTGTGCGCTGTCAGGTGACCGGCTCCCACGGCGACGAAGCAAAGCATGACGGAAAGCAGAACGTTGAGCAGCGCCCTCGTCCATGCGCCCTCGCGCAAAAGATCGAAGGTCTGCAGGCTGAAGGAGGAGAACGTGGTGAAGCCGCCGCAGATGCCGACCATGACAAACAAGCGCATATTCTCCGCAGTTGCGTGCCGCCCACTCGCCAGCGTGTAGGTTCCAAAGAAGCCAATGATGAAGCAGCCAACGACGTTGATCAACATCGTTCCCCATGGCATAGCTTCGCTCCACGACAGCGTCCACCGGGTCAGCGCGTATCGCGCGAGGCCGCCGAGCGCGCTTCCCAGAGCTACCCATACATACGTCATCGTGCCTGCCTTGACCGCTTGGGAACACCCGTTGCCGCCGTCTTCGCGAGAGTAGGTTTGCCCGTCGCCCGAGGCGCCAGCGTAGCTGCATGACTCAGCAGCAACGATCGGAAGGCTCCCACGGGTCCGGCCGGTTCGGGGCCACTGCGATAAACGAGGGAGAACCGGCGCGCCAGCTTGAGTCCCTCCACGCGTGCGGTGCACAGGGTTTCAAGAGCCAGTTGATTGCGTACCGCCCACCGCGAGACGAAGGTAACACCCAGACCCGCTTCAACCGCACTCAGCAGGCCTTCCGTGGAGTCGATCTCCATGCGAATGTTCAGGTCTTTCATCTTGAGCCCGGCGGTGGTCAGCGCCTGTTCCACGACACGGCGCGAGCCAGAGCCGAACTCCCTCATCAGGAGTGGCGCGCCCTTCAATTCTTCTATCCCTATCGCATGATCGGACCACTCGTGCCCTGCAGGAACGACCAGGACCATGTGGTCTTCCATGAAGGGCTCGATGTGCACATCACGGCGCTGTTCTGGTCCTTCGATCAGAGCAAGGTGGACCTCACCCCGGACTAGCGCCTCCAGCATCTCGTCGGAGTTGCCGCTCTTCGCAGTTACGTGAACACGCGGGTTGCTCTTGATGAAGCTAGCGATCATATTCGGCAAGAGGTATTGCGCGATGGTCTGGGATGCGCCGAGTGCTAGTTCTCCCGCATGCTCTCCGCAGGCACTGCCAATGGCGGCCAGTGCCTCTTCATCCAAGGCTTTCAGGCGGTCGGCAAACGGCAGAAGAGCCCGACCGCCCGGTGTCAGCGAGATTCGGCCGCCACCACGATCAAACAGTGGCGAGCCGATCTCTTCTTCCAATGCCTTGATTTGCTGTGTGACCGCAGGCTGCGTCAGCAGAAGCTCTTCCGCAGCCCTGCTGAAGTTCAGGTGATGCGCGACGGCACGGAAGACGTGGATGCGAAAGTGCTCCAGCATCAGCGCACGACCACTTCGATACCGAATGTGTGATGGATGACGTAGGTGCCGAAGTTCTTGTCATGCTTCTCCGGCTGCGTGTTCCCTTCCGTGTCGGTGGCACGGCTGCGCAGCATATAAGTCTTCTTCTCCTGAGGCACTTGCCAGTCGAACTCCCAACGCCTCCAAACGCCATACTGAGGCTCGTCCAGAAACCGCACCGAATGCCATGTCTTGCCGTCGTCAGTGGTCAACTCAACCCGCTCGACATGCGTGTCGCTGCCCCACGCCGCGCCGTACACGCGGTACGTGCTGCCCGCCGGGATGAACTCACGGGTACGAGGCCGGGCGATGGCGGACTTGACGGCCATCTGTCCCAGCGCTCGGCGCATCGGGTTCTTGTTCTCGTCGTACTCCCAATAGGCGTAGTCGGAAGTCTGCCAATAACCTTTGTACGGTGCGGTGAGCACGCGGATGTGCGTGAGCCACTTGACCGAGGCCATGCCGTAATGGCCGGACACGATGGCACGCAGTGGAAACCCATGATCGATGGGGATCTCCTCTCCGTTCATCGCGTAGGCGATTAGTACATCGCCGGCTTTGTCGGAGGCGAGACTACGCGAGTACGACGTGTTGCCGGGTGGGATCGGCTCTTCTTTCGGGGTGCCGGCATCGGCGGCTTCGAACAGGATTTCGCAAGCGTTTGCAGCCAATCCCGCACGCTCCAGCAGCGCCGTAATGGGTACGCCCGTCCACTCCGCCGTGCTGACCGCGCCGAGCTGCCACTGCGCTCCCTTGACCTGCGGCGAAAGGAACACGCGGCCGTTGCCCGCGCATTCCAGAGTCGCGGGCCGTGTCACCGAAGGCATCGCCAGCAGCTCTTCATAGCTGATCGTGAAGGGCCGTTCTACTGCACCTCCGATGCTCAGCTTGTAGTCGTGACGGTCCAGCACCGGCGCGGCGTAGTGGCTACGAATGTAGAACTGATCGTTGGGCGTCAGGAAGGAATCGAGTTGATCGAATGGCCACTCCAGGTTGAGCGGCTCACGCTCGCGAACAATAAAGCCAATCTGGGTCTCGGGCGGTGCTACCGGGGAAATCGCTGCGGATTGCTCAATCATTGAATTCACTCCTTCATCTGCAGTGAAACGGTTAGGGCCGGCCCTGAGTCGGTTCGGCAATATCGTACAGGGCACGAGGTGAGATGCGGTGCGCAAGAGCACTGACACCAAGGTTGAGGGCCAAAAAGAGAGGTAGCAGGTGCCACTGCCCGGTGAGTTCCGCTGCCATAAAGGCCGCCATCCACGGGGCATGCGTCACGGCAGCTAAAAATACACTCAGGGCGACCACGGCGATCAGCACCGGTTGGGGTAAGTGCAGGAGATGAGCGCAGGCGAGGCCGATGGCGGCCCCGGTAAAGAGCGTCGGGGTGAAGACGCCGCCTACCGTTCCTGCTCCGGTGCAAACGGCAGTCGCAACAAGCCGGAGCAACAACATCACGGCTATTGTTTGCAGCACTGGCTTACCAGTGAGCGTGTTCGTAAGCGCAACGTCGCCATTGCCCCACACTGTCGTTTGCAGAAGGCTGAGCAGACCGACTGTGAGTCCACCCCAGATCAACGGTGCAGGCAGCTTGCGAAGAAAGCGGACGCTATGCAGCAGCCATTGATAGGCGGGCCCGAGGAACGTGAGAAGAACCGCTAAAGGGATCGTCCATGCAACGGTCCTCCCTAGCGGATAGAAGCCATGAACAGCAAACAGTGGGCCCGCACCAAGCAGGGTGCGACTGACCAGCCAACCCATGATCGCAGAGACCGCAAGTTCCGGAGCCTCAGTCCATTGCCACTCGCCAAGCACGATCTCGTAGACGAAGAACACACCGGCGATTGGTGCCTGGTAGGCGGCAGCGACCGCGGCTGAGACGCCGCAGGCAACTTTTCGTGCGAGGGAAAAGCTGGTGGTATCTCGGCGTGACCCTACCCACGATGTCGCCGCGGTGGCGAATTGAATCATCGAGCCTTCCCTGCCAATGGCGGCGCCCGTCGCCACGGAAAAGCCAGACGCTATCGTCCTCCAAAGTGTTGCTGCGAAGGAGATGCGGCCGTTGTCGAACCTCACGGCTTCGACATAGCCCTCTGCTTCTTCGTTGCCGGCGATGTGCCGAGCCGACGCCAGGACGCCCATCGCAACTATGGCTCCAAGGACCGGTACGAGGACCCGGTGAAGGGGAGACAAGGCGGCAGCGGCGGCAGGCAGCAATCCAGAGTGCCGCACGATTATCCATTGCAGAACGCGGAAGAGCATCCGTGCGGCGACACAGGCAAGCCCACTGACGAGACCCAGACCGGTAGCCCAAAGGAGCGAGACGACCCTCTTTCGGGTAGCGGTTTCTCTGTGTCGCGTTGCTTGGTGTCGGACAGGCATCAGGGCTGTGCTCATACCGCTGGCGATGATAGAAGTTGGCTCGCAGGTTGGAGTTGGATCCGCGATGCTGCAACCTGCCTGCGGAGCCGGCCATCCAGAATCACCGCGAGTTCTACGGCCTGCTGTCGAATCTCCGGGATTGCGATGGATTCCAACAGTGTGCCCAGCCGACCCGGGCCGAGGTTGAACAGGAGGCTGGATGCCTGTCCTTGCCCATCAAGAAGAGCGCCATAGCGGGTCGTGTTGAGACCGCCTCCAAGCGGACCTGAGGCCGCAAGCCCCTGCGCGAAGAGGCTTTGAAGTAATGGAGAAGCGACCCGCCGATAGTTCATGCCGGGACCGGTGCAGTTGATGACGCGCGCTGCGTGCGTCTCACTCGGGCCCTCAGCCGTGCGTAAGGTAACTCGTGCACCATCGGCGGCGAGACTGACGCCTACAAGGTGGCCTTCCGTAATCCGCAGAGTTCCGGCTGCCAGTTCCCTTTCAATGATGTCCGCGACGGGAGGTGCCATGCGGTGCCGCACCACATCCCAGCGTCGTTGCAGGTGCCTACGAAAGCGTTTCTGTTCATTCAAAGGAAGAGCCAGCCATAGGTCATTTGTGGTGCTGCGCAAGCTATCGATTGCAGAGCGCCACTCGATACCGCTCGCGATTGCCGCCCGGAGCGCGCGCAAGTAGCTTACGCAGGTAGCCGCTGTATTCGCCGGAATGGCACTGCAAACGGCCATACCGCAGGCAGCGTGGCGATTTGGAAAGACGCCGTGACGCGACACGGCGGTGATCGTTCCGGTATGCCCGACTTCACGCAGGCGCAGAACGACGTCGACGCCGGTCAGGCCAGTACCGATCAGGGTGACGGATGCATCTTTCGGCAGGCTCGCATAAGTGGCCTCCGACCAGGCATTGTGACAGTACACGCCGCTCTCAACGGCCGCAATCTCAATGCCTGGCAGTGCTGCTGGATCGAAGTTTCCTGTCGCCAGCACAACGTAGTCCGCGGTGAGAAGGCCGCCGTCCTTGAACTTCAGAGTCGCCGTGTCACTGTCCACACCCAGATCGATCACTTCTGCCTGAAGCTGCTCGATGTTGGAGGCCTTTGAAAACACCGCACGGATGTAGCGTCCGAAAACAGCACGCGGTGCGAAGGTCGCTTCCGTGGCCTCCGGATCAACGGTGTTTCGAAGCCACTCAAGAAAATGCCCCGGCTCTGCAGGGAGTGCGCTGATTTTCCCCGCCGTAACGTTCAGCAGGTGCCGCAGGCTGGGCGTGGAATAGGCAAGGCCAAGACCAAGTTCCGGACGGGGATCAATGACGACGATGCGCACATCTTTCGAGTTCTTGCGAAGGTGGAAAGCCGTCAAGGCTCCGCTCACACCTCCTCCGATGATGGCTACTGTCTTCGTGCCCGGTCTGGAAACTGTGTGCATGTCAACCCTCTGATATCCAAGCTAGACGTTCAAGGAACTCGATGGAATTCGTAAATCCTTATGCCGTATAAGCAAGTCTTTGATCAATGCAGCGCCTGATCCAACTTCGGCTTATATCCCATCAGCGCTTCTGCTTGGACCTGGAGGTACATGCGGCAGCATGCTTGAGATCGACAAGGAGCTTCATCATGAACTCGACCCGGATTTGCCAGTTCGCTACCGCCGCTCTCGCCCTCGCCACCTTTGCCGTCCCGTGTACCAGTCAGGCAGAACTGCGTTCGAAGTCGGGAGACATCGTTGTGATGGAGCCGCAGAACCTGCCCAGGGCCGCACAGGTTGCAGGCAATAGCTTTTTCGTTCACGGGACCAACGACGGCAGCTTCTACCTTTATGTGGAACAGCAGAGTGGAGCACGTCTAGCCGTCTTCGATGTGACGAACCCGGCACATATCAAGACTGTTTCGGTGACTCCCCTTTCCGTCGCCGGCCCTTTCAATTTTGTTCGCTCGCTTGACGGGACCGCTGAGCTGATCCACTTTCGCGATGGCAAGGGCGTCGCCGTACTGGACATGCACAAGGCGGCTCATCCCTCAACTATTTACGTCTGTTAGGCCGGATTCTGTATAGCCGCGAGAGATAGGTCTGCAGGGGCGGGTCTCCAGGGATGACTAAGACCTAATCGCGTGCTTCCCGAAGAGAACCACTGCGGAACCGACTAGGCAGATTGCTGCGCCGCCAATGTCCCAATGATCGAGCCGGTTCTTTTCGACCAGCCACATCCAGATTAGCGCTGAGCAGATGTAAATACTGCCGTACGCTGCATAGGCGCGACCGGCGTTGCTGGAATCCACACGGGTGAGCGCCATTGCAAACAGGATGAGCGAAAGAACCCCGAGGGCCATCCACGCGGGACTTTTGTGCAGCCGAAAATAAGCCCAAAACGCAAAGCATCCGCCAATCTCCAGCAAGGATGCGATTACGAACCAAACAAAGGACAGGGGCGGTCTCCTGGATACGTGGCTTACAAAGTTTCTTTTCCAAATACCTAACCTTCAGTTCGCAGAAAGGGCCCGCATCACTGCGGGCCTTTCTTGCGCCAAGAGCTATGACGTTGTGTTAGCAGCACCCGCAGCAGCCGCCCTGAACACAGACGGTGCAGGTGCATGTACAAGCGGAAGTACATTTAGCGTTCTTCATCTCTTTAGGCTAGGCGTGCGCCGGATCGACGTCAAACGAAGTTGGCTCACCTTAGAATCCGTCTTCCACGGGACGCACCTGAAATCCCGGCTTTTCATAGCTAAAGTATCGTCGCCTCATCCAGAACGCGACATTGACGAGTCCGATGAGGGCTGGCACTTCAATGAGCGGTCCGACGACTCCTACGAAAGCTTCTCCAGAGTTCAAACCGAACACAGCGACCGCGACGGCAATAGCAAGTTCGAAGTTGTTTCCAGCCGCCGTAAAGGAGAGGGTTGCCGATTGCGCATAGTCGGCCCCCAGCTTCTTTCCCATCCAGAAGCTCACCAGGAACATGATGAGGAAGTAGATGATGAGTGGGATGGCGATCTTTACCACGTCGAGCGGCAGGCGCACGATGAGGTCACCTTTCAGCGAGAACATGACCAGAATCGTGAACAGCAGGGCCACTAGGGTAAGGGGGCTGATGCGCGGGATAAAGCGCGTTCGATACCATTCTTCACCCTTGGCTTGGATCAGCACGTACCGAGTGAGAAAGCCAGCGACGAACGGGACGCCCAAGTAGAGACCTACGCTCTTCGCAATCTGGCCGATACCGATCGGAACGACACTCCCCTCCAGGCCAAACCACTTCGGAAGGAGAGTCAGAAAGACCCAGGCATAGAGGCTATAGAAAAGCACCTGGAAGACGCTGTTGATGGCGACGAGTCCTGCAACATAGTCTGTATCCCCTTCCGCGAGTTCATTCCAGACCAGCACCATCGCGATGCAGCGGGCGATGCCAATCAGGATCAGGCCGCGCATGTAGGCAGGCTCACCTTTGAGGAAGACGATGGCCAGGAGGAACATCAGCACCGGCCCGATGATCCAGTTCTGCACGAGCGACAGGCCAAGGACACGCTTATTGCGAAAGACCTCACCTAGCTTTTCGTAGCGCACCTTCGCCAGCGGCGGGAACATCATGATGATGAGTCCGATTGCAATCGGAATATTGGTCGTCCCGGTCTGGAAGCGGTTGACGAACCCGGCAGAGGACGGAATGAAGTGGCCGATGGCAACCCCGAGGGCCATGGCCAGGAAGATCCAGAGTGTGAGGAACCGGTCGAGAAACGAGAGCTTCTTACGGGCAGCCGGAGCACAGGCGCGGCCCTGAGTGATGGGAGCGGAAGGCACTAGCAGACCTCACAGGGTGAAACTTCAAGCGTTGTTGGAAGTGGAGCGCCTTCGAGAAGGGCGTACTTGGAAGGCGTGCAGCAGGCTTTCGTGAGCCTCGCCCTGTCTGCCTGCATGGCCTTCTCTTCTTTCAACCAGCCAAGCGTCTGCTTGAGAATCTGAGCAGCCCCGATGTGCGGCGGCATGACGATGCGGTAATGCATCCACTTACTTTCCCGCCGTGCGGAGACAATCCCGGCGCTGCGGAGGTACGCCAGATGCCGGGAAATCTTCGGTTGAGGACCGCCGAGAATTTCGACAAAGTAGCAGACACAAATTTCCTGGTCGCCCATCAGGTTCAGGAGCCGGAGCCGTGTGTTATCGCCGAGAGCCTGAAAGAACCGTTCCACGTTGTACGTCTGTTTCGCCGCCATACCTTCATGTATACGCATTGACGTATTCAAAGGCAAGCCATATAGTCGCCAAAGCAGATATTTCTTGGAGGCGGTCATGTCGGAGCAGCTTTTGGATTCGGTGAAGTCGAAGTATGGAGCAGTAGCAGAGAGCACCTTATCGAACGATCATGCAGGCGTGAAGGCCGTTGCGGAAGCGTTCGGCTACAGCGCCGACGAGCTGACGTCCATCCCGGCAGGAGCCAACATGGGCTTATCCTGCGGAAATCCCACGGCAACGGCGCATCTGAGAGCTGGAGAGGTTGTGGTCGATCTTGGCTCGGGCGGCGGCCTCGACGTGTTTCTCACCTCGAAGATGGTTGGTCCAGAAGGCCGAGCCATCGGCATCGACATGACCACAGCCATGATCGAGAGGGCGCGTGAGAACGCAGACAAAGGCGGCTACACCAACGTGGAGTTCTTTCAGTCCACCATCGACCAGATCCCACTCCCGGACGCTTCGGTCGATTGTGTCATCTCGAATTGTGTCGTCAATCTTGCGCCCGACAAGCCAGCCGTCTTCCGCGAAATTGCTCGCGTTCTCAAGCCGGGTGGCCGCGTTGCCATCAGCGATATCGCGTTGAAACACGAGTTGCCCGAGGCCGTTGCTCAGAGCATGGCCGCTTACGTGGGCTGCATCGCCGGTGCCATCCTGATTGACGATTACCGCGAAGGCTTGCTCGCGGCTGGCTTCCAGCACGTCGAGATCGTAGACAGCGGAGCCGACCTCAACGCGTATGCAAAAGTCGAAAATCAGGCAGGTTGCTGCTCTCCGACCATGGACGCGGGAAGCCCGTTCCAGGTGATCGAAGACGCCTGCTGCACCCCGGCAGCCGTTGAGCCTTCCCTGCACGAGGAGCTGACAACGCTCCTCTCGCAGTATGACGTGAACGCCGCCGCCGCCAGCGTGAAGGTCTATGCAATCAAGCCGAACGGGAACCAGTAATGCACTCTGACCAGGGGAACACGATGCACAAGGTGATCTTCGCCTGCGTTCACAACGCAGGCCGCTCTCAGATGGCAGCCGCTTTTTTCAACCAGCTCGCCGACCGGACAAAGGCGGAAGCAATCTCCGCAGGGACGGAGCCAGGCTTACGTGTCCATCCCGAAGTCCTGGCTGTGATGCAGGAGGTTGGAATCGACCTCAGCAACGCCAAGCCTCAGAAGCTCACCCAGGAGCTTGCGGAAGATGCAGCGCTGCTCATCACCATGGGTTGCGGCGATAAATGCCCCTACGTTCCCGGCCTGCGTCGTGACGACTGGCCGTTGAAAGACCCCAAAGGTCTGCCCATTGAAGAAGTGCGTGTGATTCGCGACGACATCAGAGAACGGATAGAGGTCCTGCTCAAAGCAGAAGCCCTCAGCCACTGATTGTGCGCTGGCGGTTATCAGCACCGCCTGCTCGTGCAAGGTCGGTATAGCGCTCTCGAACAAGCCACCTTACAACAAGTTCATGGACACGCGTCCCTACTTTAAGCCGTAGCTAGCTGTTGCTGGGCCACTAGTGGATGCTATCATTATCACATGCGTACGAATGACGTAATGACTGAAGCTGTTTTCCCTTTAGACGAAGAGGTTTCAACCCCATGTTTCAAAGAGTCTTTGGTGAAGCGCCTTCGTAAGGAGATGCCTGAAGCGGATGCGTTTGAGAACGCATCAGTGCTGTTTTCAGCTCTCGGAGACCCTGCCCGTCTCAAGATTTTCTGGTCTATGCGCGATGGGCAGGAACTCTGTGTGTGCGATGTGTCTCATGTGCTCGGAACGACAGTGTCGACGGCTTCCCATCACCTCCGAAAACTTCGTGACCTCCAACTTTTGAGAACGCGCAATGACGGAAAGATGGTCTATTACTCGCTGAAGAGCGAATTGGCCGGTACCCTTGTGGATGAAGCCCTTTGCCTGTCGCGAGGCAAGCATGGCTGAGATTGCTTTGCAAATCGCGTCTCGCCAATCTCGCATTCGGAGGGGGGCCAACAATCCGATAAGTTGGCTTAGGCTCTTTGCGAATCGAGCACGCTACGAATCGAGGCCAAGTGGTCCGATCGGTTGTGCCGGGACGCAATTTGCCACCGCAGTCACAGTTACATGCGTTTTGCTTTTCCCGTGCGTGAGTTTCGGCCAAGGGCAGGCAAGCCCCCCCGCTTCTGCGATTCCATCTGCTCTCACCCTCGCGCAAGCCACTGACATCCTGATGCAGAGAAGCCCGGCGATCCTTGCCGAGGCGCAGAGTATCGCTGCTGCGAACGCGGATGTGGAGGGAAGTTCCAAGCTCCCCAATCCCGTCTTCTTCACCAACTCAGAGAGCTATCCGGCATTCTCGGCGCGGCCTGGCTCCTTCCTCAACAACCAGGAATTGACCGGCACCATCGCACAGACCATTCCCACGGCTGGCAAACGCGGAAAGCGTGTTGCCGTTGCAAGACAAGCGCTTCTGGTAGCCGGATCTAACCTGGAAAATTTCAAGCGGCAGCTCAGGGCAGAGTTGCGGCAAAGGTATTGGGCTACAGTCCTCGCCACCTCGCAAGCCAACCTCGCTCATGAACTACTCGCCCAGTTCGATGAGACGCTCAAGGTGAACGAGGCTCGCTATCAACAAGGTGAGATCTCAGGTCTGGAGGCGATTCGTCTACGGACAGAGAGGCTTCGGTTCTGGAACGATGTGCAGCAGGCCGAACTCGATCTGCAGAACGCAAAAAGCGCGGTGCTTGAGTTGCTCGCGGCTCCTCAGAACACCCAATTCGAGTCGGTTGACTCACTCGATACGACAGTTCCGACCCCAATGCTTTCAGAATTGACGTCTGCCGCGCTATCGCTAAGGGCGGACTTGCAAGCAAAGCAAGGTGCGGTACGGCAGCAAGAGCGGCAGGTCTCGTTTCAGAAGTCACTTGCGATTCCTGATCTGACAGTCGGAGCGGGGTACAAGAGAAACGAAGGTGAGTCTACGCCGGTTCTGAACTTTTCTTACCCGTTGCCCATCTTCAATCGCAATCAGGGCGGTGTTCATGGGGCGGAGGCTGATCTTGCACGGCAGAGGCAGCTGCTAATCGCACAACAATTGCAAGTGGAGCGGGAAGTCAAGCAGGCTTTTGACTCCTTGAGAACTCAACAAGAGCGGGCCACGCAGATACGCGAGGTCTACTTGCCTTCGGCCCAGAAAGCCCTGGACATCGCGGTACAGTCGTATCGACTTGGCTCCCTAGACCTCATCGGTTTGCTCGATGCCGAACGGGTATATCGCGAAACGCGGCGTACCGCCTACCAAGCCTCTTTTGACTTGCGTATAGCAGAGTCGGCTCTTGAGGCCGCAACTGGTAAGGAGCCTCTCCAATGACGTCTCGTCGTCTTCTTCTCATATTCGTGGCGGTCGCACTGCTCGGGAGCGCGTTCTTTATCGGTACACGGTTCAATCGGTCTACCCAGCAAGAGCCTGCGAAAGAAGGTGAGGCCAAGTCTGACCTTCCCCCAAACACGTACGTCATGACGGCGGATGCACAGCGCAACATTCAGCTCACGGTAGCACCGGTTGAGCAAGAAAAGATCGTTCGAACCATCCACGTCACCGGAGCTGTTACGCCCGACTCGGCTCGCGTTGCCCACGTGTTCCCTCTCTCCCAAGGTGTCGTGCGAGACATCTTCGTCCAGCTTGGGTCCGCCGTGCGGACGGGGCAAAGCCTCCTGCGATATGACAATGTGCAACTTGGCGTCGTGACGGGCGAATACAGCAGTCTACGCGGGAGTCTGGAGAAAGCTATTGCGCAGCAAAACGTCTCAAGCAAGTCTTTAGCCCGTGCTGCCAGCCTTCTTGAGGTGGAAGCAATCTCGAAGCGAGAGTATGAGCTTCGCCAAGCCGAGAAGGAACAAGCAGATGCCGCAGTCGCCAGCGCGCGTGCTGAACTCGCCACTTCGGAGGAGAAGCTCCACCGATTTGGATTGTCCATGTCGCAAATCAATGCGAGTTCCACAGCATCGGCTCATCGCACCTCTTCGTTGAATGATCTTCGTGCCCCGATAGGCGGTATCGTATCGAATTACGCCGTCGCCACCGGCGAGCTCATCGGTCCGGAAAAGGAAGCGTTCACTGTTGTCGATCCGTCGGTCGTCTGGGTGCTGGCCGATGTCTATGAGAAAGACCTTGGCTCCATTCCGCAGCAGGGGGTCTGTCGCGTCACTTTAGCGGCATACCCAAAGGAGATCTTCATTGGGCGTGTCACATATCTGAGCGAGTCCCTTGATCCACAGAGCCGCTCGGCGAAGCTCCGTTGCGTATTACCCAATCCCGGCAATCGCATCCGGCTTGACATGTTCGCTGAACTGGAGCTTCCAACCAATCAACAGCAGGCGGCTCTTACTATCCCGAATGGGGCCATTCAGGAGATTGACAATGAGCCGGTTGTCTTTGTGCAACGCGGTCCCGAGCAGTTTGAAAGACGCAATGTGAAGCTCGGAGCCAAAGGCGATCAGCGAACGGAGATCACGGCGGGGCTGAAACCGGAAGAACGGGTGGTCACAAATGGTACCTTGCAACTGAAGTTTCAAGCTTTGCGAGGCACGCTGGGGGATACCGACTAGCATGAGTTCCCTCATTCGTTTCTGCTTGAACAATAGATTTCTGGTCTTGATTGGTGTCGTACTGGCGATCGTCGTCGGTGTCTGGGCTGCAACTGTACTGCCGATTGACGCCGTTCCTGACATCACTCCCAACCAGGTCATCATCACCACAAATTCCCCTAGCTTGTCGCCCCTTGAAATAGAGCAGCTGGTTACCTTTCCCGTCGAAACCGCAATGAGCGGTTTACCCGGAGTCAAAGAAATCCGTTCTGTTTCGCGGTTCGGGCTTTCCTATGTCACCGTCTTCTTTACCGAGAAGCAGGACATCTACTTCTGCCGTCAGCTTGTGATGGAGCGTCTACCTCAGGCGCGCGAAGCCATCCCATCCGGCTTCGGCATTCCCCAAATGGGACCGATCTCTACCAGTCTCGGGGAGATCTACCAGTTCGAAGTGAAAGGTGCGGGCTACTCACCCATGGAGTTGCGTTCCATTCTCGACTGGAACGTTGCTTATCAGCTGCGCTCTGTTCCCGGCATTGTGGAAGTCAATAGTCAGGGAGGCGAGCTGAAGACCTATGAGGTCGACCTCAATGCGGATCGCCTGAAGGCGTTCAACATCTCACTTGAGACCGTTTTTCGCGCCTTGGAGCAGAACAACTACAACGCTGGCGGCGGCTATATTGAGCACAACCAGGAGCAGTACGTCCTTCGTGGAGAAGGCCTGCTTTCCTCGTTGGATGACATCAGCAACATCGTTCTCGGAGCTACGCCAAGCGGAACGCCAATCTATGTCCGCAACGTCGCGGACGTTCGCTTCGCCCCGATGTTAAGGCAAGGAGCAGCCACACGAGACGGGAAGGGCGAGGCCGTCGTTGGCTTTGCACTGATGCTTATCGGCGAGAACTCCCGCGTGGTTTCGCAGGGTGTTCAAGCAAAATTGGAAGAAATTCAGAAGACGCTTCCAAAAGGCGTCACCATTGATACCTACTACAACCGCACAGATCTTGTGAACCGGACGATCGAGACTGTTCGCAAGAATCTCTTTGAGGGCGCGGTTCTCGTAATCGTGTTCCTCCTGATTATGCTCGGCAACTGGCGGGCGGCGCTCATCGTTGCCTCAGTCATTCCATTGTCGATGTTGTTGGCTTTCACGGGCATGGTCGCAACTGGGACTAGCGGCAACTTGATGAGCCTGGGCGCTATCGATTTCGGTTTGATCGTGGACGGTTCTGTCGTCATGATCGAGAACATCGTTCGCCATTTGTCCGAGAAGAAGGGCACAAAGGACTACACCATCTTGCAGGCGGTGCAAGATTCGGCACAGGAGATTGCCCGACCGGTGTTCTTTGCGGTGCTCATCATCATGGTGGTCTACGTTCCCATCCTTACTCTGGAGGGTGCGGAAGGCAAGACCTTCCGTCCCATGGCAATCACTGTCATTTTCGCGCTGCTGGCGTCTTTAGCGTTTGCGCTCACCTATGTGCCGGTCATGGCTTCCCTGCTCTTTCGGACCAGCAATGTTTCCGAGCATGAGCCGCGGATCGTTACGTGGATCAAGCGTCGCTATGAACCTCTTCTGGAGAAGGCTCTCGCGTTTCCCGGCCGTATCGCAATTACCGCTGGAGCCTTATTGGCGATCAGCATTGTCATCCTCATGAATCTCGGTAGCGAGTTCATCCCCAGGCTTGACGAGGGCACGCTCGTCATCCAGAGTCAACGGCTGCCGAGCGGTTCCCTTTCGCAGTCGATTGCAACCACCACCCTCATAGAGAAGGTGCTCAAGCGGTTCCCAGAAGTGATTACTGTCGTCTCCCGCACGGGCCGGGCCGAGGTGGCAACCGATCCTATGGGAGTGGAGAGCAGTGACATTTATGTCACGCTCAAGCCGCACAAAGAATGGACGACTGCTCATGACCGAGACGGACTCATCGAAGCCATAGACAAGACCCTGGACCAAGAGGTCCCGGGCAGCCTGTTCAGCTACTCGCAGCCCATCGAGATGCGTACCCGTGAGCTTGCTTCCGGTATTCGGTCCGACTTGGCGATCACACTGTATGGCGATGATCTCGCCCTTCTGACCCAGAAGGCGAATGAGATCGTGCAGGTTGTCAACACAGTTAAAGGCGCTGCGGACGTGAGAGCCGATCAGACCAGTGGGTTACCTTATCTCCGTATTGTCGTTCGCCGCGATCAGATCGCCCGGTATGGCATCAATGCACGAGACGTTCTAAGCGCAGTCGAGTCGATCGGCGGCAAGGAAATTGGACAGGTGCTGGAGGGGCAACGCCGGTTTCCCTTACAGGTGCGTTTCCGCCCTGAGGACCGTGATGAGCTTACCAAAGTGGGGAATCTCAAGGTCGCCACACCCTCGGGAGCCTTGATCCCACTCAGCCAGTTAACAGAGATTAAGACCGAAGACGGTCCTTCCCAAATCAGCCGGTCCAATATCCATCGGCGTATTCAGATTGCGGCAAATGTCCGTGGTCGCGACCTCGGTGGCTTTGTCAAAGAGGTCCAGCAAGCAGTAAATCAGAAAGTAGAGCTTCCATCTGGCTACTACCTCGAATGGGGCGGCGAGTTCCAGAATCTGCAAGAAGCAACAAAGCGGCTCTCCATTGCTGTGCCAATCTCGCTGCTGATGATTTTCGTACTGCTCTACACAACATTCAACGAGGTGCGGCCGACGTTGCTGATCTTCATCAATGTGCCTATCGCGGCATCGGGTGGCATCATCGCTCTGGCACTCCGAGGAATGCCATTCTCGATTTCTGCAGGTGTCGGCTTTATCGCCGTGTCGGGAATAGCAGTGCTGAATGGTGTCGTGCTCGTTTCCTACCTTCAGCGGCTACGTCAGGAAGGTGAAGATGTGGAATCAGCAGTACGCGACGCCGCTCTGACAAGACTTCGACCTGTGCTTACAACAGCTCTTGTCGCCAGTTTTGGTTTCATACCCATGGCACTCGCTACCAGTTCGGGAGCCGAAGTGCAACGGCCACTTGCCACTGTCGTTATAGGCGGTCTGATCACCTCAACCGCGCTCACGCTGTTCGTTCTTCCTGCTTTCTATCGATGGGAAGAGCTTCGCCGTGACCGCAGGAGACAATCCGTTGATGCCTAAACAGAGCTATACGCGTACAGACTGGCTGTGGATCGTGCTTGCGCTTGCGACCGCACTTCCTCTCGTCGCGGTTCGCTTCTTTCACGTTGCCGCCCAATCGGCCGCAGTTGTGGCAGTTGTCACCGGAATTGCGATCGTCGCGGCCTCATTTTGCTTGAATTGGGGCGTTGAGGGACTAGAAGGAGTCATGCCGCAGGCAGCGGCCCTTGCCATTCTCGCCTTGATCGAAGTGGCGCCTGAATATTCCTTCGAGGTCATCCTGGCCTACCGACAGCAGACACACCTCGCCGCAGCTTCAATGACGGGGGCAAATCGGCTCCTTCTTGGCTTCGGTTGGCCCTTACTTATTTTCACTGCTTACTTGAGTGCAAGACGGAAAGGGCAGAAGTTCGATGAGATCAGACTCGGGCAGGAACAGGTCAGCATGATCACCTTCCTACTGATCGCATCGCTTTATGCGTTTGTGCTTGTTGCGAAACAATCGATCTCAATCGTCGATTCCGCCGTACTCATTCTTATCTATATTGGCTACATCTTCGCTGCGCTGAAGTTTGGAAGTGGTGAGTGCCAAGATGGGGATGAAGGTGGGAAGGAGGTTGGTGTGGCTGCCCGCACCCAAGCTCTCTCTTCAGGCCGGCGAGCGATTGCCGTGACTGTTTTCCTAGCGTTTGGAGCGTTCGTGCTCTATGCCGGTGCCGAGCCGTTCATCAGCTCAATTCTGCACCTGGCGCAATCGTGGGGAGTGAGCCAGTTCTTCCTGATCCAGTGGATCGCTCCATTCCTCTCAGAGTTCCCCGAAAGCCTAACGGCGTATCTTTGGGCGGCCAGCGTGGTCGCAGCAGCCATGGGACTCAGCAATCTCATCTCGTCAAAGCTGAACCAATGGACCTTGCTGATCGCAGCCATTCCCATTGCGTATTCCATCGGTGCCGGCCATGTGCAGCCAGTTCTGTTTGATCTACAGGTTCGTGATGAGATCTTTATCACGGCGGCGCAGTCACTTTTCGGCTCCGTAATCCTGCTGACTCTACGATTTGGGTTGAAAGAGGCAGTCGGCCTCCTGACGCTATTCCTCATACAATTCCTCATCCCCGTAGAGTCAGTTCGTCTTATACTCGCCTGGCTATACATCGCACTAACCATCGGATTTGTTGCATGGCGCTGGAGGCACTTGATTGTGTTGCACGAGTGGGCGCGCCGCCTCACGTCGAGGGATAGCCGGCGATAGTGGGCTATGCAATTTGCCGGGTGTGGGCGACAGTGGCATGCGGAACACAGATTGTGACTTGGAAGGATAGCTATATGGTATGGGCGGATGTATTTCAGCATCTTCTGCATCTCGCAGCGGCTTACGCTTTTGCTTTCCCAATTGGGTGGGATCGGGAGGAAGAATCACGTAGCGCAGGACTTCGTACTTTTCCTTTAGTGGCGATCGCAAGCTGCGGATTCGTTCTGATTGCCGTCGAGGTCCTTGGCCGTACTTCTCAGGCACATACCCATATCTTGCAGGGGCTGATCACAGGAATCGGCTTCGTAGGAGGAGGTGCGATCCTGAAGCAAGGAGGTCGCGCAAGTGGAACAGCTACGGCAGCAAGTCTCTGGAATACGGGAATAGCCGGAGCGGCTGTTGGTTACGGCTATTACGACATAGGCTTCGTTCTCTGTCTCATCAACTTCCTCACGCTGCGCCTTCTTACGCCGTTCAAGCATGAGGATGGTGAGGAGAACAATTAGACGAACGGTCTGGAATGAGGTCTGCAGAAGCATGGACTACAGCTGGATTCCTTCGATGGGGCTTTGCTTTCTAAGTGACAGCCGCCGAGACCAAGCCTTCTCCGACGTGCAAAGAGGCGAATTGCTGCATCTGGCGCTAGCCGATTCAGCCGCCGCATAGCTCCTGCCTTCGATCGCTCTGAAGAGCCTGGTGAAGCCAGCAGGGGCAATCTCTGCGAATGCTGAAGACCAAAGGAATATAGTTAAGACATGCGTAGGTGCTCCAGCATCGTGGCTGTTTTCATCATGCTCGTCATGATGATGCCGGTCCTTGCCTGCGCCTCGGCTCCGAGAATGACTCGGATGGAGCAGAACTGCTGTGAGCAAATGCACGGCAAGTGTGGCGAGATGGCGAAGCAAGGATGCTGCCAGGTCGAGGTCCGAAACGACCTGAGTCAGCTACCGTCTCATGTCGTTGCAGCGCCGGTCTTTCCACTTGCGGCGATAGCGTTCCTGTACCCACTGCTGGTCGAGCTGCCCGCATCCGCCGGCCACCCGTGGCAGTTGCCGAATCAGCATTCTCCTCCGGGTCTCCTGATCGCCTCTACAACCGTTCTCCGCATCTGATCCGCTCCCAGGCCAAGTGACCTGCACGCCTCCGCGTGCCTGAAGTTCATTTGTAACCAAGGCGCAAAACATGAAACATCTCGCCATCCTGGCGGGTGTGCTGATGCTTGCCGCACCGGCCTGGGCCTCAGATCACGGTCCCGTCTTCGGCTACGCTACCCCGGTCAATTCACAGGGGGAAGTCAGCTGCGACACCGGAATCTTCGGACGCAACGCCAGCCGGGGAACACAGCTTTCGACCGGCACGGCATGTGGCTACGGCCTAACCCCACACCTTACTTTCACTGCGTTTGTTCCAGGCACCTTCGGCAGCGGATCGCTGCCTGAGTCGCGCATGTTTCCCACGGGGGAATGGACCGCAGGTGCGTCATGGCGCTTCTTTCACTCCGTCACCCAGGTAGGGAAACGTCTGGAAGCAACAGGTTCGCTCGCCCTTGTCGTTCCCGGGCCGCAAGCCGATACAGGCATTCTCGGTAGCCTGAACCGGGCTCCTGGAGTTGCCGGTACTTTGGCGGCGGGTTTCGCCTCACGCAGTCAGTACCTCTGGCTGGGAGGCGGGTACACCGGTTTCTTCGAAAAGGGAGGAAGCAGGCGGCCCGACACCATCTCCTGGAGTACGGTGTACGGCTTCCGGCCTGCGAAGCTGCGGCGCGGCTACGACCAGTGGGACTACCGAGGGCTTGTGGAGTTCACCGGCGAGCATACAGGTGGCGTTCGTGTCCAGAATGCGGTTGTGCCCGACAGCAGTTTCACATCGCTATGGCTTGGGCCATCGGTTCTCGCGATCTTTAAGAACGTGGCAATTGAAGGCGGCGTACAGGCACCGCTCTACCGAGATGTTTCCACGACCCTCTATGGGCGTGAAAATGCCCGCTTCGCCCTCAACTTCAGCTATCTCAGGTTCTCGTCTCAGACGACCAAACACTAAAGGATCAGCCATGAAAAAGCTTCTCGTTCTGACCGCTCTTTCTCTTTCCGCGCTCGCCGCTCACGCCGAGTACAACCAGGTCAACATGACCGTCTTTGGCATGGATTGCGCTCCCTGCGCCCACGCGATCCACGTCTCCATGAAGGGCATCCAGGGAGTGAACAAGGTCGATGTAGACCTAAATACCGGCCTCGTCTCCATTCAACTCGCGGCTGGCAACAATGCGGGAATCCAGCAGTTCAATCAGGCTGTTGAGAAGAACGGTTTCACTCACAAGGACGCAAAGATTGTTGCCACGGGCAAGATCACCGGCACGACCGCCGCGCCCGTCTTCGAAGTAACCGGCACCGCCGACCGGTACTCGCTCGCAGGGTCGGGAACCAACGTCTCTTCTTTGTTTGGCAAGACCGTCACTATCACCGGAACCCTTCCGCAAGCCTCCAAGGGCAAAGTTCCAGACACGCTCAGGTACGACTCCATCGCGGAGGCGAAATGACCGCCACCACAACCTCCATCGCACCCGAACGCAGGGCCAAACGAGCGGCCCTGCTCAACTACTTCTCCCTGTTCAGTTCGTTCAGCACGCTCATTTGTTGTGCGCTGCCCTCCGTCCTTGTGCTTCTTGGGATGGGAACCGCCGTGGCTTCCCTGCTCTCTGCCGCTCCTTGGCTGGTCAGCTTGTCCCGCCACAAAGTGTGGACCTTCAGCATCGCGGGGACTCTGATCGCGTGCAGCTTCGTGATGACCTACGTCATTGCTCCCCGTCTTCGTGACGGAGAAGCTTGCGATGCGAACGACCCAACGACATGCGGCGAGGTGAGCAAGCTGAGCCGGATATTGCTCTGGGGATCGGCTCTTATCTACAGCGGCGGTTTCTTTGTGGCGTACCTGCTCGGTCCTATCCTCGAGAGGATGGATCGTTAGCATTAGGTGGAGCGAAAGCCATGCTGTCCAGCCAGTCAGTGTCGGCTTTCGCTCTTCTCAGAAAATAGCGGAACATGTGTGGCAGTCGGCTTTCGAAGATCAAAGTTCAAAGCCGTCTGCTCATGACCTTCGGGGTGCTGTTCGCGCCAAAGCTCTAGCAGAAGCGTTGGCATCTTCGAGAGAACCGCCTTGGTCCGATGGATCTTGGCGTGACAGGCAGGACACAGCGAAATCATTAGCCTCAGAACAGATTTGCCGGGCACACGATGGTGAACAATGATGGAGCGCTTGTCCCGGCCTGAAGCGTCGCACACGCGGCATCGATAGCCGTCCCGATCCAGGACCGCTTCCCGAAGTCCTCCGAAATGTTCCTCGTCCTGTCGCTTCAGTGTGTAGCAGGTCGAACAAAGGCCCAAGGCCAATACCTTTGCTTTACCGCACGGGCAGTGCATGACCCATTGCCGGTTGCCCGTCACTTCGCTGCCCCTTGCAAACTCACTTGCTTTGTTGCGGCCCGCCCGATGTAGCGATAAATTGTCGTCCGATCCACTCCGAACTCACGCGCCAGAGATGCTTTGCTTTCTCCCTCACCCAAGCGACGGCTCAGCTCAGCCGCCCGGTCCGGAGCAAGGAGGCGCTTGCGGCCTTTATAGACTCCAGCTCGCTTAGCCAGCTCGATTCCTTCCCGCTGTCGTTCGCGGCTCCAAGCCACTTCAAACTCAGCGAACGAACCCATCATGTTCAACAGCAGGGTCGCCATTGGTGAATCATCGCCGGTCAGAGTCAGGTTTTCTTTGATGAAGCGGATGCCGATTTTCCGCGAGGTCAGCTCTCCCACTGTCTTTCGCAGGTCTACGAGATTCCGGCCCAGGCGATCCATGGAATGGCAGATCACCATATCGCCCTCTCGGACGTACTTCATTAGAGCTTCGAGCTGCGGTCGCTGAATGTTCTTGCCCGATGCTTTGTCCATGAACACACGATCCAGCACCAGTCCTTCGAGCTGACGACTCTCGTTCTGTTCAAACGTGCTCACTCTTACATACCCCACCGTCTGTCCCTTTGGTGGATGTGTAGCAATAGGCTTTACTACTTTCGGCATTACCTGTAGCATAAACCAGAAATCAACCCTATGCCACGCTCTTTCGAGCAATCATGCAACGTGGCGATACGGTATACCCCTGCGAGACGCTTCCACCTTCACGATCACATTTAGGCGAGAATGACTTAGCTCTGCTTGCGGGCCGACATGCAGAAGGAGTCAGGTGTGGGGAATGGAACTAATTAGGAGCTGGGAGTGGCAGGATCCGACCGTCCATCGTGACCACAGTCAGCCGCCCAACACCGCCAAAACTATTTGAGGAAGAGACGATGACTGAAAACTCCGACGGAACGATCACGAAGCAGCTTACATTGGTTCAACCTGGCTTTAGGGGTGCCAACTACAAGAAGACCCTTGAAGACATGTGGCGAAGGGCTACGAGCTGATCGCAGAACGGGAAGAAGGAGCTTTTCTTCTGTTGACTTTCATACGTCTCGGAGCTTGAAGCCGTACCAGTAGAGGTGCTGATAGTAAACTCGCTTGCATGCCATTTGACCGCGTAGCATTCTCCGAAAAAATTAGGCGATCAAAGGAGCAACTTGCGGTCGACGATGCGGAGATCGTTGCCGAGACAGGCATTTCGGAATCCAGGCTTACCGCGCTGATGTCAGGATCGGTCGATCCCAGCGGAGACGAAGTTCTCATCTTTTCGGACTTCTTTGATTGCGACTACAAGTTCTTTATTTCACACGAAAAGTTGGCTGCCTTCGAGGAAACAGACAGCCTATACAGGAAGCACGGTGAGCAGTTCAGTAAGGCGGACCGCCGGGCCGTGCAGCAGTTCCTATATCTTTGCGAATGCGAGTCCTGGCTCTGGAAGGCAAGCAACAGGCGAGCTAAAGCCTTTCAGTTCACCCCACGCGGGTCAAATTACAAAGCAAACGGATCAAAGGCAGCCGCAGATCTACGCAGTCACCTCGATTATGGGATAGGACAGGTTCCTTCCGATATTTTCCGTGATTTTCGCCTGTTGGGAATCCATGTTTTTAGGCGGAAGCTCGCGAACTCCAACATTTCTGGCGTACTGATTCGTCATCCTAGGGCCGGGAGTTGTGTGCTTATTAATTTCGAAGAGGATGTTTATCGCCAGCGCTTCACTGCAGCCCATGAGTTGGGGCACGCGGTTATGGAAGACACCGCGATAAACCTTTCACTGGGCAACGATGGATCGCAACTGGTAGAGGTGCGCGCGAACGCGTTCGCGGCCAATTACCTGCTTCCTCCAGAGTTCCTCAAAAGCATTTCTTCGGGCGTCAGTGAATGGACGACAACCGTGCTTATCGAATGGGCGGCCAAGTTAAGGGTGAGTACCTTGATGCTGCGCATAGCCCTTAAAGAGCGAGGAATCATCTCTGAAGCAATATTCGATGATCTCAAAGGTGTAAGTGTCCCAAAGCATATGAAAGTGGACCCTGAGCTTGCGGGTGAGAAAGGTCGTACACGCGAGAGAAAACAAGCCTTACTTGAGAGGGGGCTATCTTTCCACTATGTTCGGGAATGTGTCGAAACCTTACGGGCCGGCCAGATCTCTAGGGGACGTGCTGCTGAAATGCTTCTGGCGTCTGAAGGCGATCTATTTGAGATCGAGCAGCTCTTCTCGACGAGCGAGGCGAAATGAATTCCCTAACCTCTTTCAATCTACTCAACGTAGCTGACACCTGTGCACTCTGGAATCTGCTGGGCAGCGCGATACTACACCGAGCCTCAAAAAAGGTTGGCGTTTCCATCTGTGGAACACAGTTTGTTCGCTATGAGTGTCTATACAAGGTTGGAGCCAACAGTCCAGCGTGGCTCGAACTCCGAAATCGCCTCCGTTCCTGCTTAGACAGTGGAGAGATTATGTTTTGTGACATCGATTTGGAAGATCTTCAGGAAGTCGCAGCTCTAGAGGGCCGGATGGCTATCAGTAAAGGTGAGCTGTCTACCATTGCTTTTGCAAAGCGAACTGGGCAAAGTTTCTTATCTGATGACCGTCAGGCTAAGGTTCTTGCCAAGTCGGTTTTGCAAGCGGAAATGATTCAAGACATTCCTCATCTTTGTGGATGGCTCTGTGTCAATGAGGTCCTCCACGAGAGTGACGCCGATCCGATAAGGCTGGAGCTGAAGGCACTTCAAAGATATCTAGATCCTCATATCGTCAACGCCTTCCATAAAGCTCTCGAAGTAAAGCTCATGAAGCAAATGGGAATGCGCAACAGAGTGGGGCCGCCTTCCGGCATTTAAAGACCCCACTTCGGCTTATCAATTCCGATCCATTCGGTACCCCTAACAGAGCGGTATTAGCCGAGGTCGGATTAGAGGAGAGGGATGTCTGCAGCTTCCTGTTTATGAGAATTTAGCCACAACATGACGGCTTCGCTCGCAACTGATGTATGCTCGCAAATTCTCATCCGATCGAAAGGGATGTTTGTCGGGCCTGCTTTACGCAGCCGGTCTTCGCGGCGCATCCGAAACGGAACGGCGACGAAGGTCAGGCAAACATTTTCAGCTTGCGGAGGACGTGTAAAGAGGCTCCAAAAGTATGTCACTTGGGCTTCCATTCCTTTTGTTTTCCAGTTGGTGAGACCAGTCGCACAATTACCCAATGCGATAATCCGTGAGAAGTGCCGATCAGAGAAGTCACTGACCACAACTACATCCCAGCCGCCATCTCCTGCTCCCGGCCCCGCATCATCAGTCGGAGGTCCAAGGTCGGGAATTAGGTTTGAAACCAGTTGGCGAAGTGCCCGATGGTCGGTTATTTCTTCAGTCGCCCATGGGGCACCGATAGATACACTCTCGCCATTGAAATAGCTTCGTGCTGCCGCTGCAGCAACGGCCTCAAATTCGCGCGCCCTCAGGGCAAGCGTAACGTGCTCATTGAAGTACTCTAGGCCGAGGCAGAAGAGGTAAGACGAACTGGCTCGCCGTTCAGCCCTAATCTCCATAATATTTCCGTCTGTGAGGAATGGATACCCGTCCCCAACGATTTGGGACCGCTTGACTATTTCTTCGAACACTTCCGCGGCTAAGTTAGTCGGCCCCTCGTTCTCGTCGCTTGGATCCGCCCACAGAGCAGCGAGATCCTCCGACAGAGAGCTTTGCGAATAGGGACCGTCAAGGGCCCACGCCTGGAGCTCGACGATATCTGCAATCTCTTCAGCACTCTTCATAGAAGTTTGCTATACACCCGCTACAGACATCGCCATGTTGTGCCTCGCCTTTTCAAAGGCTCCGCTGAGGGCCTTGAACGAGCGTTGGACATGCTCATCATTTCGCACATCGAAGAGCTTCTTGACACAATCATCTATCTCGTATGCGCATTTCTGCAGTTTGGTGGCGATTTCTTCGGCGCTGTATTCCGTGTAAAGAAGGGAGCTCTCAACGTCGCCTCGCGCTCTAAAATGCTCCAACGCATTCGGACTCGCCAGAACCGCCTCAAAATCCTCTTGATCTCTGCTGTTGACCTTAGGCCCAGATTTGGTTGTGCCGACCGTCCATCCAAGAAATTCTCCTAGCTGGGTGAGGTTCGCAAGGGGAATCGGATCAACTGTCACTTCCTTGGGCAGATTCAGAAAATCCTTCGCATGTTTCCCCCCGAGAAGTGTATAAAACGTACCAAAATAACCCTTACTTGGCGCGTCCTGCGGATCGAAGATTCCCGCGTTTTCGGCTTGCCGTAACACGAGAAAAGCTGTCAACCACCTTACGAGAGCGGGATACTTCGTTCCGAGAGATCTCGCGAACCGCCTCAGGCTATCTTGTGACAAGTCACCGTTTGCATTCTCGAAGACGAACTTCGCCTTAGCGTCCGGCGACCATACTCTAGAGGCAGTCACATGCTTGTAGCCGAGATATGACTGCAGTTGATTCGCCGGCCAATCAGTCTCAATGTTGACTGGGGAGAACGACGCTCTAATAGCGGGCAGGACCTCAGGCAATTTTGGGATTGGGAGATTGTCGGTCGGACGGTACCCCGATAACAGCTTCAAAGCGGCGAGTCTTCTGTTGCCCTCGATCACATAAAAGTCATCACCCCCGGGTATTGCCTTCGCAATAATAGGGTCCGCATTGAAGAGACCAGAAGCAGATAAAGACTCAAGCAGATCGTCAACACCGATCTCAGTAATCAAATAGCGAAACAGTTTGTCCTGATCACCACCAAGATTCGGTATGACGCGCGGATTGTGAGGATCGAATTTGAGATTTTCAAGGTCTACTGCTAATCGCTTTATCATCTTAGATTCACCTGCTTCACCCAAAAAGCATGAAGCGTTCTTGCAAGCTAGCACTTCAATCATTCCTGCATGACGATAAGGCTACCCTACTCTTCCCGCGCCCCAGCCTGGGAAGCTCTTACAGCCGTCCTACCAATACTCACGGCGTACATTCTGCCGCAAGCAGGAACTTCCACATTCAAAAGCTGATTACATCATAGTGCTGCACTCTGCTCCAAAATGCTGCATACTGTTCCATATGAGTTCGTCACATAAACCCGGCCCGAAAAACCGGCTTTCTGTCGGATTGACCGATTCAGAACTGGCGGAACTGACAGCATTAAAAGACCGCCATCACGTTTCGATGGCGTGGCTTGGTAGGCAAGCGATACTCGAGTTCATCTCCAAACACCACTCGGAGCATCTCCAACTGCCCCTTCAACTTGTAGCCCGAGGTAACGATGAGCATGCTTGAGGCTCTCACCGCAGTTGATCTTTTTTGTGGAGCGGGTGGGCTGTCTGAAGGCTTTCGTCAAGCCGGATTCCATGTGCTCGCCGGACAGGACTTTGATGAGGTGGCAGGTGCGACGTTTGCTTCCACTCACCCAGAGGCGAAGTTCATTGGAGGACCTATCCAGGACGTTACGGTACCCGCTCTGTTGAAAGCCACCGGTTTGCGCCGTGGCGATGTAGACGTTTTAGTTGGAGGGCCACCGTGCCAGGGCTATTCTGTCTACAACCATCAACGAGGCGAGAGTGATCCGCGTGCTGGTCTTTTCCGCGAGTACCTCCGAATAGTCAAGGGCCTCCAACCTAAGTGGCTCGTCATGGAGAATGTGACCGGGATCACGTCTATAGCTGATGGCGGAATCGTGCGCGAGATTGAAGAAGGCATGGGGGCTTTGGGATACCGGGTTCGCATGAAGATCCTCCGCGCAGAAGATTTCGGGGTGCCGCAAGAGCGTCGACGGGTATTCTTCATCGCGACCAGGACGGATCTTCCGATCAGCTTTCCGATACCCACCCACGGCGGGATGCTTCCTCCATTCGTGACCATCTGGGACGCGATCTCAGACCTTCCGCCTGTTGAGACCGGAAGTAAAGAGATTCGGCAGACATACTTGAGCGCTCCGAAGAATGCTTACCAACGCATGCTGCGAGCCAAACAAAAGACCGTGTCGAATCACGTACCGCCGCGCCTCGCGAGTGTTAACGAGGCAAGGATGAAGCACATTCCACCTGGAGGATCTTGGAGGGACATTCCTGTTGAACTGCTCCCAGAAGGGATGCGCAGGGCCAAACGGAGCGACCACACGAAACGGTACGGTCGGCCACGCAAGACTGACTTGGCTTGCACGATCTTGACGAAGTGCGATGTTCACTGGGGTGCTTACATCCACCCGGAACAAAATCGCGCTCTCACCGTTAGAGAAGCTGCTCGGCTGCAGTCTTTCCCGGATTCTTTCGAGTTCCACGGTAGCCGCACAGACCAATACCGTCAGGTCGGTAACGCGGTGCCCCCCCTGCTCGGTCGTAGAGTCGCCGAAGCAGTACTGAGCTCCATGACTGAGCCAGAGCTTGCAGCTCACCATGCCGAGGTTGTTCCCGGCAAACTTTTTGAGCTGCTCGCTACTGTTTAGAGAGGATCTTGTAGTGCTTCAGGAAGGACTAAGCCTTCTTCATCTACCTGCAGAACAGTCGGGGAGTCCTTGAGCTTGCCAGAAATCCGCTTTTCGAACTCATGCTTCGGGACTGGCTTTCCTCCAGTCAGTCCCTCTACGGATCGTTCGAGAGTCGTATAGCGCACCTCATCAAGAACCATATGACTTCGCTTGGCTTCTGATGGCTCCTCAAATTTCACTACGAACCACGCGATGTCTGCGTTTGAGATGTCATCCACGCGATCCATTTCGCCGATGGAGTCGAAGAAGGCGCGGTCCACAACGACGACCATCTTCTTACCCCAGCGGCGCAAGGTTGGAATTTTGATCTGGAGCTGGGGCATTAAACGTTTTGGGCCGCTACTCCGGTAATCGGGACGGCGTCGGCCTGCCGGGAACACAACCCACTCAACGGTGGGATCTGCAAATGCCGCAAACTCTCCGGTCATTGCATCGCCGGAGAAGTACACGGCTTGAATTTCCAGAGCGCACCATTCCATTGGGGCACCGGGAACCGTCTTGTTGCTAACCAGGATCATGTCGAAGCGGCCCACATCGTCGCCGCCTTCGTTGTCCGTTGTGGCGCCGGCTTCCAGGAAGCCCACCTCGCCAACTAGCCGAGGATTCGGATCACCGAGCAACTTTTCGCCTACCCAGCGAAAAACATCGAGGTTCTCATGAAAGCGGTAGGGGCAGGTCGCACGCAGCTCCCCTTGTAGGCCTGTTACGGTCTCGCCTTCCGCTCGACCATTTTCCGGATTAGCTTTGTACGAATAGAGCCGAAGCGAGCAAACACCCCCAGTTTTCGTACACTTGGCATCCTGCTTGGTTGATTGGAAGGGGCAAGGTTGAGGATCGCGCTCATGCTTTTTCTTCGCTTGCTCGGCGCCAAAATACTGCCGCTCGGGGCCACTTAAAGCAACAAGCCTGTTCCCAAACCACTCTCCAACTCCGAAACGCGGGCTGATGTCTTTTGGCTTCCGCGGAGCCTTCGGAGGTGCCATTAGCGGCAACCCTCAGAGGGTTTTGCTTTCCTTGCGAAATGCACTTGTCTGGTCTGGAAGGAATCCAAGAAGAGGATGGGAGGCTCCATTTGAGCAATTTGGAATCGGCAGGTTCAAACCCAATTATGCCATCGGCGAAGGCAAAACCTAAGCCCGCCAAGGCCCACTCCCAGGCTGCGATCGGTCGTAGCGAGAATATGAGGCGAATCAAAAGCCGTGACACAAGCCCGGAACTCGCCGTTCGGAAGCTCCTCTACAGCCTAGGCTACCGTTACCGCCTGAATCGAAAAGACCTGCCGGGGAAGCCGGACATCGTTTTCGCAAAGCGGCGAAAAGCTATTTTTGTGCATGGCTGTTTCTGGCACGCTCACGCATGTCGATTGTCACATAGCCCGCGCACGAATACAGCTTACTGGTCGCCCAAACTCGCACGGAACGTCGAACGCGACTCGGCCAACCAAGCCGCTCTTGAGCTGCTTGGTTGGCAAACATTAATACTGTGGGAATGCGAGATCCGGGAACAGAAACCGGCCGTGAAGCTTGCTCTTACGGAATTCTTAATGGTCTGAGGACTGCACTTCTGGACATGCCTCGTTGGCCACCCTGGCCTCAAGCCGTGACAGCTTAGCGCGGAGCTTTGTTATTTCCAGTTCATGAATTTGATGTCTAGGAGGATTCCGTAGGGTTCGGTCGCCTGGGCACCGTTTAGAACGGTATGTTCTGCGTGCCGATCGGCCCGCACTGCATAAGGAAGTCCGTCAGGTCGAGCGGCGTTTCCAGATAGTCTTCTGCTGGGCTGGGAAAGCCCGCAGGGACCGTTCCATCGGCCAGCTTGCGGCCATTCCACAACTTCCAAGCTCACAGATCACCTCGCCTCAGGTATAACAGCAGAAGCGAAGGAAAAGCGAAATGGTTTTCCACCGCCGTCCGCTCTGTCCCATTCCGGGGCAAGACACGGAAACAGAACTTTCGGAGGATGCCGGTGTCTTTCGGAAACAGGTACCGTTGCGGGAGGATTTGGCCAGGATGCTCAAGACAAAGTCGCCTGCAGTAGCCACCAGCCAGGGGATGAAACCCGTGGTCGTCCACTATGGGCGGGATCTTTCACTTCTGCACAGCCGAGGGAAGGTTCTGGAAGCCGCAGGGTTCTCCGTGTCCTCAACCCAGCAAGCTTCCGAGATCGGTTCGCTGTTGGGAGCGCATATCCCGGAGATGCTTGTGCTCTGCCATTCGCTTCCCCTCGACCAGCGCGAAGCTACTCTGCAGGAGATGCGTTCGCGATGGCCACGGATGAAGAGCCTGCTCGTCGCGAAGAACAGCACCCAGGTCTGCCGGGAGCCGGTGGAAACCGTGCACAACTCCGAAGGGCTTCAGGCGCTTGTCAGTAGAGTGCAGCGCCTGCTTTGCGTGTAGGCGCGCCTACGAACGGGTTCAGTTCGTCCGCATCCTCTCCAAAACCTGCTCTTCCTGCAGAATCTGACCGCCGACGCTAACCTGGAGAGAACCAGTCTTGCCGATCGTCGGTCGTCCAACGGCGTAGCCAATCCTTTTCAGGGCTTTGAGAGCCGCCGCCAGCTCTGGGCTGATCTGTCGCTTGCCGGCATGGTCCATGTTCGATCAAACCCATGAGCAGTCATAACGTTTCTAACGGGGGCATCGGCTCACGACCACAGAGAGTGTTTTAAAAGGGGGTTACTCACGAAGGACGACTCTTCCATGTCACTTCACATCGCTCCGATTGCCGGTCTACTCTGAAATCGCTCTGTACCGATTGTCCGTGACCTCCACCTCGAACCAGGTGCCCTCTGCGGCACCAAGGCTAGGGCGCTGAAGGCGTTTGCCGAAATGCTCCGCCTTAGCGGAATCGCCCTCAGCGCTGGTGCTGAAGAATGCAGCGCCCCGCAATCGAAGTCATATGGCGAACTTCGCGGCGTTGAAGACACCCTCAGTGGCGCGCCTAAGCCCGTCTCACATAGATTTCATTCGGCTTCAGCCGCTTCCATCGCGTGTATCCCTGCCGCCACATAAACCAGCGATAGCTGAGCGACTTGTGCAGATTCTCCAGAATGACGATCTTCGGCTGATAGCGCGCAAGTGAAAGGCCCCGCATCACATTCAGCTCCCAGCCCTCCACGTCTACCGCAACAACATCGATCTTCGTTAAGCCAGGATGATGTTTTTGCAGGATCGTGTCCAGCTTGCGAACGTTCACTTTGATGGTGTTGACGTTGGTCTTGACCTTCGTCGATGCCAGGTCCTCTGCAAACTTTCCCTTGATCCCTAACGAAGAAAAGCTCTCAAACGACACGTTGCCATCCAGGTAGGCCGCATCGTTCGAATCGACTACAAAGAAGTCCATATCGTCGCGATCTTCATCGCTGCACGCATACTGGAGAACCTCGTGGCCAAGCGCCCGATGGAGAGCGCAGAAATCCGGGTTAGGCTCAATCGAAATGACCTCCCAACCCAGCTCGCGAAAGCTGGCGCTGATGGAGAGATAATCCGGTTTCGCCGCTCCGACTTCAATGAGAACACCTCTCCTCCCACCGGAGAAGAACTCCTGCTGAACGATCCGATCAATGTCCTTTTCTGCTGCCACTCACATTCTCCATGTTGATGATAGCCGCGTTCCAGGTGGCATATTGTTCATGAATGCTTTCGAGCCAAGCTCACGGAGATCTCAAGTCTCCATATCCTCACGGTTCCAAGGAAACTGTCAGCTCTACAATGTCCAGTTCAAGAGCATCGGCATCACCGTGTCAGCCGCCTGCGCGGTAGCCTCGTTCTGCTACTGTTATGGTCATGACGAACAGCATGGCGACCGTCGCGCTTTGTGTCGTTACATGCTTTATCGCGTCTCGATTGAGCGCACAAGACGGCCGAATCTGTGGCGCAGTTCAGAACCAAACAGGAGCGGCCGCAGCGTTCGTCACCATAGTGGCTTTTTACACGGGAGCTCACTCCGGACCTGAGGACACCACCCAAACAGACGGCAAAGGCAATTACTGCTTAGAAAAGGTGCGAGCGGGTGAGTATTTCATGTCGGCTCAGGATGCTCGCATGGGCTACCCTCTGCTGCTTGAAACGTTCTACATGCCTCACTACCTCGCCGGATCAGAAGTAAAGATTTCGGATTCCTCACCCAATCAGAGGGCAAGCTGGCGAATTCCATACAGGGCAGGATTTCTGCATGTCTCAGCGACCGACCGTACTACCGGCAAAGTCATTTCAAACATCTCTTTCCGGCTGGCCATTCGCGGCAGCGAAGAGCTTCGTTCAATAAGAGGACACTATGAGAACGATAGCGTCTTGCTTCCTCCCAACGAAGACATCCTCGTGATTGTCGAGGCTGATGGCTACAAGCCCTGGCCGAGTGGCGAACCGAAAGGACGGCTCCTCAGTATTGCTCCAGGCGTTTCCCTCGACCTTTCGGTGTCGATGGAGCTGGCGGGCAAACCGTAGCCTAATACCAGTCCCCGACAACCGGAGTTGTCTTGGGTCACTTCATACGGAACGCTATTGCATGATCACGCAGAAGATTAACGACGTATGTTGAAGCCAAGACGTACGACAAGCCGGAGTTGTACTGTGTGGTGGGGTTCTCTCCGGCCGATTGATTAGCAAATTTTAGAACCATACCCACAACTGCACCGTCCTCCTGTCGAAATGTGGGGCTACCGCTGTCTCCGGTGGAAATGCGGAGATCGGCCCAATACGCCTCTTTGAAATGTCCTGGCGATTCGATTTCTCCTGAGTCTGTGGTTGCTATCAGCCCAGTCCTCACCGCGAGCGTGTTGAAAGTCAGCGGAAATCCGAGCACAATGATGGCCTCACCTGGAGACAGGTGATCAGTCGAAAGATGAATTGGCTGCTGTTTCGTGGCATGCAGTGGTTTAAGCACCGCTATGTCTCGCACTACGTCCTTTGCGACCACCTCTACGGGAACTCCGAAATCATCGATCCGTTTTGTCGCGCGTCGTTCTTGCGTTAGAGCATCAGCAAACTCGACTGTATAGGTTGGCAAACCAAAGCGGCTCGCCTCATCCAATGTGTGCCATGCGGTTACGATGTAGCCCTCGTCGTTCACCACAAATCCTGTCCCTGTGGCTTGCTTGTAGGGAGTGGAACCATCCGGGTTCTTTTTAAGCAGGACGGTAGCGAGTACTCGCACTAAGGAAGGCTGTTCCAGATGGACGAAGCTGCTTAGGGAACCAGGTGGATTTGTATTCTGACCCAACAGTTCTGCTGTTCCCAGAAGGAGGAATAGGAAAACGCTAAAAATAAGAGGCATTCGCTTCATCAGAATACTGCTTACCGGGGCTTGGGGCCGATGTTGAGGACTATAACGTTTGGCCTTGGTGCGAACTGGGGGTTAACGCGCTCAGCTTTAGACTGCACCTTAGCTTGAACCAAGCCTTCTGCCAATCTCAACGCCGCCGAAGCGGTGGTGTTTGAAGAGCCTGGCTCTACTGCTACCTGTATACCGGAATTTAGGTCAAGACCGATTCCTGCTGGTGGATCTCCAGCTTTAGCGCCTGCAGGGTCAACGCGCTGCCAGCCCGCTTCGCTGAGAACTTTATCGAGGCTGACCCAAAGAGATCGTGCTTCTAGATCGTTGCCTGGCAAACTTGCTGCATATTGCTGGCCAGCAAACACTTTCAACTTTGACGACAACGTGAGTCTGTCAGTCTCACTAAGGCTTCTAGGAGCAAGAGCTTCCTGCAGCTTTCGCCCAGTCTCACGTTCGGATGCCAATGCCCCGGCCATCTCAAGCTGCGCTTGTTTCGCCTCAGCAGCACCAGCTAAAGCCTCAGATCGAGCTTTATCAAAACGGTCCTTGTCCGCGTTAAATTGAGATAATAAACGGCTTTCGCGCACCGCATTTGCACCGACTACCCCTTTTAGCTCTGTTATTCGCAATTCTGCAATCGCCTGCTTGGAAGTGACAAAACTGTCTAATCCATCAACAGTAACGCCTAATTTACTGGCGTCTCGAGCAGCGTTGCTCGCTCGCTCCTGAGCTGCAGCGATCGCTACACTCTGAATCGTTTGGAGCTTCTCTGAATACCAAAAGGCTCCCGTCTCCATCAGCATTTCGCCGGCAACACCCAACAGCACCAGCATCTCGAAAATATGAAGATTCTGCTTCCACCAGCTTCCTTTGCGATACTCACCGACGAGACCAACGACTACCGCCAACGTTGCAACTAGCAAAGCCACATCAAAGCCAAGCTCCATATGCTTAGCAAAATTTTCTGTTGGAGACAGAAGCCAGTTCATCCTGTGAGGACCTCCCTAAGGCTGCAATATTCGAATGAGACGGGCCGCTTCTTTGTACAGAATGGTTTGTTCGTTTATCAAGAAGCGGGCGTCGGATGGGCGGGTCTTCGCAAAGATACATCCGATAAAGGACGTTATCGCACAGATGTTTCGTTGCGTTCGCTATGAGTCTACGTCTATAACTTACGTTGCAGATGCGGAGGTTGAAGAAATGCGCTTGTTCGTGGCTCTTTTCCTGTTTGGTGGTGTTGCGATTGCTCAGTCGCGCGTCGAACTGCTCAAAAACGTAGAGCACCACTATGCGTCGGCAAACAGTTTCGAGGTGAAAGGAAGAGCGTATGCCCTTTTGCCCGAAACATCATGGAAGGTCAGCTACGATTTTGACACCTACGCCATGCAGCCGTCGTTTATCCCTTTGAAGGTGCACTCGGCTGCAATGCAGGATATCTCCAAAGTGGGGCAAAACTTCACTAAAGTGCGCATGGATCCCAATGCGACCGACCCCTTTCCACAGAAGAGCATTCCCACAATCCCGTTCGGAAATTACCAACGCGTTACGGGCCGAATGCTTGACGCAAGCAAAGTAGGTACAGAAACAATCGAGGTCGACAGCAGTACCCACACCTGCGATGTCGTTGATGTCACGTATGACGCTTCTCCGGAGTATCGCCCACATTCCAAAACAGCCCATCATCGCCTCTGGATCGATCCGAAACAACTTACGGTGCTGCGTGAGCAGGCACCGTTTAACGGATTGGACTGGACGGCCGACATGACGTCCACCTCTTTTGATCAGCCAGTACCAACGGAAATCTTGAAGGCTCTTGAAAGTCTTCACAATCAGCCCAAAGATCGCCCTGAGTGGGTGGGCAAGCCGCTGCCTGATCTCGCAGTACAGCCCTTGACGGGACCGGCCATGAATCTAGCTAGCCTTCGCGGCAAGCCGGTTCTACTGGATTTCTGGGGTAGCTATTGCCCACCCTGCAAGCCGGCCACGCTTCACGCGGAGATGTTGGCAGAACGCTATAAGGCTTTGGGTCTGACTGTCATCACGTTTACACAGGACAACCTTGACGACGCGAAGCAGTGGGCGGCCCATAATCATGTCACCCTTCCGATCGTCCTTGATCCAGAGAAGGGGGCGTTTTCAGCTTTTGCCGTAAATGGAATCCCAGAGCTGATCTTTGCAGATGCTGACGGGAAGATCGTTCACTACTGGGTCGGAACTGAAGATCCTGCGGAGGTCGATGCTGTCATCGCTTCTACGCTAGATACGCATTCGACTTCAGCAGCGAACATGCCATAAACAACTACTCTCTTCAAAATTGCGCTTTCTCGCCTTCCGACAGCACTGGATGACAGCGCACATGTCGTCGGAGCTCGTCAGCCCTGAACGACCACTTCAGTGCCTATGAGGCCGCTTGTACAAAGCTAAACCGACATTTAGGCGTACGCGGGGCCAAATTGGAGTTGGCTTGCAAGCTTGCACTTTGCCCCGTAGGCTGGTGGCCTGATGCGGATGCACAGAAAGCTCGCGTGGGTTCTAATCTCGGGTTTCGCTCTGCTCCTGATGGCTGCCGTCACCGGGTGGGAATACATGACGCTCAGGATCAGAGCGAATGAGCGCGCTCCTCATCTACAGCTGGTTGACCAGCAGCCAGCTGATTTCTCCATCAAAACCCTTGACGGTCAACCCAAGCGCCTCGCTGACTTTCGGGGTAAAACAGTGTTCGTAGACCTCTGGGGAACGTGGTGCATCCAGTGCGTCGCCGAGATGCCAACTGTGCAGAAGCTTTACGAGCATTACCGCAACCACCCTGACGTAGTTTTTCTAGTGGTCTCCAGGCTTGATACACCGGCGAAGGTTCGCCTGTATGCGGCAGCAAACCACTACACCCTACCCTTCTACACGATGGATGATTTGGATATCCCGCCTTCAATGCAGCTCAACCAGTTCCCCGCCACATTCCTGTATCGCCCGTCTGGAACGCTGGCCGCGCAGCATGCCGGAGCCGCTGATTGGTCTGCCCCATCCGTCATCGACTTTCTAGACGGCTTGCGCAAGTAGCTAAATCCCGCTGCTTGAAAGCAAACTGGACCGAACGTCGGCCGGGTGCGGGCTGTTACATTTTCCTCAACGGACGTAGAGGAAAATGTCTCGGACGCTAACGCTGGTGCTTGGTTCGAGGCACAGAAGCACGTCAGGCGGTGTCTACCGACACCATGAAGATGATCGGAGCCGCTCTCCTTGGCAGCGTGTTCACAATGTTGCTCGTTGTACTGGTCTTTAAAGATCGAATTTTCTCTAAACCAGCGATGATAGGCGGAGTTCTGGAGTTGAGAGAGCTCCACATCCTAGATGATGCAGGAGAAGTCAGGATGAGTCTGGGTACACACGGACGCTGGTCATCACAGGGAAGTCCAACGCTCGAGTTGCTTCCGCACGGGTCAGAACGCGCGGGAGCGGCTTTTCTGTTGGATAAGAGCGGTAGAGGGACGCTGATTTTTGACTCCGTTGATACAGCAGGAAAGGTAATGGTGGGGCACTTTGTCACAGGAGACAGTTTGCCACTCTCCGAATCCAATCACTCCTGGGGCATGCGCGTGCTCAACCCACAGCCTGCTCAAGGAGCTCCCAGCAGCTTGTACTTTGCTGTGAGCGAGGGCGGCAATGTGGGAATCAGCGGCCTTACGATCAAGCAAGGTCTAGCGCCGGACGTTCAACCCGTGCGTGCACATTGATAAATGGTTCTGTCACTGGCCGTGATCCTGGTGCGAGCTTCTCGAATAGGCGAGTACTCGCTGCACCTGAACCGCGCTCCACTGCTCACCGCGAGGCGCATCGATTTCGCGGTGGTTCAGTTCGGCAGCGATCGCGCGTAGGGTTGTGCTTCCCTGCCCTTGAATCTCCGCGATGACGGGCATCATCTGAGCCCTTCCCTTTGCGGCCTGAGCGCTGAAGGTCTGCCGTGCTTCCGCCGCGATCTCCGCGAACCGTTCTGCAGATACACGCCGGCCACCCAGCACCGTGCCGCGTTCCTTCGCTGCAGCCAGCGCCGCCTTAGTTCGTTTGCTGATGGCCTCGGCTTCCTGCTCCGCGACGGCCGCCAGAATGTGAACGACGAAGCGGTTCGCGCTCGGCATGTCCACGGCCAGGAACTCCACACCAGATTCCATCAGCCCGGAGATGAAATGAACGTTGCGGGCAAGCCGATCCAGCTTGGCGATGACCAGCGTTGCCTTCTGCTGCCGGCATAGCCGAAGGGCTTCCGCCAGGGCAAGCCGGTCGTTGCGCTTGCCGCTTTCGACTTCCACGATCTCCCGCAGGAGCGTCCAGTCGCCGCCGTTGAGGTGCGCCGCAACCGCCGCACGCTGCGCTTCCAGGCCCAAGCCACTTGCGCCCTGCCGCGCCGTGGACACCCGCAAATAGCTCACAAACCGGCTTTTGGGCGCTCTTGCCATCGTTCGTTACATTTTGTCAACGTCGGTTGAAAGAATCGAACAAGAGCTAGGAAAGCAGTGGCTGCGCGTAGTCTGCACAGCATCACGGTTCTTCGGGGATGAGGTTTACTTCGTCGTCGCTTCCGCAGGCTGCACCGTCACAGCCATGGCCTGTATGTCAGAATGAAGTACGACGGGCTGTTCTACCGAACCGAAACTTCGGACGATCTTCTCTTCTGTGTGAAACGGAGGCACACATTCTCGGCAGTTTGGCACGTCGGTCCGGGTAACGTCGTGCGCTTCCGTGATGCGCAGCGTGTACTCGCCGTCCGGAACAAAATCAAAGTGAAAAGCATTGTCTGTTGCGTTTACGCTGGTCGACACAAATTCGCTTTTGTCGTCATTCCACAGGAGCGCCACCTTGGCGGCATTCGCCACATGACCATCAGGGGCAAGGACAGAACCTGAGAGCATGTGCATTTCGGAAAGGCGGATCATAATATCCAGATTTGGACGGTCTTCTCCCTCCGCTACCTTGACGGGCTTCGCCTTGCTTGTCCGGTAAGCATCCCCGTAAAAGACATTCATGCTGTAGCGAGTGCTGCTGGACCATCCGGTGTTGCCACCACCGAATACACCGTTCACGTACACGTCTTGCAATTGGACATCCGCCTGTAGCAGGTACTCACCATCCGGCAATCCGACCAAGCGATACCGCCCTTGATCGTCGACGTTCACCTGCGTGAAGCCGCCGACCGGATCACCAGACCGATGTTCCCACTTGCCTTCCTTCGTTCGCTGCCAAATACGAATGATTACTCCAGAAGCGGGACTTCCATCGTCATACAGCACACTTCCGCTCAGGGACGCGCCCCGATGGATGCGGACCTCAACAGCCGTAGAATGATTCGCCGTGACGGTGACAGGTGTGAGCAGCCGAGCCATCAGCTTCGCCGTGACTTCGTCTGGTTTGTTCAACTGCTCACGGGTAAAAATTGAAAGAGGTGGAAGGTAGCCTGGCTTTTCTGCAACGACGTAATAGCTGCCGGGGCGCACGTGCGTGATGACAAACGACCCGTCCAGCCCCGTTTGCTCTAAGCGGCGAGCTGGACCGGCTTCCACAACATCGTTTCCCTTGACGGTCGCACGAGGTATGACAGGTTCTACAGCCGGTACGAGCAACACACTGGCCAGACGTGCCGGACCGTTCGTATCTGACGCGAAGACTCGGCCACTCACTGTGCCAGTGTCGTCTGGTCTTTGGGCGAAACTGGTGAAAGAGGACACAGTCGAGAGAACTACCAGGACAAAGACGAACGGACGCATCGCACACCTCAAGTCTTTGCCGACCATTCTGACATGACAACCTCTCTGCTCGCTCCCTACAAGTACATGTGGGGTTCGCAGATCTCGTTTCTACACTGATAACGTCCCTTATAACGTGTACTTTCAGGAGAAATTGGCTCGGCTCTTGGCGACAGCAGCACGAATTCTCATCAGCAGTGTCATTGTCCCAGTCATCATCGTGCGGTGTGTTCGCTGAAAGTGGGAGAGCCCGGCCCATAGCGAATGCTCTCCCACGCAGCAGCGCTATTGACCTATGGAATAGGTCACGGTGACGGTTGTCTCTACGTCGACAGGAACGCCATTGAGCAGAAATGGTTTGTACTCCCATTGCTTTACGGCATCGAGCGATGACTGGCGTAGCGCCTCAGGACCAGAGATCACGGAGAGGTCTACGACTTTTCCTTCTGGCGTAATGACTGCATGCAACACAACAGCCCCCTGCACTTTAGCCTGTTTCGCGTCTGGCGGGTAGATGGGCATGACCTTCTTATAAGCGTTTCCAGCCATGACTTCGCCGGAGACACGGACGGGGCTTCCAGCTGCGATCATGGTAGCCATCGGTGTACCAGCAGGTTTGAGTGCGAAGCTGAGTCCAGCCGCACATGAGGCTAGCGCCATGGCGAAGCAGGTTGCGACGAGCTTGCTCCGTGTAGAAGAAGATGTGCGAATTTGATTTTCAAGCATGGTGATTCTCCTTTCAAAGCTGTTGGCATCAAAGAGACCGATGGCGTGAGACAAATGGACCTGCTGCTGGTTCAGCATGCTGGCAAGACGTACGAGGGATCGAGCGTAATGGTCCCAGCCACCTGCGGCGTTCGCGGCCATGGCATCGCACACCATTTCGCGGCTTTCCACCACGTACGCCCGGGTTATGGTGAACATTGGGTGGTAGCGCAATGGAAGAGAAATAACTTCATTGAGAATATTTTTTATAAAATCCTGGCGTCTGATGTGTGCACATTCGTGAGCAAACACGGCTTGAAGGATGAGCGGTGAGACCTGATCCAGAAGCGTCTCTGGAAGGATGACCATGGCCTGGTCCAAACCGAGCGTCACAGGACCAAACAAGTCGGGCAACGAACGAATCTGTGCACCCCGAATCGAAAAGTGAGAGCTGCACCGGTTCCAGCATGTCGCAGCATCACTGGTTAGCAGCACCGGCCTGGCACGGCCTGCCAGAATCGATGCTGCCCGCAAACCGTAAATCAGGCGAAGCAGGAAAAACAAAGTCACCGCTCCGTATAGCCAAAGCGTCAGAACACCGGCCCAGTGCGGGAGGTGGATCCACTCCGACCCGATATCCGCTTGGCTCCAAACAATACGAACTCCACTATCGACGGTGCCTTCTCTGAAAATCAGTGATAGAGCATGCGATGTCCATGGCGACGAAACGCTGGACAGGGCTGGTAGAACTACCTGCAGCCATAGGGCTATCACCCACATTCGATGTGTGACAGCTGCGCTGACCTTATTCAGCAACCGCGCTGCGAGAAGCGCTGCTCCGAGTAGAAGGGGCACTTGCCAGGAAGAATTTATGAGGTAGGCCAAGGCGAAGCTAGAGACGTTACTCATACCTTGCCGTCCTTTTGTAAGCGAAGAGCCAGATCAGCAAGTGTTTTGCTGTCAATCTGTTGGTTTCGGACGAGGCTCATGACAAGCTCTTCTCCCGAACCGCCGAACATACGTTCCACGATGTCCCGAACCGCCGCTCCCAACGCTTTCGATTCAGTAATCGCAGGCTCATATCGATAGGCTCGTCCTTCCAGGACGCGCGTGAGCTTACCTTTACGTTCCAGAATGTTGAGGATCGTCTGCACTGTCGTGTATGCCGGAACCGGTTCGATCTGCTGCTGTACCTCCGCAACGGTACCCGTCCCCAAGCGCCAGAGCGCTTGCATCAGCTTCAGCTCAAGCCGGGTAAGACCCTGCTTTCTCAAGTTCGCCACGTCATCAATCTCCTAATACTTACGGAGACTAGGCTCAAGCCGCTAGATCGTCAACTAAATATTTAGGAGTTCAGGCGGAAGCTGTCGAATCCTAACCATTTGAGGCATTCGCAAGAATGTCGTTTCAGGCCGGCTTAACTTCTCAACAACGGGCACTCTAGTCCAGAGCGGATGATATCGAGGAACTTTACTGGTGAATTGGTCAATCTTCCAATTCGTCCATAAAGTTCGTAGACTTCGCCTTTGCTCCGTCGTCTCCTCTCAAATACCTTCCCTGACAACATCGATTATCAGGTGCGATCCGACCGATGCCGTTCAGCCTTCGACCTCACAGTCCGAGGCTGTCGTTCACCGCAACCGCGATCTCCTGCTCGGAACCGAGGTATCGTTCGGTGGTCTGGATGGAGGAGTGTCCGAGCAGGAACTTGATCTGTTCGAGGTTTCCGCCGGATTTGCGGCAGAGCTTCGCACAGGTACGGCGCAGGTCGTGGGCGCCGAAGCGTTCGATCCCGATCTGCCTTGCGGATGCCGTGACGACGGCCCAGATGGCCCAGTCGCTGAGACTTGCGCCGACCTTGCCGCCCTTCCGGATGGAGCGCAGCAGCGGGCCGTCTTCAACGCTTGCCGCAGCCTGCCAGGCGTTGATGCCGTGCTTCACCCAGACGGAACGACGACGGTGCGGATGCGCCCGCCCTTGCCGCGCAGGCCGGCGATGACCCATCGGTTCTCCCGCATCAGTATGTCCTCGACGGTGAGCGAGGCCAGTTCCCTCCTTCGCAGGGCGCAGCCGACCAGGAGCGCGAGGATGGCGTAATCACGTTTGCCCTTGAGTGTGGAGCGATCAGGCACCTGGAGCAGTTCCCTCGCCTACTCCTTCGTCAGCCAGTTCCCCAGGCGGGTTCCCTTCTCCGACACATTCGGGATGTCGGTCAGGTTCGCCGCGTCCTCAGCCGATAGCATGCCGTTCTTCCGCGCCTCGGTGACGAGCTTGCGTACGGCAGACAACCGTACGTTCACGGTCGAGGGCGCCAACCCTTCCATCGAGGTGCGGTACTCCTGGAGCAGGGCACGTGTGAGCGGTCGGCCGCCGGCGAGGGCGAACAGCAGGTCGAGCGCCTTGGCGTAGTTCCGCCGGGAGTGCGGCGAGGTGACGGCATCGAGCACCATGCGCCGCAAATCGGCCTGCGCTGTCGTGAGCGCGGGTGTCTCCGGCCCGCCTATGGGCTCCCCAGGGCTGCAGACCACGATTTCAGCGGTTTTGTCACGAGATGAGTTTACCTCCGACAAGCGGCATTGTAGTGGGTGAAGCACGCCTCGAGTATGGGTGCAGCGTTTCCTTAACCGACCAGCGCAAGACTAGATGAAGATCGGTGAAGCACGATCGGCGAAATTGGGTTGATGAGCTGTTCCGGAGGCCCTTCAGCTTTGTTCCGTCCGTTTTCAAAATGGCTTAGGGGGAGGTCTCCCCCGGACTTCAGCCAGGGCCGATGGAGCTGGCCCCGTCTTCCGTCACCCCCTCAGCGGGGACACCCCGCAACGCCCCCAAAGCAAGTCCGCGCGGCAAGAGCCGCGCCATAAGGAAGCCGTACCTGCTGAGGGACTCCGTCCCTGGCGCCCGCAAGCCGATGGAAAAAGCTCCGTGCAGCTCCAGGTATTCGCTTCCTCCGTGCCGCTGACGCGGCATGCCCCTGCAGGGCACTTTTACGCACAGCTTGCGCTTGCCGCCCCTGCTGGCGTGGGCCAGGGCCAAGGCGTGATTGAAACCCAATCACAGCCAAATCCAGCAAAGCGAGAAGCCACTCATGGGATACAGCCACTACTGGAATCGGCCACAGATCATCGACCTTACCACCTTCAACACCATCTCCAAAGACTTGTCCGCCCTTCTGCCGGCACTGGAAGCAGCAGGTGCGTTGCTTGCCAATGCCTACGGCCGGGAAGAACCGGAGATTGGGCCGGAGTTCATCGGATTCAACGGCGTAGAGTGCTGCGGTCATGCGAAGAACCAGGATGTCCGGCTTGCCTGGCCATCCAAAGATGCGCACGGCATCGGAGACAATATGAGCAAAGGTGGAACACTGCCCTACCGCACCTGCAACGGCGATTGTTCTTTTGAGTCGGTCTGGTTCGAGCGAGTCGCAACCATTGCAGGGGAAGACGGTCGGGTGGAATGCTCATGCAAAACCGCCTTCCGCCCGTACGATCTGGCCGTGACGGCATTTCTGGTGATTGCCAAACATCGTCTCAGAGGCGAGTTGCAGGTGCAGACCGATGGCGAACCCTGTCACTGGGCCGAGGCATTTGCGCTCTGCCAGGCCAAGCTGGGCTATGGTGGCGATTACAGCTTCCAGAACGACCGGCTCGTGAGCCATGAGGAAGCGCTATGCGGATGACCTACCAGATCGCTCACTCAATCGGACTTGACGCAGCGAACCGGCAGATGCACTCTGCCGGTCGCACCGCCTGGAACGAAGGTGATGCCACCCTCGCAGCTCGCACTCTCAACCAGCACTTCCCGCTCTGTGCCGAACACCCAGGCGTTCAACCGGAGGTCTGCGGGTGTGCCGCATGCAGACCGATACCGCAGATGCCTAGCCAAGCTCGGCTCTGGATGGAGTGATTTACGTCTAGAAAGCGTGAGCAGATGAACTGCACTAAAGGCAGTCGGGTCGCTGCTAAGCCGGAGAACAACCGTCTACGATATCGCTGAGGGGAAGATTAGCGACTACTTTTTCCCGATCGCCATGGCGCGCCATTTGTCGGTAAGCTGCTTATCGGCGAGGGCTTTGATGAAGACACCGCCGACAACGGAGCGGGCCTGAAAGCCTTCTTGCTTGCCGGTCTTCGTGTCGTACCAGTCGGTGAGCGGAACGCGGCTGGGCGTTTCGTTGATCCAAAGAGCGATGGGATCCATGATGACGTTGAAGTCAGCAGGGTTGGAGGCCAGGGTGGCGGTCCAGATCGACCAGTCGAGCTTGGTGTAGTCTCTTCGGCTATCGAGCGGCAGGCCGTACTTGTTGATTTTCGTTTTGTAGAAGGCGATTTCGGAGTCGCGGAGGGATTCCGGGAAGAGGTTGTAGCCGAGAATCTGATCCCACACCAGGTTGTACTTCTGACTCCAAGTGTTGGCGGAGTCGTAGGCAAGCTTGTAGTGATCGCCTTCCTTATCCAGCGTTCCCCACCTGGCAGCGTAGTCGTGGGCGGTTTTGGAGTAGTCGCGGGCAACGTCGTTTTTGCCCAGGAGCCTGGCGAGATCGGCATAGGCTTCAAGCGCGTCGATGGCTTTGAGGGCAAGATTTGCGTTGTGCGTGACGTGGCCGGCGAAGTCGTCAGTGGTGAGCTGGTTTTCCGGGTCGAGGCCGTGGATCCGGAGGAATTCGGCCCACTGGGTGATCTTGGCCCAGTGCTCGGCAGCGAGCGCGGCGTTTGGTTTGCCATTGACCCCTGCCCGGGCGACCGCATCGAGCATGATGAGCATGTTGCCGGATTCTTCGACCGGCATTTGATCGTCTTCAGTGGCCTCTCCACCGCCGTAGGTCTGACCATTGGCAAGCGGATAGGTGCCTAGGTCATGCGGGGCGAAGGGAAAGCGCCAGCGATTGGGGAGCGCGGTGTACTGCATGAGCGGGCGAAGCTCAGCCTCAAGCAGGGTGGGATTGAAGAAGAGGAAGAGCGGAGAGGCAGGATATAGAACGTCCACCGTACCGATGGAGCCGTTTGAAAAGTTCTCCTTGCCGAAGACGAGTGGCTTGCCGTCGAGATCGGCGACGAGGCCGTGCGCGGCCCATGCCTCGCGGTAGGAGAGGATGCAAAGGTTCGCGTAGTTTGCACCAGCGGTGCGGATGAGGTCGGCGGTGAGGGTGGCGTCGAGGTCCGTGGCACGGCGATCGAGTGCGGGCATTTCGCGCTCGGCGGCGTCGAGCATGGCGGCGATCGATTGCCCGTTTCGCTGCCACCACGGCTTGAGATTTCGCTCAAGAAACTGGACAGCATAGCCCTCGGTATACGAGACGAGGACATGGCGGCTGACGGACTGGTCGGCTATGGTGTGAAAGAGGAGTTCCGTGGCGAGATGGGCGTCACCTCGGCCGACCACGGGCGAGGCGTCCATGTCATCGGCTCTCGGAAGCATGCCGGTTTTCACGAAGGCGCCGCCGGGCTGGACGGAGGTGTTCCGGACAAAGGCGGAGACGGACTCCTCGTCTTTGGGGACGGACAGATGGAAGTAGCCCCAGTCGATACGGAGGTCGTCTCCCGAGCGATTGAGGACGCGCTGGTCGCGGGAGCCGACGGAGAGTACGGTTTGGGTTTCGGTTTCGTTGCGCGCGTAAGTGACGGCTTCACCGGGCGCATTGACGGCGATGATGGGACCGACGTCGGTGAGGATGGCAGCGTCGGCGTGAGACTTGCCGTCGATGGATTTGAGGGTGTAGCTGATGTAGGTGACGGGGCGGGAGAGGATGTCGAGGTCGGAGAGGATGGTAGGCGTGAAAAACGTGAGATCGAGCTGAACGCCGCCGCCGGTGAAGCTGTAACGGGTGTGGGTGGGCGTGACGAGATGAGCGACCTGCTGCATTGCCGGCAGCTCCCCTGGAGCGGCGCCCATGAAGCGCATGGTTTTGCCGTCAACCCGCAGCAGGCCGGCAATGGGCTGCGGCTTGCCGGTCCAATGGACGGTGTTCGAGGCGGTGAGGTCGTCAGTGTTGGACCAGATGGAAAAGTAGGGATTATGCGTGATCAGGGGAGTTGAGGGATACCGCACCGCCGGCAGGGGAGCGACTTGTGAGGAGGTCTGGGCTACAGCCGGAATAGCAAGAGAACCTGCGCACACGAGGCAAAGAGTGAGGGAACGCGTAAGCTGCTGCAGCAAGGGGTATGGCCTCTCAAAAAGATTTCGGAGAAATTGTAAGCGCTTTCAGGCTATACCGCCAAAGTCTTTGACAGTCTGCCTGAGAGTGTCCGTCTCTATCAAGGCGATTGGTGAGGGGCCTAGTCATGAGATGTGTGGGTAGCATGAGCCCGACAGGAGTATCAGTGAACCGCAATCCCAGATCGGCGAGTCGATTGAGAGCCCAAATAGACGAGAGCAACCTTTCGTTGCAGCAATCAGCCTACGCATCATCGCCGCCGAACTGACTGCTAGAGAATCATTATCACGCGCGCGATGAACGAATGACGTGAACCAGACACAGTTATCCAGGCCAGCAAAGCTGGTATACCTCCCCACTGCTGTCTGTGGCTGACGGATCCAAAATCACCTTCCCTCAGCTGTTCGAAGGTCTTTAGAAGAACATCACCATCCCCTCAACGTCGCGGCCCGCACGGTGACGGTGCGGATGTCCTTGACTTTCCAGATCGTCAGGATCTGCCTCTCCCCATTATACAAACTATTGTATAATGGGGAGAGGCAGATGGGTGATCTTACTCCAGTAGAATTTCGTGGTGATTCCCTCGACGCACTTCGCCAGTTCCCTGAGACAGCACGCCGCCGAGCTGGATATCAGCTCGACAGGATACAGCGCGGCCACGCTCCAGATGACTGGAAGCCGATGAATGATGTTGGAGCGGGAACGCGAGAGATTCGTGTCAGGGATGAACGGGGGATCTATCGCATCATGTACGTCACGAAATTCGGCGAGACCATATACGTTCTGCACTGCTTCCAGAAGAAAACGCAAAAGACCAGTCCCACGGACCTTGAGACAGCCGCAAGGCGGTACAGGGAATTGCAAAAGGAGCACTCGCAATGAGCACACGATTTGAAAGCGTTTGGGATGCTATCGAGGACACCCCTGCCCAGGCGGAGAACATGAAGTTGCGTTCCTCGCTCATGCTTGCCTTGAAGGAACAGATTGCCGCTGAAGGCCTGACTCAGGAGCAAGCAGCGAAAAAGTTTGGCGTCACTCAACCCCGAGTCTCAGACCTGGTGCGTGGGCGAATTGAGCTTTTCGGTATCGACACGCTCATAAACATGCTCGCCTCCGCTGGACTGCATGTCGAGTTGCATATTGCCAAAGCGGCATAGCGCTTTTGAGGCGGTGATGCAGCATGCTTATCCGTGATGAGCTGGACGCCATGCAGAAAGTTAATGTCTTCCATTCGCTGCTGCAGAATTTGTGGGATCTAGACCTCAAGAGCATTTTCTGGGTTGTCAGCAACCAGTTGTCGATGACGCGTCGGGAGAAATGCATTGCGGTCATCCACATTCGCTCCCACAACAATGTCACATCAATCCTTGGCCTAAAACATTTCGCTCATTACCAAGCTCATAGCATGTTGGCTCGAACATTGTTTGAACTGGCGGTTGACCTTGCCTTGCTAGATGCAAATTCCGGCGCTGAGGAGCGAATGCTTTGTTTCCAGCAGTTGGAAACACTTCGTCTTGAGGACCACGGCTGCCCTGTTGCGTTCTACTCCGACAAGCACTCGGTCTTCCGCATGAACCGCGATGCCGCCAGTGGGCAAGCCATGACGCAGTTCGGACGTGCGCTGGCAGCGTTGAACATCAAGATCCTGTGCGCGAACTCCAGCCAGGCAAAAGGCCGCGTGGAACGGGCGAACCGCACGCTGCAGGACCGGTTGGTGAAGGAGCTGAGGCTTGCCGAGATCAGCAACGTGGAGGCTGGGAACAACTTCCTGCCGGCGTTCATGGAGCGGTTCAACGAACGCTTCGCCGTGGTGCCGGCGAAGTCCTAAGACCTGCACCGCAGTCTCAGCGTGCGTGGTCATGCCGGTGCCCTGCGCCCATCCAAGTTCGCGGTCGATCTCGTCCGGGTCCCACGTTGAGGCCTGCCACTTCTGCAGCTCGTTGATGGCGTCGGCAGGCAGAAATTGCCGCCGATCGGGTAGGGTTGACGCTTCATGTATGCGGAGGCTTCGTCCGGAGTCCATCGAGCGCGTGGTGCGTTTACGCCGAAAGCAGGCGGTGCCGGGAGCAGTAAAGCGCGAAGATCAGACACGGCGAGCAGAAAACATCGGTTCTCCCAAAGATTCAGTCCACATCGAAAGATGAATCGCAGGGTCAACGGTTGGCCCCGCCACAATAAAAGCCAGCGCTACGTTCGCAACACGGGAAAGGCGGTGATCCTGAGCTTTGCCGCGCCGTAGGGGATCAGTTCGATCACCTGCGCCGCCTCCGCGCTGTTCTGCGGGCCCTCCGGGACAGGCGCGGCAACACCGTCTTCCGAGCGCCAGGTGTTCAGCACGCGACCCTGCACGGCGATGCGCACACCGGGATCCGCGGCCGAGAACGGGATTGCACCGATGGTCGATTCGCGCACCGGCAGCGCGGCCGCAGTGTCTTCAGTCACACTCAGGGCGTAGTTCCACGAGTCTTTCGGAAAGCGCTGCCAGTCCGCGGTGATGCCGCGCTCGCGCAGCTTGACCCATGTGCCTCCCGGGTCAAGCGAGAACACCAGCGGACCGCGCGTGATGGAGACCGACTGCTGGAAACCGCGGTGAAGCGTAGGCACCATGGGAAAGCGCAGCTCCACAACGTCGCCAGCGGCCCAGGTCCGGTCGACACGCACGAACTCGCCAGCGCGGACGGCGGTGTCCACCGGCGCGCCGTTCACCTTCAGCGAAGCCGACTTTGCCCATGCGGGGATTCGAAGCAGCAGCGGGAAGCGCGTGCTGGCGCTGGGTGTCACCGTGATCTTCACCGTGTCGCGAAAGGGGTAGTCCGTCTCCTGGCGCAGGGTGACATCGTGCCCCGCCACCTTTGTGCGCACCTCGCACGGCGCGTAGAGTGCAGCAGCGAGACCGCCGCTTGCGGCGTCCCGCATCCACAGGCTGGCGGTCAGCTTGGGCCAACCCTGGTGGAAGTTGGCGGTGCAGCAGCCGAAGTGGGGCTCCAAGCCATAGAGGTTCGATTCCGGTCCGTTGGTCGTCCAGGGTTTGGAGTTCAGACTGCTGGAGACCTGGTTGGCCTGTTGGTCGTACTGGTGCGCCCACATGTCGTCGGTAAAGGTGCCCGGGAGCGCGTTGTAGGCGATGCGTTCGATCCGGTCGCCGATTGCGGGGTCGCCAAAGGTCGCAAGTGCAAGTTCCATGGAAAACATGGTTTCCACGACGGTGCACAGTTCGGTTCCGTGGCTCGGGTCCAGGCCGGCAAGGTGCTCATCGCAGGAGAACATGCCGTTGGGCTGGCCATGGAAGCGGTCGAGCGTTGCAATCTGGCGGTCGTAGTTTGCTTTTTCCGCCGGGTCGGCTGTCAGGCGGAACTGGACGGCGGCGGTCTTGATGGCCTGGCCGTTGTTGACGCCGTGTGTCTCCATGCCTGCCGGCTTGTTGCCGCTTGGACTGTTTGCGTCCAGCAGGGTGCGCGAGGTGGGGCCGGTGTGCGTGAAGTTTTTGAAGCTGCCGACCCAATCGAATCCCTGCTGCTGCAGAAGGATGGCTAGTTGCAGCAGTTTCTGGTCGTCGGTGCGCTCGTACAGCCACTCCACGACGAGAGCCTCGTCCTGCCAGCGATATTTGCCCCACTCCACAAGCGGCCGCGACGGCATCGCCTCAAGCTGGTAGTGAAAGTAGCGCGTCAGGACAGGCTGCACGCGCGGGTCGCCGGTGGCGTCGGCATACTGCGCCAGAGCTTTGACCATGACCATGCGGGGCCACCAGTCGTCGTTCGAGGCCGGGCCGATCATGCCGCTGGGTTGCTGGTGTTCCAGCGTCCAGTCGATGAAGCGCATTGCCTTGGCTTTCAGGACGGGGTCGTCCAGCTGCCACGCCAGGGGAACCAGACCATCCAGGAAATACGGTCCGCGTTCCCAGCTTTCGCCTGTGCCGCCCAGCCATCCGCTGTTGGACCCGACGTCGGGCCAGAACTCGTCCAGGTGTCCGCCCATGCCGTCGGCCTGAAGACGCATCTGGCGCAGCAGCCAGCCAGCCGGTCGAATCTGGCCAAGTTGCAGTGGCTGGAACGCCGCCGGTGCCAACGCCGAGGTGTGCGTCTTTGCACGCTGGGCTTGGGCGCTGCCGCGGACGGACGCGACCGATGAGGCCGCAAGGGTGCAGGCGGTGGACAGCAGAAAGTTACGGCGAGTGACAGGCGACATGGAACCCCTCATCCATTCAGCGCGGCAGAGCAGGACCGTGGTGCGGGTCTGCATTGGCCGGCTGAGAGGAAGCATACCCGCGCGTTCAGCCTGTTGGCTTTGGCCGAAGGGCCTATCGGAAGGAACAAGCCGCAAGAGCCATGGCCTACGCGCATGACAGCCGTGCACCCGCTCTGAGACACTTCCATGAGCTTTGGGGCGGGCATGGGGCCGGCCCGGGACGCAGGGAACGGTTTGGCTGCAAGGGCGATGAGGTGGACGAAAGCGCTGAAAAGAGGCGGCGCGTGCGCGGGTGCGTTCCTGCTGCTTGCACAGGCCGCCGGGTGCCGCAAACCTGCCACCGTCATCACCATCATTCCCAAATCCACGTCGACCGATACGTCCAAACGGATGCGTGTCGGTGAACTGGATGTCGCAAAAGAGTTTGGCTATCGCGTGAACTGGGTCGCACCGCAGGCGGAGACGGATTACGCCCAGCAGGCCGCGATGGTGCTGAACGCGGTGGAGCGGCACGCATCCGGCATCATGCTGGTGCCGGACCATCAACTGGTGCTTGCAGCTTCCGTCCGGCAGGCAAAGGAAGCCGGCGTGCCGGTGATCCTGCTGAACGCACCCATGTCGCTGCCGCCGGAGGACTACACGGCCTTTGTGGGCAGCAACGACCGTCAAATCGGTGTTCTGGCAGCCGACCGCATCGGCCACCTGCTGCAGGGGACGGGGGAGGTCGGCATCGTGGGTGTCAGCCCTGTGCTGGCCGGCTCCACCACGCGCGAGCGCGCCTTTACGGAGCGGCTGCACATGCAGTTTCCGAAGGTCGTCGTCGTTGGCACCGTGTATGGATTGTCAGACTGGGCAAGGTCCACGACCGCCACGCAGGACCTGCTGCGGCTGCATCCCCACTTGCGCGCGCTGTTCGCTTCAGACGGCTTCAGCACCATGGGCATGATTGCCGCGCTGCGAAAGCGGACCGCCACGGATCATGTTGTCGTCATCGGCGTGGACCAGGAGGTGTATGTGATGGAGGCCCTGCAGGACGGCACGATCGACGGTGTGGTGGCGACGGACTGGGTGGCACTGGGTGAGATTTCCATGCGCGTGATGCACGCGGTGCTCTCTGGGCAGCCCTTTGCCAGGCACACGGAATTGCCGGTGGAACTAGTGACCGCGGACAACGTGAGGCAGCCGTGGATCCAGCGCTACCTTGTGCCGCAGATGATGACGCCTTCTGTGGAGAAAACCCACTAATCACCAGCGTTCCCGATCGGGAAAGCTTTCCTACGGCAGTTGCTGCACCGACAGCGCACGCCATGATGCGATCATGCCGTACGAGCGCAAACCGAGCTGGCCGGCGCGGATGACGCAATCCGGGTCGTCCACATGCATGACGCCGATGGTGCGGCCTGAGTCGTCCTGCACCTGGACGAAGAAGGTGCAGCCGCGCACCTGGACCAGGAGGTGGTACCAGGCGTGAATGGCGACGGGTGCATCGAGCGTACGCAGAGCAAAATCGGTGTAGTCGTCCTGCATGCGGCCGAGCTTCAGCATCTGCATGCCGGGACGGATGCCCACGTAGTAGCCGTATAGTGAGTCTGTGCCGACGGTGATGTTGGAGGCGCGCAGTACGAGGCCGGCATCGCCGAACTCGAAGTCGCGGTCCGAATCGAAGCGCACATCCGCGCGGTAGATGAAGTCGTTCAGCGTGGTGTCGCCGGTCATCAGCTTGTCGCCGCGGCCGCCGGTGCGGTCGGTCAGCACGCCGTTGCGGCTGGCCCAGCTGCCCTCATACGATTGCCATTGGGCGAGGTCTGTCGGCAGTGCTTGCGATGTGGGTTCATGGCCGTGGCGGCGGTACACCACGCCCGCGACACACAGGGCCAGCAGCAGCGCGGCTCCCACTGCCAGCAAGATTGCCCTCGTCCTGCCGCGCCGTTGTGCCATCGGGAATGCTCCGAGCGTACCATGTTGCACGATGAGCAGAGCAGCACACATGGGAGCGGCCAAGGCTGCCGCAGAGGCGCGAACCGCACCCCGGTTTCAGGGTCCCTTCCGACGCCACGGAGCTGTTGCGGGCGGCGCTGCCCTGAAGGTGTTGAGATGAATTGGCGTGGTGTGGCTCGCCTGCTCTGCCGGGCCTGTGCCTGGGTCTGCGTCTGGGCCTGCGCTTGTGCCGCGCAGCCTGGCGTTCCCCACGCAACCACGCTCATGTCGATCCAGACTGCGACGGAGGCCCCCTCTGGCGTGGATGCGCCGCGCGTGACGGTGCGCGGGACAGTGACGCGCGTGGGCGACCGCATCATCCTGCAGGACCAGACCGGTGCCCTGGAAGCGGTGCCCCAGGACGCGCCGGTGGTCGAGGTCGGCGACGAGGTGGAGGCGACTGGACGGCCGTCCATCCAGAGCGGTGTGCGCCTGCTTGTCGACACCACGGTTAACCCGCTGTGGCACAGCTCGCCGCCGCCGCCGGTGGCGTTGTCCGCGGACGATGCCGCAAACGGCGAGCACAACGAACTGCTGGTGCAGGTGGAAGGCAAGCTGCTGCGTGTGACGGACGACAGTGTGGTTGTGCGCCTGCAGCTTGAGGCGGGTCACCAGTTCTTTTCAGCAGAGCTGCCTCGCACGGCGCTGCTGAACGCCGCGGAGGGTGGACGCCTGGGCAGGTTGCCGGTCAACAGCACGGTTCGCCTGACCGGGGTTCTGCTGGTGCGGCAGCAGCAGTACAGTCCGGCGGCCGGCAGCTTTTCCCTGCTGCTGCGCGACGGGGCGGACATCAACGTGGTGAAGGGACCGCCGTGGGGGACGCCACTGCACATTGCAGAGCTGGTGCTTGCGCTGGTCGGGATCGGCGGGCTGATGCAGTTTGCGCATATGCGCAGCGTGCGGCGACAGTTTGCCGCCATTCTGGCGGAGCGGGCGCGCATCAGCCGGGACGTGCATGACACGCTGGCGCAGGGGTTTGCGGGCATTGCCCTGCAACTGGAGGTGGTGCGCGGCGACATGCAGCGAAACCCATCCCAGGCGGAGGCGCATCTGCACACGGCGGTCGGCATGGTGCGGCACTGCCGTGCCGAGGCGCACCGGTCCATCTCGACGCTGCGTGCGTTTTCGAAATCGGCGGCGCTCGACCAGATGCTTGGCGATCTGATTTCCAGCATCACGAGCGCGTCGTCCGCCGATGTTCACCTGGAGCTGGATACGCTGTCATGCCCACCGAAGCAGCGGACGGCGGAGCAGCTCTTCCGCATCTGCCAGGAGGCGGTGACAAATGCGGTGCAACACGGCAAGCCCCGGAACATCTGGGTGCAACTGCGGCAAAGCCGCGACGCCGTCTGCCTGACGGTGCGCGACGATGGCTGCGGCTTCGATGTGGACCGTGCGGCGGAGCATGGCACCGTGCATTTTGGCATCATCGGCATGCAGGAGCGCGCGGCTCACCTGCGCGCGCAGTTCAGCCTGGTGTCGCAGCCGGCAGGAACGGTGGTGCAGGTGTCGGTGCCGCATGGCAACGCCGCAATGGTTAAAAGGCGCTGGCTGACGGGCCGCCGGGACCACGGGACCGAGCCTGCGGGAGAACGGGTATGAGCACAATTCGCATCATGATCGCGGACGACCACCTCGTCTTCCGCATGGGCCTCCGCTCGCTGCTTGCCGCGGAGGACGACTTTGAGGTGGTGGGCGACGCGAGGGACGGCTTGGAGTGCGTGGAGATTTATGACGTGCTGCTGCCGGACGTGCTGCTGATGGACCTTCGCATGCCAGGTGCAAGCGGGCTTGAGGCGCTGGCCACGATCCGCGCGCGCCACCGTTCCGCACGAGTACTCTTCCTGACCAGCTATTGCACGGAGGAGGACATTTACCAGGCCCTGCAGCTGGGCGCCATGGGGTATGTGCTGAAGGACGTCGAGCGGAACGACCTTGTTGCCGCGATCCGCACCGTGGCGGCGGACGGCAAGTGCCTGCCCGAGGCGGTTGCGGCACGGCTGGCGGAGCGGCTGCCACGCACACCGCTCACGCGGCGCGAGATGGACATCCTGCGATTGGTGGTCAAAGGCCTCATCAATCGCGAGATTGCGCAAATTCTTGGAGTGAGCGTGAGCACGGTCAAAAACCAGCTGAACACGCTATTTGCCAAGCTTGAGGTGACCGACCGCACCGAGGCCGCAACGGTTGCGCTCCACCGCGGCATCCTGCAGCTTGATGCCTGATGCCTGGTCGCTCCCCCTTGTGCAATGGGCCAAAGTTCCCATGCCAAATGGACCAATGGCGACTGACTGCGGCTGTGCCGACGGCGTACACTCGCGCTGAATTGCCGGGGATCTCCGGTGTTCATGGGGAAATGCGCTTTGACGATGGAACGACGAACCTTTATGAAGCTGGTCGCGGCCTCGGTTGCAACCGCACACGGTGCGCAACTGCTGGGATCTCCCAGGGCTGGAGACGGCTATGCGGCAGCTTCGATCCAGAACGACTATTACCGTTTTCTGCCGGGTGAACGCGAGTCACTGCTGGCACCACCGATGGTCGCGTCCAACCCGGATGGCAGTCTGCGGCTTGCCGGGAACGCTGCACCGGTGCTGCGCGCAGGCGACGTGCAGGACGGGTGGCGCACCGTTGCGATTCTGGATGCGAACGGTGCGGCGACGGCGGTCTTTGAGAAGCGAACAGCCTATCGAGGTGCCCTTGCCTATGTGACGGCGGAGCGCGGCGTTATCGCGCTGGTGCCCACCTTTCTTGGCGATCTAGCCAACATCAAACCCCGGCCGGTAAGCGCGCCTGCGGACAAGCAACTGCGCCGGGAAAAATCCTGGAAGGCCGGGCTAGATGTGCCTGGAGAGTACATCCTGCAGGCAAAGGGCGATCCGTCCTGGGAGACGGTTGCGGCACTTGGGCCGGAGTTCATTGGCTGGACCCTTGTCGCGAACGAACAGGGTGGTCCCGAGCGATCGCTGTTTCTTGAGCCGGACGGCACCTCGCGCGAGTTGAACAATGCGCCCGCCCAGGCCTCATGGGCGCCCGACGAACTCAGCCCGTTGTTCGACGTCCGCGACTTCTTTCCCAACGACAACGTGCAGGTGTGGCAATACCGCCCTGGCTACAGCAAGCGCACGCTGCTGGGCGGCTACACGCCCACGGCCGACATCGGCGTCTGGAACCCGGAATTCAAGTGTGGATACGAGGTGGCGGCGGTGCTCCCGGATGGTGAAACGGCAACACCCGTTGTCCGCGTTCGCATGTTCGTGCCGGAAGAACAGCTGACGGCCTCCATGCAGGTGCAGCGCGATGACAAGGGCCGTGCATTCCTGGAGCGGTATAAAAACGGCGACGCAGCGGCCTTCTTCACCACCCTGCTGGGTGTGTGGAACCATTGGCACACCTTTTTTGAGACGTCGATGCCCGTCGAGATTCCGGACGAAAACCTGTTGGACAGTGCACGCGCCGGCATCATGCTTGCGCGTTGCAGCTACCGTGGTCTGCGACCGACCTACCAGGTAGGCGAGGGTGCATACACCATGATCCCGGAGCGGAGTCACGCGCTGTTTCCTGTTGCGGCGTATGAATTCGTGTGGGCGCAGCAGATGTGGGGTCTCACGTCCTCAAGCGATGCGTACTTTCAGTTCTACCTGGACCACTACATCCTGCCGGATGGCAACTTCCTGTACAACACGCAGGATCAGGCAGAGGCACCCTTGAATGTGGGCCTTTTTCTGCGGAACGCCGCGCGCGGCTACAGCTACACGGGCAATCTTGCAGCCCTGACCGCGAGCATGCCGACGCTGCTGAGAATGCTTGCCTATGTCGAACAGCGATACCGCTACACACAGCAGCAACACGCGGAAGGCGACCCACACCACGGCCTGATCTGGGGCTCACCGGAGGCCGACCTGGGCGACCCACACAACGACTACCCGGCTGCGCACCCGTACTACTACCAGAACGCTGCCAATGTCTGGCGCGGCGTTGCGGACTATGCAGCGGTGCTGCGCGTTGCGTCCGCCGTCGAGCCAAAGCTGACGGTGGAAGCCGACCGCCTGCACGCCCTTGCAGGGGAGATGCGCGCCGACATCGAGCGATCTCTTGCGACGACGCTCAGCCGGCGGGTCCCCGCCATGCAGTCCGCCGGGATCACACCGTTCACGCCGGAAGACATTCGGCGGGATCCGCGGCAACTGCTCAGCTATGAGAATCACCGCTTTATGCAGGACTGGTTCCTGGCCGACTGGGGAGATGCCGACCTGGACCTTGGTCATCTGAGGCACCGTCAGCTGAGCGGCATGCAGTGGGCGGGACTGCACATGGACGGCGGTGAACCGCGCACATCGAACTTCATGGAGCACGGCACGCTTGCTGTTGAGATTCGTCAGCCGGACTACAGGCCCTTCCTGCTGACGCTGTATGCCCTGGTCTGCTTTGCCGCCGACTCCGGCAACCGCTACTCGCCGGAGGATGCCCTGGTGCCGGGCGGCTTTGCCGGTGAAGGAAACAAGTACTGGTGGTCGGCGGTGGTGAATTCTGTGTTGCAGCCGACGCTCGGTCTGCGCTGGCTGCTGTGCTACGAAGAGAGCGACCGCGAGCTGTGCCATCTGCAAAAGGCCGCGCCGGTCGAGTGGTTTGCACCCACAAAGCGCATTGCCGTGAAGCTCTGCCCCACCCGTTGGGGTGTGCTTACGTGGTCTTGCGTAGCCGCCAGGGATGGTGCCAGCTGGGAGGTGGCGGTGAACCTGGACGCACCTTTCTCCGCCGATCTGCTGGTCCATCTGCACCTGCCGGATCGGCGCATGCCGCTCAGCACTTCTGCGGGCAGCCTGCAGGGCAGTGCCGTGCTGTTGCCCCGCGCGCTGCTGAAGGAACGTGGGAGCGTTGGGTTCACCGTGCGCTGATCGCGGCGGTGCTGCAAAACGTTCCCGGCGCCACCGGAAGTTGGCGTGAAGTGTGCAATTGGCCGAATGGCCTAAGCCGAACAGTCCCCAATGTGTCTAGTATTCGACCGTTCATCGGGGTACACCCTCCAGCGTCGCCGGATAGCCGTGGCGAAGCAGGGGAGAAATCCCGCATCCGCCAATGCCCTGTCACGCAGGCGATTCACTCTACTTTCTGGAAGGCTCAAGCATGACGCGTAACAAACGCAACACCCTGCAATGGAACACCATGGGCCCACAGCTCCGGCATCTTTCCCCGCTTGCCGGCGCGCCGCTCCTGGCCGCCGCCTGCCTGCTGGCGACACCTTCTCAGGCGTTCGCACAGTTCAGCGGAACCATTCAAGGCACAGTACGGGACGGTTCCGGCGCCGACATACCGAACGCCACCCTCACCGTCACCAACAGCGATACCGGCGTCTCCTCCGTGCAGCAGAGCAACGGCAGCGGACAGTACCACGTGAACAGCCTGGCCCCCGGCACGTACAAGATCCACGTGGTCGCGACCGGCTTTCAACAAAAGGATCTGACCGCGATCGTGACGACATCGCAGGTGGCCGGTGTGGACGTGGCACTTGGCGTGGAATCGAGTGCCGAAACTGTTTCAGTGTCCGCGGAAGGCAACGGTGGCCTGAACCCGGAAGAGAATCGCGTGCAGACCACGTTGGACACCCAGCAGGTGCGCGATCTGCCACTGCAAAACCGCGGCACCCTGGCACTGGTCAACACGGCCCCCGGTGTGAGCGGCTATACGGAAAACACCAACAACTTCGCGGTTGAGCAGACCCCCGCAGCCAACTCCAACGGCCACTACTATGGCGGCAACCTGTACGTGCTGGATGGCATTTCGATCACGTCGAACATCACCACCGGAACCGCCAACATCTCGCCCAATGCCGATTCCCTGCAGGAAATCTCACTGCAGACGAACACCTTCGACATCACCTATCCTGGCGGCTCTGGCCTGACGACCGCCGTGACCACCAAGGGCGGCGCCAACCAGTTCCACGGCACCGGCAACTTCACCTACACCGACCAGAACCTGCGCGCGCACGCACGCTTTCAGCCCGGTGCGCTGCCTACCACCAGCAACAAGGATGTGAGCGCGACATTTGGCGGCCCCATTATCCGCGACCGGACCTTCTTTTTCGCCTCGGTTGAGCGGCTCAACAACAAGACGGCGTCCACCAACCAGTTCACCATTGAAGACCCTGCCTTCATTGCGTACGCGAAGGCAAACTATCCGAACAGCATCGGCACGGGACTTCTGCAAAAGTACCCGCTGCTGAACGGCGCGCGCAGCAGCGTGCAGCTCTATGCCAACTCAAACTTCACACAGACCTGCAGCACGCCGACCGCTACCTGTGCCACGCCCTACATCGATAACGCGGCGAACACGGTTGCGCCCTATCAGCACGGCCTGCAGTATTCCGCGCGGGGTGACCAGTACTTCCGGCAGGGCAAGGACCGCGTCTATGGCTACGTCTTCGAGTTGAGCCTCGACTCGCAAAACGTCGATCCGCGCGCCAACTTCAATTCGGTCAACACCAACCGGTCGTGGTTCAACAACATCAACTACACCCACATCTTTTCGCCAAACCTGCTGAATGAGGCGCAGTTCGCCTCTTACAAGGTGGAAGGCGCGAACGGCAACGGCGTCAATCCCGACGTCCCCCTGATCAACATCATTAACGCACCTACGCTGGCCAACTTTGGCGGTTCCTGGGGCCCGGGCAGCTTCATTCAGCACAATTACTCCTGGCGGGATGTTGTGAGCTATGTCCGCGGCAACCACAACTTCAAGTTTGGCGTGCAGGCAGAGCACGGGGACGACAGCGCAAACTTCGGTCCGCCACAGGCGCGTCCGCAGTTCGGCTTCAACAGCCTCACCGACCTGATCCAGGACAAGGTCTACAGCGAAGGCAACATCACGTATGACCCGCTGACCGGCAACTACAAGCCGCTGCAGTTTGGCGACCAGGGCACCAGCTTCGGTGTCTATGCCAGCGACGAGTGGAAGGTAGCAAGCAACCTGACATTGACTCTGGGCCTGCGTTGGGACGACTTCGGCAATCCCACCACCTACGGCTACCAGAGCTACACCAAGTTTGCGAACGTGGCACTCTCAGGTGGCAGCACCCAGTTGAACTTCTCTAGCCTCAACGGGCAGTTCGCAAACGCTTCCATCGCCCAGACTGGCAACGTGTACCCGTCGCGCCAGAACGTCAACTTCACACCGCGTGTCGGGTTCGCGTGGCAGCCATACAAGTCTGCGGCTGGCGTCAGCGTTCACGGTGGAATCGGCCTCTATCGCGATCCCATTACGCTGGGCCAGGTGATCGACGGGTTGCGCACCAATCCTCCGGGATGGATCACACCCTACTTCGCACCAACCCAGCCGATTCAGCCGGTGTATTCCTTTGGCAACTCGATGACGTCGCCATACGGATACGTTTATCCAAAGATACCGGCGACCGGCCTGGACGCGCGCGGCGGCGTTCCGGGTGCGGCGGCAAACATCACCGGCATCGACCCGAACGTGAAAATTCCCAAAACGCTGAACTACACGCTTGGAGTTTCCACGCAGTTGCCGGCCAACATCGTCGTCGGCGTCAACGGTGTGGGATCCCACGCGTATGAACAGTTGAGCGGAACGGACTTCAACCGTTTTGCCGGCGATCTGCTGGTCAACAACGGCAAGCTCACGCGGTTGAACAACAGTTTTGGTGCCATCACGTATGTCACGAACCTGAACACTGCCAACTATTTTGGCCTGGTCGTCACGATGACGGAACGGTTGAAGAACCTCAACTACCAGGCGTCGTACACGTGGTCCAAGTCCACCGATTACGGCACCTGCGGAACCCGGTTCGACTTTAACGGCGCAACGGATTGCCCGGGCGATCAGCACAACTTTGCCGCCAACTATGGACCTTCTGCCTTCGACATCCGAAACAACTTCAAGATTTCGGGCAGTTACACCATCCCGTCGTACCACATTCAGCCGGTCGTCGATCGCCTGCTCAGCGGCTGGGAAATTGCCTCCATTGCCACCGCTCAATCGGGCATTCCGTTCAGCCCGACCAACCTCAACCCCTACGATCCGAACTGCACCGGCGCGGTTGTGACCTGCGGCGACTACAACGCCGACGGCTACAACAACGACCGGCCCAACATTCTTCGTGGGACCAAGACCTCCGGATTCAGCCGCGCTCAGTTCATCAACGGCATTTCGCCAAGAGCGACTGTGAACTACAAGGGCAACTCCTACGTTGTGCCGACGCTGTTCTCTGCCCCGACGGCAGGAACGCTGGGCAACGTGTCACGCAATTCGTTCCGCAACCCAGGCCTGCTTGCGATGGATGCAAGCTTGCTGAAGAACAACGCACTCCCGTGGTTTGGCAAGGAAACGGCGAACCTGCAGCTCAGGCTCGACGTCTTCAACGCCCTCAATCGCGTGAACCTGCGGACCGTGGACTACAACCTCGGCTCCTCCACCTTTGGTCAATCCACCGATACCTATCAGCCGCGCATCATGCAACTGGGAGCCCGCTTCCAGTTCTGAGGTCCGGCGCTCATGTCAAACCAGCGGCGTCCTTCCATGCGGAGGGACGCCGCTATACTTTAGCGAGATCTGAATCACGTGCCGTATGTATCGAAATCTTCCGGGTGCGTCACCAACACCGCGTCGCCACTTCTGCGTGCTGCGTTGGGGGTGGTGACGCTTGTGTGTTCCGCGGGAACACTGCCGTGTCAGGGTGCGGATACTTCCCGTCTTCTTGCGCTCGTTCGCGCCCAGCAGTACCAGGATGCGGTGATTGCAGCCGACCAGCTCACGCGGCAAGATCCAAGGTCGGCCGACGCCTGGTTCTACCGCGGTCTTGCGGAAAACGGTCTCGGCCATCAGAAGCAAGCGCTCGACAATCTTCAACACGCCCTCACCATCGATCCCACACTGCTGAAGGCCGCAGAGGCCGGTGCGCAGATCGCTTACCGTCATCACGATCCGCTGGAGCGAGGCTTTCTGACGCAGGTCGTCCGCATCGATCCGACCAACGCCACAGCACACGCGATGCTGGGCGTGCTCTCGCTGGAAGCGGGGGATTGTCCCGGGGCCCAGGCTAACTTCAAGCTGGCTGGCACTCTCCGCGATCCTTCCATCGGCACCCGCCTCTCCCTGTGCGGTGCACAGACCTTGGCAAATGCGGGCGACCTGACCGGCGCTGAGGCCACGCTGACGAAGATGCACGAGGGCAGCCCCGCCGATGCTGCCGTCACCCAGGCCCTTGCCGAGGTGCTACTGCAGCAGGGGGTGGCGGCAAAGGTGATCTCGCTGCTGGCACCGATCGGATCGGGTCTGTCCGCGTCCTCGCTGAACCTGTTGGCGAGCGCGTATGCCCGGGTGGACAACCTGCCCATGGCCATAGAAAGTTATCGTCATGCCATTGCGGCCGAGCCGCTGCAGCAGGACAACTACCTGGATCTGGCTACCCTCGGCATGGAGCACCAGTCGCCGGAAGTTGCGCTTTCCGTGCTGGACAGCGGCTTGAAAGTCAACCCGCATGCGGCGCGCCTGCTGGTGATGCGGGGCACGGTGTACGCACAGGTGGGCAAGAACGACCTGGCCCAGCGGGACTTTGAGCAGGCCGACCGCCTGCAGCCCAACAGCACATATGGCGCGCTGGGCATGGGCGTCCTGCTGCGTGAAGACGGCAACCTGGACGAGGCACAGGCGGTGCTGGAGAAAAAGCTGCAGACCACACCCAAGAATGCGCT
>CBDAVC010000002.1:0-65077 GCA_965200815.1 Terriglobus sp. | reverse complement strand
CAGCAACGATGAGGCGACCGATCGCGACGACGCGATGCCGGTGTGCGGCGAGGACTTCGAGCACGAGTGGAACCTCAACGACCACCGCGGCCCGTACTGCGGCTACTTCGGATGCGACGCCGAAATGAGCTGGGCCGAATGGCACGGCCTTGACGAGCACAACCCCGACCTCTACACCGACTAGCCCGAAAGGGGCATCGCAATGACCACCTCGATTCACCACCTCCCGACTCTGCAGCGCCAGGTCAACCCACTCCTGACTGTGATGCGCGCCGCCGGGCGCGCCCGCGTGTCCGTGCTCCTGTGGGGCAAGCCCGGTATCGGCAAGTCCTCGCTTCTGCAGGCGCTCGCGGACGCTGAGGGCGTGCCGATGGAGACGGTCATCGCCTCGCTCCGGGAGCCGTCCGACTTCGCCGGCCTGCCCATCGTGCGAGGCACCGGCGTCGAGCTCGCCGCCCCCGCGTGGGCGACCCGGCTCGCCGCTGTCGAGGACGGTTATCTGTTCCTCGATGAGCTGACCACCGCGCCGCCCGCCGTGCAGGCCGCGGCGCTCCGGATCGTTCTTGATCGGGTGGTGGGTGATCTGACCCTGCCCCACGGTGTGCGGATCGTGGCCGCAGCCAACCCTCCCGAGCAGGCGGCAGACGGGTGGGATCTGGCCGCGCCCATGGCCAACCGGTTCCTGCACATCGACCACACCCCGGCCACGGACGACTGGATCGACGGCATGACCACCGGATTCCAGACACCGACCTCCGGGCGGGTGCTTGAGTTCTCCCCTGTCCTCAGAGCCGCCAGCCGCGCCCGGGTTGCCTCCTTCATCCGCACCCGGCCCGACCTGCTCCACATGCTCCCCCGCGAGGACGCCGCGAGCGGCCGCGCGTGGCCCTCCCACCGCACATGGACGATGACGGCCGACGTGCTCGCCTTCCTCGACCCCGACGACACCCCCGCCACCCTGCTGGCCGCAACCGGCCTTGTGGGCGAGGGAGCCGCAGCCGAGTTCATCGCATGGTGCACCCTGAACGACCTGCCCGACCCGGCCGACGTGCTCGCCGACCCCCAATCGGTGCCGTGGAAAGCCCTCGACCCGTCCCGCGCGTGGGCCGTCCTGACCGCTGTGACCGCCTACGCGACCGCCGACGGCACCAAGACCGGCTGGGCCGCCGCATGGGCGCCCCTCGCCGCCGCCGCCGCTGCCGGACTGCAGGACGTTGCCGCCGCCAACGCTCGCGCCCTGCTCAAGTCGTGCCCGACCGGCGCACGCCCCCCGGCATCGGCCAAGAGCTTCGTGACCATCCTCTCCGACGCCGGACTCATCCCGAAGGAAGCAGCATGAACCCCACCACCATCCGCCCGCTGGACGACGACGAACGCCGCGCCCTCGCCGCAGCCCGCCTCGTGGCCGTCGAGTCCTCCCCCTACCTCGCTCACGCGCTGTTCTCCGTCCGGCCGCTCGCCGCCCCCGGACTGGAAACGTTCGCCGTCGACCAGAGCTGGCGGCTCTACGTGGACCCCGCGACGCTCACCGAGTGGGGGCCGCAGGTGGCCGGTGCCGTGCTCGTGCACGAGGTCAGCCACCTGATCCGTGACCACGCCGGACGCGCGAAGGCTCTCCCTGGCCCCGTCGATCACGAACGGTGGAACCTCGCCACCGACGCCGCGATCAACGACGACCTGATCGCGGCCGGACTGCCGCTCCCAGAATGGGTGGTCACCCCCGCCACCCTCGGCCTGCCCGCATCCGGCATCGAGGAGGCCTACTACGGCACAGTCGCCCCGCAGCCGCCGCAGACTGACGTCGGATGCGGCTCCGGTGCCGGTGACCCCCGCCAGCCGTGGGAGCCGGAAGCCGATGATCAGGCCATGCCCGGCCTTGACGACGGGCAGGTCACCATCACCCGCCGCAAGGTCGCCCACGACGTACAGAACGCCGTCGCGACCGGACGGGGCACCGTTCCCGCCGGGATCGTCCGGTGGGCAGGCACCGAGCTTGCACCCGCCGCCGTGCCGTGGCGCAAGGTGTTCGCCGGGATGATCCGCCGCGCCGCCTCGCTGACGGCCGGACGGATCACCTACACCTACACCCGGCCCGGACGCCGCCGCCTACCCAACATCGTGACCCCGGCCATGCGCGCACCCCGCATCACCGCCGCCGTCGTCATCGACACCTCCGGCAGCATGACCGCCGCCGACCTCCACACCGCGCTAACCGAGGTCGGCGGCGTCATCAAGGCAGTCGGCGGCACCGTTCGCCTGATCGCCTGCGACGCCGAAGCCACCCGCGCTCGGCAGGTGCGCAGCATCCGCGACGTGCAGCTCATCGGCGGAGGCGGCACCGACATGCGAATCGGCATCACCGCCGCCGAGCAACTGCAGCCCGCCCCCAACGTGATCATCGTCTGCACCGACGGCGACACTCCCTGGCCCGACGCGCCCACGCGAGCACGCCTGATCGCCGTACTCACCCGCGACCACGCCCTCAGCCGCGTACCTGCCTGGGCGCGCGCGATCCTCGTCCCGGCAGACACCGAATAGCGTCTAGATTATCCGGTGTCGGTGGGTCGCCGTAGAGTGAAGCCATGGAAGAACAAGGCACCACGAGGACACCGACACCGGCGATCAGCAGCTCCCTCGCCGCGCTGGCCGAGCGGGTATGCGCGGCATCCGGCACCGAGCTGGCGGTGGTGCTGGCCGACCTTGAGGGCGGATGCCGCCACGAGGCCACCCCCGCCGCACTCCGGGCCGGCTGGCACGCCCCTGACCTCGAGCTGCCCCGCCTGCATCTGCGGGGGCAATGGTGAGCGGCGCTCTGTTCGACCTCGGTGCGCGGCTCCGGGCCGCTCACACCGGCCAGCCGGTCGCCGTGGCCGCCTACGCCCCAACCCTGCCGCCCGTGAGCGGGATCGCCGCGGACGTGGACACCGACGGCGAGCACGTCTACCTCACCGCCACCGACGGTCGCAGCACCCTGACCGGGATGGACCGGGCGGGCCTTGACGCCCTCGCCGCCCTAGGGGCGCGGATGGACGCCACCCACCGCACCCTCATCGTCGGCACCGCCCGCGATCTCGCCACCCTCACCGCACTCGCCCGCGCCTACCCGGACGCGCCCGCCGCACCCGTCATCGGCTGGTGGGACGAACGGGCCGACTACCCCGGAACCGAGGCGGTGCACATCGTCACCGCACGCGCACGGCTGCGCTGGGTGCTCGGCGTGCACCCCGACCGGGAACGGGAGACGGCAACGTGGACGACGTGGCTCGGCGTCCCCACGACCGGCCCGCAGGCGCTCTTCGATCTGGCGCTGCTGACAGCCTCCGGGGCGACGCTGCCCGGCCTGCTGCACGCGAGCACCCTCGATGCCGCCTCGTGGGAGCGGTACGGCAAGCGGATCGGAGCCGGACGCCGGTGGTGGGCGCGGGACACCCGAAGCGACGCCGCGCTCGGGCTGCTCGGACGCTCACACGCCACCGAATGGTTCGACTCGATCCGGCTGGACGACCCTCTCGTTTCCGTCGCTGCCGCCCACGACGGCACCCTCGTGCCCGGCACCATCACCGGCACCACCCGCGCCAACCCGGGAACACTCACCATCGAGGCCGACCGCCCACTCAGCCGCCTCCGCGCCGACACCAAGATCACCGCATGGACGGGCGAGCCCACCGACGCGCTGGACACAATAGGCATCAGCGGGCGGGTGCTCACCTCGACCATCAGCCCCGACCTTCGGCTCACCATCATCATCGGCGACATTCCCAGCCGCGCCCGCGAGCTCAGCCCCGGCACCCGGATGACGCTCCGCGCCGAACGGGTCGACCCGTCAACGCAAGCCCGAGCACGCGGTCTGATCGCAGCGGAATACCGCAAGGGCGGCAACTGGATCGCCGGACGAGGCAACCCCCTCACCCGACGCGGCGACGTACCCCTCGACATCATCATCGCCGCAGCCGGGGATTAGTGTCTAGATATTCCGGTGTCGGTGGGTGGTTCTAGTGTGAAGGTATGAAGAAATCAGCCACCGCACCCGCACCCGCAGCCGCACCCGCGAATGCCGCCCCGGCGCAGCCGGTCGCCGTGGCCGAGCACCTACGCAACCCGATCCTCGCGCAGGCGCTGTTCGCGGTCTGGATCGGCGACGCCGCCGTGGTGATCGACTCCCCTCCCGGGGCAGGAAAGACGCACCTGATCACGCACCTGGCCCACCAGCTGCACACCCGCGCGGGCATGACCGTCGCCATTGCCGCGCAGACCCGCGCGCAGGCCGTCGACGTCGCCGGGCGTACCGCTGCGACCGGCGCACCGACCGTGCTGCAGGTGGACACCAGCAAGGGACGCCCCCGCCACCTTGACCCCGTCGTCCGCATCGCCTCCCCGCGCACGCTGCAACCCGGGGCCGGCGTCATCGTCGCCACCACCGCCCGGTGGCTCTGGATGCCGCAGAACCGGCGCGTGCACTTCGACGTTCTCCTGATCGATGAGGCCTACCAACTCACCTTCGCCGACCTCGGCGCGCTCGGCTCCCTCGCCGACCAATTCGTCCTCGTCGGCGACCCCGGCCAGATCGACCCCGTCGTCACGGGCGAAACCCGCCGCTGGGATCACGCCGTCACCGGCCCGCACCTGCCCGCACCGCAGGCGCTGCTCGCCGCGCACGGCGCAGACACCGTGCAACTGCGGCTCCCCCAGACATGGCGACTCGGACCCAACACCACCGAGCTGCTCGCCCCGCTCTACCCCACCCTGCCATTCACCTCCGCCCGCCCCCCTCGCCAGCTGACCCGGAACGGTGGACCACTGCCCGAGTACGGCGCGATCGCCGTGCCCGCCACCGGCGGCACCGCCGACACCGGCGTCATCCTCGCCGTCACCCAGACCGTCCGTGAACTGCTCGCCACGACCACCCTCAACACCCCCGACGGTAGCTGGCGCCTCACCGCAGCCGACGTTGCCGTCATCACCCCCCACGTCGAGCAGGCCGCACTGGCCGCAGCGGCCCTCGCCGACCTGCCCGACCTGTTCGTCGGAACCATCAATCAGGCGCAAGGACTCGAACGCGAAGCGGTCGTCGCGATCCACCCGCTCCTGGGCCACGACATGGCCGAAACATTCGCGCTGGACCTCGGACGGCTGTGCGTCGCGCTCTCCCGCCACCGGACACACCTGAGCGTCATCACCGACCAGCGCACCCCCGCACTGCTGGCCGACGCGCTCCGAGACAATCCCCACGCGGACACCATCGCCACACACACCGAACTGCTCGAACAACTCAGCTCCACAACCTGAACCGGACGGTCGCTTTCCAACACCCGGGCCCGATGCCCGCCTATTCCTCGCAGGCCCCCGGCGGGAGCTGAGGGGAGGCAAACCGCAAGCCCCGGCGCCAAGGGGACTGTGCCGGGGGCCGCAGCTGAGCACTCGACTCTCGGGACCAAGCAGCTCACACTCGAGCGGAGGTGCAAACCTTCATCGAGCACACTCACCATGCGACCCCCTCCGACGTCGGACTCAATTCGCAGGAATCCGAACCGCTTAGGGACAGCAGCTGCGTTGATTTGCGGCGACCGACCGTGCGCGGTCGAGCTCGACCAATATCAGTTGCGCGAAACGAATGAGCTCACATCAATCGACATGCTGCGGACGGGCATCTGGCGTCGCCCAGCGCCACCCGGGTAGATCCTCAATCGCCGCGATCTCTGTCGCGTCCAATTGCCCGGCGGCATACCGGGACCGCCAATACGCCACTCGACGGCCTAGTGAGGCATCATCGGTGCCTACGCGGTGGACAGTCGAGAAGCGCACGTCGCCGGCATCTCGGTCAGGATCAAGTGCAACCCATCCCCGTACGAGCGAAATGAACTGGTCCAGCCGCCCTTTGCGAACCTCGAGTACACCCGGAATGGGCGCCAGTGCGCGGCGTTGGGCCGGCGTCAGCTCGGCGGTGCGCTGCTGGCGAAGCCATCGCGCCAATAGCGGCCGGACCGTCTCGAGCCCGTCCAGCGTTCCGCGCTCGGCAAGGTGATCTCGAAGCTCTGATAGATGTCGATTCCACACTTTCGCCGAGCGGGCGGAGTAGCCATCCCACGACCAGCCCGGCCGGGCCTCCAGCTCACGGATTCGGACGGGATCCAAAGCGCCGCGGCGATACTGAACTCGACAGACCTTCACCCGCCGACCCAGCGCGAACGGCACTCCGCCAACGAGCCGACCAGTCGCCGACTGCGGAACGGATGCATCTCTACCCGCAGCGATCCAACAGTCAAGCTCGGCAAGGAACAGCGACCATTCGGCCCCCCGCGGCGCGGCTTGAACGAACTGCTGATCTGAAACGCGAGATGCCGTCGACATGTCGCAACACCTCCCAATCCGGAATAACTAGTCACACTACCCTGCCGTTCTGACACGAGCGGGAACTGGCACCGACGGCTGGGAATCGGACGTGGAGTTCCGCACCAGGAGATGCGCCGGCCCGAGATGACTAGAGGAGGGCACACGCCCAGTTCGGGGGACTACCAGTCCGAACAGTATGTTTTGGTTCTGGAGCGTGGATATCGTGGAGGCCATGCTCCGACGTAGACATCGCAAGGTTGCTGCCGCAATGGTCGTGGCCGCCGCTGTTCTAGGGCTGACTGCCTGCAGCAGCGGAGCTGTGATCGCCGACAAACCTGCCGCGAGTACCACGGTGACGCCCACACCATCACCGAGTGTCCCCGCTGTCGGCGCGGTGGGCGCCCGCACCAATCCGGTAACTGTGGGAACGCCGGCAAAGTACGACAGCAGATCAGTCTGGACTTTCACCTTCGGCGCCACAGATCCGGATGCCTGGCCGGAGATCTCAGCGGCGAACCAATTCAACCAGGCAGCGACTGAGGGAAGCACCTACGTCACCGCTCCCGTACACATCGAGGCGGCGAACGCCGACTCGATGGCCAATGGGGCGGATCCAAGCGCGTCCTATGTCATCGAGTACGTGACCGTCAGCGGTAACACGTTCGGATCGCAGACGTGCTTGGCTTCTTTGCCTGCGCCGGGCGATATCAACTCCGTCGGCACCATGTACGGCGGAGCGAAGGCAGACTTTCTCACCTGCGCCGTCGTTCCGACCGGCGACGTCTCAGGCGGAGCATGGAAGGTTACTTCCATCGTCGGAGGTACGGCGTCGGCCTTCTTCGCCAGCGCCTGATCAGATCGCCGACTGTCACTATGTCAAATTCGGGGGATGTCATCGCTGACGGCCGAGTAGACGCCGAGAAGCTCCGCGAGCTGCTCGAGCTCGGCGCCGAGCAGGAAGCGCTCGACTTTAAGGCAACGCTCGACTTCACCAACCACAAGCATCAGATCGAACACGTCAAGGATCTGATCGCGATGATGTCCCTCGTCGACGGCGGCTACATCGTGGTCGGCGTCAACGGGGACGGCCAGCCGGCGACCGACCAAGAGGAGATCGACTCACGCCAATTCGACTCCGCAACTCTCGCCCAGAAGGTCTCTGCCTACGTCGACGGGCGGGTGGACATCCGTAGCGCCATCCACGAGCTGTCAGTTCACGGAGGAGTCGCCAGAAAGGTGGCGCTCATCTATGCCGGCCCGCCGCCCGGCGACCTTCCCCTCGTGGTCAAAAAGCAGGGCGAATACACGCCAGCCGCCGGGGGCTCACCTGTCGTGGTGATGAGAATCGGCCAGGTCATCATCCGAGACGGCACTCTGACCGCTCCCCTTGGCGCTCTGTACTGGGAGCGGATACTCACCCGGTACCGAGAAAATGTGAAAGCGGAGGCGCGCCGAGATGCAGACGCACTGATGAGCCGCGTCGTAGCTTTGCTCGAGCAGGCAGAGCGGGGTGGCGGTGGTACTACGACTCCGATTGATCTAGGCATGGACCTCTCCACCTTCGCCATCGCCGCAGCGTCGCTGGTTGAATCCGGTAGCGCATCGCGACTCGACCAATTCCTCATCCCTGCGGCAGGTGAGCTGAGAGCGGAAATCTCACGCGCCGATCGCAGTGCGTCCCAGGCAATCCTCGATCGAATCTTCGCGCTAGCCGTCATGGCTTTGCTCTACGGGACAGTGGCGCAGTTCGAGCGTGTGATCGATGCTGTCGCGGACTACTACTACGCCATTCCTCAGATTTCGGACGTAGTCAACAACACCAGCCCGGCTGAACGGGATCGAGCATCGGCGTGGCTGGACGTGGTGGTGAGGATCTATGCGCTGGGCGGCCTAGCGGTCCGTCAACGCAAATGGCTCGAGCTGCGTTCCCTGGTACTCCACCCTTATTCCGTTTCACCGACATATCGGTACGCGTCCTGGATCCGCCACGCCGGCGTGAGCGCCGCACGCGCTAACGTCCTGACCGCCTCAGACGCCGGCAACGACTTGGATTTGGCCACTGCCGCGCTCATCTCCCGCGCTCGGCTGGTTTCCATCCGCACCCCAGAGCTACGGCCCGACCTTCCGTACGACGTCGCGACCTCCGACACCCTGCTGAACAGCCTGTGTCAATTCGACATTCTGTGGTGCATGATCGCTCAGTCTGCCACCGACCGGCCCCAGTCAACAGACTTCTACCCAAGCAGCTCCGAGCTCGACCAATACAGGGCAGACCCCGCGTTCGTGCTAGTCGCCACGGACGTTCGCGCGCGCCAGATGCTATTTCCTGAAATGACCGACGCGCAGATCGCGGAGGTGATGCTGTACGTCTTCAGTGCCGCCGAAAATCAATCATGGAATCACGGCGGATTCTGGAGCGCGCTACCCGGGACTGTTCAGCTGTGGGCGCAAGAAGCCGCCAAGTAGTCGTGGCTGACGGGTACGCGCGAACCACCTGATGGCAGGGTGCCGCTCGGGCTGATCTGGCGCGGCGACCCGTTCTCGAGCCTCATAGGTGAGACGCCCAAGTTGACTGAGAGCACCATAGTTACGTGATGCGAGTTGCTCCGCAATAAGGGCAAAGCCAGTAGGGACGCTCCCTCGTGCCGGCGGGTTCCATGCGGTGGAGGCACGTGGCGCAGTTGGGCGACGCGACATCGTCGCTGTCGTCCTCATCGTCGGCCATGGTCCCCATTCTCCCGCGGGCTGCCGGGCCGATCGACGGCTGAGGCCCACACCCAGGCCCGGCGGGGGCCGGCGTTACGCAGTTCGAATTCGACCAGGACCGCGCGATCGGTCCAGGCGATCGCCCTCCCCCGAACTCGGATGCTGGCTTCTGAGAACCGTACCCACGCGTCGACGTCGATCGGCTCGGCCGTCTCGGGGACGTCCCGCTGGCCGACCTCCTCCGGCGTCAGCGAGATCGGGTGCGGCCGCAGCAGGAACTCATTGAGAGTGTCCTGCTGGACATCGCTGCCGTACCTCACGTTCTTTCCCATCTATTCGAATATATATTCGAACGATGACAGAGTGGCATCCGATCCTCGCCGCGACCGAACCCTCACCGGGGTGTTGGGAGCTGCTCGACGACTACGGCCGGCTGTACTGCACAGTGCGCCTGGTGCGCCGCGGCGCCGAGGTCGGTTACCGGGTCGAGACGCACGGGCAGCTGGTCGGCTACTTCCGGACCCTGCGCGCGTCCTGCCACGCCGGCCATATGGTCTTCATCGCGTCGATGGGCCCGCAAGGGCCAGCGAATGCCGGCCGGCCGTCGTGGGAGAAGCCGCTCTCCCTCGATCCATCGTCCAGTCGCCAGTAGCGTGGCCTTCATGTGTGGTCGATTCACCAACAGCGCCTCCCAGGACGAGCTCATCCGCGATTTCATCGCGGATGGCGGCACGTTCGATCAGTGGCAGGGGCAGTACTCGATCGCCCCGACGAACGTGGTACCGATCGTCCGGGAGCGCCAGCACCCGGACACGGGTGAGCTGGCCCGGACGGTGGATCCGGCGGTGTGGGACTTCCACCCCTCGTTCATGCGCGACAGCAAGCGGCCGCAGTTCAACGCCCGGATCGAGACGATCGCCACCAACGGCCTGTGGAAGGGCGCGTTCGCGTCCTACCGGTGCCTGGTACCGATGGACGGGTACTTCGAGTGGACCGGCGAAGCCGGCCACAAGGACGCCCACTACCTGCACGGGGCCGGCCTGCTCGCAGCGGCCGGGATCTACACCGCCCGGAAGGTCGAGGACGCCTGGGTGGTCTCCACGGCGATCATCACCCGCCCGGCGCGGGACGCATCAGGCGAGATCCACGACCGGATGCCGGTCTTCCTCGAGCAAGAGGTCTGGGACAACTACCTCGCCCCGGTCAAGCTCGACCAGCCCGGCAAGGACGCCATGATCGACTTGCTCACCACCGAGTCGGAGCGCGTCGCCCCGACGATCCAGACGTACTTGGTCGACCGGAAGGTCAACAACACCCGCACCGTCGACCCGACCGACCCGACCCTGATCGAGCCGCTGCCGGCGGAGGCAGTGTGAGCGAGCGATCTTGGCTGGACCGGGTCGCCCCGGTCAAGGACGGCGTCACCAAAGCCCAAGCGTGGGCGACACTTGGCCTCGCGGCCGCGTTCATCGCTGCTGGCCTGATCGCGTGGTTCGTGCTGCCGGATGGTGAGTCGATTCGGTATCACCTCTCGGGTCGGGTCATCGGCCCGGTGATCATCCTGATCGGCGGCTGGTTCGTGCTCGCCGCGGTCAACAGCTTCCAGCACTCGCGCTGACGTTGTGTGTCACGCGATCCGCTGAGCGCGCGACGGCTCGGGGGTCGAGGAAAGGGCGAGCCATTCCCGCGGTGAAAACGGCGCCGAATGACCCGGGTTGGAGCCCGAAGAGAATCGCCGAGCCTCTGGTGTTGACATTGGCGAGGAGCGCTGAACTTTCTCATTGGGGGGAACGGCGCTGCGCAGTTCTAGGTGAGGCGCCGGGTTCCCGACGGAGTTGTCCCCTCTCGCTTCCATTCTGCGGTACCGGCTGCCGTGAGAGCACGAAAATCTAGGCCACCCAGTTCAGCGAAGTATTGACTCAGCCCCTCCAGCTCCCCGATCCGGGTCACGACCTCTCCGATGGGACCGCTGAACGTGGCCGGATCGAGGAGGAATTGCAGCCGCTCGCCTTTTGCTATGAGATCCAGCCGTTCGGCATTACTCATCTCCTTCGAAATTGCCAGAAGCACTGGCGCAACTTCCTGAAGAACGTTTGTTGCTGTGGTTGCAACGGTCTGTGCGTACGCGGCAAGCTCGTTCAGCATTGCCGCTTGCGGTTCCGAGTTAGTGGCGAATTTGACCGGGGTGTGGCGCACCGTCGCATATTCGGCAGCAAGCTCGTTCACCGGATGGATGTTTCCGTCGACGGTGTAGCCGAACAGGGCGACACCTGCCGCCGTGGCGGCCGCGCGCGCTGCAGCGGTGTATCCGGTCAAAGAGTAGAACAAGCTCCGAGATCCGGTCGGGGTGGCGCCGCGCAGTTGCTGCACGGCTGGTGAGCCGACTGGCGCAGCGTAGTGCTTGACCTGAGCGACAGCGGCGTCAGAACGCACGTCTATCCCTCCGTCAGCACCGAGCTGAGTGACGTCTGCATCGTCAAAGCCGAGGAGCCTCATGTGTTCCGCCGCCAAGTACTCCGCTTCTCGCCACGTCGTAACAGTTTTCATGCTGCTTCCAATCTCATGCAGGTTGAGAAAAGTCCCTAGCCGGTAGGCAGCGGTAGAGGCTGGTTGGGTGTGAGTCGGGTTTACCAGGGCTCGGGTGAGGGCCATTCCGCGATCGGCGGAACCGGGATGATACGCGGTTGCCCATCCTGGTAGACGACGTCGCTGGTGGATTGGCTGTAGCCGGCGGCATGCACGACCGCGATCGTGACGAGTTGGACGACGCCGCTGTCGAGGCCGGCGAGCTCGTCGCCGAGAATGATCGGAGTGGACCCCCCAATGGAGGCCGCGATCTGCAGCAGACGCCGCTCTCCCCCGGACATGCCGGCGATCAGTTCGGGGATCTCGTCAAACCCGATCCACGGCCGCTTGGCAACCTCGTCGTAGTGCACCCAAGGCTGCTCCGGACCAGCGAACCCCGTGCGGATAAGCAGCTCAGTCGCCGCCGCCAGCGGATTCAGGCCCGCGGCCCAAGCTCGGAGCCCATCTTCATGGTCGGCGTAAGAAGTCATGAGGGGATCCTTTCAGCGAGGTGTGACACAGCCAAGAGTTGTCGCGTCGCGCGTGTCGAGGACCATGTCGGAGGGGTCAGCTATATTTGTACTTATCACACTTACGATTATATCTGGAGAACATCATGATCAAGACCCACGTAACGGCCCTCCTCGAGGCTGCACCGTCTCTCACGCCCGAGCGGGCTGCCCGTGTCGCGTGGGCGACCCTCGTTGAACCGAGCGACGACGTCGCTGGTTCTCTCATCGCCGCTCATGGCCCGGTCGACGCGCTCGGGGTAGTTCTCGAAGATGCCAGCTCCGACATCGCCGGGGTAGACGATCTGCGCCAACGGGTCAGCGGGCGCAGCAATCCCAGCACCGTCGTCGCCGCGCAACGAGCAGCAGATCGGGTCGGCGCACACCTGCTCACCCCGGGGACAACAGAGTGGCCCACTCAACTCGATGACCTCTGCGACCGTGCGCCCATTGTTCTTTGGGCTCTCGGGGACGTCGAGATCCTGCATACCGAACAGATCACGACCGTTGTGGGTGCCCGCGCCTGCACGGCTTACGCCGAAACGGTCACACAGGAGCTCGTCTCTGGGCTCGTCTCTCGCGGTCACGCCATCGCCAGCGGAGCCGCGTATGGGGTCGACGGTATTTCTCATCGGACGGCGCTTGCAGTTGGCGGCAAGACCATAGCCGCCGTCGCGGGGGGCGTGGATCGGTTCTACCCCGCCGGCCACGATCTACTGCTTGCTCGTATCGCAGAGATGGGCGTGGTCATTTCCGAGATGCCGTGTGGCTCAACACCGACCAAGTGGCGCTTCGCGGCTCGGAACAGGATTCTCGCTTCACTCGGCGCACGAACCGTCGTTGTCGAGGCTGGCGCGCGCTCCGGTTCGCTGAACACGGCGACCTACGCAGCTACTCTCGGGCGTCCGGTCGGGGCAGTACCGGGGTCGATCCTGAGCTCAAGCAGCTCAGGATGTCACCGTCTCATCCGCGAGGAGGGGGCCACTCTGGTGACCAGCGTCGATGACGTCGCGAACCTCTGAAGGCACGAACGCAGACGGTCTCCTGTAAACCGTCTGCGTTCGTAACGCCCGGACGACACCGATCGGTTTACTGATCGCTGTTGCGGGGACCGCGCCAGTGCCCTGCCACGGGTTTGCCGTCACGCACGTGCGGTCGTACCCAGACAACTTCGCCGTTCTCGGCTGCGTTGGCTTCTGCCTGCGGGAGCGTCGCCGGGAGGTGGTCGGTCCAGCCGTGCCCGAAGCTCCATCGCATGTCATCACCGACCGGCTTGGGTGCGAGCGCCGGCGTCAGGAATTCGTCCATCAGCTCGAGGGCAGCGGCAACGTCTGGCGTGGCAGCGGCGGGCGGTGTGGCTGCGGCCATCGCCCGGTAGGGGCGCTCCCAGTTCTTGGGCACGGTGAAGCGTTCGGGCACCTCGACGCGGGAGAGGACCGCTTGGGTGGCGATCGCCAGCTGCAGGGCGCGCAGTTCTATCGTCTGCGTGCGTGCGATGACGACCAAGTCGACCAGGTCTTTGACGCGGCTGCTGCCCAGCCCACCGGGGTAGGCCATCGATAGCGTCGCGCTCACCTTCTCAGCTACCTGATCCACGAGCGGGAAGAGACGGTACGGGTGACTGGGCAGCTCACGCGGCAGCACGAGACGGCCGGACGGTTCGAGGACGTCGACGACCCCGGTCGGCGCCGGCCCCACGACAATATCGACCTTGATATCGCCGAGCCTCCTCCTCCCATCCCAGCAGGAGAACACTGCCAGACGAGTACTCACGCCGGGCTGAGTTTCGCCGAGCCCGGTCTCCTTAATACGGGCGAGCTCGAAGCGGAGATGATCACCCAAGTCCACGCTGACACGGCGACGGAGATCCTCGACCGCCTCCTCGAGGCCGCCAGCTGATGCGGCAAGGTCCACGTCCTGGGTGCGGCGAGCGTGCGGCACCCGCGCCAGCAGACCAGTGCCGCCCTTGAGCAGCCAGCCCGACTGACCGCCGCCGCTGAACACCCGGCAAAGGAACCGGTCGAAACGGGCTTGGAGCAGCTGATCACCCATTGTCAGCGAAGACAACTCCCCCGCAGAGGTGCGCTTGGTCGCCGCCGACTTCATGGCCTGCTCAACAGCACCCCATGTCGAATACTGCTCCGGGCTATTCATCCATCACACCAGGACAGCTCCAGCGATCTCGAAGAGCCGATCGCGGAAGCCGGCGCCATCGCCTGCCGGCAGCCCATTCGCGGCAGCCAGCGGAGCCAGATGCTCAGCCAGACGCTCCTGATCCAGAATCCCCCGGTCAAGGCTCTCGCGCAGCGCATCGGCCACCAGGGACAGGTCCGTCCACGACTCGACCAGGTCAGCCAGGGTCCGCGCCGCAGTGAGCACCGGAAGACCCTCCGCAATCGTGATCTCCTCCGGACGGAGCACGCGAACCCGGACACGCACGTCAGGGCGACGGATCGATCGACGGGTATCAGCGATGAAGTCGATGCGATCCAGCCACAGATCCCCAATGCCGTGAAGCCGCGCAGCCGCCGCGCCAGCAACTACAAGAGGCGGCACAGAAGACGACAGCGAATCGGGTACACGCTCGATACCGAGCCAGGTGGCGATGATCTCCTCATACGGACTGGCCGGCACACCGGCGAGACGGTAGACACCCTGCCCCACCCGCTCGAGCGCCCCGCCCTGCGCCAGACGCGAGAGCTGAAGTCGGCCGACACCCATATCAGCGGCCTGCGCCGTGGTGACCAGACCCCATTGCAGCTCGGCAACAGCACCAAGCCGATGAATCACCGCCGCAACACTCATACGTTGATTGTAGCTCATATTGATACAAACAACGTAGCAAGGTGGACCGCCACTCGCGTCTGACACGTCAGCAGATCGGTCGTCAGCTGCAACGTTGCCTCTCGGCGGACGTGTCATTTGAGCTGTACGTCTTGTCGCGCTCTTCCTGCTCGTCGCCCTCTTCGTGCTCGTCGCGCTCGTCGTGCTCGTCACGGTCATCATGCTCGTGCCACTCTTCGTGAGTCGTTTCATGGCCGCCGTCGACTCGGCGGCGGCTGGCGGCTCGGCGGCCGCATGGCCTCGGCCAGCTCGGCCGGCGACGGCTCAGCGGCGGACGGCTCGGCGTCGGGCTCGGCGTCGGTCGGCTCGGCCGGCTCGGCCGGCTCGGTCGGCTCGGCCGGCTCGGTCGGCTCGGTCGGCTCGGCCGGCTCGGTCGGCTCGGCAGGCGCCGGCCGATCTGAATGGATTCGGGCCCGCCGGGCTACTCGGCAATCTGCCGATCGATGAAGGCCGCCATGCCCGGGACAGTGAAGGCAACCGCGCCGTATTCCGGGGCGTAGATCAGCCCCTTCGCGATCAGCTTGGCCCGGGTGGGTGCCACCGTGGTAATGCTCTTCCGTAGGCGATCGGCGACCAGGCCGGTGGCGCTGTTCGCGTCCGCGTCGATGGCCATCGCACGCAGATACTGCTGCTCGCCCGGTGTGGCCCGGTCCCAGCGGGCGCGGAAGAATCCGTTGTCCAGCTGCGCGGTGCCGTGGGCCACCCCGATCTGAGCATCGACACGAGAGAGCGCCGGCCCGGCCCCGACCGCCCAAGTTTCCTGCCCGAACTGCTGCAGGAAGTAGGGGTAGCGACCCGATGCCGCCACGACCACCTCGAGGGCATCATCGTCCCAAGTGGCGTCGGCTTCAGCAGCCGGAATGGCCAGAGCGGCGGCGGCCGCCTCATCGCTGAGTTCCTCGATTTTGAAGTACTGGAAGCGCTCAGCATAGGACTTCGCCTCGGCCAAGATGCGAGGCAGGCTCGGCAGGCCGGCAAAGCCGAACAGCACCGGCCAGCTATCCTGCGCGGCAGCGTGAGCGATCATGCACAGGGTCGTCAGCTCCTGAACTGAAAGGTCCTGTGCCTCATCGATCAGGATCGCCAGCCCAACGTTGTCTTCTTCGGCCGCGTCGGCTAGGTCGTGAATGAGCTTGCGGAGGTCGGTGTCCAGGATCCCGGTATCCGCTCCCCCGCCGGGCGCGCCGGAGAGGTCCAGGCCGAATGTCCAGGTGCCGGTGGTGTCGTAGGAGGCTTTGAAGCTCAGCGCGGTCTTGAGCGCCTTCACCAGCCGGCGGCCGGCGGACGGTCGGGCAAGGTCAGACAGTGGCTCGTACAAGGCTTCGCCAAGTAGCTGCCGCAGCGTCTTGCCGGAGCCGGCTTCGATCTGCGCGGCCACCCAGTCGCGGCGGGCGGCGTTGCGGCGGAACTCGGACAGCAGCACGGTCTTGCCGACACCCCGCAGACCGTAGAGGACGAAGGGTTGGTCGGTCTTGCCGTTCTCGGCACGCTCAAGCGAGGTAGCCCAGCTCTGGAGCGAATCGTCGCGGCCGACCAAAGCGACCGGCTTTCGGCCGGCGCCGGGCGAGTACGGGTTCCGCACACGATCCACGGCATCACGCTCCAGTTTCTAGGGACTTATAGCAGGTTATTGGATTCCGCTATAAGCGCCTATAACTCGCTCCAACCTCGCGGGGCCTTTCGCGGGAAGCTCCGCTCGAGCTGACACTACTGGCAGTGAGCGATGAGGGCGGCGGTGATCGACGGCGAGCTTCTTGGCGGGAACCTGAACATTGATGCCAGCTGACGGTTGGAGACGCTCAAGCGCAGACCGTCTGCGAACTGTTCCATCCCGACGAGCTTGGTGAACAGAAACTCCAGGGTGCGCTTCTGCCCCACGAAGACGGCGCGCTGGTTGGTCACCACCAGCTGGCCGGTGTCCTGCACCTGCCACTCCGTGCCCACCACGACACTTCGCGCGCGGATCTGGCCGACGCGGTAGGTGACGCCTTTCATCACGCGGACGCTCACCCCTTGCGTTCCCCCACGGGTCTCCCGGATGGCTACTTCCTTCATCAACGCCACCGGCGTGGCCGCGTAGGCGATCTCCCCGGGCTTGGTGATGATCGGACCGCTCGCCGTCACGGGCAGGCGCCCACTGTTGATTCGCGCGATCGCGAGCTCCTCGAACAGCTCGAAATTCCGGTCGATGATGTCTGTTAGGTCTACCCCGATCGCAGCGGCGAGCACGCCGATGTGTTGCTCTTCCTCGGTCGTGACCAAGTCATCAGCGAGGACATCGCGAGCGGCGACAGCCATCACCTCCCACGCCTTCTCGTCAAACTTGTTCCCGCGGTAGAGCCCGCGGGAACGCTCGACCGTGCCAGGCAGCTCGGCCAAAGCTTCCTGATCCCCATGAGCTGCGGCAATCGCCGTCGTCTCGAACTCATCACGCCCCTGCTGCTTCAACGCCCGCCGAGACAGCTTCCTCTCCCGAGGCACAACCGCCGGCTCCCCCGGCCCGCCGGACACTACCCGGTCAACCGACGCGGCAAGAGACACGAGCTCGGAGGTGGCCGCTGGCTGCTCTACATCCTGGACCGGCGCCACCGAGGGCAACGGGTCTACCCCCTGCGTCCCGCTAGACCACACATGCTCGGTCCACGTCAGGCCATCCCAGTAGCGCCGCTCGAATCGACCCGTCGGGTCAGGATGCCACGCCGCTGGGATACTCACGCGCGCAGTCTATCGACGCAACCAAGACCACGCCTGGCCAAGGGGGGATACCCCGCTGCAACACAACTGGGTCGATTTTCGTCCGATCACGCCACAGACAGACACCTATTTCGAGCACACACCGAGAGGAATTCTGCCCCGCATGGCCACCACCCATTTTCCCGTGAGAGCAGCAGTTTTCACGCTGAGCCACAGTCATCGACCGCCAGTTGACCCAAGTCGGCGACGCGGTATATATTCATAGTGTCAGGCTTACTAATTACAAGAGGGAGTAGCGATGTCGTACCCACTGATTTCCATCACCGTTACGGACGCACACGGCACGGATTACACCAACCTGTTCGCCGACCTTGACCTCGACAAAGCGGATCTGATCGGGTCCACCCGCGTGGAGACCATCGACCTCACAATCCTCAACACGCCGATGTCTCCTCGAGCCAACCTCGATGGACCTCTTGGCGCACTTATCGAACGCTGGATCCGCTCACACGCGAAGTACGACCGCAACATCTACGGGTGGCAATACCTCGATGCCAGCGACACTCACACCATTGCCTGGCACGACAAAGAGATCGAGTCGGTCACCTTCGTCAACATCTTTGGCTACTCCGCCGATGGCAAGCGGGCCTATCGACTGCGCTCCATCGCAAACGCGCTCGGCCTGCACGTCGAGGCCGAGCTCGCTTGAGTCGGTGATGACAATGTCCACTCTGCTCACCCCGGCCATCACCCGAGGGACCATAATCCGCATCTCTTCCGGCTACTACATCGTGGAAACCACCGGGCAAGGTCTCCGAGCCGATTGCATAATGGCCCGCCGCGCCGAACGGCCCGAAACCCACGCTAGCCAGATCAAGCTCGCCGACGTGCTCGAAGTCGTAGCCCATGCTCAGGAGGCACAAAGATGAAACCTCTCACCCTCCGTGACGTCGAACGGCTCCGCACCGCCGTACACGAGCAGGCCGGAAACGCGCGAACCGTCCTAGAAGAAGATCGTTGGCTCGAGCTCGATCAGAAGCTGGCACGTATCCGTAGAGATCTCGCGGGGCAACGGTGCCGCTGCGGTCATGGTCGCTCCGGACACCGCTACGCCACCGAGCGCACCTCCAGCTGCCGCATCTGCCAATGTCAAGGCTTCGACGCTTCAGAACTCTCTGAGCCGCTCGGCCAAAGGGCCTAGGACCCCGCCCGCGGTAGAATCATGACCGGCACCCGGCCGTCGAGGATGTTCCTTCCTCTCCTGATTAGTAGACCTGACAGTTAGCTATCTCCGGCCGGGTGCCTCTTCTATTTGACGCGAGCTCTGTGTCGAATAGCGTCGCGATTCAGCAGATCGAATGGTCCCAGCAACTGGACGAGTCGGTTCTCCGCCTCGAGGGCCTCGGCCTTGCTGTTAAGGATCGCCCAACGCACCTCAGGGTTGAAAAACCGGAATGCCGCGCGAACCCAATCGACTGAGCGGCCGGCGACGCCGGCGTCCAGCTCACCCAGCCGCGCGCGAACAAATTCCGGATCGGCAAGCGCTGCATCCAAGACGGCTTGCCCGAATCCCGTGACCCGACCGCCGCGGTAGATGGCGAATCGTCCCCGGAGGACGGCGGGCGCTTTCCTGCCACTACCGTCTCGAGGTCCAGCGACGCCCACATAGATGACGCGTCCGTCCGAGCGGAACATGTAGACCCCTGGAGAGGTCGGGGCCAGGACAGCGGCGTCCACGAATAGCGCCCAGGGCGACCAGGCGGCTGCCGCTTCAGCGCCCCAGATCGCCTCCTCATAACTACTCAACTCAGTGTCCGGATGGAAGATCGTCCCGCGCGGCCCGAGGCAACACCTCGGCGTGACACTGACACGGGCACGGCGCCTCACGGTCCGCAGTGAAGTCCCAGCCGCCTCCGTCGCAGGCGCGGTGTTTTCCCTCTCGGCAATCCGGGTTCATGAATTCCCACTCGTCCCTTCAGGCGGTGAGGCGACCCATTCGAGATGAGGTTGACAGGCCCCCGCTCAACACCTATATTTATACGTGTCAGGTTTACTTTTAGTACTACTTCTGGGAGAAGTGCACATGCCTATCTTTGCCGTCCCCAAAGACACAGTCGACCTTCTCGTGTCAGCCGCGCTGATGCGCCGACGCGAGCCGAGCCCGGACGCCGCCAAGAGGCTGGTGCATATCTCCGACCGGATCGGTCAGGAGATATGGGACGAGAATCACGCTGCGCTGGCCGATGACATCGAGCGGACAAACATCTCAGCGCCTCTCTACCACTGGCAACCGGTGCTGGAGATCTCCGGAGGCTCAATCTCTCGCGCGCAGCTGCTCCAGGTGGAGCGCTGCCGACGGTTCATGCTCGCGCAATGCCGGCCACGCGCTAAAGGCGGCGCACCCCGCGTGCACGACCTGCTGGAGCGACTGGGATGGGCGGTCTCCGGCCGACTACACGAGATCGCGTCAGGCTCTGCTCCAGTTCCGATGCACGACTACCCCGGTATGGACGCGACCGTGGCGCAATGGAAGCGTTCGAACTGGCCGCCGATCGCGCTCCCCGTCAGAGCAGACGGACAAAGCGCATGACGTCCGCACAGCCCGGTGAGTCTGCGTCCACTCCCGACGTCCGGAAGACGATGCTCGATGCGCGTCGGGTCGCACGGATCGCTCTGACATGTGCAGGGGGCGGAGCGGCTGGTGCAGCCGCATTCGGCCTGTGGCATCTGGTTCAGGTTGGCGTGCTCGTGGGAATCCTGATCCTCGTCTGCCTCACAATCGCGAAAGCCGGGGCCGGTCTCCTCCACGACGAAGAGCCTCCCCAACGATGCGCCGAGGAACCCCCTTCAATTTCATGACAGTCCGTCGGCCGAACGGGAGGAGGACTCGTGCGATATTCGGTGCGCTGGCTTCACACCGTCGAGCGAGTCGTCGACGTCGATGTCGACGCGCTCACTATTGCCCAGTGGGCCACGACCAACCTGCCGATCCGCACGCTTCGGTCAGGTGTCCCAGCTGCCATCTCAGTTGCCCGGGTTTTGGCATCGATGCGTGACAACGCGGCGTTTCGAGACCGCCTGATTCAGCTGTGGGCTCAAGAACACATGACTCCCACTGACATGGAGTCGCACGTCAAATCCATTACCGTCCGGCCGCCAGACGACACGGTGGTCCACAGGAACGAGGCAGGACAGAGCGACAAGCTCATTCCGGGGGACGGGAGCGGGAACGGTTCGCTTTGATCAGGCCATGCTCGGTCATGTCGAACATCAGCGCCAGCTCTCGCCAAGTCGCTACGTCTTGGGCGCGGGCCTCGCTCACCAGCCGAGTTCGCGTCGCAATGACCTCTGCAAGCTCGACCCTGAGCCGCCTCTGGGTGGCTGCGAGCTCAGTCAGCTCGGCGTGCAGGTCGTCGTTGCTCTCAGCCGTCGGCACGCGCGGGTCCCTGTGCCGCAGTGCCGAGCTCATCGGCGGCGATGTTCGCCGCACGTGAGCCGGTGATGAGCTCGAGGGACCGCAACCGACCGAGAGCATTCGCAAAGCCACCCCCGGATGCGATGTAGCCGGTGCGGTCTGCGAGCTCGTCATTCGACAACGACGCCGGCCACACCTCCACGAGGCTGGTCAGAATCATCCGCTCAGCCTTTCCCAGCCGGGCTAGCCAGTGATCGACCAAGGCGCGGCCGGCGGGTAGAGGTTCGAACGATCCAAGGTCAGCCACCCCTTGGGCGGTGATCTCGATCCGGGCCCGCCCACCGACGATCCGTCCGCTGCCACGCAGTCGACCGAGAGCGTTCGCGAATCCGCCGCCCTTGCCGGCGTACCCAGCCAGCTGGGCAACCTGGGTGTGCGATCGGGGCCCGTACGTTGCCAGGACGATCAGGATCGATCGTTCCGCCTTGCCCAAGCGCTCCTCGCTGGGCGACGGCGAGCTTGTTGCGGCGGGACGCGCGGCCGCTGGGCTGATCGCAACGAACGGTGCCGGTACCACCGCTGGGGTGGCGCTGGTGGGGACTGACCTCACCGGGAGGACAGGTGAGGCTAGGGCGCGGACGTCATTGAGAGTGGCGGTGGCTGCCGCAATCTCCTCCTGCAGGCCGGATAGCGTGTCTCGGATGCTGGCCAGTGATGCGTCGGCTGCGGCGAGGTGCGCACGGTCCTGTTCGGAGAGGGTGGGTACTTCCACCGGGATCTCTATTGGTGGCGGCGCTGGCAGGGACAGCTGCCGCTCGAGTTCGACGATCCGTGCCCGGAGTCGCCTGGGATCCTCAGTGCCTGCCTTCTCGATGGTCGCGGCGATTGCCGCTCCAAGCTCGGCGAGGTCGATCTTCGCCCGAGCTTGCGGCACGGCCACGGTAACGCCGACCTTGGGGGTTGCCGAAGAGTCGAACGTCTTGCGCGGACGCACTTCTACCTTCTGCAGGATCCCCAACCACGAGGGTGACCACACCCAGGCCGTTCCGACCGGTAGTGATGCCAGCGTCTTTTTCACCCGCAGCGCTTCGTCCTGGTCCGCGTGAAGGCGCACCCACTCGTCGATCGCTGCGACATCACGCGGCCCGGTGAGGCCATGCGCGATCAGCACCTCGATCTGCGTGAGAACGTCCTTATTCAGGACTGCCGGCCGCTGAGTGACGAGGGTCACACCCAAGCCGCGGGCGCGGCCGCGGCGCACGAAGTCTTCCATCGCGCCCAGGAGGCGCGCGCCTTCGACTCGGGGATTCTGTGGGGCGAGCTCGTCGGCCTCGTCGAAGACGACGTGCAACGGGTCACGGTTGCGGTGGTAGACCTCGGTGACGAAGTCGGTGAGGAACCGGCGCGCGGCGGCCTTGCTCAGCAGTGATGTGTCGATCACCGCGGGGATCCGGCGCTGGACGATGACCTCCGCAATCACCTTGCCGGCGGTCTCTTCGAGCGGCACGTCGGCGTGCGCCCCCCCGAAGACCACCACGGGCAGGCCAGGCCCCTTCCCGGATTTGCTGGAGCGGAGACCCCACCACACCCCGACCGTGTCGACGACGCAGACAGGCACGCCCAGAGAGATGAGCTCCTCGACGATGACGCCGGCCGTATTGGTCTTGCCTTTTCCTCGGCGCCCCAGGACGGCAACCGCCTCCGTCGCAAGGTCGATCGGCAATGACAGGTCACGACCAATGGTGAGCGACGGATTCGGCCCTGCAGAGGCGGTCATTCGGAATCCCGTGATTCCCAGACGGAGTAGGCGTGCTCAAACTCTGTCGTGTCCTCTTTGCCCTGTTTGACCAGCTGGTCAAGGTAGTCATCGAGTTCGCGTTGAGACATGAGCTCCGGCGTCTCACTCATCAGGCGTCCTGTCCGCCCAGTCGGGCTGTCGATTTGTCTACTAGGTTACACAACTCGGTTACATTCATCCTCGGCTTGGGGAGTTGGAACCCGTTCACGCCGCGATCGATTCGCCCAAGAGGAACTCGGCGACCGCGAGGCCGAGGTCGCGCGCGGCTGGAGGAGTGACTGCGTTACCCGCTTGCTTTACCTGTTCGCGCTTCGTGCCGAGCAGCACGTAGTCGGCGTGGAAGGCCATGCCGCGTTTGATCTCGTCCGGGGTGAGCATCCGGAACAGAACGTCATCGACATCGAGCGAGATCTCCGGCTCGACCAGCCCATAACGGTCCTTCGTCGTCAGCGTCCCATGCGGTTCGTCGGTCGGTTTCGCGACGTCAGATGCTCCGTAGTAGGGGACGAGCAGCGACTGATGGCCCGTGGTCGTGAGCGAGCGCATCACCTCGGAGGCGGGCGTGACCATCTGGCCCGCGTCGCCGCGCGGGGTGTTGTTGCGCATGACGAGTGCATGGTGGTTGCCGTTTGCCGCGACCGTGTCGATCGGATGGCTCGCGGGCTTCGTCACGCCGTGGTTGCGGAGCGGGACTACGAGCGCCGTCTCGTTCCTAGTCGACTGCGTGCGTATCGGGCCGGCCACGGATGCCGCGACCTTGCCCTCGCGTCCTTCGACCGGGACCAGAAGCGGGGCTGCCAAGAACATCGACCCGGACGCGGTCAGCGCGCCTACAGGCTGGGTCACCGGCTTCCCGGGAGTTTCATTGCCCTCGCCTCGGATCACCAGCGGAGGGACGGCAAGCGCGTGCTGCAGCGTCGTCTGCTGCACGGGCATCGGCGTATCGGTTGGGTAGGCGCGAAGGTACGCGCTGCCGGTGTTGACGCCGTCGTACGTGTTTCCCGCCGCGGTGACGACCAGCGGCTTCCAGTACCGTTCGATGCCGCGCTCGATCCGCAGACGTGTCTTCTCCGCGAGTGGCCGCTTCTTATCTCCGATCCGCTCGCCTGGGATCGACCAGTCGATTGCGGATGACGCCGGCAGCCATGCGGGCTCGACGACGGCAGCGCACGACGGGCACCGGTACACGTACTGCGCGCGATACCGCCCCCAGGCCTCGGCCTTCTTGAACGACTGCACCGCGCGGACCTCGCCATGAACCGTGCACACCGCGCGGGGACGGGTCCATTTCGCTACGTCGGGGCGACGAGTGCCGCCGGTCTTGACGCGGCGGTCCTTCCGCCAGAAGACGATGTACATGCGGTCCCGGGACTGCGGCGCCGGCAGTCCGCCGCCCTGGGCATGCATGCTGTTCAGCCAAACGAGCTCGTGCTCGTAGCCGAGGAGCTCCATCGCCTGCAGCCAGGCGGGGAACATGATCCACCGGTAGGCGTCGACGACGTTCTCAAGGATGATTGCCCGGTACTCGTGGAACTCCGCGAATCGGGGGATGTCCCACATGGTCGCGCGGGACCGGTTCGCGGCTTCATCGGGCAGGGGCCGGGTGCCGTCGAGATCGAACAGCATGGCGTTCTCTGCCCGCTGCCGCTTCACACCCTTCGCGACCGAGTGGTTCGTGCACTCGGGGCTGCCCCAAAGAATGTCGGTCCGGGGGAAGTACGCCGGGTTCACCTGCGAGATGTCGGCGTTCGAGTGGTCGGTGGTCGGGTGGTTCAGCTGGTGTGACTCGATCGCACGTGCCCAGTGGTTCGCCGCGATGACTACCCGGTAGCCTGCCTCGACGAGACCAGACGATGACCCTCCGGCCCCGCAGAAGAGGTCCGTAACGGTCAAGCCATTCCAATGGGTGCTCATTGGTGTTCCCGGTCCAGCCAGGCGGACTCGTCAATGACGGCTTCGTCTCTGGTCATTCGGGTCGGCGCGTTGGGCAACGTGCGTGCTCGGTACCCGGATGGGCCGGCCGGATCGAAACGACCTACGACCACGGCGGCGTTCGAGCCGAGAACACGGTCGCTCATACCAACACCGTCCGCACTTGGAGGATCTGGTCGAATCGATACCGGTCCACCCACGAATACCCGGTCTCCACTGACACCGTTTTGATGTTCACGGTGGCGACCCGGTGCCATCCGGCCGAGGTGCGCACGTGGGTTGCGCCGAGCATGTCTTCGCGAGTGAGGCGGACGCGGGCTGCTTCGCTGGCAGCGGCGGCGACTCGCAGCTCCAGGTGCTTCGCAGTCATCTCGGCGTGCCGGGCGGCAACTGCTTGATCGATTGTCTTCTCCGTGGCGGCGGCTCGAGCGCGGAAGGCCGCGCGCGTGTCGCGCTTCACGGCTGGTCACCGTCGTCTCGGCGAGCAGCTTCCCGGATGACTACGCGGCTTTCTGGGGAGATACGGGTCATCCCGGCTTCGCAGTACCGGTCGGCGACGGCAGCGGTGGTGGCGGTAGCCACCACGGTGAAGGCGGCGAACGCGGGGTCTCGGATGACCGCGGCGAGCAGGGCCGTTCCGGTTCCTGGGGAATCATCGCGGCCGCGGACGAGGTCGTGGAGCACGACCACGGATCCAGTTGCGGCGTACTGGGTGATCGTCGGCTTTTCCAGAGGATCTGGGTGATATGGAAGGGCGCCCACGAGCAGGCCCACCACGGCAAGGAGCATCAGAAGGAGGATGCCGTTGAGGACAGCGTTGGCGACGATGAACGGCAAGAGAAGGACAACTCCGACGACAAGCAGGATGAAGCCGATGAAGAACCCGACGCCGAGCCACACCCCGGGTAGTCGACCTCGCCGATCTCCCTTGTGCACGGTCATCACCACACTCGATGAGTCACCGGCGGCGTAGACCTCGCCTGCGGCGAGCCAGCTGTAGAAGAACGCTGCCTTTCCGAACCAGCTGAACAGTCGCAGCCATCGCAGCCAGCGTGGTTTCCGGGCGAAGAAGGCCGACGTGTTCGACCACGACAGAGAGCGGAACTCGTTCCGGCCGGCGTGGCGGTAGCTGTCGATCGTGGTCGAGTAGTCGAGGGTCATCGCGCGTCCTTTCGTTCAGATGGAGTGGCTAACGCCAGCGGGACATTGTTGCGGTGGGAGACCTGAACGGCTTCCTCCTCGAGGACGACGGTGGAGACACCGTCGCTCAGGAGCCCCTCGACATGCAACTCGTAGTTGAGAGCTCGGAGCAGCTCGTCTGCCCAGGTGGGCGAGCTCATGTCCCACCCACCGCGGGCCAGATCGCAGGGGCCACGCACACCGCGCACCAAGTCTGCGATCGTATAGATCTCTCCGGGCTCATGGTCGGACGGGCGCGACAGGATCACGAACCGTTCGTCGACGGCGCGGACCAGCCAGTCCGGCGTGGCGGGAGCTGCCGGCGCGAGACAGATCGAATCACCGACGATGAGATGGGAGATCTCGGCGCGGTCTTCGGGTGTCATGCCGCGCACACTTCCCACTCACCCCGGCGATACACGAGCACGTCGCCGCTGACGTCGAGCGTGATGCTGTCTCGATCTCGCTTGCGGTAATTTCCGGCCACCAGGTCGTACTCCCAGCCCTCGCCGGCCAGCCGCCACCGCACCAACTCGACGCGCTGACCCCGTCTGATCGTGAGCGGGGCACATCCGAGGTGCTTCTTCTTCATGACAGCTCACCACCGTTCACTACTACCGCAAGGGCCGCGATCCTGTCTGGCTGGAACCCTGACCAATGTTCCTCGTCCGTGATGACCACGGGCGCCTGAAGGTAACCGAGGGCCTTCACCTCCTCCAAGGCGGCGGGATCGGAGGAGAGGTCACGGACGGCGTACCGGATTCGCCTGTCGTCCAAGGCGCGATGGGTGGCGGTGCACTGGACGCAGCTGGGCTTGGAATAGACGGTGACAGTCATCATTTCTCTTCCTCGTCTTGCTCACGATCGAGATGATCTGGGAACGTGCGGCGGCGGGTTATGGCGATGTGGGCGATGGCAAAGAGGAGAAGGTCAGCGACGATGACGACGAGCGTCACTCCGTACGCGGTGACGGCCGGCGGCAACGCGGCATTCATGAGAATCCAGCCGACGATTACTGAGAGCGCGACTGCGATCGCGGCGAACACCTGAGCCTGATGAAGGCGTCGCTGCCTGCGCTGGTACTCGTCGAGGGGAAGCTGCTGCAGCTCGACCCAGAGATACCGGCCGCCTCGAGACGATTGCCGCCACGTCCTTCCATCATCGGAACGGAAAACAGCACCGGATGGCACTTCACTTGGGTCGGGAACACCGAACGGCACTGCCCGCGGCGAGTACTGAAGTGCAGGTGGTGCGACATGCATGGCGTGCTCCGTCCTCATCGGCAAGTGCTCAGCACGTTGTTCATGGCGCCACGATCGGCGGGGTCAATCGAGAGCTTGTAGATGCTCACGATGTAGGCGAACCGGGTCACGTAAAGGCACTGGTAGCCGGTCGCCGGCGGAAGCCAAGTCGCGGGGCCCTGATCCGATTTCGATTCGTTCGTCGGCCCGTCGACCGCCTGCAGGTTCAGCAGATCCGTGGCCAACTGCTCACGCATCCCGGGTGTCCAGGCGGCTGCACCGTGCTGCCACGCCCATGACAACGGGACGACGTGATCGACCTGAACCGCGGCGCTCGTGTCCTGGCCACGAATGAACGCGATCGTGCGGCCGGTGTATGCGTCCAAGAGGCGGCCTGAGAGGACCACGCAGTCGTGAGTGCCGACCTTGAAGGCGACGGCCGTGAGGTCGCGGGCAAGAACGTCGTTGCGTTGATCGCAACCATTGCGGTCCGAATCCGCCCACGCTGGGCCAAACGCGGCTCGGTCGTACGTCGCCACGGAGTCGCCGGGTGTGGCCGGAATCGCCTGGAGCACAGCCTGCGCGTCGGGCGCGGCGACCGCCCCATCGTGCACCAGCCCCGCTGCGGCCAGGGCGTCGACGATCATGCTGGGGCTCACCGACGGATCCCGGCGAACGTCCTGCTTGACGTGGGAAGGAAATCCACAGACCAGGAAGAACATCACCAGGGCGCCCAAGAGGCCCAGAACCCAGAACCCGCTACGAGAGAATGGCATTGCTGCCCTCCTCCGACAAATGCCCCTCGGTGACGAACGAGTAGTCGATGGCGTTGTCTTCCGCGAACTCGGCGGGGGTAGGCGGCGGGCTGTCTGGGAACCGGAGCGCTGGGAAATCGGCGATCGTCTCGGCGTACTCAAACGCGAAGCGTCCGACGAGGGCGAGATCGGTCGTGAGGCCGGCAGCCCAGCTTTCCGCAGCGGCGTATGCGGAATCAGCGCACGAAGCCTTCGAGTCGACAACCTTCGTCGTATTCGTCATGTGGGGACGATCCCTTCTCTCACTACAACTAGGTGTCAGATGCGCGACCACCCGGACACTTCAAACCTGTCCCGGATGAGACCCACGCTGACGTGTTTCGTATATGAGCCTAGTTAGTATGTGTCACGGGTGCAACTTGTTGTCCTCGGTGGGTCGGCGCACCGTGAGCCGCTCGCCCTCCGGGTAGGAGATGACGTTGGGTTCTCCGGTCTCGAAGTCGACATAGTCGATTGCCATGTTGTCCTCGTCGAGCAGGTCGCCTTCCCACTGCTGGACAACGCCCCACATGTCGAGCGACTCGTCGACGAGGACCAGGTCGCCGGGCATGAGAGAGCTGATGGCGACTCCGTCCTCGCGGGCCGTGTAGCCCTCGAATTCGTCATCCACCGCCTCGTCTGTCTTGGCGGAGGCGCGGGTCGGCTGGTCCTCGTCGAAGTCGGAAGTGGCAGATGCCGCGATGCTCTGCGCGACGGCGAGGCGGTCATCGAACGGGACGATCAGTGCGCTCGCCCATTCGTTGTATTTGGGATCGAGCATGACGCCTTTGTCGCCGTCGAGTTCCGGCTTGGGATCTTGGATCATCTTGCGCGGATGCCGCACTTCCGTGGCCGCACGGAATCTCTCGATCATGGCAAGCTCGGCCGGCTTGCTCGGGTCGACCTTGGCAGGGTCGGGCGTGAAGTAGGTCTGCACGTCGACCGGCAGTGAATCCTCGTTGAGGGAGACCCCTCGGCCCCTCTTGCCTCGCGGGATAGCCACGCCGGTGGCGGCGCTGTCCCACATCATGACCGCCCCCTGCGGAGAGAGGCGACCGAGGGAGAGCCGGCCACCGAAGTTGTCGCGCATCTCGCCGCCCAGGAATTCAACGTCAGGTCGCTGAATGCCGACGACCATGTGGATCTTCGCGCTCCGTCCGAGGCGGGCAATGTCTCCGACGAGGCTGAAGACCGGGGCTTTAGACGCGCCTCCCCTGGCCGGCTTGACGGACGCGTACCAGTTGACGACCCGGGACTGGAAGGTAGCCCATTCGTCGATGATCACGTAGAGCGGTTCGAAGTCGGGGATTCTGGCCTGGCCTGCCTCGATCAGCGTGTAGCGCTGTTCCATGAGGTCGTGGGCGGCGTGGAGCATACGCACCTGGTGCTCCACGCGCGAAGCGACCAATTCCACATTCGGCCATTCCCGGAAGCCGGCGAACTCGATGCGCTTGCCGTCGAGTACCCAGATGCGGTTCTTCCTGAGCGCGAGCTCGGTGAGGATGGTGTGTTCTGCGGAAGTCTTACCGGATCCGGTGCCACCGATGATCAGCAGGTGCGGTGAGACGGATGGCTGCCAATAGATGACATTTTCGTCTTCGTCGACGCCGATCGGCAGCCGACACTTCTCGTAGCTGGCGTGGTCCACTTCTGGGTAGCTCTCAAGGAGCTCATGGTCGACGCGGTCAGGCATCGGCGGGCGGAGCTCGAACCGAACCTCGTCCTGCTCGAGCTTCCAACGCGATCGCCATTGACCGGGCAGATAGGACGAGATGGCTTTATCGATGCGATGCCGGTAAGAAGCCATCGATGCGCGCACGTCCAGCTCGTCGCGAATAGTGATGGCTGACACGGCACCGTCCGGCGTGGTCTCGCAGGTGATCTTGGTCACCGCGACCCCCAGGATGTTGTGGACAGTCTTCTTGGCTCGTTCGACGTCGGGGTTCTTCGCGGCCAGCTCGACCGGATCGATCTCCAGCTGAATGACACACACCCGCGGTCGCTGTTTCTTCACGCGGTACTGGACGCCGAGCCGGCGGCGGAGGTGCTCGAGGATCGCTTCCACGAATGCCGGGTCAGTGTCGTTCACCGTGGCGGAGTACCGGATCCGGATCCGCTGAGGTACACCCACCCAACCGCCGGCCCATCGTGAGGGGCGCACGAGCTCGCGGGAGGGAATCCGAGCTCCGATGGTCCCGGAGACGGCCTCGACAGCTCCGTCCATGAACGTGACCCGCTGCTGCTTTCGAATCTCCAGTGTGGTGATCCCTGCCATGGTGAGAGCAGCGAAGACGCAGAGGACAACCCAGGCGGGACCTTCGAGCCCGAGAAGCATCGCCGCGCCGAGAGCTGCTACGCCGAAGGCCAGCATGATCAGCAGGTGGGCTGGCCATCGCGGCGCTTGACGCGGGAGCCGGACGATCGCCGCCTGACCGCTCGAATCAGCGGCGAAGCGGGATCGAGGGAGAAAGGGCATTTGGGCTCCTCTATTGCGCGCACCATGCAGGCCTGTTGCCTGCTCAGTACAACTAGGTGGCGCAATAAAAGCGCCGCAGACGCTAAGGGGAGACTTTTCAACAACGCAGTCTTGATATGCGCTTAACAGCCTTGGTACGCTCGCCCGTGCCGCTTGCGGTTAGCGGAGCGAGCGCCCCCGGCCTCTCGGTAGATCGTTTTAGTGCGGCACCGTTCCGCGATAGATCCGCAACAAACGCGACAGGTGTCCGGTCCAGCTGCGGCCACGGTTCGCTGTTGACAGCTGTCTGATGCCACGGATTTCGTCACCGGGGAGCACGTCCCTTCCGCGCGATCGATCACGGCAGTTGCGCCTGACGGACCAACTGGGATGCCCTCATCGCTACCCCCGATCCCGGGGGTGAGCTCACGCGCGTACCGTCGTTAGGATGCGAGAAAGCAGCAGACCAGGCTGCACCTATCCCGAGGGTGACACGTGGACGCTCGACTTCTCATCGCAATCAACGACGTCCTGCCCGGCCTCGACGCAGATGCCCTGTTCGCCACGAACTTATCGGCGGAAGCAGGCGAGCACGTCCGGTGGGCAGCTCTCCACAACGCTGCGACGAAGAACTCGAGCACCGGCACCCCGAACTCAGAACTGCGAGGCGCCGCGGCGAAAAGTGCGACGCTCGCCACCATCGGCGGAGGGGCCAAGTGGGCAGGCGGCGAAGGCATTGGCGGCGGCACGCGGATCCTCAAGGAAGCCGACCTGAAGGTGCAGCTCGCGACGTACGGGATCACCGCTGTCAAAATCGTTGCCCAGATCGGACTGCGATACGCGGAGTTGGTCCGACTCGATCGCAGGGCAGCCGATGATGACCAAGCCATCACCTAACTGAGTACACAACGCTGCTGACGAGATCTTGGCAGCGGATAACAGCCGTGGCGGACCGGTGAGCGCTCGCGTGCTCAGTCTTTCTGGCGGCGCTCGGACCAGGTCTCGGACATGAATCGGCCCTGCCTGGAAGTGGCAGTCGGGTTGACGCCGCGCGCATTCTTCGGGGCGGCCGGAAACGCTTCTCCATTGTTGTACTTCTGCTCGAGGCGGGCAGCTTCGTCTTCGAACAGGCGGGCGACGAGGGCGTTGAGTGAGGGGGACGCTGACTCCGCCTCAGCCTCGCGGGTAGCCCACCATGCTGCTTTGAGCCGCTCGTGGTGCTCCTGGGTATTGAGGTAGTAGGCGTGTGATCGATAGCCGCTCGAGTTGGCGGGTTCATCGGTGTTGGGCATGGTCTTGGCTTCTACCAGAGGGGTCTTTGGACACTCACGACCGGCGCGGAGGAGTGCTGGGTGGGCGGTGGAAGCAAGTGTAATGGCGGCGATCAAGACTCTCTCCTCGGCCTGGTGCGGGCGGTGAGTGCGCAAAAAAGCCGTACCGCCGGGGAGGGTGCAGCCATCTGCCGGCGGTACGGGGCTAGGGGGTCGGAAGTCTTGATCGACTCCGAGAGATCTCAGCGTTGGCGGTCGACGGCGCGGCGGCGAATGATCAGAACGAGGAGGGAGATCGCGATCGCAACCAGCGCTGCTGCGATCAGGCAGCGGCCAAGATCAAGGCCCGTGCCGGCGCCGATGGGGACGAGGACGTTGTCGGCGACCAGAACGTGCCAGCCGACCAAGGCTGCCTGAACAGGGGGAAGGAGATTGCCGAGGATGGTGGGGAGCAGGACGGCGGCGAGGGGAATGCCGATCAGCCAGAGCAGAAGGTCGTCCGTGTCGTTGTTGTTGGTCTGAGCCATGATGTTGCCTCGCTTCTAGGGGATGGTGGGTGCGACGTAGCGCTGGGATGTCCAGGTGACAGGTGTCTGGTAGATCCCGGTGAGGGTGGCATATTGGCCGCCGGTGGGCTGGTTCGCTGTTGCGGAGGCGAACGCGTGGACGCACCAGCCGAGGGCCTGACCGGCGCGCAGGGTGACGACCTGTGGCAGGCCGGGGCAGGACGAGGAGGTCAGGGTGTTGGAGTACGGCAACGGATCCGCTCCCGGGTGGGTTGCGATGCTGAACCGGGCGAGGACTGCTGGCGTGAACGTGACTGTGGGGGCGGTCGCGGTACCTGCGGTGTTGACGATGCCGATCACGGTGATCTCGACGGGCATTGTGTAGAAGGTGTCGTAGCGGGACGTTGCAGCGTACTGGGCGGCGGGCGCATCGCTGATCGGGTGCTGGTCGAGTTCGCCGGCGGTGACACGGGCGTACACGGTCTCTCCGGCAACGTTTTCCAGCAGAAGAGTGGCGGGAAGGCCGGCGGCTATCTGCGACCCGGTGGTGGTCAGTCTCGTCTGCAGCAGTTGCTGAAACCCGTCCGCCTGCCGTGGAGCAGGCGTTGATGCCACAGGTGGGACGGAGTGGGTCGGATGGTCGCGCTGTCCAGGAGGATGCGAGGAGGTCAGGGCTGCGTTGATGGCTAGACCGGCGATGAGGCAGATCCCGATGGTGACGAGCACGATCTTCCACACGGTTTACCAACTCCCGGAGCCGAGCGCGTTGACGCGCCAGAAGGAGGCTTGGTTGCCGCCGACGGTGAACTGGTAGCTCTTGGCGTGGGTGAGGTTGCGACCCCAGTCGGGTGAGTGGATCACTCCCCCGTTTCCGTCGTAGATCCCGATGTGTTCGCCACCCCAGGCGATGAGGTCGCCTGCTTGCGCCGCCGTTACGGGGATCTGGTGTGCCTGGGCGAGTTGACCTGAGACGACCGGACTGGGGAGGTCGATTCCGAGCACTTGGCGGTACATGTACGACACGAATCCGGTGCAGCACCATCCGGCGGTGGGGCTGCCTGCTGAGCCGCACGCTCCTGAGTACGGGACCTTACCGACGAACTGTTCGGCGTAGGCGACCATGTCCGCGCCGGTCTTGCCGTTCGGAGCCGTCCAGGAGGCGTTCTGGGTGCCACCGCCAGCGTTGGCGCAGCCGCCGCTGCTGGTTGCCGGTGAGAGGGTGTCCGCGGTGGCGGTGATGCCTTGGCTGGCCATGATCGCCGCGGCGGCTGTCTCCCATTTTGCGTAGGCGGCGGGGAAGGCCGAGATCTGCACGGCTTGCGCGGCCGCGCTGAGGTTCATGTCCTGCCAGTCCGGGATGTCGAGCAGGCCGCGGGGGCTTCCGTGGTTGGGTCCGAGGGGGCCGCCGAAGAATGCCTTGGCCTCGTAGGTCGGGTCCATCCGCTCGGCGACGGATCCCCAGTTGGCGCGTTGCTGGAAGATCCCTACTGAGTCGCGGTCTCCATAGGACAAGTTGCGGAGGGTCGACTCTTGCAGAGCGGTCATCAGGGCGATCTGGATGCCACGGGACGACACGTTGAGAGACCGGGCGACCGCGATGATCGTGGCGGCGTTCGACTGCTGTTCAGCGTTCAGCTGGAGGGTCTTCCCGTTGCCGACGTCGACCGACGTGCCAGCAGGTGTGGTGCCGGCATCTCCGGCGCGGCCAGGGACGGCGCATCCCAGCGCCGCGCCGGAGTTGAAGAAGAACTGCATCGAAGAGACCGCGAGGGCGGATACACCCATCACAACGACGAGCACTCCGGCTACGACAGCCGCCGCTATGCCGCCAGGGCCCTTCACACCGCGGATCCCTTGGACGCCGCCTCGAGCGCCGCCCGCAAGGGCGATCCGGAGACGGGACGGGGGCGCAGCTGCGTGACCTGGTAAGCGCCGCCACGGTCCTGTGCTGCCGGGGCGATCTTGCCCACCCCCGTCCTGTCCACGACGATCTGCCGACCGTACGGCATGCTCTGCGAGGAGCTGGGCTGAGGACGGGCTGTCTTATGCTCCAGAACCTTGCCGGTCATGCCAGTCATGGCGCTCAGAGTGTGTCGCTGCAGCACCCTTTTCCCACCGATCTGTGCAGCCTTGATGACCAGCGTTGACGCTCCCCCGGTCGAGGCGGCCGCGCCGAGCTGCGCAACCGCTGACGCTGTTCGCACCGCTGTGGATGCGACTTTGACGGCGGCGGCCGGACCGGTACGACGGGCGGGTGTTGCGGTGAATTCTCCGGCCTCGATGGGGGCGCTCGGCTTGGCCGGCAACTCACGTTGCGAGCGAGGCTGGCTGAGACGGTTAGCCGCGTACTGCCCGGCAGTCCGGAGACCTTCCTTCATCAGAGGCGACATCTGTCTCTGCTGCGCAGCTCCGCCGCGGCCGAGGCTGGTGAGCCAGCTGGCCAGACGCTTGCCCGACCTGCGCGCTCGGACAATTCCGACGATCAAGGTGATGATCAGCGCGATGACGATGATGACGATGACGGTCGTCTGCGCGGTGATCGTCAGGCCTGCATGCGAGGCAGCCTTCATCACCGATTGCAGAACCTGCAGGTAGACCGCGAGAGAGACGATCGTGAAGGCGAGCATCAGGGCACCGACGTAGCTCCCGATCAGGGACTTCCACAGGGCACCGCGGGCAACCCCGGGCGCCATGGCCAGGTACACGTTCACCGTGAGCTTGAGGGCGTTGTAGAGGGCGTAGAACACCGACACCAGCGCGGCCAAGGCGATCACCTCGGCGATGACGAGCAGCACCGCGCTGCCGGCCGTCACTGTGAGCGCGGTCATGATCTGGGCGGGACTGGTGTGCGTGACGTATTCCTGGGCGTCCTTGTCGCACTTGCCGACCGCGTCACGGACGACGGTGGAACCGGTGTCGAACGCAGAGACCGACTGGATCTGGGCGGTGAAGATGGCGTCGCATTGTCCTGAGAGGGTGTGGCCGAAGGTGATCTCCTGAGCGGGAAGCCGCACGAACACGTCGATGAGCCCGCCCATGAGGGACTGCGAGATCAGCTTCTGCGCATCAGCCTTGCTGGGTGTGCCGGTGGGGTCTGCTCCGTCGGTCGACAAGACACTGGCAGCGAGGTTGGCTCCGGTAGATTCAGCGACTGCCAGAGCACCGTGCTCGCCGGTCAGGGTGGCCACCGGGTTGGCTAAGACACCTGTCGCGAGGACGAAGCACAGGATTGATACTCCAAGGTCTACTGCGCCGCGGGCGAACCGGCCGAATGCGAGCGTAATCCCGAAGACGCCGCCGGCGAGCATGAGCGCTAAGACTGGCCAGCCGAGTTGCCCGACGATGGACTGCACGGTGTGGGCTAGGGCGTCGACGGGCGCGGCGATCCAGTCCACCCAGGTGAATTGCAGCAGGAACGCCAATGACCAGGTACACCAGGCAAACGCTGCGATGTTGAAGGTCCAGATCCCATCCACCCAGTTGGAGATGTACATCGTGACCGGGTGCAGGATGTCACCACGGTCGATGGGCAGGATCGCGTATCGCCACAGGGGCACCCCGTTGGAGTCCTTCAGGTCGATCGGTGGCATGTAGGGCGGTGCGGATGAACCGGCGGTTCCGTCGGCGTAGGCGGCCGGAACGGCCGCGATCGCCGAGACGAGCCAGCAGATGATGATGGCGAGCAGGATCGCCATCTTGGGATGGCGTCGGGCCCAGGACCAGAGCAGTCGGGCGCGGGCACGGAGAGTGCGATAGGCGGAGTGCAGGGCGGCGATCATGATGCCGCCTCGTCGGAGTTCCTCGAAGGTGTCGACAACACGGCGGTGCGACGTTCGGTGACGTGGGGAAGGCTTACCCGGATCTTGCCCATTCGACGACGGGCGTCGCGGAATAGCGCCTCGCCGCGGCGATCGTCGGCGACCCTGCCGCCGGCGCCGAGGGGTGAGAGGTCTTGCGTGACGAGGTTGATCATGTCGCGGTCCTCCCCCAAGCCTTTGTTGAACCACTCGAGATTCGCGACAGCCAGATCCTCGTCGGTTTGACGGAACACCAGCCGGTTCTTGATCTGTCCCCGGTTCTTCCCGAGGGACGGGGCGTCCTGGCTCGCGGCGATGACCGACGCCTTGTACTTGCGTCCTTCGCGGTACCAGGCGTCCATCTCTTGGTCTCCCTCGGGCGACATGGTGATGTGGTGGACCTCGTCGACGGCGAACACGCTCAGCTTGCTGTCGTCGGCAAAGCAGATCCGGCGGCTGATCGAGGTGAGAAGCGCGTAGATCGCCCGGCCGAACGCTTTTTGATAGGGGATCTTGTTCTGCTCGAGCTCGATCTGAGTCGGCAACGCCAGCCCGGCGGTCAGGAACGCAATCCCGCGCTTACTCAGGTCCAGTGCCGGCAGGTCGCTGTCGAAGAGCACTTGGCCGAATTGCTTGCCCACGTACAGGCTCATCCGCTTGGCGATTGAGCGAGCCTCCGGGTCGGATTCGCCGAGCTCGCGCAAGTGCGCGTGCAGCCGGCCTAGGTCTCGCAAGTTATGTACGGCGACATAGTCAGGATCCAGCACGTCGGCGAGGGTGGCGCCGATGTCTGAGAGGACGTCGACGCCCAGAAGCGCTGTCATCAGAGTAAGCACGTGTGTGGCGCCTTCCCGGGCGCCGAAGAGGCGCAGCGGGTCGAGCGAGTAGATCGGGTTCACCACGTCGCAGATCACTGTTTCGGTCGGATCGAGTGAGTGCGCGAAGGTCGCGTACTCACGGGTGCCCGTACGGTCGATCATGATGATGCTCGCGCCACGATCGTGGGTTGCTCCCAAAATTGCCTTGATCGTGGTTGATTTGCCGCCGCCCTGTTCTCCGACGAGTCCGATTGAGCCGGAAATGTCGGCCTCCGCCTGCCCTTCCAGGTCCAGCAGAACGGGTCGTTCCGTGCCGGAGGTGATGTTGGCGGCGAACAGCATGCCTTTCGCGTCTCCGAGGTCGGATGAAGTAATCGGAACTAGCGTGGCGAACATGGCGCCGGTGGTGATCTCAACAAACTCTCGTACCTGACGAGATGTCGGAGAGCCCGGCTGCATCCCCCACCAGAGCGCTTCCTGCGCGCCCAACGGGATATCGAAGGTGAAGTCGATGCCTTTGAAGTCCTTCTGCAGGAACTGAGCTCGGGCACGAGCTTCATCCGGGGTGGGACCGGCGACGGCGAGGATCATCGAGGCCTGCACCTCGACCTCCTTATCCGACCGGTTGAGCTCTGCGTGGTACTCCTGCAGCGTGCGCGCGGTCGTGACAAGGGAGCCCCCGGATCCGGTGATCGCGGCGGTGCCGTCCTGCTGGTCGAGTTGGTCTGTCAGGTTGGCCTCGGCGCGCTTGTTGCGCCGAGCGGCGTCGCCAGCAGCGATCACGTTGAGTCTTATTGCCCAATCAGCGTCCACGCCGAGCTCGTCGATGCGGCCCACCCAATCGACTGCGGGCGTCTCCCAGCCACCCTTCGGGGTGCCGGCGAGAGCCAGCAGCACCTGATAGGACGTCGTTTCCTCGCGAAGGTTCTGGATTTTGACGTATCGGCGGGTGAAAGGGTCGTATTTCGCGAGCTTGCTCGGCAGCTCCGTCTGCCCACCCTCATCGATCAGAGGGTTGGGGAACACGACGGAGCCGACGGTGCGGTCGGGCAATTCGTCGGCCCCGTACTGCTGGGCCACCCCACCCAAAGTCCGACCAGAGGTATCCGGTGCAGCGTTATCCAAGCCCAGCCCGCGAGTCTGCGAGTGCGAGGCGATCCAGACCTGCTCAGCCACCGTCGCGCGGTGCGGTGCGAAGTCGGCCGGCAACTGCTCTTCGATCTTTCCTGCGGACTGCAGCGCGGCGAGCACTTCCTTATTCGATGGGGGCCGCACGGGAAGTGACAGCAGATCACGCGCCGATGTCTCAGCATTCCGTCCGATGGCGGACATCCGCTGCTTGACGTTTCCGGATCGGATTGGGGCGCTCAACCAGAATTCACGCTTCCCCAGCGGCTTCTCGGCAAGGCTGTCGAGGGTCAGCATCGTCTCCAACGCCCATGCCTTGCTTCGTTCAATATCAACGCCCTCAAGCATCCGATTGACCACGGAGACGGGGTCCAGATCAGCCGTGAGCCCCAGGAGGAGGTACTCACCGCGAATGGACTGGAACAGGTTCTGGTGGTACAGCTTCGACCAGGTGCTCGTATCGGAGCTGCCGAACCCCTTGGCGAGGCCCTCGAGCCGCCATGTCGCCCACACCGTTCCGGTTCGCGTCCACATCAGGTGGCCAGTCATCGCCGTCGCCGGCAGCCGCATACCCATTAGGCGACCACCGTCCACACAGGGGCGGACCGCCAACCAGGGTCACCGTGTTGTTCGTGGCTTGCAGCCGATTTCGATACCGGTGTGGAGGACAGGCCCGCTGCGCGGGAGGGACGGTGGGTGATCATGGGTGGGTTTCCTTTTGGCGGGCTTGTTCGAGGAGACGCTCGACTCCGGTGGCGTGCCGAGGCCGTATCGGCGTGACGTTGGCGGGCAGATCCTCGACATCCGGCATGAGAGGAGCGGACCTGATCTCAGGGATCGCAGCGGTGATCGGGTGGGCGACCGTGGGGCGGGCCGCAACCGGAACATGGTGCGGCGGCCTTTCAGAGTGACTGAGGTGCATCAGGACTGATCCGCTGACGTAGTGCGGGCGGGCGATGCGCACCGGCGACCCCTTGTAGCGACCGAGCTCCGGCAGGGACACGGATGCCACGAGGTCGATCGCGAGGTCGGGGATCTTGCGACGAGTGGAAGGTATCCGGCCAGCCGCCCACGTCACGCCGAAGGCGACACCCACCAACACGATCAATCGGACGAGTGGCACGAAACCAGCTCCCCAGAGTGAGATGGTCTGGTATCCCACCCACAACACAAGGCCGCCCACGCCGAGTTGCGTCAACGTGTACGGGCCTCCCCAGATTCGCGTGCCGTTGATCTTTCCGATCAGGACGGGTACGCGGCGCGCGGCAGTGTAGAACCGAGCGGTCTGAGGTGTCCGCGGAGCAGGCATGGTGGGTCAGCTGCCTACCTGCTGCTTGAACTGGTTGCCGATCCACACGGTTCCGCCGCCTCCAACCGCGAAACCGATCAGACCACCGATGATCAGAGCACGAATGAGCGCGCCCAAGCTCCATCCGCCCTTCGCGGAGACGATGACGAAGACCACGACGGCGGCGAACACGCCGACGCCGACGGCGAGGGCTTGTAGCTGTTGCACCGTCTGCTGGGCAGTGTCGATGATGCCGCCAGCGATGACACGCGTGGATGGGTCATCCAGAGCGGACAGCGCGCGGAGATGCAGTTGGGAGACGGAACTGTAGACGTTGGTGGCTGCCGTTGAGAGCAGCGCGGAGAGCGAAGTCATGGTTGTTTTCCTTCTGTGTTGGAGGTTCCGGACGGTTCCGGGGTTGGAGGGCTATCGGTAGTCGCCAGCGCTGGTTTGACGCCGACGGCAGCTACCTCCCATCGATCCGCGCGGGCGCGGAGGTTCAGGACGTAGTTGGAGGTGGCTTGCTGGCCGGCCGCGTTGGCGGCTGTCACTGCCGCGTACACCTGGAGGGTGTCGCCATCACGCGGGTGGTCCGCTGGCGAGCTGGCAACTTGGATTGAGGCGACGGTGACGCTCGAGTACGGTGCTGGTTCTATTCCCGGAATCTCTGTTGCCGGCGCCGTGTACGGCTGCGTTGCCCCTTGGCCAGTCAGGTATGCGCCAAGGAAGGCCGACACCGTCGTGCCAGCTGCAGATGTTGATGCGATCGTCTCGCTGTAGTCCAGCTGCGGGGCGGCCGTGACGGTCGGGGGGCCCGCCATGGGCGCCGGCAGCCCGATGGCGGTGAGGGTGTCGCTGGCCGTGAGAACGGTGACCTGGAAATACCGCCGCGGCCACTGATCACCATCGCCGGGCAGAATCGTCTCGTCCTTGAGGTCTGCAGCGACAGTCACCTGGAGAAGGTCGCCTCCCGTGTCAGTCGTGGAGGCCACTGCGATATTTCGGTATTGGAACGGGAGTTTGGACAGCTGTATCGCGCTGGTGTTGGAGTACGCCTCCAACGCGGTCGCATCATCCTGAGTCGCGCTTAGCCACGCACCCACGTATCCGATGGCGAATGCTCCAGTGGACTGCCGTAGCGGCGATGGCGGCTTGGTCTGCTCAGGGCGCGGCGCCGCGGTCGACGGACCACCGCTGAGCGTCGCCACGCCAAGCGCGACGGGGCCACACGCGATGGCGACCACAAGGAGGACGGTGAACCCCCACGAACCCAGCGCTGAGCCGTTGGTCCATCCGTTGGTCTGAGCTGCGGAGGACGCGGATGCCTCCGGTCGAGACAGCTCCCGGGATCGGTTCTTCCGCAGCATCATGCGCTGCTCGCGAGCTTGTGCGGGCCGATGATTCGTCGAGCAGCTTCGTTCGCGGCGCTCTGGCGCTCTGAGCTCAACAGCTCCACGACTCTGCGTTGCGCATGAACATCGAATGGCTTCTCGATCAGAGCGGGGACGACGTCATTGAGCTCCGTGTTCACGTCGAGCACGCTGGCGGCGTCCCGGATGAAGGCGCGATAGCTGTCTTCAGACGGTGCGTCCTGTCCCCTGCTGGTTCCCACTTGCGGGCCTTTCTCCACGAATCAGAGACAGCCGGATGACCGCTCCACCTGAATCAGGTGCCCACATCGCCCTGTACCGGACATGTCCCGCTCAACAATCTTGTTTTTCTGCTTCCTGCTGGAAATACACCTCAGACCAGTGCTTTTAGAGGCATCAGTCGACCGCTAGGCAGTTGCTCGTCGCCCGCGGCGGGCGATCGATCAAGACTCTGATCTCGACTCCATGAGGAACCTCGCTCTCGTACATGAGAGATGGGGAGGGTCACCGTGACACTCGCAACGGAAAGCACGGGCCACAGGCGCGAGGCTTGGGCAGAGCCAGTCGAATCAACCGGGAAGTCAACGACGTTGAGTCTGCTCAACCGGGAGTGGGAATCACGTCACGCACACGCAGTCCACGTCTTCGGCGATCTGGGGCAGATGAGCGGCGGCGAGCTGCTCGACCTGATCGCCTCGGCACGGAAGCCGCAGCAGGATGGGCTGCTTCACCAGCTCATCACCATCGCGCACTGCCACTCCCCCGCCGGCGAGACCGCTGGCCGCGCTCTGGTCCAGTGCATGATTCCCAAGGCATTGAAACTGGCCGCCAGCTGCACTGCCTTGCGCGGCTTATGCGGCGATGAACGGATGGGAATCCTGATCTCCTGCCTCTGGCAAGCCATCCAGTGCTACCCGATTCACATCCGCAGATCCGTGGCCGGCACACTGTCGCTCGGAACTCTCCACGAACTCAACGCCTCCGAGTCCGTCCGGAGGACCCGAGACCGGCACATCGACGAGATCCCCACCGACATGGCAATCCTCCCCGGACTGGCCGGTGCGACCACCGATGTCGAGTACGAGGTCGGACGCACCAACACGGGTGACGAAAGCTTTGATGACCTCGTCCGCGTGCTCAGCTGGGCTGTTGACAGCTGCATCCTCAACCGAGAAGAAGTCGCCATCCTGGCCAAGGCCGACCTCGGCGATCCTGAGGACCGCGCGTCCCTGGCGCTCGAGCATGCTTGTACCCCCGCCACGATGCAGAAACGTGTGTGGCGCATACGCACCAAACTCATCGACGCTATGAGCCAGTACATCAGCGAGAATGGCGAGTGGTAGTGAACCAAACCTCGGCTGGCCCGACCACGCCACTCTCGGGCTCGCCGGCAGTGATCTCAGCTCTCATTGCGATCGAGCCAATCTATTGCGTTTCTATTGCGCAATATTGATTGCTCCATGTTGCACTTATTCCGCCTGTAAAACGCGTTGCATAATGCATAGCTGCCATGTTGGTACATCAGGGTTACTTCCATATTGCGCAGTACATTAGTTGTAATGACATACACTTGTTGCTATTATTGCGCCATGCAGCCATCACACAAACGCAACCCGTACATCGGTGAACCGCAATGGTGACGCCTCAACGTCGTATGAAGCTGCGGCGGGTCATCACGGTGCAGAGCAACAAGGGCGGCGTCGGAAAGACGAGCGTGACGTCCAACCAGGCCGCAGTGCTTGCGGAAGCGGGCTATCGCACACTCGTCGTCGACCTTGATCCGCAGGGAGACATCGCAGACGACCTCGGCTACCGCGAGGTCGAAGGTGTCGACGACCAGGGTGCAGCGCTATTCACCGCCATCGCGATGGGTCAGCCCCTGGTCCCGATGAAGAACATCCGCAAGAATCTCGACGTTGTTCCCGCCGGACGACACACGGAGATGCTGATCGACCACATCCAAGGTCAGAACTCCCGCGGAATCGACGTCAGCGAGGCGCTCGCGGACAAACTCGCCGACATCGCCGATCACTACGACGTCATCTTCATCGACACTCCGCCCGGCGACGGGGCCATCCAGACGCTCGCCCTATTCGCAGCCCGCTGGATCTTGATCCCCACCCAACCCGACGACAGTTCCCTGCGCGGTCTCTCCCGCTTGGCTGATCGAGTCGTCGAAGTGCGACCGAAGAATCCCGACTTGGCCGTACTCGGCGTCGTGCTGTTTCCTGTAGTGAAAAGCGGCACGCGGATCATCGCTGAAACCCGGGCCCTGCTGGCAGACATCATGGGCGGCGCCGCCCCAGTGTTTTCCGCCAGCATCCGGTTTGCTCAGGCATCCGGAGTGAACGCCCGCAGGCGCGGTCAAGTGGCCATCGAACTCGCTCGTGACGCGGAGAACCAGGAACCCTGGTTCAAAGCCCTCCGGGAATCCAAACTCGACCGACCACCTCAGGCGCGAATTGCAGACAGCGCCGGCTCACTAGCGGGGGACTACCTGCTGCTGACCGAGGAGATTCTCACCACCCTCGCACAACACGAGCGCGTCGTCAGGGAAGAAGCTGGAGCTCGCGCATGAGCGACAGCAGCACACCTCAGTTCGGTCAAGCGCGAACCTCGCGACACGAAAACCTCGGCGCCAAGTTTGGCGGACTACTCGCCCCGAATACTGCACCCATCGAACCCGTCGATGTCGCCCCGATCACTGACCCAGTAGCGGTTGGTGATGGCGCCGCGGGGGAGCGGACCCGAAAGACGCCGCGGAAGAACGCGTCATCGCGAATCACGCAACCCGCCGAGAAGAAGCCCACCTTGCAGGCAGTTCCGGTGCCAGCAAGCGTTGGTCGGGCGGTCCAGTCTCGGGCAGATCAGCCCGTCGCGATCAACTTGCCTGTAAGCCTCGAAGGCCGCCTCGAGCGCTACCGGAAGAAGTCCGGGCTGAGTAATCCGAACATCATCTTCAACGCCCTCGAGGCAACGTACGACCGGCTACCCGAACTTGTTGGAGAGAAGACCATTCACCTCGGCGGCGACAGCGGCGGGGGAACGACGCTATTCAGCCGGCCGCCGAGGGCGGTACGGCGCGATTTCAGCGGCGAGCTGAAGCGACCGCTCATCGTACGCATCACCGCCGAGAACAAGCAGATCCTCGAGGGTCTGAAAACCACCGTGGGCGCTCCCAATCGGAGCGTAATGGTCGTCGCCGCTCTGGACGACTTTCTTCCCACCGACTGAAAGGCAAGCCATGACCGTCACGATCGAGGACCAGGGGGCTCGACGCGCACTCGGAAAACGGGACCGCGCGCCGAGAACCTCAGCTCGTGCACAGAAGCAGCAACAGCCCCGCGTCGCCCAGAAGCGCAAATTCGTACTCCCCATCGGCATCGCTCTGATCGTCATCGGAATGCTGACGACCTACCTCGTCGTGACGAACCAGAGCCACGCCGTCACGGTCCTCGTCACCAGTACCGACGTCGCTCGAGGCGAGACCATCACGGAGCAGGACCTCAAACCGTTGGAGATCACTCCCGGCCAGGGCACCGGCGCCTTCAGCGCCGACCAGAAGTCGCAGGCCGTCGGGCAGCTGGCCGTCGTCAACCTCCCGGCCGGCACTTTCGTGACGTCCAGCAACGTTGGGAAGTCCCTGCCGGTGAAAGACGGCATGTCGATCGTCGGGGTGGCACTGACCAGCTCTCAGATGCCGTCGTACAACGTCACCGCTGGGGACAACGTGCGCGTCGTCGTTACCCCGGTTACCCAAGGCGATCCTCCCCAGGAGGCCCCGCAAAGCTACCGCGCGACCGTTTTCGCCACAAAGTGGAACACCAAGACCAACCAGTGGATCGTGGACCTGTTGGTGCCGAACGCCCAGGCCACCACCGTGGCAGCGACGTCAGCGACCGGACGCGTTGCACTCGTCATCGATAGCGGCTCAACGTCGGGAAGCTGACAACCATGTCGATCATCGTGTTCCTAAGTGTCACCGGCGCCCCCGGGGTGACAACTTCAGCCATAGGCGCAGCCATGAACTGGCCGCGCCCCACCTTGTACATCGAAGCCGACACGTCCAAGAACAGCAGCATTCTGCCTGGCTTTTTCCGTGCCCAGTACCCGCATAACCAAGGACTGTCGAACCTGTCCATCGATCATCTGCGTGGACAGCTCACCCCAGCCGGCATCCTCGATGCAGCCTTCCACGCCGATGGCCGATACTTCGTCGCCGGCTTCGATTCGGCGGCAGCCGGCGCCGGCACGAGCACGCTCTGGGGAGCCCTGGCGCAGACGCTGGGTTCATTCGAAGGAGCGAACACGGACGTCATCATCGACATCGGCCGATACGGAATCAACGACGCGCGTCTGCCACTGCTTCAGGCTGCCGACAGTGTGCTGCTGGCCCTGCACCCCACCCTTGCCGACGTCTACGCGGCCCGCGAACGAGTGCCGGAGCTGCTTACCCGGTTGAGTCCACTCGGCCACGCAGAGCGCCTCGCACTGTGGCTCGTCGAAGAACCCGGAGAACAGTACGACTCCGAGGAGGTGTCCGACTTGCTCAGGATCCCGGCTGCAGCCCGGCTGAAGAATGATCCGGCGGCGGCCGCAGTGTTCTCCCGCGGCTCCAAAGCTCCCGCCAAGTTCGATCGATCAGCGTTCCGGCGGAGCCTGACAACCGGCATCGACGCCATCAACCACAACATCCGCCTACGACGCGATCGACTCGGAGTTCGGCCGTCTGTCACTGAGGAAGTGTCCGCATGAGCAACGACGAAACGCCCCCCAGACTCAGCAGCATGCCCCTCTTCGGCGCATCGGATGATCCCGCCTCAGCCCGAATCGTTCCGCCGACCCACTCGACGGAGAGGTCCTCAGCAGCTGGACAGCACCTGTTGGCAGCGGTGGGCGCATCCGCTCCCACTTCGCCGGCCAGCGTCGAACCCGTCCCAGCGGTATTGGAGAGCGAAGCCGACTGGGATGTCGTGTCGAATCTGCGCGCTGAGGTCGCCTCGAATCTTGCGAACAGCAACAAGCCCGGCATGGATGAATCCGATCGTCGCGAGCAGGCCCGCAAGCACATCCTCGAAGCCGTCGCCGCTCACGTCGAACGTGTCGTGCGAGGTGGCGGTGACGAGAAGGCGTGGGGTCCGGACCGTCGTGCCGTCATCACGAAGGCCGTATTCGATTCGGTGTTCGGTATCGGCAAGTTGCAGCCTCTCATCGAGCTGGAGGGCGTGGAGAACATCCACATTCCTCGGTTCGACCGGCCTGTCGCGTACTTCGCTGACGGGACCCGCAGAAAGCTGCCGCCCGTCGCTCGTTCAGACGCTGAGTTCCTTGCCGAGCTGCAGTTCATCGCCGCACACGTCAACGGCACCGCTGATTCTCGCCCGTTCAGCGCCACAGACTCTCAGCTGGACCTGGACCTTCCCGGAGGAGCCCGTCTCACAGCCACAACGTCTCCAACGGAACGGCACACGTCGGCGGTGATCCGAGTTCATCGATTCGTCGACGTAACTCTGGAGGACATGGCCGGCATGACGCCGAACCCCGACGGCAGCTACGACAAGGGCCCGAATCGCAGTCTGACTCCCGAGTCCGTCCCGACTCTCACCGGACTGGTGAAAGCCTCACGACGTATTGCCGTGGCCGGTCCTCCCGGATCCGGTAAGACAACGCTCATGCGCGCACTCTGTAACTCGATCGACCCGTTCGAGCCGATCGCGACGATCGAAAAGGAGTACGAGCTCTTCCTCGACGAGATGGGGGATCGGCACGAGGTGGTCTACCCCATGAAGCATCGACAAGGTCAGGGGGAGAGGCTGGCGGATGGCACTACGGTCGGCGCGGTGACCGTCAGCAGCCTCTTCGAACAGGCTCTCCGTAAAGACGTCCGCCGGATCATCGTCGGAGAGGCGCGCAGCGGGGTGGAAATCGATGCCATGTTCCAGGCTTTCCAGTCGGGGGTCGGCGGCATGTGCACCATCCACGCTGAGAGCGCCGCCGGCACCATCGGGCGAATCGCCCTCCTCGCGGTACGCAACCCTGGTGTGAACCTCGAGACCGCCCACATGCAGATCGCCCACGACATCGACGTCATCATCCACATGGACCGCGTCATCGAGGGCGACCGATTCCGCCGCGTCGTCACCGAAATCGCCCAGGTGGAAAGCAACGGGGACAACAAGGCCCCGACCACGCACCCGCTCTTCGTCATGGACCCCACCACCCATGACCTGGTCCGAGTCGGTATGCCCCACGGCAGGCTCCTCCAGCAGCTCCTCGCCGCCGGGGTGGATGTTGAGGGTTTCCTTGAGGAGGGCAACGCCGCATGAACGCAACACTGCTCTCCCTGACCGCCGGGCTCATCCTGGTCGGCATCCTCGTCGTCACGCTCAGCTTCGTTCCGGCTCCGCACAACAGCGCCGCTCGCATGCCAGGACGAATGCAGAAGCGGATCCAGAACCTCCGGAAGTCCATGAGCCGTCGAAACCAGCTGCTACTGGCCAGCGGATTCGCTCTTGGTGTCATCCTGTTCGCCGTCTCCGGTTGGGCCATCACGCTGATAGCCGTACCCGTCGCCGCCGTGGGCATCCCAGCTCTCCTGAGCCAAAGCGACGGCCCGGCGAGGATCACCCGACTGGAAGCCATCGAGCAGTGGACACGGAGCCTTGCCGGCCTCCTCGGATCGGGCAGCGCGAGTATTGAACGGGCCATTGCGCTGTCAGTTCAGAGTGTTCCCGCGAACATCGCTGAGCCCGTCAACCGGCTCGCTGCTCGCATCGCTGCTCGCTGGTCCACTCCCGACGCCCTCCAGCAGTTCGCCGTAGACCTTGATGATCCGACCGGTGATCTCGTGGTGGCTCACCTGAAGCTGGCTGCCAACGCCCGCGGCGGCAGCCTGGAACGCTCTCTGGAAGACCTCGCCCAAGACGTGTTCGATGAGGTGAAAGCCCGGCGGCAGGTCGAGGCGGACCGGGCCAAGACCCGTCAAGTAGTCCGGTTCGTGACCTACGTCACTCTCGGCCTGCTACTGCTACTCCCGCTCGGTAACCAGTTCTTCAGCGCATACCAGACGCCAATCGGTCAACTCATGCTGACCGGCTGGCTCATCGTCTACGTCATTCTGCTGCTGCGCATCAAGAAGCGGACCCAGACCACGCAAGCACCCCGGATCCTGATCTCTGATACGCCAGACGACGACAGCAGGATGCAATCCTCGACAGCGTCAACGAGGCGCACCATCGCAACCACGGAAGGACGGCGCTGAGATGTGGCAATTCGCATTACTCCCCGGCGCGCTAATCGGCCTCGGCGTCACCCTGCTGATCGCGCAACTGCTTCCAAGCCAGCCAAGGCTCTCCGCTGCCATCCAGCGCCTCAATGCAACAACGACGACGCATCAGACATCCGAATATGCCGCCCCATCCTTCAAAGACCGCATCGGCACATGGGTACAAGGCATGCTCCCGGAAGCCCTGGATACCGATCAGACCGACGTCACCCACCGCGATCCGAACAGCATCGCTGGGCGCGTAGCTCAGGCCCTCACCATCCCAACCAGAGATCTCGCACTCATCGGCATGCCGGTCAACGAATACCTCTACAAGAAGACCTGGAGGGCAGCCCTGCTTCTCGTCCTGCCCACCTTGGTCGGGATCGAACTGCAGCTGATCGGATTCATGCCGTTCTACATCCCCGCTCTGGCCGGACCCATCCTCGCGGCCGTGGGCTGGATCTCGGTTGACATCCAGGTGCGCCGCGACGCCGCGGCCGCTCGCCAAGAGTTCTCCCGAGCTGTCGCTATCTACCTCGAACTCGTAGCCGCTCAACGAAAGCGTGGCAACGCTGCCGGCGAGTCGCTCATGGAAAGCGCGAACGTGGGGCGCTCCTGGGTGTTCGTGCGCATCCGTGAAGAGCTGACTCGGGCGCAGTACGCCGGCGTGCAACCGTGGGACGCTCTAAGCCGGTTCTCAAAGGAAATATCCGTTCCCGAGCTCAACGACGTCGCCAACATCATGCGCCAATCCGGAGAGCAAGGGTCTCCCGTATATGAAACACTTAGGCAGCGGGGGCGGTCCCTGCGCGTGCAACTTCTCAACGACGAACAGACCAAGGCCAACAAAACAACTCAGATGCTCGCCGTCCCGATGACCGGGCTCGCCGGCGTGTTCGTGGGGATCATCATGACCGCACTTCTACTGAACCTGCTGGCCAGCTGAGTCCGCAGAAACCCCGCAATGGCACCTAATACATCTGAAGCAATCTTCAACCGAAACGGAAGGCGCATCATGAAGTCACTATCGAAAGCCGCACTGTCCCTCTACTCCACCGGCCACCGCTCGTGGAGCAGGGCACTCGGGCGCCTCGAGGAACGCAGTGAGCGCGGCGCCGAGGTGATCGGCTGGATCTTGCTCGTCATCGGCGTCATCGCCATAGCGGCGCTCGTCATTGTCGCAGCCTCGGGCTACGCCTCACGCCACACAGGCGAACTCGGGAACTGACCACACCCACTCTCGATGATGCCTCGCCGCCGCGTTTTCACGTCGACGCCCGCCAGACCGGGACGCCGACGAGACGAACGCGGGTCGGCGGCAATCGAAGCGGTCATCGTCCTCCCGGTGTTCCTGCTGCTCGTATTCCTCATCGTGCAGGGAGCCCTCTGGTACAGCGCCCGAAGTGCTGCCCAGGCGACCGCCACTACAGCAATGAATGCCGCACGCACCTACCAGTCCACCGCAGAGGACGGCGTTGCCGCTGGCGACGACTTCCTTGCAAGCCACACCATCATTCACGATGGCGCCGTCACGGTGAATGTCACACCCACAACGGTCACCGTCACCGTCACCGGAAGATCAGCTGCACTAGTCCCCGGATTCGCGCCCGAAGTCAGCAGCACCGTCACCGGGCCGGTTGAACGGTGGGTCAACTGATGCGCCACCTCCTACGCCGGAACGAGCTGGGGTCCATGTCGATCGAGGCCGTCATCCTCACCCCGATCGTGGTCATATTCATCCTGTTCGTGATCGCGTGCGGCCGCTTCGCCCTCGCACAGCAGAGCGTCCAAAACGCAGCCAATTCAGCCGCCCGAGACGCCTCCCTCGCGCGCTCGAGCACCGACGCGGAAACTCAAGCGCGCGCCGGCGCGCAAGCGTCCATGACCTCCCAGAACGTGAGGTGCGCCTCGATGGGCATCAGCGTCGATCCAAGCGGAATCGACACGCCCCTCGGCGACATCGGCACCGTCCGTGCGACCGTCGCCTGCACAATCAGCCTGGCTGACATCTCGATCCCCGGACTGCCCGGCAGCATCAACATCGAACGCACCGCAGCGTCCCCCGTAGACCCATATCGGGAGCGCTGATGCACAAGATGATCCGCACCTCACTCAGCCGGCTACACGCCGGCGAGCAAGGAAGCCTCAGCATCTACCTGCTACTGCTCACAGTCGTCCTCGTCGGGGTCATCGGATTCGTTGTCGACAGCTCAGGCAAGTACCAAGCCGACGCGGCCGCTCAACAGACCGCCGACAACGCCGCGCGAGCGGCCGCGAACTCGATAGGCGGCAACACGATCTCCACCGGCTCGCTCAGTATCAACGCCGGCCAAGCCGAAACAGTCGGGCGCGAATACCTATCCGCCGCAGGCGTAGCCGGCACCGTGGCCGTCAGCGGAGAGCTCATAACGGTCACCGTGACCTCGAACTACCAGACTAAGTTCCTCAGCATCTTCGGAGCAGACACGCTCCCCACCCACGGACAAGCAACCGCCCGGCTGCTCACCCAGTAAGGAACACCAATGACCAAGCGCACACTCACCGCCGTCGCTTCCCTCATCGCTGGAATGGTCCTACTCGCCGGCTGCAGCCCAACACCCGCCCCCACCACTTCGGCCACGCCCGCCGCGTCGACCACGCCCACTCCCACGGCAACCCTAGTTGGTCCGCCGGCCAGCGAAGCCGACGCAATCGCTGCGGCCGAGATTGTCATCACGCGCTTGCTCACCGCTTACAGCGAGATCGGGGGCAAGGGCGGTACCGACACTGCACCGCTCAAGGAGCTCGCTACCGGGAGCGCCCTGGACCAGGAGCTTGTGAGTGCGAACAGGAAGTTGAACGGCCCCCTTCTGAACGAAGACAACGTGAGCGTCGATGGTCCGTCGACGACCAAGGGCACCATCACCTACGAAAAGATTGCCGCCTACGGACAAGAGAATCAGGGTGTTCCGAACGGGCTAGTCACAGTTAATCTGTGCAAGGACCTCAGCAACTACTTCATCACGACGGCTGACGGTAAGCCTGCTTTGCGGCCACAATCTTTGCGCAACAAATTCGACTACCAGGTGACCTACGACAGTGAGCGCAAGAGCTGGCTGGTCTCCAACGAAGTCGACTTGGGACAATCATGTTGAGACGGGTTGTTGCGCTCGTTGGACTGGTGGCTCTTTCCCTCAGCATCATCACCCTTACCTCAACGTCGGCATCGGCGAGCGGCGGCACGTACTGCGACGGAAGCGGCAACTGCTTTCTGGTGATCGATTCGCCGCCGTCTGATCCTGTGTCCAGCCCGGACGAGAACGGTTGGACTCCAGGGCCCTCCGAATGTCTTGGGCGGACGAATAAGGAAAATATCGCCGCTCATGGGATCGGTGCTGGTGACGTTCGAGTTCTCGACATCGGCAATGGCACCGTGACCTGGTTCGTCAGCATGGCCTGCGGGGACGGCTCACGCCACTGGTCGAATAACCGTCAGTGCTACGTCTCCCTGCAGCCAGACCCTTGGCCCGCTCCGCCCCCCGGGTACTCCGCCGAAGCGGGCTACTACTCCTGCCTGGTACCGCCTTACATCGACAACCTCAATAACGATCGGAAGGCGTTCTGGTCGAACGACGTGCCTCCCGGTCTCACAGCGCTCACCCCTGCTCGAGCTGCCGCAAAACTGATCGCGACGTTCCAGCTTCGAGGCGTTGATGTGGGCATGGCCCCTCAGGTCAATCCTGAATGGGGGCACCGCCGCGGCTACGTCGGAGTGCCCATCTGGCTATGGGTGGACAACCCGCAGCCGCTGACGTGGGGGCCCTACACCGAAACCGGCACTCTAGGCGGTCAGACGATAACCGCAACCGCCCAGGTGACCTCTGTGATCTGGCAGATGGGAGACGGCGGTCAAGCTGTCTGCGGAAACCTCGGCACGCCATACACGACCGGGTACGGCATCACCGAGTCACCGACATGCGGGTACCGGTATACGAAGACATCATCTCGGCAGGCTGATGACCGATACGCGGTGACCGCGACCAGCCAGTGGAGTGTGACGTGGACGTCCACCCGAGGAGCTGCCGGCACCATTCCCGTCACGACCACGAGCGCCCCTGTCGGCCTGGAGATCAACGAGCTGCAGACCGTTACCGTCCCAAAGAGCAAGTGAGGTGAGACGAATGCGTCGTTTCCTAAGTGGCATCGGGTCGCTACTGATCCTGCTCATCTTGGCCGTGGGGATTCCGGTCGCGCTGATTGCGCTGGCTGGAAACCCCATCCCACCGATCGGCGACTGGTCTCAACTGTTTGGCCGCGACTTCGGCGGCCATCTTTTCATCAACTCGTTCCTGCCAGTGGTGGGCTGGGTGGCCTGGCTATCGTTCATGATTGCAGTGATCGTCGAACTGCCTTCGCAGCTGAGGGGAATTGACCCGCCTCGCCTGCGACTGATCGGGCTTCAACAGCAGGGTGCTGCCGCGCTCATCGGTGCTGTGCTGGTCATGTTCACGGGGTTCTCCGGCGCTATCGTGACACCGGCCGCCGCACAGGCCGACGCCCCACCAGTGGTGGCGTCCGTCTCCGCGGACTTCGCCCCTCACGCGGCCGCTGCGACCCCCACTGCTGGATCCGCTGAGGCTGCAGCGCCTACGCCCGTCGTAGATCTCCCCACCTACACCGTCGGTGATGGTGACTCTTTGTGGAATATCGCTGAGCAACAGCTCGGCGATGGCAGGCGGTACCCCGAGATCGCGCAGCTGAATTACGGGGTCCAGCAGGCAGACGGTCACGCCCTTACCGACGATCACTGGTTGAATGCCGGCTGGGTTCTTCAGCTGCCTGCAGATGCTGCCGCTGCATCTCCAGCTGCCACGCCTTCCCAGCATGTGGTGGGTGTGGGCGAGAACTTGTGGGAGGTTGCGCAGTCCCTGTGGGGCGACGGAGACCGGTACATGGAGCTTTTCAACGCCAACCAGGGCAGGATCCAAGCCGACGGGCAGTCCCTCGAGGATCCAGCCATCCTCCGACCGGGCTGGGTACTCGACATTCCCGGTGCTGCCGTACCCACACCGCCGGCACCTGCAGTTTCAGCACCGGCTCCAACGCCGGCACCCGTCCCTGAACAAGCAAGCGTGCCCATCCCTCCGGCCGCGACAGCTGGCCAAGCCGAAGATCACGAACAGTCCGCCGATGACACCTCACCCACGCCCTCGTCGACGACATCCGAATCTTCAACCTCCCACGATGTCGTGCCGTCATCTGAGCAAGAGGATGATGACGAAAGCTGGGCAGACAGCCTTTTCACCGCACCATGGCAAACAACCGGTGGCATCGGGGGAGTGCTCGCCGCTGGCCTGCTCACCGTCCTGGGCCTTCGTCGCCTCAAGCAGCGGCGCCAGCGGCGCCCTGGCCAGCGCATCAGTATGCCGACCGAAGACATCAGCTCCATGGAACTCGAACTGCGCGCGGTGGAAAACCCATTCGACGTCGACGACGTCGACCACGCTCTGCGCCTGCTCGCCGTCTGGGCGCAAGACACCAACGCGACCCTCCCGCAGCTGTACGCCATACGCCTGGCGGAGTCCGAGATCGCTCTATATCTGGACAGCGCCGCGGACCTCCCCGAGCCTTTCGAGTCCGTCTCTGAGGATAAGAAGGCGTGGGTCGTCAACCCGACGGAGTTTGCGGAACTTGACCGGATCCCCTCGGCGCCCTACCCCGCACTGGTCACCCTCGGACACGACGAGACCAACGCTCAGATCTTGGTCGACCTCGAGCACCTCGGTGCACTGAATATCGTCGGAGACGACCAGCGTGGCCGAGAGGCCTTGACCGCGCTGGCTATCGAGCTGACTACCTCCCGGTGGGCGGATGACCTTCAGATCACGCTCGTCGGAATCGCAGAAGGCCTACCCGACGCACTGGACACCGGCCGCATCCGGCACGTGAATGACATAGACGCACTGCTGAGAGATCTACGAGCTCAGGCCGCCGACGCGGAACGGACACTGAAGGAGCTAAAGGCCGACTCCATCGAGCAGGCCCGCTCGTCAGGCGAGCACGCCGAAGGCTGGACACCCGAGATCGTCATACTCGGCGAACTCCCCGAGCAAGCAGCCCGCGACGAACTGGCAGACCTGGTCTCCCGGCTGCCGCGGGTTGGTATTGCTGCCATCAGTCACGGACATCTCGTTGGAGAGTGGACTCTCCGGGTTGCTGGGGACCGCACCGCGGTGCTCAATCCTCTTGGTCTCCCGTTGACACCTCAGACAGTGACGGAGGAGGAATACCGCAAGATCCTCGCTCTCTTCAAGGTCACAGACATGGAACCCGTCGAGGGGCCGACGTGGGCGAAGGACATCGACCAGAACGAGATCGCCTTGGATGACATCCCAGAAGCGACGAGTTCCGCCACCATGCCAGTAGCCGAGGCGCTCGGTGACGAGGAAGACGACTGGGACTGGAAGGGAAGCCTCCACCGAGTTCTTGCCCCAGCCACGGCGCCCACCGGGGAGGATCCCGCAACGTCAGCAGAGGTGGACCCTCCTCGAGCTGAGGCTCCGGAGATACCCGTCGAGACGGCGACCGCAGCGTCGGAACACCCTGCGCTGCTCAAACTTCGACAGGGCCCCTATGTGCAGCTGCTCGGCAACGTCGAAGTTATCGGCGCCCGGGGTCCTGCGCCCAAGTCAGCTCAGAGTTCCTACACGCGGATGGCGACGGAATTGATTGCCTTCCTTGCGCTCAACCGGGGTGGCTTGACGGAGACAGCCGTGAGCGAAGCCATCTGGCCGCTAGAGCCTCCGCAAGGGAAGAAGGCCGAGCAGAACCGCAACGCACTCACCAGTCGCGCCCGGCGCTGGCTTGGCTCCAATGAGGCCGAAGATCGCTACCTCCCCAAGGTCGGCACCCAGGGGTACCGCGTGGAGAACCTTCCCACCGACTGGGAAGTCTGGCTCGAGGTGATCGGGGAGGACCTGACCAAGACACCGACCGCTGACCTCATCACCGCGCTGCAGCTCGTCCATGGCGCCCCCATCGCGGGTGTGAAGGCCGGCCGTTACAACTGGGCTGAACTGCCCGAGAAATCGAGACGCTCTGAAATGGTCCAAAGCATTGGTGACGTGGCCCACGAGCTTGCCTCTCGCTCACTCCGAGCTGGCGACTACTCGAACGCGCGGCTCGCTGCAACGGTCGGGCGAATAGTCGACCCCGTCAATGAGACGTTCTGGCGGGCGGCCATCAAGGCCGAGTACCAGGCCCACGAGCCTCTCGGAATTGACCGGATCATCGCCGAGCACACTGCCTACATCAACAGCTTCGGGGACGGCTACGAGCTCGAAGACGAAACCGCCGAACTGATCCGGCAGGTACGGGAACACCGCGAGACGATCGCAGGCTGACGGCATGACGCCCTCGAGCCCCGCGACACACACGGTAAGGCCATCAACCAGCGCGTCCGCCGAGGACACCCAGGACAGCGCGAACTCATCGGCGTCTTCCGGTCGAAGGGCGCCGTTGCTCACGTTGGCCGGACTTCTGTGCATCGTCGCGCTCATCACGAGCGCAACGGGTGCCCCGTGGTCAGTCGCCGCCCTCACCGCAGGGCTGTTCGCCGTCATCACCCTCGCTGGCGTCTGGCTCAGCGTCATCGACATCCGCACCCGACTGCTGCCGAACGCGATTGTCTTCCCACTCGCCCTGGTCGTCGCAGCTGGTGTCATCGCGATCGCGATCACATCCCACGACACCAACCGGCTGTGGGGAGCACTCATCGGCGCCAGCGGATTCGGCCTCTTCTATCTGACTCTGGGCCTGATCGGCGGCATGGGGCTCGGCGATATCAAGGTGGCCACCATCCTCGGCACATGGCTCGGACTGATCAGCTGGCAGCTACTACCCACCGCCCTCGTGATCAGCTACTTGCTCGCTCTCCCGCAAGCACTGGTCATCCTGATCCGCTCTCGCAGCGTCCACGCATCCCTGGCATTCGGACCGTACCTGATCGCCGGTGCAATCGCGACAGCAGCGGCCAGCTTCATGGGATGGGCGCCCTCGTGGTGAGCACGGGAGTGTTCACTCCCGGCGTTCAGATCCACTCCTACGACGGAGACGTCTTCGCGGCCGGAACGGACGCCTTCGTCAATCCCTGGAACCGGAACTTCATCCCGCCGTGGGCTCTACGAGCTGGAGGCATCAGTGGGGAACTGAAAAGGCGCACCGGCCGCGAGCCCTGGGAGGAGCTGGCCGGATACGGTCTGCTGCAGCTCGGCGATGCCGTCACCACCGGAACCGGCACGTGGGAAGGCGCCCGCACGCTTATCCACGTCGCGGGACTGAACCTGCTCTGGCGGGCCACGCCTGCGAGCATCATCCGCAGCACTCGACAAGCGATCCTGACAGCCTGGACGGCCGAGGCTCGATCGGTCATGCTGCCCCTCATCGGCGCGGGACACGGCGGCATCCCACCTCACACCGCCCGCGAGCTGATCATGACGGAGCTAGCCGATACCTTTACCCCCAGCGGCCTCGGGCAACACATCGACGTATACGTGCCGGAAGTCTCCACCGCCCACACTGGACACAAGCGATCGCGAGGACCGAAATGAACATCGTCTGGCTACTAGTGGTGAACGCACTCGGTGCCGCCATCTTCTTCACTATGCCTCGCTGGCTGCCGGCGCTCATGCTCAGTCGGCGGCTGCCCAGCAGCGTGGGCGGTATGCGGATCTCAATCGAGCTGGCCCGCATCGCCGAGGATCAGATCACCAAACAGCTCTGGACCATCCCCGTGATGTTTCAGAACACGTGGCGCGCACCCGTCTCTGTACCGGGCATGTGGAGCGTGGCCATGGTCACCACCGACAAGAGGGCCAAACACTCTCCCTTCCACTTCCAGCACCAGGGCACGCTCACCTTCGAACGACCCGTCCACGACCTGATGCTCAACCCCGAAGACCAAGTCCTCGGATTCGTCAGCGTTGCTCTCCCCGACAACCAGCAGCCAACCCACCTCATCCTGCGCACCTACGTCAGGGACCAGCCTCAGCTCATACTCCGCGGCCGCGCCACAACGGTTCAAAGCGCGATGGCCGGCTCCGAGACCCGAACGGCTTTCTGACACCCCCCTGGGGTCCGTCCCAACAAAGCCATCGTCCGACGCTTACGCCGTGGCAATCGGCGGCTGGACTATTCGCCGTCTGTCACAGCGCCGCCGGCGCCCGTGATTTCATCGACATCGGCGCCTAGCGCCTTCGCTACGAGCTCGAGCTCTGTCTGACGCCACCGCGCTGTTCCACGCATCCGGAAACCCACCGACGCGACACTCAGGTCGAGTAAAGGGGCGATCTCCTTCACGGCATGGATTGACGCGGCCTCCCGCTTCTCAGCGAGCAGCTCACGAATCCGCACTCCTACTTCCGGTCCCAGCTGCACCCGCTCCACGTCCCCACTGACCGGAGGACGACCGGACTTGCCCACGCTCCGAGCGCGCCGGCGCGCCAAGTAGCGATCCACATCCTTCTTCGCGAATCCCGGCGATCGCCACTCCCGCGGAGTGATTGGTTCAGGAAAGTCCTCATCCCGACTGGCATAGATACGCACCGACTTCACGTCGATCCCCATCTGCTTGGCGATGTCCGAATAGCCCAGAATCGACCCCAAAGAGACCGACCCTCCCCGCCGCTCAGCCATCTGTTCGCCCACCAATCATCTGATTCCACTCTCCAACCTACGAGACTGCCGTCAGCCTATCTGACACATACAAAATCCTTGAGCCCCAAACGCCGGGTACTCACGGGAAGAGCGCCCTACTCGACTTCGTGCGTTGACAGCTCCGGCAGAAGAGCCGGGCCAACTCCGGCGCGAGCACTGCCGATCTTCTGGATTACCTGTTATCCAGTTGGGGCGGGATTGGAGGTGCCTCTCGATGAAGATCCGTAACACTGAGCGCCAAGATCCGTAACACCATAAATAGCTTCTCATCTGGTTATTCGCGGCAGCCGTTACAGCCGTTACAAACCGTTGTAACACCGTTTTGGCAGTCTGATCAGCGTTTTCCATGCGCTGTTACGGATCTCTAGACATTCACACTTAAAACAACACCACCCCAAAAAGATCGACCACCTATGTCTGACTACACCCCCACCCGGCACCTATCTATGGCATGGAGATAACAGCGGCTGTCGGGCCAAAAAGTGACGCGCCACGCCTACACGGTTCCGAGTTTCAGGCACTAAATGCCCATACGGTGGCTGCATGTCCAACACCGGAGCAGTCGGGGGCCGCCGCAGTAAGGGCGAGCGCCTTCGCCTCGTCGCTCGGCCGCCGGCCGAGCAGAAGCTTCTGTACGAGGAGATCGCTCGGCAGCGCGGACTCAATCTCAGCGATTACACCGTCCTCGTCCTGGCGCAGGCACACCACCTCGAGGTTCCGGAATTCGTCGCTCATGAACTTGAGCTCGCCGAGAAGCGGGCTCGTGACGACGAGGGGGAGGGACGCCCTATGGCGCGCTCCGCTTAACGAGGAGATCCCCTCTGGTTTGGCGACCAAGAGGGGATCTCGAGAAGTTATGAGGTTCAGACTCCAAGTCCTGGCAGACCAAGTCCGAACTTTTCAGTTGTAAATGCCTGGTAGGGCGTTTTCCATGCACACCTTGGGAGGTGATGACATGAGTATAGCCACGCACTTGTTCATTCCTGTTACGGTCACGGCTCGCGTGTCGCTTCACCTCTCGATTTTTTCTGGGGGGGGATTTGCTGCGTGACTCTTACTAATGAGCCGGCCATACGGCACTCCGCCACGGAACGAATCTGGAATGCGCTCGAGCTGGGCGGCTACAAGCCGCAGAAGCGCCGCGGCGATTCCTTCATGGCCCTTTGCCCCGTTCACGGTGACACCCACCCGTCGCTGAGCGTGAAGTACGACCGTGGACGTGAGGCCGTACTCCTGCATTGCTTCACGTGCGAGGCGCGGTTCGACGACATCCTCGCCACCATCGGCCTCAGCCCCATGGACGCGTTCGACGCTCCTCTTCCCGAGCGAGCGAAAGACGAGCAACGATCTCGGCGACCAGCCGCCAAACCACGGCCGCCACGGGAGAAGCTTCCCGCCCGCATGCTCGCAACAGACGCTGTCGAGATCCCCAACGAGGTGAAATGGGAGAAAGTCACCACCTACCCGTACTTCAACGAGGACGGAACGCTCGTCGAGGAGGTCATCCGAGAGCACGCCGTTATCAACGGCGTCGTTCACAAGCGATTCCGGCAACGGTTCCGCAGCGCGAACGGGCGGATGGTCAACAACAAGCCCGACGGCTTCCAGGCCGTGCTCTTCCACCACGCAGAGGTGCTTTCGGCCATCGAAGCCGGTTCGACCGTCTGGCTCCTCGAGGGGGAGAAGGACGTGGAGACGGCCAAAGCAAACGGCCTGATCGCAACAACTAACGCTCAGGGCGCCGGCTCGTTCCCCATCGAACTCGCCTCCGTCTTCACATCTGCGAAGGTGGCTATCGTCGCCGATCGCGATACCGCCGGCTTCAAGCGCGCAACGATGTTGCACGAAACCCTCACCCATGTCGGCGCAGCGGTGGAACTGTTCCAGCCAGCCGTCACTGACGACAAGTCCGACCTGACCGACCACTTCGAAGCCGGCCACACCGTCGGGGAGCTGATCCCACTCACAGTCGATGAAGCCCGACTTCGCGGACAGCTCGGAGAGATCCGACGAGCAGCCATCCTGGTCGACGTCGCCCGGGATGAAGCCGCCGAACGCATGCGCCATCGATTCGGAGAAGACGAACACTTCGCCGCAGCTCGAGCCTGGGCGCGAGAAGCTGCTGCGCGTTTCGAACGAGTCGTCGCTCTCTGCACCGATGTCGACCAGGACGCTCCCTTCCCTGATCTCATTCAGCAGCTCCACGACACCATCCGCACGACCGCGGTGAATGCCGAGTCGGCCCACGTCGAGGCCGATCTACCAACGCCGCCCTCTATCTCGCGGTTCAGCACTAACACCGCAGTCGTGACCAGGATCGGCGGAGACGACCAGCAGCCACCACGCTTCTCCGGTAACGAGCTCAGCCCTGACGACGACGGTTCGCCCAACGAGGGCACGCATTTCATGGTCCGTCATGGCGAAACCGTGCAGGTTCGACGCGAACGCGACGGAGACGGTTATCGGAATCGGTACCACCGCGTGATGCGCGGCTGGGCCGAAGTGCAGCACATCTACGTCGACGAGGACGGCACCGACACCGACATAACCCGCGCCACCGACATGCTCGTCATCAAATTCTCCCGGTGGGTCCGCAACGAGCTAGGCAAAGTAGTCCGCGATGTTGACGGGCTCCCGGAAATCGAGGAGAAGATCATCCGGTGGGATGCCGATCAACTCCGCGACGGCTCCTGGGCGCAGGCGATGCCCTGGCCCAAGATGCTGGAAAGTACCTCCCGTCGCGGGAAGGACACGGCCTGGGACTCAATCTTCACGGCACGACCAGTCCCCGCCCAGCGCTCACACGTCTACACCACCACGGGATGGCGAAAGAGTGACCTTGGTGACTACTTCGTGCACGCCGGCGGCACCATCACCCCGGACGGTTTCTTGTCGGCCGAGACCCGATTCGGTGGGGGAGTGCAGCATCTGCGCCTCGCCGAACCCTCCCAGGACTCGACCACTCTTCGGGCCGCATGGTTCGAGGGCACGGCCACTCTTCGCGATGCGTTACCAGCACGAGTAATCGCCCCCCTCCTCGGACTGGTCTGGGAGTCGCCGTTCGCTCCCGTCCCTCTTGTCACCTACCTGCACGGCGCCCCGGGCGCTGGCAAGACTGCCTGCGCCCGGCAGGCTATGCACTACTTCGCCCCCGACCTCCGGCAGGCAGCCGGCTCAACCAAGACGATCCTCTCCGCGACTACCGCCGGCGGCAGCAGCATCGGCCACCTCCGAGTGCTGTCTACGGCATCAGACCTTCCTGTCCTGGTGGACGACTTCGTTGACACCGATGTCAAGAAGGCTGAGGCCAAGCTCGAGTCCCTCGCTCGCAGCGTGTTCGACCGCGCCCCTCGCGTAACTGGCAAGCAGCGGGGCGGTGTCACCGAGCAGCCACCCATCAATGCCTCCGTGATAGCGACGGGGCAGATCGGCGTGCACGGATCAGCTCTTCAGCGTCTCTTCACAATCGGCATGTACCCGGGCGAGGTGGAAAACCCCGCCGCGCTGTTTGACGAGCTCGAGACGAAGCCCCGCCGCACCGCGCGAGCCCAACTCGGAGCCGCTCTTGTCCAATGGCTGGCAAAGAATCGTCAAGATCTCAAAGCTGAGTACTTCAACGAGGACACACCCGGAGCGTCCAGCCACACAACGCTCTCGCGCAATTGGTATCGCCGAATCGCCGACCTGCCGCACACTGAGGGGGCGAAGGGCCGCATGGCGATGGCCGGCGTCGCAGCCGCCCACGGGATCCAGCTCATGCTGCGCATGCTCGTCGAGAACGGTGCACTCACCTCCGAGGAGGGCAACGAGTTCTATACCTGGGCGGCCGACGGCATCCACGAAGCAATCCGCCGGCAAGATGGCGGCGCCGGCGATCCTGCGATCACAACCATCGAACTGATCCGCGAAGCTCTCGCCGCCAACACCGCCCACCTGACGATGACCGACGGTGCGGTCCCTCGCTGCGGCGTCGAACCCGGCCAACTCGGGTGGAGTCTCCGCGGGGCCGCGCCCCATGAGACGTTCACTGCTATGGGGCCCCGAATCGGCAACATCCGAGGAGAAGGACCCCTGGCTCGTCTCCTCCTCTACCCCCGCGTGACGTACGACGTCGTTTCGCGTATCGCCAACGCCGTCGGGGAGAGCCTGAGTGACACAATCACCTCGATCGGTTCGTCCTTCCTAGCTCACGGGTGGATTGCCCCTGATGGCAGCGGCAACAACACGGTCGGACGGCGCGTAGATGGCACCCTCGTCCGAGTCTGGGATATCCCACTAGACGTTCTTCTCGGCGATACAGACAGTGATGGCACGGACACTCCCGGTTCCACCCCGCCAGCGCCACCGCTATTCGACGCTCCCCAGGACACCGGATCAAACAATTCCGGCCCGCAGACCATCAATCCGCCGCCGCCGATGCTGCAGACACCGAGTGACGCTGCCACCGACGACACCCAGCTCGCCGGTCTCGACGAGAGCACGACGGCCACGCCGAAGAGCTCACCCCTCATCCCGTCCACATCCACGCCGACGCCGACAGTCGCATCTCCCGGTCCCGCTCGAGCTATCCCTACGTTCCGAGCTGCAGCCGCAGTCCTCCACACCGATGGAGTGTGGCTGCCTGACGGCGAACGCGTAGAGCTGGCCAAACCGATCGAACATCTAGGCGATGTCGCGAAGTTGATCGCCTCCCTTCGCCTGGGCAACATGAACCGTTGGAAGACCGAAGACGGCCAGCTGTTCGTAACGGCTGAAGCGGCCAAGGCTCTGGGTATTCCCGTCGACCAACTACCGAAATACGACACCGCCAAGGCTCTCCAACGACTGACCGTCGATCACCCACTGATCCTCGGCGCCATCGAAGCGGGCTTTGAGATCGGCGGCAAAGAGCGATCGCTGAACGCCACCACAAGGATCTGGCACAGCGAGAACAGTCGGGAGCTGCGGGGCCGATTCGTGCTCATCCCCGCCCTCGGCACGGACTTCGCTCATATCCTCGAGGGCAACCCCGACCCCGCCACAATCGCCCGCCGTCTGCAGCGCTTCACCGACGCCCTCGGCGCCACATATACCATCAGCGCCTCTACCACCGGCCTCGACCTCATGCAGGTGCTGCACTGGAAGCAGCGCGAGGAACTTTTTGCACCCTCGAGGCCCGTGCCTCCAGCCGAGATCTCCACACTCGAGGCTGACATCGACTGGCAACGGACCCCCACCGAGACTGAAGCAGCCCACCGCTGGGTGCACGCCTATGACCGCGGCGGCAGCTACCTCGCAGGCGTGAGCGGCCTCGAGCTCGGCATCGGACCTTCCACGTATTTCCCTGACGGCCACGAATTCGACAAGCGCCTCCCGGGGTACTGGCGCATCACGATGCCGGAAAAGGCCGAATGGCTCACCCCCAACCCCATCGACCCTCGCAACCGAGACATCACCGGACAGCTCACCTGGCTCACCACACCCACCCTCGATGTCGCGATGAACCTCGGCTACGAGCCCACTATCCACGAGGCATACGTGTGGGAGAAGCACAGCCGCATCTATGACACCTGGTACGAACGGATCCGCGACGCCCGCACGAGCCTCGACACCATCGATCCAGATGACCAGCACGCCCGCGACCTGCTCAAAGAGCTCTACGTCCGAACACTTGGCCTGACAGCCTCGTTCGAGCACCACCAAGGCCGGCCGGGATTCGCTCCCGAGCGCTACCACTTCATCCAGGCACGAGCCAAAGCCAACATCATCCGCCGCATCCAGCAGATCGGCGTGGACACCGGACGCTGGCCGGTTGCGATCTCCAAGGACACCGTTCTCTACACCAGCGATGATGCCAACCCCGCCGAGGCCTGGCCCGGCAAACCCGAGCACTTCGGTCGCGGGCTCGGCCAGTACAAATACGAAGGAACCGCGACACTTACCGAGCACCTCAAGTTCCTCACCGGTCAAGGCCGGTATGAAGGCAAGAGCTCACTCGAGGTATTCATCTGATGGCCGAGCGCGAAGACGCCACCACCCGACGCACAGCCATCTTCCGGGCACTCACCGGCAACACCCACGCAGACGTCGGATCCGGCAAAGACACCGCCGGCATGCTGCGCACCGTCTACGGCACTACTCGCCGCGGCGAATTCACTGTAGACACCAGAGAAGCAGCCAAACGACTCGGCGTCAGCCAGAGGACCGTACAGCGCTGGCTGAAGGGCACCCACGCCCCTAGCACCGACCACCTCAAGCAGCTCCAAACCCGAAGTCGTCAAGCCGTTACTACCAAGCGCGGCCGCGCCCGAGCTATCCGCCGCGCCACCACCGGAATCAACGCCCAAGCCCGCGAAAAGGGCGCCAACATCAGGGTCGCCGGCAACCAAGGCCCCGCCGGAGGCGACCTCGGCTACGCCCGCGATCGCATAACCGCCCGCAACCTCAGCCCCCAAGAATATGAAGCGCTCCTAAACGCCTACGCCGAAGGCGGCGATACCGCAGCTCTCGAGCACATGCAGAGCGTTTGGAGCCAGAAGTACGTCGACGGCTGGGCCTTCAATTCCGTCCAGGACATGCGCCTCGGCGAATTCGACGCGCGCCAAGACCCCAGAGCCACCTGAACAAAACTCCGCAGGGTTGAGCTCACGCCATCTCGGTTAGGCCTTCGAGCGCTGAGTCGGCGTCTTTTTCGCTGAGCTGCCGCCTCGAGCACCGCCGGCCGATTTCGCCTTGGCCCGCCGTCGCGCCGGCGGCCTCACCGCAGGATGTTCCACAAACCATGCCACTCGCTCGCGAGGAGCCTCCCTCAGCCACGTCTCCGTGCGGCCACGACTAATCAGTCCATGAGGAAGAACAACCCGCCACTCGGCCACCAGAGCGAGCAGCTCGCCCTTAGCTACCTGAGCTGCAAACCGATTCGGAAAAACGTCCTGGTCAACAATCACACCGCCGCCGGCTCGCATCCGCTCACGGGTCTTCTGATCCCCATCAGCTCGAGCTATCCGAGGCGCACAAACACCCAGGCGGCTGAGCTCCACCACTGCCAGAACATGGGGCTCCAGCCACCCCTGCTTCTTCCACGCCGGGTTCACTGGACCCCCCAGTCCGTAGATATCAGCCAGAGCTTCGCGCGCATAAGCCGACTCCCGGCGCTCTTGCTCTAATGAGGGATCAGCTGGCATAACCAGAGCCGCAAATTCCGCCTTGCGGCGCGCAGGCAGCCCCTCACGCACCCACCGACGAACAGTTCCCGGAGCAACCCCGAACCGATCAGAGACGCGCACAGCATCAACATGCCCCCTCTTGCCGAACGCGTCGTACGCCAAAGAAAGCACCCGGCCGAGCCTGCCGTCCTCCCACGGATCCATAACCGCCGCACCCTCCGAGTCTCAAGGACAGTCCAAACCGGGCATCCCTCAATAGGGCAAATACTAGTCGTTCTCACACCTACAAATAAGCACTCAGCAATGGGTGCGGCCGACTCGACGCCGACAAA
>CBDAVC010000001.1:0-91283 GCA_965200815.1 Terriglobus sp. | reverse complement strand
GAAGCCAGCTATAGACGGCATAGAGAAGTGTGTGATGCAGTCGGTTGGAATGGTTCAGGAAGTGCATGCCTTTGCCTCGAAGAGGAAGGAACTCCGCTAGGGAGTGACCTCTATATGGCACTATAGGACTACTACTCTCTCTTAGGAAGTAGGCACTTGTAAGTGCGATACGCACCAAAAGGAGAGTGCAAGGATGGCAACAAAGCTACAGCTCACACCCGACCAGACTGCTTCGCTGCAGGCCTATGAAAGCTGCGGTTCGGAGCAGCTGGCCGACCCGCGCGTCGAGGCGCTGGTGACGGAACTGATTGGCCGAGTCGCCGACAAGTGGACCATGCTCATCCTTGAAGTCCTGACCGAACGAGGAGAGACACGTTTCACTCGATTGAGCGAGTTCGTGCCGGGAATCAGCTACAAGATGCTGACACAGACGTTGCGTTCCATGGAACGCGAAGGGCTGATCGAACGCACCGTGCATCCGGTCGTGCCGCCGAAAGTCGAGTACAAGTTGACCAGTCTGGGCTTGAGCCTGGGAGCAGCCTTCTGTGGAGTATGGATGTGGGCAGAGCAGCATCTGGAACAGGTGGAAAAAGCACGGACTGCGTTCGATGAACGACCCATTAACGGATCATCGAAAACATAGGTCTCTAGAACGCCGTTGTGGGAAGCGGGGCTCTTCGCTTGGACACGACCCGTGCCGGCGAACGTATCTCTGAAGCGACTTCCCGGTGTTTCCAAGGAACTCGGATCCGGATATCAGGGAACAAGAAGTAGTTTCCCGCGTGCCTGCTGACTTTGGCTGAGGGATAGCGCCGCACGCCATTCGGTCAAGGAGAACGTCTTGCCAATCGGGACAGAGAACTTGCCCTCTTTTGCCAGTCCGGCAAACTTCCCAAGCAAGTCGTAGCGTATGCGCATCCCGGGTTCCTCAAGGTTCGACCGGGCACCCAATTCATTTGCAGCTGCAAAATCACGGATCGTCATAACGCGCTTGGGGTCACCCGCAATCTGGACGAGTGCGGGTATGGAACCACTCACCGGCGCGGTATCCAGAATGAAATCGGGCGACTCACCCAAAAGAGACGAGGCTCTTTCCGCCAGACCTTCACCATAGGCTATTACAACGGCCCCGAGAGTACGCAATCGCTCTGCAAACGTGGTACCAGCAATTGCAACCACGCGTGCCCCCCGCATCAGTGCGATCTGTGCCGCCGCGAACCCGACCGTGGTTCCCGCGCCATGGATCATCACCGTCTTCCCAGCGTCGACTCCAAGGCAATCCAGGCTGCCATACGCGATCACGACGGCCATCGGCAAAGCGGCTGCCTGGATCGGGTCGAGTCCGTTCGGAACGAACGTCCAGTGTTGAAGGATGGCGTAATCGGAAGCGCCAGCACTGGCGGTGCTCACAAAGTCGACCGGGCCGCAGACGGGCTGACCGATTTCTACACCACCAACACCCTCGCCAACTGAATCGACAGTCCCTGCCACCTCCAAACCGATTCCACGTGGCAGGTTTCCAGCGAACAGTCCACGGCACAAAGCCCAATCCGCGGGGTTCAGACCGCAGGCTTGTACCTTCACGCGAACGCGCTGCGGGGCCGGTGCCGACAGGGAGGTTTCTTCAAATCGCAAGACCTCGGCGGGTTCTCCGTAGCTGCGAAAGCGGATCGTTCTGGTTGGAACAGCTGCCGCGTCTGACATACTCTTCACTTTCGCGCGTGCTCGATAAGGCCAGGTACTCTCAGCAGGGTAGGGTTAGCTATTCGGTACGATCAATGTTTCCTGTATTGGCCCGGCCGACACTTCACGATTTTGGTAAAGGCAGAACTGAAAGCGCTCTCAGAGCCGTAACCCACTTCGCTTGCGATGGCTGCTATGTTCTGATTTCCAGCTTCAAGCAGTTCGCACGCGACCTGGATACGCCAGTTCGTCAGGTACACCATAGGTGTGACGCCTACTTTCCGCCGGAACGTGAGCGCGAATCCCGAACGGGACATGTTTGCTAACTCGGCAAGCTGTTGAAGCGACCAACTGCGTCCGTAGTCGTTCTGTAAAGCCTCCAAAACCATCGTCAGGCGTGGATGATTGAGGGCGACCAACCAGTTCTCTTCTTTGGGCGAGGATGCTAGGTAGGCTCGTAGCGTCTGCAGAAGCATGATCGGCGCGAGATGGCTCAGGATGAGCGACCGCCCGATACCGCCCGTACGCATCTCGGCGCTAAAGCGATCCAGACTGCCGCGCAAGACGGCAGCGTGGTCGGAATTTCCGTCCACATGGATGACAGCGGGCAACCGCTTCAACAGGATTTCTGCAAGGTGTCCTTGAAACCTGAAGATGATTCCCAGAACATAGAATTGGCCACCGCCGTTGCAGTATGCGACGCCGGGCTTTCCTTCAGGGAACAGTTCCTCGGCACGAAAACGCTCTATTAAGGAGAGATCGGTCGCCAAGGTAAATTCTTTGTCTCCAGTGAGTAGGAAGCAGTCGCCTGCACGCAGCCTGATCTTCTGACGGCCACCTTGCGTGGCGAGCCAGCACTCACCATTCTGCACAAGATTGAGCGTAAAGCCTTCGTAGGGGGGGAAATCCACTGCCCAGTCTCTACCGGCGTCTAGTGCAACGTTGACGACGGCCCGAAGCCTCATCTTCGTTAGCGCTGTAGAGAGCGGATCGCTAATACGGGAGATCGGGTCTTCGATCATGCTGGACTCTGAAGCATAAAATCTGCACCTATGAGCATTGCGATTTGCCTACACTGATTGGAACATGGATTCATGAGCCGTGATACAACAATGGCGCCTACCCCTAAGCTGCGAATTGCCGTCCTCGGTGTGGGAGGCATTGGCAGCGCCTTTGCGTTCCAGCTGGCACGTGTTGGTGGACACGATGTAACCGTGGTTGCACGTCCAGACTCTCCCCGGCTGCAGCAACTCATGCGCGATCAGGGCATCGTCAAGGCAGCGGGAGAGCGCGCTGACGTGACGGTGACGGACAAGCTGGATCAGGAGATCGCGTACGATCTGGTCTTGGTCACACTGCTCGCCCATCAAGCGGGGGCAGTATTGCCGGTACTCAAGCACAGCGCAGCAAAGTGGATCCAGTTCATGTTCAACAATTTTGAGCCCGAGCATCTGCGTAACGCTATTGGCGCGGACCGCTGCTCGTTCGGCATGCCGTTTATCCAGGCGAGCCTTGATCAGAGTGGCAGGCTCAGCGCGAAGATTGGTACTGGCGGCCAGAAAAGCAAGATGAACAGCAAGGAATGCGCAGACATTTTCAACAATGCTGATCTGCCCGCTGTTCTCGAGCCTGACATGCTGCTTTGGCTCCGTTGCCACGTGCCCCTAGGCGCGGCATTTGAAAGCGTCAGCGTCGCGGGTGTACGGCGCGGTGGTGGTGCATCCTGGGCTGAAGCCAACGTCATCGCTCTCGGCATGCAAGAAAGTTTTACGTTGATTGGGCGGCTTGGCTACCGGCTGTATCCGTCCGGAAAGGCTCTGCTCCACGCAAGTCCAACTTGGCTGGTCACAGGTCTGTTGTGGTCCATGTCGCGCATCCGCTCCTTCCGCGATCTTCTGGCAACGGGAGAAAACGAGTGTCGAGCACTCGTCGACGTGCTTGTAGCAAACGCTTCGAAGGCACAGCCACCGGTGTCAGCGGGCAAGATTCTCGCAATGAAGCCTTAGCGAAGTTCCAACTGATGCCTCTAAGCTGGCACCCTTGATGAGCGCCCAAACAGCATCAAATGTTCAGAGAATTTGCTTCCTTAGAAACGTCGTCATAGAGGAGAGGCGCACATGTCAACAGATTCTACCTTTGGGAGCTTCGGGCGTTACCACGAGACTCCTGTCGATCAGATGTCACCTGAGATGCGGGACGCATATGACTTCACCAAGCAACTACGCGGTCAGGTTCCCGGACCGCATAAAGTTTGGCTCGCCAACCCGAAGCTGTCGAAGACGATTGTGCCGACCGGCAAGTACTACCAGACGGAATCGTCCTTGACCAAAGCAGAAATCGAGATCGCCACCAGCGTAATCAATGGCCGCTGGCTCGCGGCGTACTCGAACTATGAGCACGAGATCATTGCTGAAAAACAAGGCCATCTCCCTCCGGATAAAGTTCAGGCCCTCATCGCTGGTCTACCGACCTCCTTCGAGGATGCTCGGCAGCAGATCGTGTACGAGCTCGCCATGACTGTGGCCGCTCCACGGTACGTGCCAACGGGGCTCTACCAACGCGCCAGGGACTTGCTGGGCGACGCGGGCATCGTGGATGTGACGGTGCTGATGGGTTGGTTTACTGCGGTTTCACTCACTTTGATGGCCTATGACGTGCCATCCGACGCGGTAGGACTGGATCAATAAGGAGGATGTATGGACGAATCACAGCAGTCGCTTGGGGGACGTCTGCCCCTTTTGCACCCGGACGCGCTGAAGCCTGAGCAGAAGGCGCTTTACGACGGGATAGTAAGCCAGGCGATACCATGGGCCGAGTCTGCCGGCTTCTCAGCCAAGCAGCCAGATGGAACTCTGCTGGGCCCCTTCAATTGCATTCTGTTGAGCCCAAAGATCGCAGGTTCGTTTGTTGATCTTCAGGCTGCGGAAGCGAAGGAGACGGTTCTGAGTAACCGTGTGCGGCAGGTAGTGATTCTCACCGTCGGCGCCGTGTGGAACTCAGACTACGAACGGTATGCCCATTCCGCCGTTGCCAAAAAAGCAGGCCTGCCCGAGGAAGCCATTCAGGCGCTATGCAAGGGAGAGCCGGCCCTCTCACTCACGCAGGAAGAGCAGGTCGCGCAGCGGTTGACACGTCAGATCACGGGTAGGCATAAGGTCGATGACCAACTTTATGCAGATGCGGTAGCTGCCTTCGGGACCGAAGGGATCGTGGATCTCCTGATTCTGGCCGGCTGCTACGATATCGTCTCCTCGCTGCTGAACACCTTTCAGGTACCCGTTCCCGAATAGCGGCGAGGCCCTAGCCGCCGAATGCATGTTCCCAATCAGTTCGCCGTGGCGACTGATTCCAAACCAGCAGCTACGGGAGATTGAACATGTCGCACAATAAAGCACCTCAGGCGCGCATTTCCACCTTGGCCCGCTTCCCGGTGAAGTACTTTCTGGAGAATTTGGCTGTCCGCGCCGACAACTCCGTTCTTATCTCAGCAATGAACAAAAAGGAGCTGTGGTACGTTCCGCCTGAATCCGGTGAAGGAGAGGCAAAGCCTGTGTACCTACACACATTCGAGCAGCCTTCACTTGGAATTGTCGAAACCGAGCCTGATGTTTTTCTTGTCTTTACCTGCAATCTGTACACGACGCACGAATCCTTCGCCCATCAGCTGGACTTACATGGCTGGCAGCTCGGGACACCTGTCGCTCCAAAACAGATTTGCCAGTTTCCTTCGGAGGCGCGCGGCTTGAACGGGTGCTGCATGATCGGTCCAGGGGTCGTTCTTGTGGCCGACTGCTTCGCAAGTCTAATCTGGCGGATGGATCTGTCGGAGGATGGTGGAGAGCCTTCGATCCGCGCCTGGCTGAAGCACGAGAGCATGGGGTACTTCCCTGGCAAAATGAAGCCGGAGCAGCCTGGAGTGAACGGCGTTCGTTACGCGGCGAAGACAAATTACCTCTACTACACTTCCACCGCGAAAAAGCTGTTCATGAGGGTCAAGGTCGATCCACAAACACTTAGCCCAGCAGGTGAGCCTGAGCTGGTGGTGGCAGGCCGCATGGCGGACGACTTTTGCATCGACGAAGACGCCGAAGTGATCTACATGACCACACACAGGCAAAATACGATTGACGTGGTCTCGATGGATCCGGGTCTCAATAGCGGCTTCACGCAGAGTGTGGCTGGAGATCCCTTTACGGAGAAGCTGATCGGACCGTCGAGCGGAGCCTGGAGAAGAAATCCGGGTGATTACGGACGAGTCGCGTACTTCATCATGGACGGTGGCACGGCGTCACCCCCGCCGAGCGGGCCTGAAGAGGCGCAGCTAATTAGAGTGGACTTCGCTCCTCTGCCCAAAGCTTTCCCAGGAGTCAGCTAATGGCGAAGACCCGGAGGAGCCAAATGATTCCTGGTGACGGCGTCACCATAGAAACCTACCTTAACGGGCAAGGCCCTACTCTTGTCATACTCCCATCGTACGGCCGGGATGGCGGCGGTGATTATGACGACATTAGCTCGCGGCTTGCTGAGGACGGCTGGAAGGTCGTCCGTCCTCAGCCTCGAGGGCTCTGTTGCATTAACCGGGTCTGAGCAGCTCTGAGGCTAGGATTGCTTCATGTTCAAGCGTCGTCGTTTCCCGGTTGAGATCATCCTGCTCTGTGTTCGTTGGTACTGCAAGTACGGGATCTCGTACCGGGATCTGGCCGAGATGATGCAGGAACGAGGCGTCGAGGTGGATCCGACCACGATCATGCGCTGGATCCATCGATATGCGCCTGAGCTTGAGAAGCGGGCGCGCCGCTTTCAACGGTATGGTTCAACCTCCTGGCGCGTCGACGAGACGTACATCAAGGTCGGAGGCCGTTGGAAGTATTTGTTCCGGGCTGTCGACAAGCATGGCATGCTGATCGACTTCATGCTCTTGGAGCGTCGAAACACACGTGCAGCATACCGTTTCCTCAGTAAAGCCCTCACAACGATGCGGGACTGGCCTGCTTCCTCCATCACCACCGACAAGCTTCGCTCCTACCCAGAAGCGATCGAACGGCTGAAACGGGAAGGCAAGCTCTCCAGAAATGCGAAGCACCGAACCTCCAAGTATTTAAACAACATCATCGAAGCGGACCATGGCGCGCTCAAGCAGGTCATCCGTCCCACTCGTGGGTTCCAGACCATGAAGACTGCCACGGCAACCATCAAAGGCTTCGAGATCATGCGCATGATCCGGCGTGGTCACTGCCTTACCTGTAAGCGTGGAGCAAACAACGAAGCACGCTTCGTGAACTCACTGTTCGGCGTCGCCGCTTAATCGAAAGATGCCAAGATCCGGGGCAAGGTCCGCCTGCAGGCAAGTTAATGCAACAGCGCCAATTTTTGAGTTCGACTGGCAGATGTTCAAAAGCAACCGGAGCTGGGATAAACGGATGAATGCGTGGTACGTCGGGGCGTCCAAAAAAACGTTGGATCTCGCTCGCAAATACATGGACGCTACCACTATTTAAAAATGCAATCCCAACCTTCAAAGGCCGAATGTGAATGCCAAACATAGCGTACGAAAGCACAGGATTTGGTGCTGCTCTAGCAGCTCTCAACGGGCCAGGAACGCTTACCTGCTCTTGGGCGCAACTGGTTTGGGCTGTAGCTTCTCACGATATGTGGCGCAGATTCTCTCACGCTATTTGGCGTACGTAACTATCAACTATCTACAGTTTGCTGAGTTTTTCGCACAAGCAAGTTGACGATGCGCCATTTAGCTCGATAGCCTTTGCGCCAGTTTGGGTGAGAGACAACACACTGTCAGGATAGTTGGATGGATGCTCTCCAAAGGCGGGGTATTGCCGCAACGAGGTGGGCTTCCGCGTATCGACCGCCAATCTTATGTAGCAGCCCAGGACCGGACGAGTTCCCCACCTTTGCCGTTGAGAGGGTCGCTTGCGGGAAACGGCAGTTGCCGCATCCGCTCAACTCCCGCTGCGTCCGGCGCAGAGCGGCAGATATCCCAGTGCTGGCCGGCAGGGTACGCGCCCACCACCAGAAATCCTGGTTCCGCATGCACAAGAAAGTGTCCCGTACCGACAGGCAGTGCCAGTACGTCGCCAGCTTCAACAGTGACCACATGGCCATTCTCCCCACCCAGCATCAATTGCGCTCTGCTACCTGCAAAGCCAAGCACTTCGTGGGCTGTGGAGTGGTAGTGGTGAAAGGTGTAGACGCCGTTCCTCCACTGCGCGGGCCAGAGATTTCTTTCCAGGCCCGCTTCCATCTGGTCGGCCATGCCTGCGCCATCGAAGGCACGGCGATACAGTAAAACCGGCAATCGGTCGTTGTTCGGCATCCAGCCGTTGCGGGAGAGTTGGATCTTCTCGAACTCCGTTTTACGCTCCGCCCAGACCTCCACCGGTAGACCGAACGCAGCCATCCCCACTCCAAATTGCCTTCGATTCATTTCTGTGCCTCGGAAATGAGATGCCGGTACGCCTGTGTAGAAGCCGCCTGTCAAAAGTCGAGTGAGTGAGCATCCAACAATCGAACAACTGGAATCATCAGGGAGGACTCATGCCGATCCAAGTCTTCAAGGCCCAGCCGGGCGAAACCTTCGCGCAGAGGGTAGCGCGATGGACGTTGGGTGGAGTTCTGATCGTCTCGGGCATTTCTCACCTTACGTTTGCTCGCCGCGCGTTTCGCGCGCAAGTGCCGGAGTTCTTGCCCAAAATGCTCCCGATTACAGTGGATCAGGTCGTCGTCTGGTCAGGTGTAGTCGAAATGGTAATGGGTGCATCGCTGATCCTGCTTCCACGTCGGAGAAAGGTGCTCGGCTTTGTGCTGGGAGTCTTCTTCATCGCGATCCTGCCGGGCAATGTGGCGCAATGGAAGCACCATCGCAGCGCGTTTGGTCTGAATACCAATGCCAGGCGGCTCCTGCGGCTACTTGGGCAGCCTGCCCTTGTGGCTTGGGCACTCTGGTCGACAGGAGCCCTAGATAAGACCAGCAAGCGTCGCCTTCAATCCCTATGCTGATAGGGACTTCGTCCCAGAGAACAAAGACTTTCTGAGAGATTGATGCCGTTTAATGTGGGACGGCTACGACACGGAATGCGAAAGCTCTACCCTGATCTCTCTGGCTACATCCGGCGGTGCACTAGCTTTCCAAAAGCAGCGTTTCTCCGAGAGCCTCGATCTCTGCCAGGTCCCGTCCAGCAATCCCCTGAAGATCCCCATAGATGCCGGCCGTTGAGTCGAGCAGCGTGTGCAGCTGCGCCTCCCGCTTGGACCACCGCTTCATCGTGGCCTTCTTTTCATCCGCGAGATCCTTTTGCATTTCAGACCAGCGTTCCGCGATGGCTTCGATGCGGCCGCGGAACTGTGGGCCGGTCAGGTAGGCGTACACCAGCTCGCTTTTGGTCTGCTGCCCTTCGGCATTGCGCCGCTGTCCTGCGAGTTGCAGCAGCGATGCACGCAGTGCCGTGGCAACCGGGAGCGTGCATCCTAGCGAGGAAATCCACACTCCATCAACTTCGTTGAAGTGCGTCACGTCTGGGGGCATTGCCTGCGACACGATGACCGCGATGTCAGCCCGGGCGGAGCGCTGGTCGCCCTTCAGCTTCGCGAGCCACGCCGCCTGCCAGACCTTCGTGCGCTTAAACTCCCACAGGATGCGCCCACACTCCCGGCCTGAGCTGTCACGGACAACATGCAGCGTGTCGCCGCCAAACTCGCCTTTCGGCACCGGCTGCAGCTCATCGAACGGGAACTGTCGCCGAAGCTGCTCTTCCAGCATGAGTTCCAGCGTTTCTCCCTGCGACTGCTGGGATCCTTGCTGGGCTTTGCGGCTCGCTTCTTCCAGCTTGTTCGCAAGGTCCTTGATCTGCCGCTCTTTCTCGCTGAGCTGAAGCGAGAGACGTTCACTTGCTTCGTTTGCCGCGGCCGCTCGCACCTGGTCGAGCCGTCCGCTGACCTCCTGCTCGATGCGTAGGGGCAGTTCCCGTTCTTTGTCCTGAAACTCCCGCTCCCGGCGCTTCAGTTCCACTTCAGCCGTCTGGGCTACCGTCAGCTTGGCGGTGAGACGCTCGATGTATTCACCCTGCTCTTTGCGATCCCGATCCCGCTCTGCGAGCTCACCGGCAAACCGCTGGGCTGCCCGGCTGGACTCTGCTTCGGCGATCGCTTTTCTCTCTACAATCAGCCGCTCAGCGAGCTCCTTCGTCACTGCCGCTTCGGTCTGGCGGGCAACCTCGACAGCCAACTGTTCCCGTTGTGTACCGATCTCTGCACGAGCTTCCTCATAGCGGCGTTTGATGTCCGCTTCGCGCTTTGTGAGCTGCTGCTCGGCTACCTGTGTTTCCTGTTGCTTGCGACTGAGCTCTTCCTGCTGTCTGGCGACAGTCTCATTCTGCGCATGGAGCTTCGCTTCGTACTCCGCACGCGTGGCCTCGATCAGCGGAGCTGCCAAAGCCTCCGTCAATGGAACCGGGGTGCCACACTTGGGACAGGCGACCGTCGACTGAAGCGTAGACTCAGGGCTGAAACTGGACATCGGGGTGGTTCTCCAAAACTCTGAGTATAGGCGAACAGAATGCGAACTCCTAGATGGCGCGGTGCCCTCCTGCTTTCATGGGGAGTGGCATGACCACGCACTCTGCGGGCTGCAGCTGGGAATAAAGGCGAACATGTACCTTGGTGGTCCTGGCGATCTCTTCATGCATCCCACAACGCTGCTGTACCACTTTTACGCACGGCAAGCCTTCGGAGGCGCTTATGAATCCCGATGAGCGACGCAACCTCATCAAGCAACTGGGCGCAGCAGCGATGCTTCCAGCTTTGGCCAGCAGCCCAGCTCAAGCCTAGGATGTCCCGTCCGATGGCGGCGTCGAACCCGACACCGTCTACGAGTTACGCGTCTATCACCTGCACCCGGGAACACAGCCGAAAATTTTGGACCGCTTCCGCTCCAAGGAAACGGCAATCTTCAAACGCATGGGCATGCAGCCGGTCGCCTACTGGGTTGCCACCGAAGGCCCGGCTCTCATCCCGGGTGGCGGAGGAACTCTGGTCTACATCCTGAGACACCGTAGCCGCGAGGCAGCAACAGCTAGCTGGACAAAGTTTGGTGCCGATCCCGAATGGGTTGCGTTGAAAGCCACCACCGAGAAGGACGGGCCCTTCGTCGCAAGTCAGGAACACACCTTATGAAGCTCACGGACTTCTCTCCAGTAGTGTAAGGAGTCTGGTACCTATGCCCCCGACAACCGGAGTTGTCGTGGGTAGCGCAACCCTCCCGACGGACACGGATTTGACTGCCTCAGTGTCTCCTGAAAGCATGGCAGCGTGTCTTTAAAGCGTTTCCTACTGCCGGGAATCATCGTGCTCGCGCTGCTGGATTTCGGAACCTTCGCGGTCGTCACTGCTAAGTATGGCGGGGCTGTGCCGAGCACTCCAATGTTTAGTGCAGTCTCCGCACACGGCCCTTACCTGCTCGATAGCCACGGCAGATATACGGAGGTCGACCGACAAACCTACACATATTTGGAATGGCAGTCTCGCAGCTTGTTCATACTTTGGCCGCTCGCAGGCGTTTGTTGGTGGTCGTCCAATCGAAAGCGCCTTCTGTCAAAAGCACTCTGATCCAGAGCTAAACGGCCTTGCTAGACCACATGACCGTTCTGTATTTACTGAAACCTCCGTTACAATCGCTGACAATACGCCTTATGGCATTGAATGCCATAAGGCAATATAATTGCTCAGGAGCCTACGATGCCGACCCGGAACGTCTTCCTGACCGATCACTTCGACACCTTCATTGCCTCGACCATCGAAGAGGGGCAGTACGGCAACGCCAGCGAGGTGGTGCGGGAGGGGCTGCGGCTTCTGGAGCGAAGCCAGCAGGAACACCGTGCCCGAGTGGATTGGTTACGCGGAGCCGCACAGGAAGGGATCGACGCCATAGAACGGGGCGAGTACGTAACGCTCCTTTCTTCGGATGAAATTGCCGGCCACCTACGCGGGTTGCGTGCAGGCAAGTGAATCGACCGGCTTACGAGGTCGCCCTTGCAGCACCGGCAGATAGAGACTTTCTCGAGATCATGAGCTGGAGCGCGGAGCATTTCGGGGCCGCTGCCGCCGACCGCTATGAAGCCTTGATCGGGCAGGCGATCGCGGACATAGGCGAAGACCCGTTCCGGCCCAGTGCGGGAAAGCGGCCTGAACTGCCGGACGGCTTATTCGCCTACCATCTGTCTGCCAGCCGCGACCGTGTTGCGGGCGGACGGGTGCATACGCCGAGACACTTTGTGCTGTATCGGATATTCGGCTCACGTGTCGAAGTGTTGCGCCTTCTACACGACAGCCGCGACCTAGCACGGCATGTGCCCGAGGTTTGACGGATGCCGGAGTCCGTCGCCTAACTGCCGCGTTTCGGAGATATGCCGATGAAGACCAGGCCCAAGTACAAGAGCGATGCGTTTGAGGCGATTCACAGCACGGTTGCCGGTATGTACAAGGCTGGCACGGTCGACAAAGAGACGATGCGCAGCTTCGACGAGTCCTGCCTGACGGTGCCCGACTCCATCGAACCGGCGCAGATCAAGTCGATTCGGGAGAGCCAGCAGGTCAGCCAGACGGTTTTCGCGCGCTACCTCAACACCAGCGAATCCACCGTTGAGAAGTGGGAAGCCGGTGTGAAGAAGCCCAGCGGTGTAGCTTCTCACGGTAAGTGGCGCAGATTCTCTCATGCTATTTGGCGTAGGTACCACTGCCTATCTGCGGTTTCGCTGGGTTCCTCGCGCAAGCAGTTCGATCATGCGCCATTTAGCTCGATAACGTTTGCGCCATTTTGAGTGAGAGACAACAGTCGATGAGGCCGAAGACTTCGCCCATCAGGTTTACCGCAGGGTGTGGATGGCGTGTTTCACGACGCCGAAGACATGAAGATCTTCTCCAACCGAGACGCGGATCGTCTGGTATCGAGGGTTGGCCGGTTCGAGCCACACGCAGTCTGGACCGCGGCGCAAGCGTTTCACGGTGTACTCGCCGTTGACGGCCACCACGACAACGCAACCGTTGTCGGGCTTCGCGGAGCGGTCCACGACCAGGAGATCGCCGTCGAGGATACCGGCGTCCTTCATGGAGTCGCCATCGACCCGCATCAGGAACGTGGCTGCTTTGTTGTCGATCAGGAAGTCGTGGGGGTCCAACGGTGTTTCAAGGTAGTCCTCTGCGGGGCTCGGGAAGCCTGCGGGGACGCTCCCATCGAAATACGGCAGGACCAGAGACCAGACAAACAAATAGAAAATTTTCCATTTCTCTGTGAAGTCTTCGGCTGCCCAGTTACGACTGGTCCCTGTCCAGGATCATCTAGCGGTCCTAACGCAACAGACGTACCGGTGCTCTGTCGCATGAACGGCTGAAGTATTTGGTGCATTCGGCAACAATGCTCCTCATGGAGAATGTTGGCTGACTCAGGATGCAATCAGGATTGTCAGCTTAGACCGGGTCAAAGAGAACGTCATCGTTCACTTTTCAAACGGTCTCTCCGTTCTTTATCACGCGCAGTTTCTCTTCGATGTCCGGGATGCCGACAACAACATCCCACTTCCTGCAGAAGCGGAAGAGTCTGAAGCCTGAGGGCAGGAACACGCAGCTCTCAGGCTCACCATCATCATCCCCAATGATGAATGGGCGTTACCTGAGAGCACCCTCGCGCATCCGGCAGCGGTAGCCGACACTCGCTTCATCGGCTCAAGGGATATTTCCCACCATGGAGCGAAACGAGGCGCTGAGCGCAGGCAACTAGTGAGTTACAGGACTGTTGCTACCCTTTTCGCATGCGAAAATATCTGCGTGACTGAAGATCATCAAGCGTTGCAGCGTGCAGCAAATGAGGCGGCGCGCCTTGCTACCCTGCATCGATATAACATCCTCGATACACTGCCCGAGCAAGCGTACGACGACATCGTTCAGCTTGCGTCGTATGTCGCGGGAACACCTATTTCTCTGGTGACTCTGGTCGATGCGGAGCGCCAGTGGTTTAAGGCAGCAACGGGCTTGGGTGCGCGTCAGACTCCACGCCTGGGTGGATTTTGCACACATGCCGTCGAAACCGCTGCAACTCTACTCATCGAGGATGCGCAGGCAGACGAACGATTCAAAGATCATCCCTTCGTGGTCGGAGAGCCGAGGATTCGCTTCTACGCCGGTGCGCCCATTGTCGCTCCTGGAGGCCAGGTTCTAGGCACCCTCTGCGTCATTGATGACGTGCCTCGCACTTTGACCTTGCAGCAGATTGCAGCCCTGGAAGCACTCGCCCGGCAGGTTACCGAGCTTTTGGAACAACGGCGCTTGAACGCAGTGCAGATGGAACTCTCTGAGCTGCTAAGACTGGAGGCCCATGAGCAAGGACAGCTCGAAGCTGTCGCGAAAGAGCAGCATGACCTGCACAGCTTTCTTCTCAAGCTGGCCGACCGCCAACGCTACTTTCGCGAACCACGTCAACTGATGGAACTTGCCGCAGAGTCAGTGGGTTCTCAGCTTAAGGTAGCGCGCGTTGGATTTGCGGAAGTCTCCGCCGATCAGCAGCACGTCAGCTTCGAGACGGGCTGGACGGCGGGGACGCTGGATTTGCTGCATGGAAGTATGCCGATTGCGGACTTTGGCGAGGGCAATGCCGCCGATCTGAAGCAGGGGCGCACCCTCATCTATCCGGATGTTCGAGACGACCCACGTGCGATCGCGTCGCAGTACGAATCCATCGGCGCACGATCCGTCATTGCGGTTCCACTGATGCGTGGAGGTGCCTGGCGCGGCTCTTTTTATGTGAACGACACGAACGTCAGGAACTGGACAGAGGCCGAGATCGAGCTCGTGCAGCAGGTGGCAGAGCGCACCGTCGAACTGTTGGAGCGCGCGCAGACCGAAGAAATGCTACGGCGGCGCGAGGGACAGCTCAACCTTGCCCTTGAGGCGGCAGACCTCGCAACATGGTTCTACGATCCTGAGCGACAGATCGTTGGTGGCGACCAGAAAATGGCTCGGTTTTTCGGCCTCACTATCCCTGAGGGGCCGGCCGCGTTGTGGCTCGAACCCATCGTCGAAGAAGACCGGCCACGCGTGGGAGAGGAATTCGCCGCTGCTGTTCAGGGTGCCCCCTATGACACGGAGTACCGTCTGAAAAAGGCCGATGGTTCTATCCGTTGGATCAGGGCGAAGGCTCAGCTTGTCACAGACACGATCACCGCCCGTCTTGTCGGAATCTGTGAAGATGTTACCCGTCGCAAGCTGATCGAGGAATCTCTCAGAAGCACTGCGGAACGCTTAATCATTGCTCAGAAGACTGGACGCATGGCTTCGTGGCAGTGGGACCTTACGACAGGACATCTGACATGGGATGAAGGAACCATTTGGACGTATGGACGCTCTCCATCTGAGATGAGTTCCATCGACAACATTTTCTCATTCATCCACGAAGACGATAGAGCCCGAATTGCAGAAGATATTCAACCTGCGCTCGCGGGATTAGGCGAGTTCGAATTGGACTTCCGCGTCATCTGGCCAGATGGTTCAACGCATTGGAATCAGGCTTTCGGCAAACCACTCACCGTGTCCGGTGAAGGAAAGCCGACCAGCATCATCGGCATCAACATCGATGTGACGGAACGCAAGCTCTCCGAAGCCGCACTCCTTCAGAATGAAAAGCTGTCTGCTGTCGGTCGACTCGCTTCCAGCATCGCCCATGAAATCAACAATCCCCTTGAGGCCGTAACCAACCTGCTTTATCTTGCGCAGCATAGCGAAACGATCGAGGAAGCCGGACCGTACCTTCGCTCTGCCGACGTGGAACTGCGTCGTGTCGGCAATATCGCAAGCCAGACCCTCCGCTTCCACAAGCAGGCAACCAGGCCAACGGCAGTGACATTCGCAGAGCTAACCAACGGCATTTTCACCGGTCTGCATGGCCGCTTGACCAACGCTCACGTGACAACTGAAGTAAGGGACCAATCGAAGCGGTCAGTTCTCTGCTTTGAGGGCGAGATTCGCCAGGTTCTCGCAAACCTCATCAGCAATGCCATATATGCCATGCAGGCACGGGGTGGAACTCTCTTCCTTCGCTGCAGAGGAGGTCACGATTGGGAAACAGATACAGCAGGCTTAGTGATTACTGTGGCTGACACCGGTACAGGAATGTCGGAAGCCGTTCAAGCCAGGATCTTCGATGCGTTCTTCACCACTAAAGGTATCGGTGGTACAGGCCTTGGTCTATGGATCAGCGGAGACATCATCAACCGGCACCATGGCAAGCTTCGCGTAAAGAGTTCCACAAGGGAGAGATTGTCTGGAACGGTTTTCACCGTCTTCCTTCCCTTCGACGCCACGGTCCGAACAGCTTCTCTGCCACAGGTGGATGTGACAACCTAAAAGACGAACCATGACGCTTCATATCCCGACTATAGGGACGAGCAGTGTAACCGGCTTCAGGTGCCGAGCGACCTTATCTATCGCTCCACTTGCTTGCTGGAAAGGGTGTTCAACAAACCACCCTCCCTACCCAGCTAGAGAATCAAGGCTCACTTCATCAACGTCAACAATGGGACAGTGTTGCCAATAGCCTACACGCGCGGGGCTTCCTGGAGTCATAAAGCAGACGCCAAATCGATCGGTTCTGGTTTTGTGATGGAACACGGAAGCTCCTAGACACCTTAGATCAAGGGATTAGAACAAACAGCTATGATGTTGCCGATCGTTGAGCATAAGAATCGTGTTCGTCTTGCTACAAGGCTGTAAACCTGCATCACAAGTACATGGCTACGGCAAGCTCCAAACTTGCGCGTCAGATAGAGAACTCTCCGAACCAGAGAGAACCAAGGCAGACTGGCCCTCCTCCCGGAGGGCCGTCTTTTGCTTCTTCACTCGACAAAGCCGCCCGATTGAGTCGTTAAGATTTGGACAAGTACGAGACAGTTTGGACGTGATCTACCCGTCTTGGAAGAGCCGCGTGGCCTTGCAGAGGCAAACTCTTTGTGCAGCGCACGGACGCACATCTTCACCTGCCTCACCACGAAAGATGGACAATCCATCAGCACGGTTCACGCAGGTGCCGCCCTGACCAATCCATAGCTCAATCGGGAACGTTCTCTAATGGGTGCAGGACACGCAGCTCGCAGACTTCACTGTCATCATCCGCCGTAACCGTCGTGCGTCACGAGCGCAGAACTAGCGAAAGGTTTGTGGGTCTGCACTCTAAATTGACTAAAGGATCTGTCCCGGACATGGATGGGGCGTTCCACTGATTCATCATTCTTCTCTCAGAGGATTACTATGCCAAGTATCTCCATTAGGTTCGGAGCCCGCCTCCGCTCGCTCCGTTGCGACCGAAACCTTACCCAAGTCCAGCTTGCCGATCACCTCGGAATCGACCGCAGTTTCATCAGTGACGTCGAACGGGGAAAGAAGGCGATGTCACTTTCCTATCTGGAAACCGTTGCCGACGGCTTTAAGATGACCCTGCCTCAACTGTTTGATGGCCTTTAGAACAAAGGCCGTTAACTTCCGACGAAGCTCAGGCGACAACATCAACTTCACTGGCGGTACGACGTGCGCACTGACGATAGCAGCCATCTCCCGTCACAACTTAGTGCCTAGGCGGCAAAGATGATCGAATTTGAGGCTTTCGGCTTTTCTTTTATTGCGTTAGCATGATCGCCTGCTTGCTCGGACATCGAGCGCAGGTTTCTATCTGCTGTCCTTTGAGGTATTTATGTCTGCCGCAACCCACGTTCTACAGTGCTCTACAGCCCCTTGCCGCAATCGTCAACTAGTTTCCGATATGCCCATCTCCGTTGCGCTGGCGTCCTACCAGTGCTTGAGGTGCGGCTCCCAAAATCTGCCGGCACTCTATCCAACATCCGTCTATGACGTTACCGCCCTGGACGAGGCATTCCTTCTACCACTCCCCAGCTATCTGGGAAGGTCCTCTGCGGCATAGCCGCAATCAGGGGTGACGTAGGCCAAACGTCACCCAGACGATGCGGGATCTCAGGAGCCACTCGATTGCACTCCCCAAGCGTTCCGAGTGGCTCCTGAGATCCCGCGTAACCTGTGAGGCCTTCTCTTCAAACCCTGACACCTATAGACGTCAGGTTCCATGGAAACGTTTACATGGCGGGATCGCTGGTGCGCAGAGAACACTGGTTGCTTCATCGCATTGATGATGCCTTTTGACTGGGGAGACTCTTTATCGGCAGAACCCAACTTTTCCTGCCTAAAGATTTCTTTAGAAATGTCCTAAAGTGCCCCACGGGGCTGCCGATGAACAATATGAGGAGAAACTAATCATGAACCAGATCAACAACATCGGATCTTCGGCAGTGATGGAAGCACAACTGGCACGGGCGGGCCGGGATGGCTCGACCTCAAAAAACAACTCCGTTGTGACGAAAACCGCCACCGTGGCGGATTCGGCCCAGCTCAGCACGACCGCCCAGTTGGTTCAGCAGAGTGCCGGGTCTGCAGATGTCCGGTACGAAAAGGTAGCTTCCATTAAAGCTGCCATCGACGCCGGAACGTACAGCGTTCCAGCCTCGGCGGTTGCGGACAAGCTGATCGAAAGCATGTTCGGCTGAACAGGATGCAAGTGTTCGAGAGGTGCTGCAACGCTTCTACTCGTTTGCAGCTCTTTCCTCATCTCCTGAGAGCAGGGCGTATTATGCGGGCTGCTTGGTGCCTGGAGGGTGGTGCGGGCGGATCGTGTATCCCTGACCACGAACCGTTTCGATCAACTGTGGTGACTCCGCCTGCACCTTGAGCTTGGAACGAAGATAGGAGATGTACACCTCGATGAGGTTCGTCTGCGTTTCCGGCACCAGTTGGAAGACGTTGGCGAGCAGTTCCGCACGATCGATGACTCGTCCCCGATGCTGGAGAAAGTAGTCCAACATCGCGTGTTCCTTCATGGTGAGCTCGACCGCAACGCCGGCTCGCTCTACCGTTCGGCTGAGCCGGTCCAGGCGCAGGTCACCGTGCGTGATCACGGTTGGAGCCTTATTGCTCTTGCGGCGTCGGATGGCCCGACAGCGTGCCGTCAACTCGTGCAGGGAGAATGGCTTCTGCAGGTAGTCGTCCGCGCCGAGATCCAGGCAAGCGACGCGATCTTCTACCGCGGTGCGTCCGGTGAGGATCAGCGTACCAATGGGCGGATTCACCTTCTGCAGAGCCTTCAAAACCTCCATACCGTCTCTACCCGGCAGGTTGAGGTCCAGGATCAACAGGTCCGGTGACTCGGCGAGTGCCGACTTGATTGCTGCCTCCCCATCCGGCGCAAACTCGATGCTGTAGCCTTCCAGCTCAAGAGCCTTGCTCAGGAACATCGAGAGAGCCGCATCATCCTCCGCAATCAACACACGCACACCGCATCCCTCTGTAAAGCAATACGTTAACTCAGGAGCCCGGTGTATATCGCGAGCAAAGCCGGGACATGCCGGACCAGTTCGGTACACTCCTAGCGGGGTGAGGAACTGCGCCGAAGTGCCCGGTCTTGTGAAAAGCGTAGGAGAGCGTGTTGGCCAAGAAGTCAGGACCTTCACCGTACGCATTGAGCTTGTAGATTCATCACCGGAAGCTCATCCAGGTGGACGAGATCCTCATGACCATGAAGTTCGTCGGCTTCGCAACGGAGAAGCAGAACGACCAGGAATGGTTGTTCCGTTTGCCAATAGGTCTTACTTCGGCCCAATCCCAGCTAACCGCAAACAACTTCTGTACGGAAGTTTCCGCACGCCTCCAGGATCACCGTATCGCATGCCGCCTTCGTCTCAGACGTCGTCGACTAGTCTGGTACCGAGATAGTACAGGCCACCGCCTAGATGACCGATGTGCCTATAAGCCGCAACAAATCAAGTACAACGCCTGGCTTGTTCAGCTATCCGAACGCATTCGACATAGGCGCCGCAAATCCTACGTCTCTTCACGCTGCACGGGTTGTCGGCGATAGCCGGCATCGGGTCGAGAATTGTTGCACCCTCGGGGTAAGCTTCTCCTTCTAAATGGAGGAACTATGCGCCTGCTCTTGGCTGTTGCGTCGTGCTTCATCATCACAAGCCTTGCGGCCCGTGGTGACACACTCATCAATGCGATTGGGAGCACAGCGACTGCGGTGAACCCTTATGACGGCGAATCCTTTGTTCTTGACGGTCGAACTCCATTCAACAACATCGGTTTTAGCTTCTTCACCTCGTCTGGCACGTACGCACTTGGGAATGGATATCTTTTCACTCGTGGACTTGGAGGTACACCCGCTGACTTACCTGCGGCTTCTGCCTTCCTTGTGGGGACAGCGACGGCATCCGGCTCCGCTTACGTATTCGATCCGACACTCGTCCTCTTCCCAGGCCAGCTTTATGTTTTCTATGAAGATGCCTACATCACGCCAAACACTCTCCTTGGCGGCGGGAATGCGTACCCGGAAACAAGAGGATTGGCCTTCTCCGCCCCTAGCGCATCAACCAGCTACACTGCTGCTGCGCCACTCGACTTCCAGGTGACGGGCACCGCAGTCACAGCTGAACCTTCCAGCCTGCTGCTGCTTGCAACTGGTTTGTCCGGAATAGCTGCCCTGATGTGCACCCGATGCCGTGAACGCATTATTAAGTGGATGTAAACCGGCAACTTGCGATCCAGACGTGGGAGCCACCGGCGTTATTCCCCACTTTAAGGTGGCTTGATCTTGTGAACCGGTGAGCGGCTGAGGAAACAAGGTGTTTAGAACCCTGCCCAGCTCATTACAGCCCATCAACGTCCGTTGAGAGACTGTAACAGGCTTTTCAGGCAGGCCCTTAAGGCAGGATGATGGTTCAGACCTCACTCGCAGCGAACCGATTAACAAGCTGTTGAACTCATTTGACCGCAGGCGTAGCGTCCATCACTAGCTTGGACACCCAGGCTTGCCGCACTCGACCATGGCTGGATGCGCGGCACTGGCACGAAAGAACCGTTTCAGGGTTATCTCCTCACGGCAAGACCAGGAGATCTCTAGATGAGAGCATGCCAGTTCACGTTGACGAGGCCGATGCCATCGACGTAAGCAATCACCTTTTTGGAGCTTCGATCGGATGTCTGCCGTTCGAGCCAAACCGGTTGCCCACTTCGCAGGATGCCTTCCGAGGCACAGCAATCAGATGCAGCGGGGATCGCCTGATAGCTGGTGTCCTGCATTGTTCTACTGAAGCGCTGGAACTGAGACGGCCGTAATGACAGTGTTCCGAAAGACAGGGGAAGAGGCTGGGTTCGCGTCGGTTCCATGCAACACCTCGATGCTGAATTGTTCTAAGCAAACGTTTGAAGGCGAGCCGCAGTCTGGAGATCGATCCTTATCGGAGGATGGAGCACGGTAGGGAGATGCGGAACGCCGTGCCGCTTCTGCCAGGTGTCAGACTGGTGCGATAGTGAATGGACCCACGATGATTCTCGATGATGCGTTGCGAAATCCATAGCCCGAGGCCAGAGCCCTGCTTCTTGCCCGTGGCATGGGCCTGGAAGAGCTTTTGCTGCACGGCAAGGGGAACGCCAGGGCCATCATCCACCACGAGGACGCTGATACACCCGGTGCAGGCGCGAACGCGGATATGAATGTGAGACCCAGAGCCGGCCTCTTCCAATGCTTCCGCCGCGTTCAGAACAAGGTTCGACAGCACTTGCAGCAATTCGCTCGCCACCACGTCACACATGCATACCTTGGGACAGTGCTGGTGAAGCTTGATTCCCAACGCTTGCAGCCGGCCAGCGTGAAGTTTGTTCACGGAGTCGATCAGCGCCACGACGTCGACGGCTTTTGCAACTTTTTTGTCCCGGTAAAAGGCTAAAGACGGCCTGGTAACGGCGGTAAGAACCGTCAGTTGCTCCTGCAGCAATCTTAGGTGGCTGTACGCTGTCTTGCTGAGAGGTTCCTGCTCGATGAGGTAGGCCAGATTCGTGATGGCTTCGAGCGGGTTGTTGACCTCATGCATGACCGCCGCGGCATAACGGTTGGCGACCGAGAGACGCTCGCATTCCTGAACGATCATCTCCAGATGTCCGATCCGATCGACGAGGGACTCATAGGTAGGTTTTAAGGACGCCATACAGTTGTCATGTATATGTCTGATGCGCAACAGAGCGAATTAAAGGTCCGGTGTTCCGTAATGTCGTCCGGTCAATTGGAGCATCCAGGAAAAGTGTTTCGCCTGACGCAAGATCGTGTTCTATGATCAATGCCGCTCATCAATCGCGGGCGTATGCGCGTATCGTATCTAAACTTCAGTGATGAACTCTGCACTTAAAGCGCCAGCAGGCGGCTTTATCGGCAAATGACATTTAGCTGCTATCGCTTGCGAGAGGCTTTTGGAAGAGGAAGAAGACAGTGGCAGAGATTCAATGTGTGGACGTCATTGGTAGTGAACTCATCATTACCCTTGCAGATGGCCGAGAAGCTTGTATCCCCGAAGCAACGTTGATGGAGTGCATCGAGCACTCTAACGGGTTTGCAAGGATGCAACACCTCGTTGAAGCTTTTGATTCCGAGCTAATTTCGCCACTAAACCTGCAAGGAACTCCCTGAGGGTGGCATCCGGGGGTAAAGGCCATCCAACAAAGTCTTGCTCACGCTATAGCAGTTACAGGCTGCCTCTCTAAGCTGCTCGCGATCAAGGATCGTGATTCGACCCCTGCGATATTCAATGAACCCGCTCTGCTGCAAGGCCCCGGCGATCATGGTGACGGTCGTGCGGCGTGCGCCCAGCATTTGCGCCAGGAATTCCTGGGTAAAATGGAGCACGCTGAGTCCCGTGCGGTCTTGTACCATGAGCAGCCAGCGCGAGAGCCGGGCGGTGGATTCATGCAACGCATGGCATCCGGCCATTTGGCTTGTCGTGAGCGCATTCACCTGAACCAGCGCGAGCATCTGGTTTCTAATCTCGGTCGAACTGTCGAAGGTACGTTGCAAGACATCCATCTCGATGCGAAAGCCCGCACCGTCCAGCTGCATCATGCATTCGGTCGGGTACAGCGCCTGTCCAAGCAGTTGAAGACCTCCAACAACGCCTTCTCGCCCTTGGACACCAACCTCTGCGGCTTCGCCATCGGGTGTCATCACCACGGTGGAGGCGATGCCGGAGGTCAGGAAATACCCGTAACGTGGCCGCTTATTTGAGTCGGAGAGAGGAGTGCGGATTGGCAGCGTCACTGCAACCGAGCCATTGACTAGAAGCCTTCGGAGCTCCGGAGAAAGCGCATCGAAAAAGAGATTACCGGTTTGATCAGCCATGCTACCCCCTTTTCAGTTCATGCAATCTGCCGCTTCAAACGCGACAACTCTTCCATGTCTCTGAACAGAGCAAGCAAAATGGCTTACTGCGTAACCTACTTCATTGGAACTTGGACCACTGTCCGATTGGAAACATATAGGTAAAAGACTTGCTAAATACCAGGTTGCTTTGGGCGGGGGCGACCACTGCCACAGACCCTGGGTGAATCTGCCCCCACAAGAACGTTTCGCTCTCGACCGTTGTTGTCTTGGTCGAGATAGGCTAGCGTTCATGCTTCCCACTTTTTGCGCAAGCTACATCGTTGAGCCCACGCAGAATCGGCATCAGGCTAGTGAGCCCGATGTCTCCTAATTGCCTGTTTTTCTTCCCAAGAGCGCCGTCACCCTTTCGACAAAGGCTCGCGGATTGAACCAGTCGCTAAAAACCTCGTCGTAGTTCTCTGAAGAGCAACCCCTTGAAGAAGACGCGACGGCCAGAATCTGAGCTTCCGGCCAGTTCCGACGCGCGACCTGAAACGCCAGGCCGCAGTCGACATCCGAAAGTGTGTGGCACAGGATGATGAGATCGAAGCGCTGATGTGTAGCCAAATCCACCATCTGCATCAGATCGGTCGCGCTCTGAACCCGAGCGATGCCGGTAAGAAGAGCCACACGTGTGCGGAGAAGGCCTGCATCCCTTCCAAAACACAGGACGTCGCCTCTCCTCATCGGAAAAGTTAGCGGTGGGCCGGGAGTAGTCTTTGCCTCAGGAGGCATGATCCACGAGGTGCAGCAGCTCGGCCTGTTGCTGGGTTACATGGGTTAAAGTCCGTCCCATCGTTTTGACAGCCTGTGAAATCCGTGACACCTCATGCGGAGGGATGCCACTCCCACGGAAGACACGTACCATCTGCTCTTCATCAGAAAATGTGCGCAATCCAAAGGCTGGCGAAAGGAAACCCAGGCAAAAGACGTGAGCGTAGGAACCGTCACGACGCTTGCCGTCTATGACCACGGAGACATTTTGCATGCGCAATGAAAGTAACCCAGCCAGAGGAACTTCGTCGGTTCCATACCCCACACTTCACGCAAATATCGTTTGTGAGATTTGACGAAATCAAATGCGTCGTGGATAGAAACAGGCTGCTTGGGTGTACTGCCGTTTTGTCAGCGGAGCCGAATTCCCAATCGGCTCGTTTTGGTCGTAGGCCGGCTAGACATGATCAAAGCTTCGGCTACATGCCTCCCGACAACTCCCCATATCCGGGAGGATCAGATCGAGTCCAAGGTCGGCCTATGCCTCACAGTCCGAGGCTGTCGTTGACGGCGACGGCGATGTCCTGTTCGCTTCCGAGGTATCGTTCGGTGGTTTGGATGGAGGAGTGACCGAGCAGGAACTTGATCTGTTCGAGGTCGCCGCCGGATTTGCGACAGAGCTTGGCACAGGTACGGCGGAGGTCATGCGCACCGAAGTTCTCGATCCCGATCTGCCATGCGGATGCCGTCACGACGGCCCAGATGGCCCAGTCGCTCAGACTCTCCCCTACCTTGCCGCCCTTCCGGATGGACCGCAGTAGAAGGCCGTCTTCGATGCCGGCCGCACTCTGCCAGGCGTTTATCCCGTGCTTGACCCAGACGGGAACGGCGACGGTGCGGATGCGCCCGCCTTTGCCACGAAGATCGGCGATCACCCAGCGGTTCTCCCTCATCTGGATGTCCTCAACCGTGAGCGAGGCGAGTTCCCTTCGGCGCAACGCGCAACCGACCAGCAAGGCGAGCAGGACGTAGTCGCGCTTGCCGGCCAGGGTCGAGCGATCGGGCACCGCAAGCAGCTCCCTTGCCTGCTCCTTCGTCAGCCAGTTCCCTAGGCGGGTTCCCTTCTCCGACACATTCGGGATGTCGGTCAGGTTGGTAGCGTCCTCGGCCGATAGCATGCCGTTCTTCCGCGCCTCGGTCACCAGCTTGCGTACGGCCGACAACCGGACGTTCACCGTCGAGGGCGCGAGACCATCCATGGACGCACGGTACTCGAGGAGAAGCGCACGGGTGAGCGGCCGTCCACCGGCGAGCGTGAACAGCAGGTCGAGCGCCTTGGCGTAGTTCCGCCGGGAGTGCGGTGAGGTGACGGCATCGAGCACCATGCGCCGCAGATCGGCCTGCGCTGCCGTGAGCACGGGTGTTTCCGGCGTGCCTGTGGACTCCTCAGCGGAGACCACGATTTCTGCTGTTTCGGTCACGAACCCAGTTTACCTCCGACAAGATACATTGTCGTGGGTAAATGTAAGCATGCCGTGGAACAGTTAATGGCAGGTGTGCCAATAACCCCGGTATCCTAAATCTGCCGTTCCCAAAGGATTCCGCACTTGCCCCGTCCCATCCCATGGTCCCGCGACCTCCACCCCCTCCGCGAGAAGGTCGCCCACTCCCGCACCGAGACCTGGTCCCGCCAGGACATCGAACGGCTCTTTGGCATCCGCCGCGTCTCCGCGCAGAACCTTCTCAAGGCCATCGGCAACGTCCAGACCGTGGGCGCCGCCCACTTCGTCGATCGCGCTTCCCTGCTCGCCTTTCTGAACGAGATGATCGCCGCGGACTCCGTCGAAGCCGCCCTGCAACAGCGGCTGGCGGCAGCCGAGCCGCCGGCCAGGCCGAAAGCCCTGAGGGTGTCTTTGCCCGACGATCTCCGCCGGGCCATGCTCCCCGACCTGCCAGCCAACGTCTCGCTCTCGCCCGGACGCATCGAGATCACCGCCGACACCGCCGTCGCCATGGTCGAGTCCCTCTTCGCCCTTGCCATGGTCATGCAAAACGACCTCGAGCGATGGCAGAAGGCCATCGAACCTCCACCAGCATCGGCAGAGGTGGACGAGGAATTGAAGGGCTTCCTGGCACACCTGCGGCAGGCTCAGGGTTAGAAGACGGTCCCATTGATCATACGCCAGCAGCGGTTACAGCGCTCAACATGAATGAAGAGAGTCGCTGGTCGGATTCTGCGAGATCGTTGCGGCAAAGCAACGCATGCTATAGGCCATCTACGAGGTCTGCTAAAGGCATGTTGAAGCCCTGGGCCACTGTCTCCAGGTAGCTGAGACTCATCGTTTTTTTGCCGCATTCCACATCACTGATGCCCTCACCGGCTTTCCCATTCTACTTCGCTTTCTGTTCGCCTATACTGGCGGCATGAACCCGTGTCGCTGCGTCGTCACCTTTACCGATTCCGACCACATCCAGCATGAGGTCCAGGTTTGGGCGAACACCGTCTACGACGCCGTCGCCCAGGCCATGCGTGAGTTCCGCCACGGCAGCATCGCAGCAGACCTGCCCGCTTCCCAAACCGAATTCTCCATCGCCGTGCACCATGCTCCCGTCACACACCGGATCAAACTACAACAGGTAAGGCGCTGGGCCGGTGGCGGAGGCAAGGGACCCCATGATGTCCTCGAACGAAAACGCATCCAGGACCTCCTCGGACCGGAGCCAAAACAGTAGGTGCCTTGCTTTGTTTACAGCGGCAACTCTCCGTCTTCCGCAGCTTTCTCGGCTTTTCGCAGGAGTTCCGGCCCGTTGTTGCGGACATTGCCGACCTTGGGATCGGCCTCGTGCATTTCCATCTCGTCCGACTCAAGCGGTCGCAGCAGATCGAGCGGGAGCTGTTCCGTCTCTTCCCTGTCCAGCCAGCGATCGTAGTCGCGCGGGTAAAGAATGACGGGCATGCGTGGGTGGACCCGGCTCATCAGTTCGTTAGCCTCGGTAGTCACAATGGCGAAGCTCTGAAGCCAGTGCCCTGCCTTGTTCTTCCAGGCGTCCCACAATCCCGCGAAGCCCAGCGGCTGGCCGTTCGCCAGCTCGAAGGAGTAGGGCTGCTTCAAGGGAGGTGAAACCTTGCTCCACTCATAAAACGAGGTTGCCGGCACGATGCATCGCCGCTTCTTCATCGGTTCGCGCCAGGTGGGTGCTTTCAGGATCGACTCTACTCGCGCGTTGATGGTGGAGAGACCTTTGATGTCGCTCAATTCCTTGTAAAGAATGGCAGCAGGCCCCAGCGAGCCAGCACCACCTCCCGTTCCCCCGCTTCCCTACTCTGCCGAATGATCGGCTGGTGGGTTGTCGGTGCCACGTTGTAGTCCGCATCCGACAGCGGCAATTCCGCCGGTCGGGGAGACGCAAGGAAGTATTCCGCGATCTTCTGCTTGCTGCTTTTCCGAACGTAACGACCGCACATCGACTTCTCTCCTGCTTTCAGGTTCCATCCTAAAAGCCTTTCAGGGGGAGAAGTCTCTTCCGTGCCTCCGATCAGCGATGAAACTGCTGTTCTCCGCCACCCATCTCTGCGGGGAAGCCTTGCAACACCGTGAAGCAATTCGGCGCGGGGAGCTTCGCAATGCAGAAGCCGTACCTGCTAAGGAACTGCGTTCCTGACGCGCGCAAGCCGCCCATGCTGGCGTGGGCCAGAGCAGATGCTGAATCTGGCGTCTCAGGAGGTTTCCGCATGGCCCGGCCGGTGAAATGGTCTAGGGATCTCCACTCCTACGCGAGAAGGCCGGCCATGCACGTACCGAGACCTGGTCACGTCAGACATCGAACGGCTCTTCGGGATTGGCCGCTCCTCAGGGCAGAAACTGATGCAGGTGATCGGCGAGGGCAGGCGGGGGATGGAACCACTTCGTGACCGCACTTCCCTGCTCGCCTTCCCGCGACCAGATGATCACCGCTGATTCTGTTGATAATGCTTTGAAGTCAAAGGACGAGCAGGCAGAACCGTTCCCGCTTGCTGGCGCCTCCGTCTCAGCTTCCCGGAAGACCTCCGGCGCGTGACCCTGAAAACTTCCTGAGAACGTATTGCTCGGTGGTGTGAGAATGCGCGTCAGCGGAGCCAATACCGAACAGGTGTTTTAGGGCCTCCCTGGTTTGGGGTCTGGTAATGCAGGGCGAGCTGGATTGCGTGCGTAGTAGCTTGAACCACCTGCAAGCTCATACTTTGGAATGGACCGCTCTTTAATCGATTCGCTACGCTGCGGCGCTGCGAGCTTCCTGTCAAAATTAGCTTCGGCACCGCAGGCCATAAGGCCTATTTACGTACATACTGCTCACTGTACAGCTAGAAATACATACGACCGCAGGTCGGGACGAGGCAACGGAGTGACCAGGGCCGCGTCTTGGAGAGAGGACCAGAACTGCCTCGGTGCCGCATATAACCATACGGCTAGGAGCATGGGTAGCAGTACTTTTTGCAATACCTACCTCTATATTTTTTACTGTATTGTTAACGGTATTGCTAGCCGTATTGCATGCCTTACTGCTATACGTATTACATGGCAGTCACAATTGCAATTGCGAACCAAAAAGGTGGTTGCGGAAAGACAACCACTTGTATGAACCTGGCGGGCGGCTTGGCAGCTGCAGGGTTTCGCGTTCTGGTAATCGATGCGGACCCGCAGGGAAGTGCAACTGAGTGGAGGAACCGCTCTGAAGATTCAAAGCTAAACTTCGACGTTATCGCGATGTCGACAGCTTCCATTCACAAAGAGCTCCCCAAGATCATCGGAAACTCCTCATATGAGGTCGCCGTAATCGACTGCCCACCCGGGACAGAGACGAAGGGTTTTGGAACAGTCACTCGATCAGCATTGCTTGCCGCCGACTGTATCATCATCCCGAGCAGGCCGACTCCAATCGACTTCCTTGCTACCGCGATTATGCTACCGGTTCTCACGGATGTTTCCACCATTAAGCCCGAGATCCGGGTCTTCTTACTACTGAATGCGAAGCATCCTAACAACCGACTTGGAAGGACTGCGAAGAATGGCGCTGTTGCTATGTTTTCAGACCAGGGAATCGCCATCAGCGTCATGGACACCGAGATTCACGACCGAACGGCGTTCGCGGAAGCGCCGGCATCCGGCCAAACCGTCATCGATACGGCCCCAAATTCAAAAGCTGCCGAAGAGATCCTTTCTCTCACCAAGGAGGTAATTGCAAAATGTCTCACCGACCAGCCGTAAAGTCAGCCTTCGAAGGACTCAGACCGTCGATCGTCCGGGAACCCAGCCGAAGCGTCATCGCGGCTCAGGACGAAGCAGCGCTTCTACAGCCTGCAGAGGCGACCCCTGGCGCCCAAGAGATTCCGACGGCGTCGAATCCGAAAACTGTTGAGAGAGCCGCTGAGCCGCCGGCGTTCGCAGGCAACACCCTTCTCACGAAAAAGCGAAGGGAAGTGCTTGTTCCTGTAACCTTCCGCATACCTCAGTCTTTAAAAGAACAGCTCAACGAAATCGCTAAGAAGCACGAGTTGAATCAGACCGACCTGATTAATGAAGGCATTCAGCTGAATCTTCAGCGTTATCGCTAGTCGCAACTCAAGGAGGAAGCTTTGCCAAAGTCCGAAACGGAGTTGAAAAAGCGCGATCGGCAGAACGAGGATTCTCAAAGCAAGGAACGCTTTGTTGAAGAACTCGTGAAGCTCCGTGAGAAGCGCGACGCGGGCACGCTTGGCATGCAAATGACTCAGATTGCGCAGGCGATGGTTCTGTGTGGCCTGCCATATAGTCCGACAAAGGAGACGAAAATCGTTCGTCGAGCACGCCTAGGGGACGGCTCGACGGTGTCTGTGACCTTCAGCGCCGGCCTTGACGGTATTGCGATGCCTTACGGATCGGACCGCACCCTGCTGCACTGGATGATTGATAAAGCAATTAAGACACAATCTCCCTTGGTGACCTGGGACACGGCAACGGAGTTCCTCCGGGATGTTGGCATGGCCGACAGCGGTAAGAATCGCAAAGACCTAAAAGAACGGTACAAACGCCTCACGGGTCTCACGATCGGTGTCGTACGGAAAGGGAATAGCGAATCCACGGTGCTGGTGCCGTTCATTGAAGAATCTCACCTGCCCACGTCAGTCGATATGAAGGCCGACAAGCAAGGTCAGAACCTGCTCCGCATGGATACTCCAGTCTTCGGATTCAAGCTCGGCGACCGCATCTTCAGAGAAATCTTACAGTACCACGTCCCCGTGCCGTTCGAACTGCTGCAAGCGACCAAGAAGAAGTCGCAGCTACAGGATCTGCTCATCTTCCTGTACTGGCGAAGCTTCGCTGCCCAAACCGAAACCTTGATCCCATGGGAGAGTCTCCGCGAACAATTATGGCAGGAGGACAGTGTCGCTAGCCGCATCCGAACCCGCTTCCGCGAAGCCATTCTTGTCTTCAAGACCATCTGGCCTGAACTGAATGCAGAGGCTGACAAGAAGGGTCTGCGAATCGGACCGCCTAAGGGTGGAAATCACCTTGTGCCACAGGCAAAACACGTCCGGCGCCTTCCGGTTCCAGACCCAAGAATGACCTAGAAGTGCGGTTTGAGATTCCGGATCCAACGTTTGCCGCAGAACTCCTATGCGGGACACCACATGTCTTTTGGCGCGAAACTTCACTTCCCCGCAGCTCTGGGATAGCTGCACACTTCCCGGTCAACCGACTGAGTCGCGCGCCGCACTTCCCAGTCATACACTAGTTCATTGCTCGCAGATGAGCACCGGGGCCGTAAACTGTTCTCCACAGCCGCACTTCCCGGTCAAAAGCTTTCCACTGACCGCACTTCCCGGTCACAGTTTTTCCTCAAAGCCGCTTATTCTGCTGCACATCTTGCTTATGAGAAAAGGCGATCCGCACTTCCCGGTCATTATGCTTCAAGCGCTCTACACTAGAGTCGTCGCCAGGACCGCACTTCCCGGTCAATAGCGGTCGATATGCTCGCGAAAAGTCAAAATCTTCCACATTGGGCCTGTGGATCAACTCACTTCTCCTAGAACTTCCCAGTCAGCTCAACCGCACTTTCCGGTTACTCCTCCCGCACTTCCCTGGCAGAAGCACCGCACCTCCCGGTCAGAAACTCCGCACTTCCCGGTTTCACATAATAGGAAGCAAGAAGTTCAAGTTATTCAAGACAGAAAAAAGATGTAAACAGGACGGAACGAGACAAAAAGACGGATGAGGCTAACCCTGACAACCATACATAGAATTCTGGTAAGTACAGGAAACATGATCCCTTCTATCCGAGACGCTTCATGAGCAGGATCGGTAGCAACGAGCCTGGCATATAACCGATCGGCCAAAAGATCGGCCAGTAACGCCATGATCGGGCGTAAAAGCCAGTATCATTGAGCCTCTATCCGTATGTTGAATCGGCCAAAGTGCAAGATATGAACACCGTGGAGACTCCGGACCGCATGGAGCCTGTGCTCCTTAACGAACCCACTACGGCCGTCGCCGATGTGATTGCAGAGCTGACCGCAGTGACCGCCGTTCTGGGGAAAAGCCTACATCCGCGTACCGCTTCCAATCTTGCCGACCTGGTACGTGTGATGAACACGTACTACAGCAACCTGATTGAAGGCCACAACACGCGTCCCCGAGATATCGAGCGTGCTTTACAAGGGAAGTTCCATGACGATGAGGGACGGCGTAATCTTCAAATCGAAGCTGCTGCTCACGTTCGGGTCCAAGCAGCAATCGACACGTTTTTCATGAACGGGACGTTACCGCCAGCCACCTCAACAGCGTTCCTTCAGTGGGCTCACCGGGAGTTCTACCGCGACGCCCCCCCAGCGATGTTGCATCTGCAAGGTGCGGGCCGGGAGATTGTGATGGTACCGGGCGAATGGCGCAGCCAAGCCGAGCACGATAACGCGGTTGGCCGACATGTGCCGCCCTCGAGTGAGTCTGTCGCGACCTTTATGCAGCACTTCGAACGCCGATATCGGTCAGGTACCCTTGGTCGAGCGTCCCAGGTCGCAGCGATGGCTGCTGCGCACCATCGCTTCAACTACATCCATCCGTTTCCGGACGGCAACGGTCGAGTGAGCCGCCTGATGAGTCACGCGATGGCGCAGGAAGCGAAGATTGGCGCGCATGGTCTATGGTCGATCTCACGCGGGCTTGCCCGCGGCCTGCACAGCCGTAACGAGTACAAGTCCATGATGGACATGGCTGACGCGCAGCGAGGCCACGACTTCGACGGTCGTGGCAACCTGTCTCTTCGTGCTTTACAGGAGTTCACGCTCTGGTTTTTGCAGGTCTGCCTTGACCAGGTAACGTTCATGTCGGTGCTCTTTGAACTCAACACGCTGCGCACACGATTGCGACGCTACGTAGAGCGACACGAACGCCTCAAGCCACAAGCGGCAAATCTCCTCGAAGATGCGCTGATGCGTGGCGAGTTCGAGCGCGGGGAGATCATCCGCATCACGGGTTTGCCTGAAAGGACGGCCAGGCGCGTGCTCGCCGACGTGATCGGGAACGGCTTACTCGCCTCCGATACTGAAAAAGGCCCTGTCTCGCTGCGCTTCCCGGAAGAGGTTCTGGAAGACTTCTTTCCACGCCTCTACCCGAAGGTATGAGCGGGCGAAGACTTTCCCTGCGAGAACTGGACGATGCTGTTGACACAACGGTCCGGCTGAATTGCACCGTCGGCTTTTTAGTGACGAACATCCGACGGTGCCGGTGTGTTGCGTCTACTTGTACAGCATCTGGAGCGCGGAGAGATCAGTGCGACGCTCTGCGGCTTTTAGGGCACCGGCATGATGTAGGAGTGGAGAAGGGAACACTTCCTCATGCCGCTGGATCTTGCCGTATAGTCAGCCTAAGCAATGGAAGCTTGCACGTCGTGCATGCGCGGCTGGTTCACTAGCGCGTACGCATCATTGCAGGCTGCCACGTTTTAGAACGTCGTGTGACCCTGCTGCATGCTGATGACCGAATACATGATGTTGCACTTGCGTGCGCTCACAGCCAAGCCGAGGGCAGTGGAGCCGGAATGGGCAGCCTTCTAGCTGGAATTGAGCACCCCCCAAGGCGCCCATACGTGATCAACACGTCGACTTCATGCGGCATGGCTTCGCACAGTGCGTTGAGTCGCTGCTCGGCGCCATGAAGTGCCACCGCATGAACGGTGGCGTAGAGGGTGGACCGAAGAAGCGTATGCCGTCCAGCGATCGACTCATTCAGCGAGCGTGGGCTCAGGGAAGCCTCGACGCACTCATCGCGTTTACCGGGGATGATCGCGTGCCGCAGCCCATCGGAGGACTCCACGAGGCGGCGGAGATGGCTGCTTCCTACAAGGAGCCACTACATGAGGCGATGCGGATTGCAACCTTGCTGCAAGTTATTTTGATCAGAGGTGTCACAAACCGCCTTGCTCAACGCGCTTAAGTAGTAGAGGGCAAATATTTGCTATTTACAGTGCGCACGACAGGAGCATGGCAAGTGTCTGGAAGAGAACGGTCAAGCGCCGTTCAGTGGGAAGCAGCCGAGGCCATCCCCGGCCAGGTAGCCGTGACGCCGAGTGCGTTGCTTGCGGCAGCACTCCGTCACCGGCCCGACCGGATCATCATGGGCGAGATTCGTAACGAGTGCGGTTACGACCTGCTGCAGGCCATTAACACCGGGCACGGCGGCACACTCTCTACCATCCACGCCAGCGGTGCGTTGAACGCCCTGGACCGCCTTGCCAACCTCGCACTCAGCGCTAGACCAACCTGGACCACTCGTTCATGCGGAGTGAAACAGCTTCGGCCATCGACTTCGCCCTGTACTGCGAACGTGCAGCCAGCGGTCGTCGTCAGGTGCTTGAACTGGTGAAGGTGAACGGGTACGACCACGACACCCAGACCTACGACGCAGAAGTGATTTACTGCGCCGATGAAGCCCACGCAGCATAGCCGATCAGAAGAGGAGAAGGACCCATGGCACTGTTCACCGTGAAGACTTCCAACAAGATCGACACCAGCATGAGGCTTGAAGAGTCAACCGCGAAAATGCTTGACCGGTACGCTCACTTCCACAAAGCGACTGCGGACGATGTAGTGAACGAGGCGTTGGAATACATCTTCAAACACGACAAGGACTTCCAGCAAGACCTAACTGCGAGACCGGATGAGAAAGTGACGGCGACGGTGCGTGTGAAGGTTCCTGCTGCGCCCAAGGCTGCGAAGAAGACGGCGGTTGTTACCGGAAGTACCACCGCCGCGACTGCGAAGTAGCACCGACCGACCCTGCACTGACAGCGACAGACACATGGAAGTTTGATAGCGGGTGCGGGTTTAAGAGCGGATGCGCTTTGCGCATGAAAAGGGTGACACTCCATCCCTTCCAGGGTGTCGTAAACAGCGAGTGCGGGGTTCCCTAGGGAACCTTATACAAAGCAATGGAGTTAGTGAACTGGGGGTTCCCTAGGGAACCCTCGGGGAACCTATAGGTTCCCCAGGCGAGGACGAGATGGACGCAGAACAACCAATGCGGAGCATCGATTTTGAGACGAGCTTTCGCCGTTCCTTTGGGCGCAACCCACGCACAAGTAGCCAGACAACGAAGGTCACACGTGAGGAGCATGCGCGCTTAGAAGCAGCAGCGAAGCGGAACAACCAGTCACTAGGCGAATGGTCCCGCGAGGTACTTTTACGAGCAGCAGACGGCATGGAACCAGATGCGCTTTTTACCGAGGTGATTGCGATTCGTCAGCTTCTCAACGCAACGATGCGCAAGGTTGCATGCGGTAAGACGATGAGCGATGACGACTTTGCGAGTGAGCTTCAGAGCATCCGCACGACGAAGCACAAGGCTGCGCAAGAGATGATGCAGCAGTATGCCGCCAAGGAGCAGACCCGATGAGCCAGAAGCAGGATTGGGGTCGGAAGGAAACCGTGGTGTGGCCGCCGCACTCGCCCATCTACACCTTTATGGGCGTTGCTGGCTGCGTCCTGCTGACGCTAGTGATGTGTTGGCTGTACCTGCGTTTCTGGCAGACACCGATGCAGCAGACCTACACCGTTGCGTACGCCCAGTCGAGCATCGGGACCGTGTTCAAGCAGAAAGGCAAGTACCAACTCATCTATGTTGCCGGGGGCAAGGTCGCACCGCGTCTTGCGGTGCCCCTCGACTTCACCGAAGGCGAGACGGTATTGCCGGGTGACCGGACAGTTCCTGTTCAGCTTTCCGAGGCGTCGAAGCATCAGGGGCACACGTTTTTCTTTACGGGAGCGCCCAGGGAATACAACGACGCAGCCCTCAGCCGGTGGCTGCGGCAGCAGTCACCCACACAGCGCCAGGACTACGGTATCGGTTTCTAACGGCAAACATCAACCACCGGAGGTTCTACGCTCCCCATCGCGTTCCGGCTTCAGTTCACGGCGACCGAGGGAATGAACCAGCAGCTTAAGCCAGAACCTCCGGGTAAGGGCCTCAGCCTCGGCATCGACTAAACGACAGGAAGCAATCACTTGGGCAAGATTTACTAGAGTGCCCTGCGAGCCAGATCTAGGTGGCAGAACGCGGTTGTGGACTCTCGAACGACTAGTGTGGTTGCAACGGTATGACTTTCCCCCCGGTCAATCTTGGTGAGCGCTGATATCACTAATCTACTTAGTTCGCTGCGAGGAACATCCACCGTAGTGAGTGCAGGGTTTAAGAAGCGACCGAAGTAGGTATTATCAAAGCCCACCACTGATACGTCGTCAGGAATTCGAAGCTTTCGGCGTTGAAGTCCGCAATAGACGCCGAGCGCCACATTGTCGGTTGCCGCTACGACGGCGGAGTAAAAATCGTCCTTATACGCTTCTGCGATCGCGCGTTCGCCCGCTTCTCCGCTTGGACCCGTTGTGTCAATGACACGGGTGTGCAGATCGCGCAAGTTACCGTTGCGCACTGCGGTTCTGAAGCCCTCGTCACGCTTGACATGGGAGTGGAGCGGGCGTCCATTTGCCTGCTGAGAATTTTTCACAAACAGCAGCCGCCGGTGGCCTAGGGATAGCAAATGCTCGACTGCCGCCCGCATGCCGCCCCGTGCGTCAACAAGGATAGTGGAGATGTTCGCCTCTGGCCGCTTCAAATCGAGAAAGACAGAGGGGACGCCGCTGTCCAGCACGAGGCGTCGTGACTGGTCATCGTGCTCGGATGTCAGGACGGCCAAGCCCGCGACGCGTGCCTTCAGCATATGCTCGAGCACGGAGCGTTGCTGTACCGGATCGAAGTTGGTTGTCATGAGCGATAGTTGATAACCGCGACGGGCGGCCTCTTGCTCGACCGCCTGTGCAGTTTCGGCAAAGAATGCATTTTGCAGATCGGACACAACCAGACCGAGCAGACGCGTGTCGCGCCGTGCGAGATTGCTGGCATACAGATCAGGGCGGTAGCCAAGTTCCCGGATCGCCCGCTGGACGCGTTCACGAGTTCTTTCGCTCGCGCGTCCGTTGCCGTTTAGCACGGCGGAAACAGTTCCAAGCGAAACGCCGACGTGCGCAGCCACGTCCTGAATGCGCGGGCGGCGCACGGCAGGTTCGACTTCTGAGGTCTGCGCCGTCGCGGCTCGCCTACGGGCAGCCGCGCTGTTCTTCTGGAGACTCATTTCCAACAGAATACGTGTGAATTGTGCTAAGGAATTGACAGCGAAGTAGAGGCTGGCGCAACATGCACATGCTGAAACGTTTCAGCATTTCAACGGAGGGCACCGATGAGCCAAGCTTTCGAAACCGCATTCGACTTTCAGCACGAATTGAATAAAGCCTTCCATCTCACGCCACAGCACGTCGACTTCTATCAGCAAAACGGTTATCTCAAGTTGAAGCACGTGCTTTCCCCGCAGCTGCTGGAGCACTACCGCAAAGTGATTAAGGCGCGCGTCGCCGAGCTCTCTCGGGATGCCCTGCCGATGGATCAGCGCGACACCTATGGCAGGGCCTTTCTGCAGATCATGAATCTGTGGAAGGAATCTGCCGAGGTGAAAGAATTCGTGTTTAGCAAGCGGTTGGGGCGCATTGCCGCAGAATTGATAGGCGCTACGGGGGTGCGCATCTATCACGATCAGGCGCTGTACAAAGAGCCCGGCGGAGGCATTACGCCTTGGCATGCCGACCAGTACTACTGGCCGGTGGACAGCGATCGTACTGTGACAGCATGGGTGCCCCTGCAGGCTACACCGACGGAGATGGGGCCGCTTATCTTTTCAGAGAAGAGTCATCGGTTACAGATGGGCCGCGACTTGGAGATCAGCGACGAAAGCGAGTTCACGCTGAAACAGGCCTTGGAACAGTTCCGCTTGGAGAACAGTGCCTATGACATAGGCGATGTGAGCTTTCACGCAGGCTGGACCTTCCACCGAGCAGGAGCCAATGCCACGGAGCGACCGCGCGAGGTGATGACAATGATCTACATGGACGAGAACATTCGTATTACGCCGCCAAAGAACAAAAATCACGTTATGGACATGGAGCGCTGGATGCCGGGGCTTGCGCCGGGTGACACGCTGTCGTCGCCCCTGAACCCGGTAGTGTATTCGTCTCAGGCAGGCCCGCTTACGGCACCGCAGATCTCCTGAAATGGCCGCGCTTTCCGGAGGGGTCATGTTGCTTGATCGCAGATGGAGAAGCCATGATTGACATACAAGCAGCGGTTGGCGACGGCGCGGGTCACTACGCAATCGAGACTGTTCGCCTTGCGGAGCCCGGCCCGGGTGAGGTGCTGTTGCGCATGCGGGCCAGCGGCGTGTGCCATACGGATTGGGATTCGCTGCAGTGGGGACGGCCGCTGATCCTGGGACACGAAGGCGCGGGCGAAGTGCTGCAGGTGGGCGCCGGTGTGACGACCTGCGCGCCAGGCGACCGCGTTTTGCTGAACTGGGCGATCCCGTGCGGCGTCTGCTTCCAGTGCGCGCATGGGAAAGAGAACATTTGCGAAGATCGCGGTACCGTTGCGGACCAAAGCTTTCAACGCGAAGGTGCCGCCGCTGGTGAGCCGAGCACGACAACGCGCAGCACCGGCAGCGCCGGTCCGGGAGGATTCAACGCGTCGTTCTCACTGGGCACAATGGCGACGCACGCGCTGGTGCCTCAGGCGGCGGTGCTGCCTCTACCTGAGGATGTGCCATTTGAGATTGGCGCCATCCTGGGCTGCGCCGTGATGACCGGCTTCGGCTCCGCGGTGAACGCCGCAAAGGTGGAGCCGGGTAGCACGGTTGTGGTGCTGGGCTGTGGCGGCGTGGGTCTAAGCACCATACTAGGAGCTTCGTACTGCAAAGCAAAGCTCGTGATTGCCGTTGACGTGAATCCGGCAAAGCTTGAGCTTGCAAAGCAGTTTGGCGCAACGAGCGTACTGCTGGCCGATCACAACGATTACGGCCTGCTACAAGCCGCGGCTGCGATACGCTGCGAGAATAGCGGCCGTGGCGTGGACTACGCCTTTGAATGCACCGCCGTGCCCGGGCTTGCCGCTGCTCCGCTTGCTATGGTGCGCAGCGGGGGTACGGCGGTGGGTGTCAGCGGGATTGAGAAGGTCGTCCCTGTAAACATGGAGCTGTTCGAGTGGGACAAGGTGTATATCAATCCGCTGTATGGCGCCTGCCGTCCGCAGCGTGACTTTCCGTTGCTGCTCGCTCTGTACGCGAGTGGTGCAATTCCGCTGGACGCGTTGGTCACCCGGCGCTACGCGCTTCGCCAGCTTGCTGACGCGTTCCATGACATGCACGCCGGAACTAACGCCAAGGGAGTGATCGTTCTTGACTGACCGCTTCCATACAGTGGAGTTATCCGATCCCGCGTTTGAGCGCGAGGGCCTGCGGCACGCCACAGTGAAGAGCCGCGCCCTGGGCCGCCGCGGCGACGTGACGCTGTGGGTGCCGAGAGCACCACGGATTGGCGGCTTGCTCATCCTGCTGCATGGGGTGTGGGGCAGCCCTGGGTTTGGTCGTTGAAGGGCGGCGTGCATCGCACCGCCGAGCGCATGACCGCCGCGGGCGAGATTGCGCCTATGGTCATCGCAATGCCGAGCGATGGTCTGTCACGCGACGGCAGCGGTTACCTAAACTGGCGCTCTGAGCAGGTAGAGTCATGGATTGTTGATGAGGTGCCGGCCCTCGCGCAACAGGCCGTTGCCGCTTTGCTACCGGAAGCGCCTGTTGCGATTGGCGGTCTCTCCATGGGCGGCTACGGTGCGCTGCGGCTTGGCGCAAAGTACGCCGCCCGCTTCTGTGCCATCTCAGCACATTCTGCGATTACGGACATCTCTGACTTTGCACAATTTTTGGAAGAGTCGATGACGGAGTATCTGGAGACTGCGCCACGCGAGGAGATCTCCGTATTCCACTGGCTGCGATCCGCGGGCGAGCGGCTGCCGCCGCTACGCTTCGATTGCGGTGTAGACGACTCGCTGATCGAGAGCAACCGGACGCTGCACGACGCGTTGCAGCGTGAGCACATTGCCCACACGTACATCGAGCACGACGGCGGCCACGAGTGGACCTATTGGCAGAGACACGTAGCGGAAACGCTGCGGTTTGCCGATCAGCATTTCCGGTCAGCTAGACACGCCTGAACGGCAAGATACCCGGCGAGGACTGCGCGCTTGCACAAAACACAAGCGCGCGACCGATTCCTTTTGCTCGTCAGTTGAGGGGAATTTCGATAACGGTGACGCTGCCGGCTGGAAAGGCATGTTGGAAGTTGCCGTCGAGAGCTTCCTTGGTTCTCAGCGGCCGAACGCCGTCCGGGGAGTCTTCCGTGTTCGCGGCGTGAAGATCTTCCGCATGGAGCAGGTCGATCGTTACTTCTTTGCCGAGCCTTGGAAACGTCGACAAATCGAAGTTCGCGGTCAGGGTACGTGTCAGATGGCGATTGACACAGAAGAGCACCAGCTTCTTTCCGTTGTCTGCAGTCGTCGCAACCACATCGAGGTAGGGAACCTCCTTGATCTCCGGCAAGCGGCGTGGTCCATTGCTGATGGAGTAAGCGGGGGAGTTCGAAGAAGCGTTCAACAGTTCCGTCGGCCTAGCGCTCGCGTATTCCCGTAGAACCCAGTAGGCGGGGGTACCGAACACAACGCCCTTCTTCTTCCAGATGCCCCCAAATTCCATGATCCCGGTCATGTCCGAGATCGGCACAATGTCACTCCTGCGGAGAATGCTGTTGAGGAACCCCGCCGAAAACAGTGCACCGGCCATGTTGTCGTAATTCGGAGACCCGGTATCTGCGGCGATCAGCAGCCACTCGGTAAAGGCGGTCTTCACGTGATCGTGATGCGGTGTGCTCTGGATTTGAGCGTGTATCGCGGCAAGCTGCTTCTCAAGGCCGATCGGAAGTGCGAGCAGAGCCGATGGCAGGAAGTCGGGTGGAGCGTCGCGCAACAGGACCTGGTCGCGAACGACGAAGTGGGTGGAAAGGTAATCAAAGGTCCCAACCGGATTTGCAAGCTGAGCCGCGTTCCACTGGGTGAAGTGGTCCTCATCGGCTCCCGTGGCTATTAGCTTCGCGCGTGAGTCGACTTTGCGAATGGCCTGTGACGCAGCGAGTGTCTTCGCCGCGACGCGTTCCAGCGACGGATAACCTTCCTGGAACGTGCCCCAGAGTTCGTTCCCAAGCTCCCATAGAAGGCCGCCAGAGTGGGATCCGTTCTTGTCCGGCCAGTGCTGGTTTACGTAGCGCACCCAATCCGCAGCTTCCTGCGGCGAACCTGTGCCCAGGTTCAGAGCGATCTGCGGCTCGGCCTGGATGAGCTGACAGAAATGTAGAAACTCGTCCGTGCCGAAGGTGTTGTACTCGGGAATCCCCCAGGAAACGTTGATCTTCGACACGCGCTTGTCTCGCGGACCTACACCGTCGTGCCAGTTGTAGGCGGAGGTGAAATTACCGCCGAAACGAATCAGGGGCGAGTGGAGGTCCCGCGCCATCGCGACTTCTTCCGGATCAAGGCCGTCCAGATTGTCTTGCGGCATCAGCGATGCCTGGTCCACAAGGACGCGAGCATCATCGTTGGTTGCAATGACGAAGTCGGCTGGTTCCAAGGGCATGACCGAGCCTGGGGGCAGCGTCAGGGTCGCAGTGTACTTCGCCCAGTTGTCACCCCGCGTGTCTAGCTTCGCTGAAGCGAACACCTTATCTGCCCTGTCACGCGCGCGAATGGACAAGGTCACTTCTGAAGGGCCAGAGACGTGCTTGAGATATACGCTCGCGATGTAAGTCAGTTCGCGCTTGACCGGAAGGTAGACCTGCTGACGTACCCCGGTCTCCTTGCCCGGCAGGCTCATAACGAGAAGTGAGTGCGTTGAATTCGCAGCGTCACCCACGACTGGCAGGTACCGTGCGCCCTGATCGGTCAGCGGCTCCCAGGGAAGAGGCAGGCCGAGGCTGGACGCGCGACGCAGGTTCGGCCTTTCACGAAGAAGCGCCTCGATGTTGCTTACGGACCAGAGACCTTCTTCGAAAGAAGGGTTCTCGATGACATCGGACCAGAGCCCGCCATAGGTCGCGTGACCGATCGGCTCGAGAAAGCTACCAAACACAGAACTCGGGATGGTTGCTGGGGAAGCAGGTCGCGTCACACGAACCTGTACGGGCTTCGTCGTGTCGCCGGTTTCGCTCAACTGGCCTGACGCCGTGAGAACAAGACACAACGTACCTGCTGTCACAAGCAATGCGCGTTCTATGAACATAAGTACATCTCCTCGATCTAACAACTCGCCACTACCGGCCTAGCTTTTCCCAACGCGATCAGGCCACGTCTCAAGGCGAGAACCGCAGCTTCCGTCCGATTTCCCCCGCGAAGCGTGCAGGCTATGTCGACATGCTCCCTGACCATGACCTCGCTGATGTGTCACTTGCCATCAATCTGTCTATTGGCGGCCCCGAGACGATACCACGCAGTATTTCCAAGTCCCTTATGTTGGGTTTGTTCACGCTTTTCGAGAGCGCATCTTTGTGCGGCACCCGTTTTAGGTAACACCTGCCCGCGAAAACCTTCGCAGCGTCGCGAGAGCGCATGCTTACGAGAAAACCACGAGCAACGCGCGCATGAGTGCAGAGCCACGCCCGTTGTCGCGCACATACAGGCGGGCAGGCGCACCTCAACAGCGGATGTGACGCGATTGTTGATGGTGCAGCGTGGCGCACAGCGTTAATGATGGCTTCGTGTCCTCGTTCCAAAGATGCAGCAGGATCTGCTTGACCTCGGGCGTACGATTTACGCCCGGAGCCTCGGTGCTCATGCAGCAACAACGTTGCTCTTAAAATGCGATGCGCGCACTCAGCCGCACCCGCCGGTTATTGCCCGAGGTGGAAGTTACCGTGCCCAGGGAGGACGAGCCCACCGTCGACGCAGGACTAGAGAACTGGGGGGTATTTGTTACGTTGAATGCCTCGGCCTGAAACTCTAGGCTGTACTTCTCGGAAAACAGGAAGCGCCGCTTGATGCCTGAGTCCAGGTCGAATGTACCCGGGCCCCGCACGGAGTTGCGGCCTGCCGTGCCAAACCGGACACCCGTGGGTTGCGCGAATTCCGTGGTATCAAAGTACACACGGTTTGCGCCGACAAAATTGTGAGAGCCGAGAATGCGCACCCTAGGTACAAGCTGATCCGCGACCTGCGTGTTGCCTGGAGCGTTCAGCGACGCTCCGCTTGCTGTCACGGTGAATGGCGTGCCGCTGTACCAACTCAGGATATTCTGCAACTGCCAGCCACCCAGCACGGCTCCAGCGAAGCCGTCCTTCAGATACGAACCGTCTCTGCCGAACGGCGATTGAGCGATCGACCACCATTCGAAATTGTTGGTGCGATCGTACCCGGCCAGTGCGTAGTTTTTGTCCCAGTACGCCGGATACGGAAACGCCACCGTGCTCTGACCGTTGTCAAAGAAGTTCATGGATTTGGAATAGGTGTAAATGATGCCGGTCGATACCTTCTTTGCAGACCGGCGCGACAGCTGCGCCTGGAGTCCGTTATAATTTGACCCCCGAAATGGAGTTTGTAGGAGAATATCCGCGATGCTGGTGTTGGCACCGTAGGTAGTATTCAGTGCACGACCGGCCGTTCCCCCACCAATAGGCGCCGCGTTGATATTAAGGCTCGCTTGTTGCCGAATCGCCAACGAACCCACATAGGCCACATCTGCGACGAAAGAACCCGGCAGTTCGCGCTGAATAGCGAGGGTGTCCGTTTCGATGTAGCCGCGCCGGAACTTAGACGGGTAATTATAGGTGGAGATGTTGTACGGCAAAGGCACCCGGCCACTACTGATGTCCGGCAGCGCAATCTGCGGCAAACCAGTTACTGTCGTCGTTGCTATGGTGTACGCGTTGGGAGCGTTCAGCGTGAGATTGACTTGCGCGGGATAGGTATTCCGCTCATTGACGATCGCCTGCGGATCGACAGTGATGCCGTACCCAGCACGAATTACCGTTTTTTCGTTGATGCGATAGTTCAAGCCGATGCGCGGGACGATCATCCCTTTTCCGTCATCGATGCCCGCGTAGTTAGGGATCGAGCCCTTGCCACCGATCAGAACCGTACCGACCGTGTGCGTGCCGACAGCATCGGTAACGGTCGTCCGAATGGATGGATCGTACTGGTAAATACCGGCGTGGTCGTGCACCGGCAGGGTGTAGAACTCATAACGAACGCCGAAGTTCAAGGTCAGGCTGTTGCTCGCTTCCCACGTGTCCTGCGCAAAGAAGCCGAACGTAGACCAGCGGCCAGCAATCGGGTTTGTGGTCTGAATGCCCTTGGACGCGGAGTTGGCGTCGCCCAGCAGAAAATCGGCAAACGAGTTGTAGTTGTTGGGGTTGCTGCCGCTTGGGGTTGTTGCACCCCCAGTGAAGTTCAGGGCACCTCGGGGTGTACCCATCTGCGGCTGGAAGTGGTTGATCGCCGTGTGGATATACTCCCCGCCAAAGCGAAGCGCGTGGCGTCCGCGTGTGTAGCTTAAGTTAAGGTCGCCAGTGTATTGCGCGTCGCGAAAGGAGAAAGGGCTGGCGGAGTTAGTATTCCCCAGGCCGGTGTAGTTGCTGATGTTGAATGCTGGGATGCCGCCGTATAGGTATTGCCCGTTGTAATTTGTGCCGGGAATCCCGAGAACCTGCGTTCCGTAATCGCCAAGCGCAAGGTCGTCCGCCTGCCCTCCTACGTGAAAGCGCGTATATCCGGCGTTGCCATCCAGCAGCAGGTGCGGCGTAAACGTGTGCGTGCCGTTCAGCACGGCCATCTGTATCAGCCCGGTCGACGTGCCAGGCTGACCGTTGTCAAGCGTCGGACCTCCGGGGTTCGGTCCAAAGAGCTGTGGGCTTGTAATTCGGTTGGGTGAAACGCTGTAGTGGCCGTAGATCTGTGTCGCCTCGGAAACGTTGTAGTTGATCTTCGCGTCGATGTCGTCCCGCCGAAAAAGCGTGGAGACGGACCCAAAGTAGTTGTTCGCTTGGGCCCCGGGGGCGCCATAGTTTGGAAGAGGCAACTTGGCCAGCAGAAGACTGGCTGCCTTGCTGATGGGCACCTGGTTATTCGTGAAGGGTGTTTTGCCTGCGCCGGCCGCAGTTCCGGTGGCGGGATTGTAGATGGTTGTTCCTGTTCCGGAGAAGTTACCCGCCCGGATAGCTGCTGTAGGAACAGACGCAATGGTACTCACCGCCTGGGAGATGTGGGTGCTTTCCCAGTCCGCAAAGAAAAATAGCTTATTCTTCATGATCGGTCCGCCAATCGATCCGCCGTACTGGTTGAAAACGTACTTCGGCAGCTGCGGAAGGGCGGCGGGTGTTTGGAACACGTTTCGTGCATTGAACTGCGTAATGGCGTTGTACTCAAATAGGGTGCCGTGCAGCGCGTTCGTGCCGCTCTTGATGACCACGTTCACCGCGGCACCACCGGCCGTGCCCTGCTCGGCGTTGAACGAGCTGGTCACCACATTCACGTTTTGGATCGCGTCTTCCGGGGGCACATAGGCCACGTTGATCGGCAGGTACGGATGTTGATCCAGCGCACCGTCCACGCGTGTCGCATTGGCGCCGGCGCTTGCGCCGTTCACGTTTACCGACTGCGAGCGCTGCGGGTTAGTGGCCGCCGAATTCTGCTCCGCTGGCGGCGTGGCGCCAGGAACCAGCCGGTACAGGCTTTGGTAGTTGCGCCCGGTCGTGCTCGTCGTTGGCAGTTCCATGACTTGCTGCGCGGAAATGTTGTAGTTGGTTTCGGCCCGGTCCGTCTGCAGAACCGGCGCTGCATCAGTAACGGTCACCTCCTGCGTTGTGCCTGCAGCGCTCAGGTTGGCATTCACGCGAGCCGTGCTGTTCCCCAGGATGGGAGTGGTGTTTTGCTGGAACTCCGCAAAACCCTCCGCAGAGAACGTGACCGTATACGTACCGGGCTGCAGGTCGTTGAAGTTGAAGATGCCTTCCTTGTTGGTCGTTGCCTCGCGCGTGAATCCGGTCTCGGGACTCTTTGCAACCACCTTTGCACCGCTGATAACGGCACCGGAGTTGTCAGTGACCACACCTGTCAAAGAGCCCTGCAGTACCTGGGCCCGCAGCGGGATAGAGGATACTGCAGCGACGGACAATGCAACTACTGGAAGCGTGAGGGCCACACCCTTAACCAAGCCGCGCGTGGACGCTGTAAAGAAGGCCAAGGTGCGGCGCTGCATCCGGTCTAAGCTTTCGCTCCATGAAGAACCGCACATCGGTGTTCTAGACAGCAGAATGCTTTTGCAGAGATTCACTGGCCTATCCTTCCATTGCTTCTTGTTGGGCGTCGCTCGGAACTGGTGCCCCTTTCTCTCGGGTGGCACTGTGGTGATTCGCCTCGGGCATGCCGATGCTGAAACGTTTCAGCATTTGCATACTGCGCCAATCAGTTCTTCGTTGTCAAACCCTATGTCAAGGCGGACTTAAGTCTATTGAAACCTAATCTCCGTCACCGCTGAATTAGTCTGGCGCTGCGAACGCCGGCTATACCAGGTCCACGCATCCGCAGCGACGGATTCTCACACTTACTACCGGATTCGTCTGGTTCATTGTGCATCACCAGCAACTCCCACCACTTGCTTGAGACCGTCTCCGTTTGGGGAAGTACACCTTCGACGAACGTTTTCGAGCCCGCAGCTTGAATTGCAGCATCACCAATAACCGGAAGGTATCGTGCGCCCTGATCGGTCAGCGGCTCCCAGGGAAGAGGCAGGCCGAGGCTGGACGCGCGACGCAGGTTCGGCCTTTCACGAAGAAGCGCCTCGATGTTGCTTACGGACCAGAGACCTTCTTCGAAAGAAGGGTTCTCGATGACATCGGACCAGAGCCCGCCATAGGTCGCGTGACCGATCGGCTCGAGAAAGCTACCAAACACAGAACTCGGGATGGTTGCTGGGGAAGCAGGTCGCGTCACACGAACCAGTACGGGCTTCGTCGTGTCGCCGGTTTCGCTCAACTGGCCTGACGCCGTGAGAACAAGACACAACGTACATGCTGTCACAAGCAACGCGCGTTCTACGAACGTAGGCACATCTCCTTCATATGACACACCACCACTACCGCCCTAGATCTTCCAACGCGATCAGGCCACGTCTCAAGGCGAGAACCGCAGCTTCCGTCCGGTCTCTTGCGCGAAGCTTAGCCAAAATATTGTTGACGTGGTTCCTGACCGTGAACTCGCTAATGTGCAAATCTACGGCGATCTGTTTACTCGTGTCCCCGTGGGCGACACCCCGCAGTATTTCTAGCTCCCGCGTGGTCAGTTGCTCACGTTTTTCCCAATCGCGGCTTCTGTGTGCAATGTCTGCAGGCAGGTAACGCTTGCCGGTGAATACTTTTCTGACGGCGTGGTCGATCTCCTGTGGTGAGGCGCTCTTGCGAACGAACCCATGTGCCCCCGCATCGAGTGAACGGAAGATCTCCTCGTCCGTATCGAAGCTGGAGATGAGCAGGAGCCGGGTACTCGGCCAAAGCTTGCGCACTGGCGCGATACATTCCGGCCCGTGCAGGCCGGGCATACGCAGGTCGAGGAGAACGACATCTGGGGACAGGTCAGCCTGCGCGGCAAGCAGTGCTGAAGCGTTGCTGAAGGTACCTACCACGACAAACTGGTCATTGGATGAAAGCATGCTGCGCAGTCCAACCAGCACCGCCGGGTGATCGTCGACAATGCAGATACGGATGTGAGGCACGTGCGCATCACTGTCCATGCCGTGCAAACCTTTTGGGCGGCTCGTGTTGTTTGTTCCGCTCACGGCCTAGGTCTCTTAGGGACGGCAACCAGCCGCCAAGGGTGACGCCGTTTGTGAATCGGAACTGCCACTTCAAGAGAGCATCCGTGGTCAGGGCGGCTTTCTATTTGAAGTGTTCCGCCTTGCGAGGCGGCGCGCGAACGCATGCCCAACAAGCCGAAACCACGGTTAAAGCGCGCATGGGTATCGAAGCCACACCCATCGTCGCGCACACACAGGTGGACACAAGCCTCCTCGAACACGAGGCGCAGTTCGATCTTGGAGGGTGCTGCATGCCGCACCGCGTTGGTAATGGCCTCATGCCCGATGCGCAGCAGAGTCTGCTTGACGGCAGGCGCAAGCTCCAGCGGCTCTCCGCTGCACTCCACCGTCGTTTGCACAGAACCACCTTGGGTCAGCATGGCAGCCTGATGCCTGAGACTAACCAACAGATCGCTTTCGAAATCGTCGCTGGGCTTCAGCATGGCAATGGTCCGGCGTGCATCCTCGTGGCTGTGAGCCACCATGCCGATGGCCAGTTGAACGGGTTCCTGCATGGCAGGGTCAGGCAGGCGCTTGCTGAGCACGCGATCTATAGCATGCAGCTGAAAGGCAATGCCCGCGAATGACTGCGCCAAGGTGTCGTGTAGGTCATGTGCCATGCGCATCCTTTCATTCAGAACAACGCCGAATCGCCAACGCTCGAGCCTCGTTGAGGCCAGCAACACTACTACTCCTAGCACGACGAGGAAGAAGCTGAGCAGTAAAACGTGACCGCTCGTCCAGAAGGGAGGCCCGGCAAGCAACTCCACGTCCTGCGAAGAGCGAAGAAGCAGGTGAAAGGGCACGGGGATTGATGATGTGCCGCTGTTCATAAGGCAAATGCCGCGGACTTTCAGCAGTGATCCTCTCTGCCACCGCGCCCCGTCCCCGGCACCGGAGGAGAGTGACTGCTCCGCCGTGAATATCTGGTGTGTGCTGTGCAACAGCAGAACGAGTCGCCCGCCCTGCGTTGTACTCGAGACAAGGGTGCCGACCGTCTCGACGAACTGCCGATCGTAGTTACCGGATGCCGCCAACGCAGGTGTAACTGAGAGTGGCGGATCGGGCACTCTTACACGCAGAACACGAAGACTGGTTGCGCCGATTCGTGCGGAGTACCGACCGAGAGTAGGTTTCCCTTCAACTTCCACCTCATCACCCACACGTAGTGCGGCGGCCAGCTTACCCGCGGTTACCTCGACCCCTCCGCTGTTGTCTTGCAGGTAAAAGGTCGATCCCGTTTGCGTCACTACGCCGCGGACGGTCTGCACGTCCGGATGGTCGTCCCCCTGGAAAAGGAGGCTGGCAATCGGGACCGGATCGCTCGCCTGCGCTTCTGCTACCTCCGGCTTAAACTGTAGAAGGGATAGTGTGCAGGCGAGCACGATGGCAAGTAGCCTCGGGCGGTTCAGTGAGGACGGTTTCATTCGTGCGCTCTTACCTGCACGCTGCGCCAACTCCCGCCGGCGGCAAAGCTCCGAAGACCGAAGCGTCCATGTCGCATGCAGGCGGATTCCTCATGCACCTGTGTGTGTGCGAGCACGGTTCCGTTCATGTCGCGCGCCTCTGCAGACACATCGCACCCTTGGGCAGACACCTTCAGGTGATACCAGACGCCAGGCTCCACGCCCTCAGATATCCGGACCCGCCTGAGCGGGATGAAGCCAAAGTCCATGCGGCTCAGAATGAGCTGGTCTGGCAAGCGAATCCCGGCATAGTACCCATCGAACGCATTCGTCCCCTCTTCCTCATTGGACACGCGCACGATGAGGCCAGCGTCGCCAACACTGCTGGTCAGGCGCACGTCTGCGTCCATCACAACGTCCGTCAGGTGCACACTTCCGGTGACGGATTTCGCGCCGATGTCGTCTGACGCGTTGGTCAATTCGTCAGAGGCGACACTCCAATTACCGCCGTACAATTTCCATTCGCTAGAGAGACCTTCTGCGAAACGATCGTGGTAAGGCAGGCCATTCCACTCCATGTGGACCAGCACGGCGGCAGCCGACCCGAACAGGACGAGCGTGGCGATCACAGCGGCCCATCGCCAGGTCAAAAGGCCCGTCATCGATCAAACCCGGTGTAGGGCCGCAGAAAGTGCTGGGTCGCTACGTTGTCCAAATTATTTTTCTGCAGCAGCAGCGGCGGAACAGTGATGTGCTGCATGGCGGTGTCGTGCTGCTTGTAATTAATCAACATCTCTGTTGCGCGATAGCCGATCTGAAAGGCGTTCTGCGCTACAAGGCCGGCTATTTCTCCGCGCCGGATAGCTGGGTAAAGGTCTTCATCCTGGTCGCACCCAATGAGTCGAATGCGATGCAGCAAGCCCTGTTGCTGCAAGGTCGCATACACCGCACGTGTGGCAGACAGGCTGGGTGTAAAGATCGTGAGCATTGCCGGTTCGCGGCGCAAAGCTTTCAGCAGCTGGCCCTCAGACTTGCCGCCAGGTCCAACGGTGTCATCCAGCTCCAGCGCAATTCTAGTGGTGCCCGCATGATGCAGATTCGCTTCGAAGGCGTTGACTCGTTCCACAACCCGCGTACTCGCCGGGTTGACGCCAACGATAGCCACGCTGCTGCCTGTGTGAGAGAACTGCTCCACCAATGCCGCGGCGAGACTGCCGGCAGCTGTTTCATCGCTGGTCACCATGCCTATGTCCGCGCCGAGTGGAATCGCAAGAGCATCGTCGGCAATCACCATGGGAACATGGCTGCGTTGCACCTGCTGCACCACGGGAATCAGAGCCGACCCGTGCGCGGGCACCAGCACGATGCCCGAGATGCCGAGCGCGATCTGCCGGTCGACAAGATCCATCTGCCGTTCGGCGTCGTCCTGGTGCGTTGGTGCGTTCCAGTACCAGTTCATGTGTGCCCGTGCCGTGGCCGCCACCATGCCAGCGTGCACGCTCTTCCACAGCTCTGACGTGGTGAGCGGAGTGATGAGTGCGATGGTGTTCGTACGCTGCGACCCTGCGCAGGACTGGAGCGCCCCGCACATTGCAGCGCCGCCGAGCACGATCCACGGGGCCAACACAGAACGCGCTACGGCTCCAACGCGTCGTTCAGGTTTGGTTGTTGTCACTCTCAAGCCCGCTGCCATGGCTCACAACAGATACCACCTCTGCCGCGGCAGTGTCACTGCGCAGTCATCAAGCCCAAGTAGTTCATTTGCACCATGCGCAACGCTGGAGCTGTTCCATACGATGGCGGCGGCTGAGGAATGCACCTTGATCCGTCCTGTAACAGCCTGCTGTTCCGATTCGCTTTTGGAGGCACCATGAAGGCCCGTCTTGCACGAGACATTGCAGGTTCGACTTATCCAGCTGCTAGAAACATTGCCGTCGTCTCTGCGCTCATTTCCACCAGTCTGTTTGCGAGCCATGCCTATGCGCAGGGCGGCACGACCGCTTCGGTCTCGGGTTCTGTCACGGACGAGAGCGGCGCCTCGCTTGCCAATGCCGGCATCACGATCCATAATACCGACACCGGGATTGACCGCACGACCCAGACGAGCAGCACTGGAAGCTACTCCGTCTCGCAACTGCAACCCGGGCACTACACGCTGAGCGTGGCAGAGGCTGGCTTTAAGACCTTTCAACAGCAAAACATCACCCTTACCATTGGTCAAATTGCGGAGATCAACGCGCATCTGGAGATCGGAACGCAGCAGGAGCAGGTGACGGTCACCGCCGGAGCGCCAGCCATCCAGACGGAAGATGCATCAGTCGGCCTCGTAATTGATGCCGCCACCATCACCGACACTCCGCTGAACGGGCGGCTGGGCATTACCGGCCTGCTCGCGCTGGCGCCGGGTGTGCAGGCTGCCGGCAGTCAGGACCAGATTCCCGTCTATGGCATTACGCCAGCCATTAACAGCGGTGCCCGCAACGCCTACGGGGCGGTTGGTTTTGAGCTGGATGGCGGCATTAACATGAACGTTGGCCTGCAGAGACCACTGGGTGAGGTTCCTCCCTTGGACGGCATTGCTGAATTCAAGGTGATTACTACCAACGCCCCTGCCGAGTACAACCAGGCCGCGCAGATCATCGTAGTCAGCAAAGGCGGGACCAACGAATTTCACGGCACGCTGCTAGAGTTCAATCGCATTGCCGCCACTGCGGCGAAGTATTACTTTGCCGGCGCACAGCCAAAGCCCAAGTTCATCCGCAATGAATTTGGTGGTAACTTTTCCGGTCCCATTCGCATTCCGCACTTGTACAACGGTCGCGACCGCTCCTTCTTTTTCTTTAACTACGAAGGTTTCCGCCTGAAGCAGGCGAATAACCTCAACTCACAGGTACCGTCGATGCGGGAACGGGCCGGCGACTTTTCAGAGTTCCCGAACCTGGTGCTGAAAGACCCTCTCACGGGTCTGCCGTTCCCCGGAAACACAATTCCCATGGGCCGGATCAACACGGTCGACCAGCAGCTTCAGAACGTGTTGTACCCGCTGCCGACCGTTGCAGGAGTCGGAACAAATGCGTTTGAGGTGGTGCCGTTTTCGCAGTCGGTGAATCGCTACTCGTTCCGGCTGGATCACAAGGCGAACGATAAGAACCAGTTCAGAGCGACGTACATCGCAGGGCTTTACGGCCCTAATCCGACCACGGGCGCTACGAGCCGGTATGGCGGCATGGCGGGCATCGGCGAGCGCAACATGAACACGGTCCTGGGATGGACGCACATCTTCTCGCCTACGCTCGTGGGCGATCTGACCGCGGCGTACCTTCACCTTCCTGTGTTCCGCACGCCGCAAAACGTGGGCACGAACTTCTCGGCGCTCATCCCGGGGCTTGGGCCGGAGGTGATCCAGGGCGCACCGCAGCTCGCGATCAGCAACATCACCACCGTGAGCGAGCAGGGGAGCAAGGTGTTGAGCCAGGATATTCAACTGATCGGAAATCTGAACAAAACAGCTGGCCGCCATAACATCAAAGTCGGCTTCTCTTACCTGCACGACAGCACAGCCAACCTGATCGCGTCTGCACCGCAGCGTGGCGCGTACAACTTCAATGGGCAGTACTCAGGCAATGCCTATGCCGACTTTCTTCTCGGTTACCCGTCGTCGACACAGAAGCCTAATCCCAACACTCAGATACTGCTGAACGTCTCACACCAGGCCGGGATTTTTATCCAGGACGACTGGCGTGCCACGCAGCAATTAACGCTGAACCTGGGCTTGCGCTACGACCTGCAGCATATTAACGACAGCCCTTACGGCAACAATGCGCTGTATGTGCCTGATCTGAAACAGATCGTGATCTTTGGGTCTAAGTATCCGGCCGCTACCGCCCCACAACCGGTCATCCCCGGCTTCCTGAGCCTGCCGATCGTGTTTGCTTCGCAGGTGAACCTGCCGAACAGCCTGTTCGACTATCTGGGCCAGCCCAATAAGAACGTCGCTCCGCGTTTCGGGTTTGCTTATCAGGCCCAGCCAAAGACCGTGCTGCGCGGAGGTTTCGGCCTCTTCTATAACCTCGTGCCGGAGTACTACATCCAGGCAAACGCATTCGAAAACATCCCCTTCTTCGGCGTGCAAACCTTCTCGCAGCCAGCTGGCGCGCCAACGCTCACCATGTATGCACCTTTCGGTGGTACGGGTGCTTTCGCGTCCAATCCAAACGTGAACGCCCAGGCGAAGACCAAGGTGCCTTACGCGGAGCAATACAACCTGGCCGTAGAACAACAGGTGGGCAAGACGATGTCCATTCGCGTCGGCTACGTGGGTCAGCGAAACCTGAAGCAGAATAACTCCTCTGGCGGCAATGCGAGCACTACGCCAGACCTGAATCAGCCTGTGTCCGCGGCGGGACCGGTACAGCCACGCAGACCGGTGCAGCCTTTCGCCAGCATCTACCTCACCCAGGACCCGATCTTTCATACCACCAGCAATGCCTTGCAGGTAGGTGTGCACAAGCGATTTGAGAGCGGCTTCCAGTTGAACGCCGAGTATGAATACATTCGTGTGCTGGGCACAGAGAATTTTGTCAATCCGATGAACACTGGCGATTCCTATGGAAACATCGGCGGCATTACGCCTCAGAGTCTGAATGTCAGCTACTCCTATGTGCTGCCATTCGGAAGGAATCAGCGCTTCTTTGCCAACACAAATGGCGTGGTCAATCACCTCATCGATGGGTTTGAGATTTCGGGGATTACCCAGTACCAAGGTGGCCAGCCCTTTTCCGTGGGGTACAACACCAGCGTGCAGGGCTCCTACAATAGCCGCGCCGACCGGGTGTATGGTGTGCCCCTGTATCCCACAAACAAGACCAAGACGCAGTTCTTCAATCCGGCGGCCTTTCGAGCGCCGGCACCGTTCACCTTTGGCAACTCGGCCTACAACCTGCTGTTTGGGCCGCGCTACCAGGAATGGGACATGAGTCTTGCGAAGAACACCAACATCACCGAACGGGCTAAGCTGCAGCTACGGGTGGATGCCTTCAACACGTTCAACCATCCAAACTTCGCGAACCCTAACGCAACGTTGAGCAATGCGACTACGTTTGGGCGTATCACCGGTACCACGGGAGAGCCACGTACCCTTGCGCTCGGTGCAAAACTGCAGTTCTGACGCCCCAGTAACGGAGAGCGGAGCGGTAGCTCCGCGCATCGTCATTCCGCCAAGCCGCTTCAACCCACACGTTAAGAGGAGCACCCTTGCACGCCCTTTATTGGCTTCTCGCGGCAGCGTCGCTGCTGTTAAACATGGCAGCTGCACAGACTCTTGCCACGTCCAACGCTGCTCCCGCGGTTCAGAAAACACCGGAGGTGTACTACACAGATTCGTCGCGCACGGGCAAACCGTTCGTCAAAGACCCCTCCGTGATCCAGTTCCACCGGACGTTCTTCATGTACTACACGTTACCGCCGAAGCGGAACGTCCAGAACGCCAAGAACGTGGAGGGGAGTGGTTGGGGCATAGGCATTGCGACCAGCAAGGACCTGATCCACTGGCAAAAGGCCGGCGAGATCGTGCCCGAGCAGACAGTGGAACAGGACGGCATCGTCGCCCCGGGAGCCCGGGTCATTCGGAATCAGGTGCACCTTTTCTATCAAAGCTACGGGCACGGCGCGAAGGATGCCATCTGCCACGCCATTTCGTCCGACGGTTTGCACTTTACGCATGATGCATCGAACCCGGTATACCGCCCGACACATATGCCGTGGAGCGTTGGCCGGGCGATTGATGCAGAGGTGTACCTCGACGAACCGACAGGTAAGGCTTTCCTCTATTTCGCGACACGCGATCCGGAGATGAAGCGTCAGTTGATCGGCATGGCGAAGGCCGACCTTTCGTCTAATTTCGGCGCAGGCACGTGGACAGACGTAAGCGTTGCCGGGCCGCTGCTGCAGCCGCGATTGCCCTGGGAGCAATTATGTATCGAAGCGCCGTCCGTGATGAAGCGAGGCTCTACTTACTACATGTTTTATGCCGGGGCGTATAACAATGTGCCGCAGCAGATCGGCATCGCCAGCAGCCGCGACGGCGAGCACTGGACGCGCCTGTCGGATTATCCGCTTCTCGCCAACGGCTTGCCTGGCTCTTGGAATTCGTCAGAGTCCGGTCATCCCGGAGTGTTGACGCTCGGAGATAAGACCTACCTGTTCTACCAAGGCAACGATGACCACGGAAAGACCTACCACATCAGTATGGTTCAGATTCTGTGGAGGAACGGCAGGCCGTACGTTAACCCGACTCCGCCGCATCCGGCCAGTGAATAATCCGTTCAGACCAAATCAGCCATTTACGTCCGATAACGAAATTTCTGTATAGCGACGTTGTAAGCGCTCTTTAGAAGTGTCATGTTCCCGCTCATTAGAACTGTCAGGTTCAAGAGATGGGATGGATATCGATGAGTGAGCGATCTGAGGCGATCGCGGTGTCGCCGGAAATGCGCTGGATCATTAATCGATTCAGCTGAGCACGCTCCTATGAAGTAGATCTTTCGCGAGGCGGCTTCTGCAAGCTTGGCGGTGGTAACGTCGATTGGACCGTTGTGCGATCAACACACTCGCGGACTATGATCGGTGTCGCTCAGAGTGTGGCCCCGGAAAGACATACCTTACGATCTGGAATCCACTTCCCTGTCCGTGAAGCACTTTGGGCGTACTCCGAAAAGGGTACGCCAGCTTTTATCATCGATGAAGCTTCCAGTACGGCTCTCTCCGGAGATTTAGATTTGCTTCGAAGCACAAGGCTCGTCAAACTGATGCACTTGGCACTGTGTACTGGTGCCCTCTGTAGCGCAACGGCTGGGGTTGCTCAGTATGCTCCTGCTGTGCCCGTCACGAACGGCTTACTAGGCTACTGGTCTACGGACGGCAGGGCGGTGTTGCACATCGATGATTGCGGCGCCGACGTATGCATCACGGTGGTCACAATCTCGCAGAAGGCTCCCGGCGTGATTGACGGACGGAACCCTGATCTTTCCCTTCGCACACGGCCGGTGTGCAGGATGAACATTGGGAGCGGCTTCGAATTGAAGGATGACGATCATGCCGAAAAAGGGAGAATTTACGATCCTGAGGCAGGTAAAACCTATAAGGCTTCCATGAGCAGCGACGGCAACACACTTCATTTACGGGGATATATCGGTTTCAAGGCGCTCGGACAAACGCAGTCCTGGCATCGCACGTCTGCCGATTCGGCCACCTGCGTCGGCATCACGCATCGCTAGTCTGCCGGTTCACCATCGTTCACGGCGTAGATGTTGCAAATGAGCGTTGCCGCTCATAGTCCGTTGCCCTACACCCATACACTGACGCTCACGGGAACACCCTAGTGAAGACATGGGCCAAGAAGGCCAGCTTCGCGGATTGAGGCTGCGTGGCGGTTCATCTCATCAATCCCAGTGACAATGCCTTTGGCACGGCCGTTATCACGCCGCGTTGGCTCTTCGTTCTCGCTGCAGCGACGCCCGCCTTTATGGGTGATCCGATCCTTGTGGATGAATCGCTTGAAGCACTCGACGCGGAGACGATCCATGCAGGAGATGTCGTTGGCATCAGTGTCCACACAGGCAATGCTCTACGGGGCTATGAGGTGGGTCATCTTGCCCATGCACGTGGTGCGACGGTTGTGTACGGTGGCATCCATGCAACCCTGTTTCCGGAGGAGCCGTTCGAGCGAGGATGCGCAGATGTTGTCGTAAAAGGTGATGGTGACATCGCCTGGGGGAAGGTGCTGACCGACCTAAGAGATGGCTGCGCGGGCCGCGTCTACAACGGCGGAAAAATCGAGGGAGAGGACTTTCTCTCCGCCCGTTGGGACCTGATGAAGACGGACAAGTACATGTGGGCTTCCGTGCAAACTATTCGTGGTTGCCCGAAGCATTGTTCCTTCTGCTCGGTCTGGCGTACGGATGGGCAAAAGCCCCGCCAGCGCTCCTATGAGAAGGTGATCAACGAGATCATCGACCTGCGCCGTCTTGGTTTCGTTTCATCGCCCTTGCAGATGATAACTTCTACCCGGTGACGTTGACGGACCTGCGTCTTGCACGCGAGCAGAACAATCCGGAACGGCTGCAATCGTTGCTCGACACCCGCAGCGAGCGGTTCGCGTTAATGGCAGAACTGGCCAAGTTGCCGAAGGACATGGTCTTCTTTACCCAGATCACGATGGAGTCAGCAGAAGACGGGGAGTATCTGGATGCCATGCGGCGGGCCAACATTAAGGGTGCTCTGGTCGGCGTTGAAGCGGTGACACCGGAAGGCTTGAAAGCCGTCTACAAAGATTTCAACTACTCTGGGGACAGGCTGGTCGAGCAGTTGCAGATCTTTCGCAAACATGGCCTGCATGTATTGGGGTCGTTTATCTTCGGGCTTCCAACTGACAAGCCATCGACCTTCGACGCAACGGTGGAAGTCGCGATCAAAGCAGACGTAACCTTCGCACAATTCGTCATGATGACACCATTCCCCGGCACGGTCGACTTCGGCCGGTGGGAGAAAGAACAGGAAGCTGCGCCGACTCTCGTCGAGGGAACGCCAGTGACTCGTTACTGGCTCATTCCCACGGCAATCCGGCCGAAGATGTTCACGCCTCATCCCTCCATGAGTTCCGATGAGATCAAGACCCGCACCCAGCTGGTATGGGATCGTTTTTACGATCTGTCGAACGTCTGGCGGCGTTCTGCCTGTACACCGACATTACGGGCTCGGTTTGCCTTTGTGATGCTCTCCAAGCTGTATCGGCAAATGTACGCCGGCACCGGTATTTCCACGGATAGCGCCAGACGTAAGAAAGCGAAGATCTCTGCACGTTGGCTTGCACGTCAAACGAAGAAGATCTTCCAGGCGAAACCAATGCCTGAACTGGCGTATCCAGCGTGGGAGCCCCGGGCTAAACGGGCACCCGGGCTGACACAGCTCACCGTGCACTTGGGGACTTCAGCTGCAACACCCGGCAGCCTTCCAAACAAAGGTCTCGCACTGTAGGTTGTGTTGAGTTTTCTGCTCGAGGCAGCTTAGGTGAGAGTTGACTGAAAACCTGGGAAGCCATGATCGAAAGCGTCCTGTCCACTTCGTCGCAACAGAACCTGTCCCGGGCCCTCCCTGACGACTTGGTGCATGGCCCCGGAGAACTCGCCGACCTTATACGCGAGTTCGATTGGAGCGCAACGCCTGTTGGGTCGATCGACACATGGCCCCAGGTTCTCCTGAGTACGGTCAATCTGATTCTTGCCGCGCCCCACCCCCTGTTTATCTGGTGGGGAAAAGAGCTTACCCAGTTCTACAACGATCCCTACCGGGCGAGTCTCGGAGATGAAAAACATCCCAGCGCCCTGGGACAGGCAGGCCGAGACTGCTGGCCGGAAATCTGGCTCGCCATCGGTCCCCAGATCGCGGCGGTGATGAACGAGGGCAGGTCGAGCTGGTATGAGGATCAGCTTCTGCCGATCTTTCGCAACGGCATCCTGCAGGATGTGTACTGGACTTACGGCTACAGCGCCATTCGGGATTCTTCTGGAAAGATCGGGGGAACCCTGGTTGTCTGCACGGAGACGACGGGCCGGATTCTTGCGGAGCAGGAGGAACGAAAGGCAGCAAGAGAGATGCTTCGCGAAAGCGAGCATCAGCTTCAGACGATCACGAACGCGTTGCCTGCCCTCGTCGCCTATGTCGATTTCAACCTTCGCTACATCCGTGTGAACGACACGTATGAAACATGGTTCGGCATGCGTAAAGAAGAATTCATCGGTCGGCGTGTAAGTGAGATGGTGGGGGATGGTTCTCTGGATTTAGAACGACATCTTCAAAGCGCATTGATGGAAGAACAACAGGAGTTTGAAACGACGTTTCAGACGCTCCAGGGTCCCAGGTGCTTCAGTGTGCGTCTTATATCCCTCAGGGAAGGTTTAGGGACGACACGGACCATCGTTCTGCAGGCGTTCGATGTGACGGAACTGCGTCAGGCAGAGACTGCCCTTCGGCAAACTGAGAAGCTGGCCGCCGTAGGACGCCTGGCAGCGTCGATTGCACATGAAATCAATAACCCTCTGGCGTCGGTGACGAACCTGCTGTACCTGATGCAGGGCAGCGAGAACCTTGCCGACATCCACGAGTACGTCGCAACCGCCGAGCGTGAGCTCCGGCGAGTCTCCCTCATCGCGAATCAGACCCTCCGCTTCCATCGTCAATCCACGAACGCCGCTCCAGCCTATTGTTATGACTTGATCGGAGACAGCCTGTCCATGTTCCAGGGACGCCTCGTCAACAACCGCATCGATGTCCAGAAGCGGAAGCGGGCCGGCCATCCTGTTCAATGCTTTGGGAGTGAGATTAGCCAGGTCTTGAGCAATCTGATCGGCAATGCCATCGACTCCATGCCTACCGGCGGCCGGTTGCTCATGAGGAGCCACGAAGCGACGGACTGGCGAACAGGAGCCAAAGGTCTTGTCATCACGGTCGCGGATACCGGAACAGGCATGAGTAAACAGGTGCAGGGAAATGCCTTCACCGCGTTTTACACGACGAAAGGAATCGGTGGAACAGGCCTGGGTCTTTGGATCAGCAAGGAGATCGTAGACCGGCATCGCGGCAAGCTAAGCGTGCGAAGCAGCCAGACACCCGGTCATAGTGGAACCGTATTTACACTCTTCCTGCCATTCCAGGCAGTAGGCCGTGAAGAACCGACTGGGCTGCTGTGACCTACGGCACCAGAAACAGCAATGATCTACACAGTGAATGCCTTCGGCGCAGCTTCAACAGTTGCTTCAACGGAACGTGCCTCTGACAAGCTTTTGGCCTACTTCGCGAATCCATCATCGAATTCCGTGAGGTCATCGAGATGTTGCTTGACCACGCGGTAGCATTCACAGGCCCGCTCCTCCAAACCTGCCGTGTCCAGTAGCTCAACCACGCCCCGATGATGATCGATGAGGCCGGCGTCCTTGAAGGCTCCGATGGCTGCCACTGCACTCATCCGCCTCACGCCCAGCATGGTGGCAAGAAACTCCTGTGAGATGTGGATGGTGTTGCTGCGGGAACGATCACAGCAGAGCAACAGCCAGCGCGCCAGCCTTTGGTCTACATCGTGCTTCGCGTTGCAGCCGGCAGACTGGGCCACCTGTGCCAGCTGCGCCTGAACGCTCCGCAGCGTAAGTTCATGAAACACTTCCCCACGTGCAAACTCTGCCCTAGCTGCTGCCATCGGAGAAGAGAACCCATTCCCAGCGATCTGCATGTACACGCGGTTCAGGCTGCGCCTGGTTCCCATAAAAGCAGAAACGCCAAGGATGGATTCGTACCCAAAGAGGCCAACTTCCACCTGTGATCCATCTTCAAACGTGGTCGTCATCGAGGCGACGCCCGCCTCCAGAAAGTACAGCTGATCGATTGTCTGGCCGGGATACTCAATTTCGTGGCTGGCCGGCAGGTAAACCTTCGCGAGGCGGAGACGTTGCACCGATTCGGCTGGAAGGTTTCGCAAAATCCTGTTGGTATAAGTGGAGGGGAGTGAGGAAGTCGTTTCCGGCATGAAACCAGCATGCATTCAATTGTCAGTGTTGTCCATCCGACATTGGGTCAGTACGTCAGACTGATTGGAGGACACTCACTGCCTTTCCAGGAGGAATGTCCGATGCAGGGCAGATCGCAGCAGAAAGTTGGAACAAGCTAAACAAATGGAAGATGTCAGCAAACTGAAAGTCACCGCCGCAGACCGGCTGGACGGCTCTGTCATCATCACCTTCAACGATGGTCGATGTGGGATCTACTCCTCCGAGCTACTGCACTCGATGTTGACCTCTGCCCGAGAACTGCAGGAACCGGATGATGTCGAAGTGAAGGCAACAGCAGACAACTAGCCTGCTGTCGTGAACTGCAAGTGTGGTTTAGGCGTAGCTCGATGTAGTCAATAATCGTCACAATGTGAACGCTAACGCTCAAAAGATGTCTGTCGAGCAGACTAAGTTCAAGGCATACCTCTTCTCCCAGGTCGAGGTTTCCAAAGCAAAAGAGAGCGCACTTCATATGAGGTGCGCCCATTTGTTTTCTGCTTTCTCCGCAGGCTGAGTCTCACGGATCCGAGGTCCCATGCCGACCTTCTGCAATACGGTGCTGAACGCTCTGTCCGAGGACACGATACAGCGCCTACGGCTGGCACCGGTCACGTTCGAGGTAGGTCACGAGATCGAATATCCGGGCAAGCCGATCACCCATCTCTACTTCGTGGAACACGGCATGGCCTCCCTGACGAATACCTTCGAAGACGGGTCGCAGGTGGAAGTCGGCATGTTCGGATTCGAATCGGTCATCGGCGTCTCTGCCCTGATGGGCACCATCCAGAGCCTGAATCGCGTGTACACCCAGATTGCAGGCGACGGCTTCCGCTGCCGGCTTGCAGATGCCCAGGCGGAGTTCCAGCGAGGCGAACGCTTCCAGACCTTGGCATTGCGTTACGTTCAAGCCCAATTGGTCGGAGCGATGCAATCCGCCGGCTGCAATGCGAAGCATGAAGCGGAGCAGCGCCTGGCCCGATGGCTGCTGATCTGCTCGGATCGAGCGCACAGTACCAGCTTTGCCATGTCGCAGGAGTTTCTTGCAGAGATGCTCGGTACCAGAAGAACGACGGTCACCATGGCGGCAATCGTTCTCAAGAACGCCGGCCTCATCGCTTACAGCAGAGGAAAGATAAAGATTCTCGATCAAGGTGGGCTTGAGCAGAGGGCCTGCGAATGCTACCGGGTGATCAAGAACCATCTTGATGATCTGCAGCAGGTCGCGAGCAACAACCTCGCGTAACGAACAAACACAAGCCATGAGACAACGATGACGACGATCGCAGCGCAGTGTAAAAACTCAGTCGAAGCCTTACGTGTCAGAGATTTGCTGATTATCCAGGGCTTTCACCTGTGTCGTGTGACGAGCGACGCCGACTCCGTCGCCACTTCGGTCGCAGAGGAGATCCCGTTCTTCAATGGCTTTACCAGTCACGGCGATGAGCACGCTTGCTATGCACAGGATGCTCAGGTGCATGAGCTTCGTGAGGAAGGAACGACCGTCTTGATCGACGTTCCGGAAGCTGGAGCTGACGAATTGTCCGTGCTGCTTCTCCGTTATGGTGCGACCAACGTCCGCGAATCAGCCAAAAGGTGAAGTCCGTGGAACGGGTGCAACGTCTGGGTGATCAACCGATAGCAGGCACAAATAGGAGCGCGTTTGTTCTTGCGATAAAGCAGCTGTGCTATTTGCCGCGCAACGCTATGTTCGGTGCGTAACGTAGGAGATGCAACACACAGACCTGGGAGAAGGGGTCTTCCCTACAGGGAGACCCCCATTTTTCTTCTTTTCTATGAGGCAGCATGTTCCCGCTGCTCGGGTGAACTCATGACCGTCGCGGCGATCTATCAATGCCTTTTCGCCGTAGACCTTCGACCAAATCTCCGAACAAGAGACGCTTTCTCGCGACTGCAGTCTTCACCGTGAAGTCGAACGGTAGCTGTTCATGACCCGCCGGATGTTGCTCGCGCCAGAGTTCCAAGAGCAACGGAGGCATAATCGCAAGGGCGGCTTTCGTTCGGTGAATCTTGGCATGACAGCCAGGACAAAGCGAGATCATTAGGTTCAGGACAGACTTTCCCGGTACGCGGTGGTGCACGATGATCTCGCGCTTCCCTCTTCCGGACGCATCGCATACGCGGCAACGGTAGCCGTCCCGCTCCAGCACCACCTCCCGCAATCCGCCGAAGTATTCGGCGTCCTGCCGCTTGAGGCTGTAGCAGGTCGAGCACATGCCGAGCGCCAGAATCTTGGCCCTTCCACAGCGGCAATGCATCGCGGTCTGTCGTGGCGTCTTCATCGGCTCACATCACATAGAACTTGCTTGGCTTCTTCAGTATCGTGACATCGACCAACCAGCCATGGACCTGGTAGATCGCGCCATCATCACATCGCACCGTGAAGATCGAATCCAGATCAGCGGTCCGTGAGAGGGTCGAACCGCTCACCCCCGATCACTTCCCCTTCAACATCCGCACCATGGATCGTGCTGCAAAGAACACGCATCACTTCCCTCCTTTTGGCTTCTCTGCATTAGCCGAAGCCCGTAGAACGCGAACGATGGTTGAGACGGACACCTTGAACTGCGTCGCAATCTCCTGCCGGGTATGATCATGGCTGTCCCACATGGTTTGAACGACCTTCGCCTGTTGAGGTGTCAGAAGTCTGCTGCGCCCACCGAGGCGGCCCCGCGCCCGCGCAGCCGAGAGACCCGCCATCGTTCTCTCACGAACAAGCTCTTTCTCGAACTGCGCCAGCGCGGCGAAGAAATGGAAGACCAGTCGGCCGGCGGCCGTGCTGGTGTCGAACTTTTCTTTGAGACAAACGAAGTGAACGCCACTCTTGTCGAGCTGGTCGACGATGCGGAGCAGGTCACGAATCGAGCGGCCAAGCCGGTCCAGACGCCAGACGACCAGCGTGTCGCCTTTGTCGAGTCGCTCCAGGCACCTCTCCAGCTCCGGTCGCTCCGGTGAAGCACCGCTTACCTTCTCCTGGTAAATGCGCTTGCATCCAGCCTTGCGCAAATCAGGCAGTTGACCTTCCGTGTTCTGGTCTTCCGTCGAGACGCGGGCGTACCCAATCACCATGCACTGACGCTACCACAAACGTCCATTCGGGATAGTATGATTCTGACCTGAGAAAAGAACGCGTTTCGGCTTAGAATCGTCAATGAATTGAGCGAGCTGCGGAAGCGGTCACAAACCTTCGTTTGTGATGCGCCCTCAGATTGACAACAGGTGCTCACACAGCGGTATGACCTTCGTCAGAGTTAGCCCTACCTGCTATCCCGATAGGTAGCACACGGTGTCGAAGAGTTCCGACCCCAACAAGAGCGATCACGACTAAAGAGCACGCCCAAGCGAACCAGTCTCCGTACCTGGAGTACAGAGTCTTCGAATCCTCGTAGTTAAAACCGACCTCTATCGACTCTCTTTGATGCCTTGGCATTGTGCCCACTATTCGGCCAAGGGGATCAATGGCGCCTGTAATACCGGAATTTGTAGCGCGGAGTACCCATCGTCTGTTTTCGATAGCGCGCATGCGGACCATATCGAAGTGTTCAAACGGTGCACTAGTGTCGCCGTACCAACCGTCATCAGAGAGGTTCACTAAGACTTGAGCTCCACCCCTGGCAAACTGGCGGATTTCAGAACCAAAAATAGATTCGTAACAGATGAAGACACCGTATTTTCGATCACCATCAGCCAAGCTGTTCCGTGTTACCCCAGGAACAAACAGCAGGTCGTCTAGCAGGTGGCCAACAAAGAAGAACAAAGGTTTATAGGGCGTGTACTCACCAAATGGTACCAAGTGCATCTTGTCATACCGACCTTCATAGAAGCCATCACTCCTGAAGAAGCTGGCGGAGTTGTAGAGTAGCGACCTTCCCTGAGTTGTCCTGCCTGCTGGGGATTCCGAGTTGACGATTACGGACGCTCTTGAGGTTCTGGCAAGAGAAGTGAGTGCTTTCCGAAACGCCGGATCAGGATCGAAGAAAGAGGTGGGGGCTTCGGGCCACACTATTAGTTCAATCGATTTTAGATCTGACTTTATGGCGGAGCTACCCTCCTGCTGAGATAGAGCAGCGGACGTCATAGGCTCTAGGCTGAGCTGCGTGAAAGTTCTCAGCATGTCATCTCGGTTTTCAGCCGGCCCGATTGCCTCAGCTCCGACCCGTATGTTTTCCTGAACGAGCACTGCGTGGTGACTGGTTGTGAGGTTTGGAAGTCGAGAGCTACGCAATGTCAAGAAACACGATATTAGCGTGATCGCGACAGCGCAGAGAGAACCACAGAACTTGTGAAGCCATGCGCTCTTGCTTGGAATTCTCACAAGCCACAGCGCATTAGCAGCCGCAACGATGAAGGAAATTCCCATTACTCCAGTCAGAGGCGCTAATCGTGTCACAAACAAGTCATCGACTTGCGTATACCCGAGCAGATCCCAAGGGAATCCAGTGATCCGGCTTCTTGCCATTTCTACAGCAACCCACAAAAACGGCACTGAACAGAGCACCACCTCACGGGAATTGTGCTTTCTCAATAGCACGAAGATCCATCCGAAAAATGCGTGGTACAGACCAAGGTAGAGTGAGAACAACACGAGAATGCCGAAGGACGGCACTGAAGGAATGTTCCCATAGAGGTGCATTGTCTCAAAAATCCAGTAGCAGTTTCCGATGTACCAGCTGATCCCGCTGACATAGCCAATCGCTGCACCTTGACTGGGCTTGAGCCTGTTTCCAAGTCTGTCATTGTCTAGCAGGGCAGCCAGAAGTGGAACAAGGCAGATCCAACAAAACAGCCGTCTCCATAGAGGCACCGCCCCTGCGATAGGGAAGATAACAATCTGAAGGCCGGAGGAAAGGATGGCAAGCACCCAAAGACGCCAAGGGACGAAACGCATCGGATGAGCGTAGCATTTTGATGACAAGCTGTTACGGAGAAAGCTAATCACCTAGCTTGTCCATCAATGTCGAACGAGAAACGCTATTCATGGAAGTTGAGGCATGCATGCTGTCAAAAACCTTCGTTTGTGATGAGGCCGCGTCAGCCCGATCTCTTCCGCTAATGCCACATCACGGGACTCACCCATAACGCACGTCTGGACGTATAAGGGACAGATGAGCAATGACGGTTCGACTCTGGCTTACGGCGTACACCTTGGCAAGAGCGAGCTACGGAAGGAGCTGCCGGGTTTTTCAGCCTCGTTGCTTCAGCCCACGCTCCATGAAGAGGATGTACCTCTTCACACGCATGATTCTGCCTCATTGATCTTTACTTTCGCAGGCACCTATAGAACGAGTGCAGATGGTCCTCAAAAACTTTCCTCTAAACCGATACTCATTTTCAATCCAGCTGGGACAGTTCACCGCGACAGCTTTGTTGACCCCAGGGGACGATTCTTAGCTCTTTCCGTTGCCAAGCAACTGAACGGCAGCTTGAGCGATGAGGGCCAGTTCCCGAAGGCGGCCCTCTCGTTCGAGAGTGGACACGCCCTCGCCATGGCGAAGCGTTTGCTAAACGAACTCCAACGCAACATCCCGTATAACGCAATGATCCTGGAGGATGCGTGTTGGGATGTTCTTGCTGCCGTTTCTGGAGCCGCTTGTTCTAAAAGAGGCTCTACGGCGGCCATTCCGCCGTGGCTTTCTGAGGCCCGCTCAATGCTTGTTGAAGGCCCTGAGACGGGATCAATCATGAGCATCGCTTCGCAACTAGGGCTGCATCCGGTTTACCTTGCGAAGCGCTTTCGACGGCACTTTGGCTGCAGCCCAGCGGAATACCGCATGCGCTGTCGTTTGCGCGGAGCGATGGAGCGTCTGCGGCAAAGCGCTTCCTCGCTTGGGCAGATCGCGCAAGATAGCGGCTTTTCCGACCAGAGTCACTTTACTCACGCCTTCAAGGAGCGATTCGGGCACAGTCCAGGCGTTTACCGGAGCAGGCTGAAACGTGTTTGGTGATCGCAAGGTTTGGTTTTTACAAGATCCCGTCCTGCTGCACAGGAGAAACTGCTCGTTGAGGATTCTATCCATTGAGAAGACGAGCTTCGGCCTTCAGCGGGACGGTATTACTGGTGTTCATAAGCATCGCTTGGGTTGCAGGCCGATCACAAGCACCTCTTCCTTCGATCGAAGGTTTGTGGGGAGTCGAAGCGCGTATCGGCGTGCCGATCGCGGGGGAACTCACGATAGACGGTCGTGGTGGAAGCTGGATTGCCTCAATTGCAGGGTACCGGGTACCAATCCGTGCTGAAGGTGATGCCATCACGTTCACACTTCCGGACCACTTAGGGTCGTTCCGAGGTCGTGTCCCTCTTGGAACACATGAGCTGCGAGGAGAGTGGATTCAACCAGGTGGACTAGTCCTCGATCCGCAGTACGCGTCGTCAGTCGTTCTCCAATCAACAGCGGCTGCAGTGTGGCAGGGGACGATCGTTCCGCTTGAACAGCGACTTTCCGCTTACCTATTCGTCTCGTCGAAAGACGGCAAGTTGACAGCGGTCGCCAGCAATCCTGAAGGAAACTTTTTTCGACGGCGCACTTACAAGGTTAGGGAGAACGGGGCCAACGTTGTTCTGGAAGCCAATGGCAATAAGTTCAGCGGTCTCTACGACGCGAATGCAGGGACCCTTTCCATACAGCTGGCCGACTGGTTGCCTTCTTTTACGTTCACCCGCAGGAACGCAGAAGACGCAATAGGCTTTTACCCGCGCGTGCCATCGCTACGCAGCCCGTGGGTCTATCGTGAACCGATCCAGAGAAGTGACGGTTGGGCCATTTCAAATCTGAAGCGTGAAGAGGTGAACGAAAGGGAGCTCGGACAACTCATCGACCTTATTCTGCAGGCGGACCCCACCAGCTCAGCTCTCAAAATTCAAAGCCTCTTGATAGCTAGGCACGGCAAGCTGATCGTTGAGGAATACTTCTACGGCTTCAGTCAAGACCGTGTTCACGATATGCGTTCTGCCGGCAAAACCTTCGCCCCGGTACTCATCGGTGTAGCTAGGCAGGAAGGAGCAAAAATTGGGTCGCAGACACCCGTCTATTCGCTCTTTGCCAAGGAAGCTCCATTCGCCAACCCGGATGATCGAAAGCAGAGCGTGACACTCCGCGACATCATGAGTATGACCGCAGGAAACGCATGCGACGATGGGGACGACAAGTCGCCCGGCAATGAGGATCGCATGCAGAGCGATTCCCATCAGCCGAATTGGTACAAGTACACCCTCGATCTGCCGATGACGAAGCAACCCGGAGGAGAGCAGGCAATCTACTGCTCTGGAGATCTGAATCTGGTAGGGGGTGCCGCTGCAATAGCCACCCAGACTTGGCTTCCCACCCTCTTTGAAGAACATCTCGCCAGACCTCTTCAGTTTGGACAGTATTACCTAAACCTGATGCCGAATGGTGAAGCCTACATGGGAGGTGGGGCCTACATTCTCCCAAGGGATCAGCTAAAGCTTGGGCAGCTGTATTTAGGGAACGGAGTCTGGAATGGGGAAAGAATTGTGAGTCCCGAGTGGGTTGCTGACTCAACTCACTTTCACGCCCGCTTCGCCAAAGAACGCAGTTTGGGCCAAGAGCATGGCTACGGCTTTGGATGGCACCTCCATGTCCTGCAGAGCGGCGGAAAGAACTACGAAGTCTTCGCGGCTGAAGGGAATGGAGGCCAATTTGTGATCGTCATCCCCGCTCTCGATTTGGTGGTTGGCATCACGGGTGGATCGTATGGTGAGTTCGACCAGTGGTATCGCTGGGAGTTGGAGCTTGTGCCTAAGTACATCATCCCGGCGCTTCAGAAGCGCTGATTAGTACCGAGAAACGCCGTTGTCGGAAGTTGAGGGCGAGATACGCTACCACAGACCTTCGTTTGTTATGACGGCCAATTTCTAAAGGTCGGCGCTTCCGTCTTCGCTACGTTCGCCATCGCGGAGCATAATCCTTCCTGTGGGTGCGACAATCGACTACATATCTATGGCTAAAATTAGTACCGTTACCGTGCGTCGCTTCAAGCAGCTTCAAGACCTTTCCATAACGCTTGGTAAGGACGTTACCCTTCTGATTGGGGCTAATAATGCCGGGAAAAGCAGCTTTCTTCAAGCTTTACACTTGGCTGCATCTGTTGCGCAGACCGTTCGCTTGGTTGCTGAAGGTGTGACATGGGGTAAGGACGTATTTCAGACCACCGTAAGCCCAGAACAGCTTATATATTCTCCTGTGTCTGACGTCCTTACCCTGGCAACGGGCGGCAGGCTTGAAGAGGGAGCAAACACGCGCATCGAGATTGAACTCTCAGCAGACGACGGCTCTAAAGCGGTGATTGGATTACGACGCGGCAGGAATCGAAATCTGGCCGTGTCTGTAGAGGGAAAAGCTTTAGGCGAACGCTTAATGGACTTCGAGCATCCGTTCACGATTTATGCTCCGGGTCTCGCCGGCGTCCCAAAGTCAGAGCGGTATTTGTCCGCTGGTGTTGTGAGGCGGATCGTTGCGCGAGGAGATGCAAATCTTGCGCTCAGGAACGTGCTCCGAATGTTAAAAAATACTCCGGCTTCCTGGGCGCAGTACATCGAAGACATGCAGAAGTTTTTCCCAGCTATAGACATCGACGTTGATTTCAAGGACAACACCGATGAGTTCGTCAATGTTTACTTCCGTCTCAAGAATGGGAGTAGGCTTCCGTTCGATTCCGCAGGCACATCAATCCTGCAGGCCTCCCAGATCCTTGCCTATGTAAACCTGTTCCGCCCCGAGATTCTAATTCTAGATGAGCCGGACTCCCACCTGCATCCAGATAATCAACGCAAACTTTGCACATTAGTCGCCGAGTCCGCTTCGGCTCGGGGCTTTCAAGCCATCATCAGCACTCATTCCAGACACGTTCTTGACGCTTTGAGTACTCGCTCCACAGTGGTCTGGTTGAACAAAGGGGTGCAACAACCGACCACCGATGTGAATACAACGTCCCTGCTGCTTGACCTTGGGGCGCTGGACTCAGCTGACTACTTCGCCGACGGTGCTCTACGGACAGTAGTTGTGACAGAGGACACTGACACCGACGGCCTAGAGGCCCTGCTTTGGAGTTCCGGCTTTATCGAGGACCAAACAGAGCTTGCTTCGTACGCTGGTGCTTCTAAGATCGAATCGGCGCGTGTGCTCGGCAACTTCCTTGCAACGCGAGCACCAAATCTGCGCGTCGTCATACACAGGGACAGCGATTACATGCCTGATGCGATGCTGGCCAATATCGCTTCGGAGATGGACAAAGTTGGCATAACCTTCTTCCCAACCGAGCATAGTGACGTAGAAGGCTACTTCCTTGATGCAGCCCACATCCAGTACCTCAATTCAGAAGTTACAGTCGAGCACATAACGGAACTGATCAATCAGGCTACTACGGAGTGCGCTGCCGAGTGTGTTGTAGCTCTAATCAATCAAAGAATAATGTGGCGCAATGCAGCTAAGGCACATCCCAAGGACCAGGTCAACGTGGGGGAACTAGCGGTCTCAGCGCAAAGCCATTACAGCGCGGACCCGATCAAATATCGAAGAGGAAAGATCGTAATCAAACGGGTTATCTCTCTCTTGCAAACCGCCATTCACAAGAACCCACGTATATTTTTCCCGTCACCCTTTCTCAACAGTCCGCTCCTGAAGAGCGTTGCAACTTCGGCTCCACTTCCTGCGGATGATGCTATCAAGCCAGCCGAGCCAGCTCACACGGCTCCTCCGTTAATAGCGATGTCTAGTTGATTCCGATTCAATGTGCGTCAACGGTCTGTAGAATATCTAGGCGACAGCGGTTCACTTCCGTCCTCTACTGTCTTTGCAGCAGATCATATTATTCCAATCTCCAGCAACGGCGGGCAATCTACCTGCGACCATAATCCAGAAACGTTCGTTTGTGACGAGAACCGCGCCAGCCGGATCACTTCCGACAATGCGACTTATGGGTACAAATACGGGTCTCTCGCGCCAAGCACCTGCTGATTCGTTAAGCTGAAAGAGATGAAGACGAGAGCTGCCTTCCTACTGACGCTTCTCCCTTTTATGGTCTGCTTTGGGCAACGTAGGTCCGTTCCTGTTGAAGTCCCACTCGCAGGATCAAACAATCCAGTAGGCAGAGTCGTTTTTAGGGAAACCATGAACGGCGGATTGAACGTAGACATCACCGTTCAAGCTCTTACGCGTGGCTTGCATGCCGTCCACATTCACCAGTACCCGGCGTGTGATCCGCCAGATTTCAAGACAGCTGGAAAGCATTTCAACCCAGATTCCAAGCAACATGGCTGGGGAAATCCTGCAGGCCATCACGCGGGAGACTTTCCACAGAACATAGAAATTGACGCGGACGGAAACGGACACCTGAATGTCACTTTGTACGACCTAAACCTTGGCGCAAATTCAGCCCACTCAGTCTTAGGGAGATCGATTGTTATCCACGAAAGAGCTGACGACATGAGAACGGACCCATCAGGCGACTCTGGAAATCGAATAGCATGTGGCGTGATCGTTTCCAAATGAGCTTTTGGCGGTTGCCTCAAAGCAGCGCTGACTGTCCCAAGTCCCTTTAAACGCCCGCTCACGCCAGTCAGCGGCTTTGGGGGTAGATTTCCGCTGTTGCGACTTGTCAGAACCTACCGCTAGTGCTGGTTAGGATTTGCATCGAAAATGACCTTTCCTGCTCGTATGGCATAGAGAACGTGAGCAAACCCCTTCAGATCACCATGGCGTGGATCGTCGTGAAGTACAGTCAGGTCGCCGTCGTAACCAACTCGCAAGAGGCCCGCATGGGAATCCAAATGGAATTCTGCCGAGGGATTCACTGTGAGCATGGAAAGAACGTCACGGAAGGTCAAACCCGCCAACTGTAACTGGTGGTACTCCTCGCTGACGTCGTAGTCAATGAGAAAGCCAGTATCGGTGCCGAACAGGAGCCTTCCCCCGGCGTTATGGAACTGTGTCACGATCTCGCGGATTTGATCGATATGGTTGCTTCCTGAGAACAGCTTCAGCGTGGGAATCATAGCCATGCGCCTGCTGACCATTTTCTTCACCAAGACTGCATCTACGCCTGCCATCGTGTCTGGAGCATGGGCAAGAACGTCAACGCCACTTTCGATGGCAACCTGTACCCCTTGCAGATCGGAAGGGTGAGCAAATACAAGTTGCTGGTGTTCGTGGCCTGCTTGCACTGCGGCTTTGGCAATTTCAAGCGGCATGTGTGTGATGTCGTTCGGGGTGAGATAGGAACCCGTAAAAAGCTTGACCACGTCGGAGCCGTGCTCTTGGTTTGCTCGCACGGCCTGGATCGCCGCGGCGGGAGAGTCCGGCTGCGGAAGCTGCGCTCGCACTTTCTCCGGAAGGTCGTCGAGATAAAACGGAATGCCGTGTGGCGGGTAGAGCCCGAATCCGGAAGTGTAGATGTTCGGACCGGCGACCTCTCCGCTCTGAACACGACGACGAAGCGCAGTTGTGCTGATCGGGTCGGAGGCTACGTCGACGACCGTGGTAAACCCCGAGTGGGTCAACATTGCCTGCATGTCGCGGGTCAACTCTTGGGGCGAACGGCTCTGAGCACCCTCCCACTGCGGTCCGGTGAAGTGAATGTGAGCATTCCAAAAGCCAGCAAACACCACACAACCGTTGCAAGACAGAGCCGTGATCCCTGGGGACGCTGGAACGTTTGTGCCCAGGGCAGCAATCTTGCCTCCGCGTACCAGGATCGTCGTGTGCATGCTGGGAGGCGCGTCCGGTGCGGTGTAGACCGTGGCATCACGGATGACGACATTCTGAGCCGCAAGTGGGGCTGAAAGCAGAGCGATGCATAGCAGCCGGAACAGGGAAGGACGCATATGGAATTGTAAGTACCACATGGCAGGTCCAACCAAAGGTTTTTTGAGGCATGCCCGCTAGGATAAGTAACGCTAAACGCGGCTAGCGGAAATTGCGCCCACGTCCAGGCCCCGATCCCATTGCTGACGAGAATGCGACTTCTCGTTACCGATCAGGAGCCCCCTCCAGCATGTACTTCGCAGGGGTGACACCAAGCTCTCGCCGAAACATGGCCACGAAGGCACTCACGCTGGCATACCCGCATTCGTCTGCTACGGCAGCAAATTATGACCCCGCCCCAGCGCGCGAATAGCTTCCATGAGCGACGCTTGACGAGTCCAGTGCCCCAGGCTGATACCGGTTTCCGTGCGAAAGATCCTTTCGAGCGTTCGGCGACTCGCTCCCGTATCGCGCACGAGGTCCGACACGGCCCGTCGTGATGTGTTGTGGTCCAAACACGCATGCGCAAAGCGGAGAGCCCGTTCATCTTTCGGAAAACGTAGACTCAGTTGGAATTTCGATGCGTTCTGGACCTCGTCAACGAGCAGAGCAAGCACATGGGCCTCATAAGCTCGCCGGACGGACAAAATGTTAAGGTCGCACGCGCGTAGCAGGAGTTCACGGAGCAGTGGTGTCACATTAACGACTTCGCAGGCTTTTCCCATTCTTGGCACCAACGTATGCCGCAGATAGATCGACCGCATCTCCACTTCGCTATGCATCGTGATCGCATGTTCTATCCCTGCAGGAATCCATACCGCCCGATCAGGCGGAATCAACCAAAGCTCATCATCCGCCATGACGCTCATGACACCAGTACGGGCGTAGAGAAACTGCGACAGTTCATGGAAGTGGAGCGGAACTTTGTGATGAGGCTTGTACGTGTATGTCACCGTGGAAACGGCAGCATTCCGAACTGCCCTTCGGTCAGCAACGGCGAGTTGTCGCAATTTCGTCAATGGTCGTCAGAATATAGGCTTTCCGACACAAACAGAAAGCTCTAATCTCGCAAGAAGGAGAGCAGCGATGATCCCGGATGCGACTTTGAAGGTTTTCATTCCAACAACTGATCCCGACCGCGCACGTCGTTTCTACGTCGATGTGCTCGGGATGGAGTTTGTGGGGGCTGACCCATTCGCTGTAACCATTCGTTACGGAGCTACCCCAATCAGACTTGTGAAAGTCGAGAATTTCTCGCCTGCCCCATTCACAATCTTAGGGTGGGATGTCACAGACCTTCGTCGCCATGTGCGCTTGCTTGCGGATTCCAAGCTGACCTTCATGCGTTTTGAAGGGATGGAGCAAGACGAAGATGCCATTTGGACCGCGCCAGGCGGAGGTACGGTCGCTTGGTTTCGCGATACGGACGGAAATGTCCTATCCCTCTCAGAGCCCCCCATGTCCGATTAGTCCGGAGAAACGCCGTTGTGGGAAGTTGAGGACAGGGTACGTCGCCACAAACGTTCGTTTGTGGCAACGGCCCGGGCCGGATTACTGACGAGAATGCGACTTGACGAGACTGTGCGAACTAGACTTCGCTCAAGTGCTTAGGCCTTCGGAGCCGTATGCACCTGACTGGCAAAGCGATCTTTCAGTTTTAGAAGGGGCTTCTCCAGCAAACGATAACTGAGCGTAGCAATCAGCAGAGTGGCCGTGAATGCGATCAACAGGGTCAAAGGATAGGCATGCTCGGAAGAGATCCGGTGAGCTAAATCCGAGTAGAAGTCGTGCAGAAGATCGTGGTAAACGTAAAAGCCGTAGCTGATGAGTCCGAGCGCACGAAGCGGCTTCCAACTCAAGTAAGTCTCCAGCAAGCTGCCAGGGTGAATACATTCAAGGATCAGAGCGGCGGCGAAAACATCTATTACGGTGAATCCGAAGATGCTGATCCAGTTGGAGGCCGACCCTTCAAAGGGCAAACCTAGTGATTTCGTGGATACGAAGTAAAGCGCAACAAAGACCGCAGCAGCCAAGAAAAGCACAGGACGGCGAAGACGGCGCACCATACCCTCCTCCGGACCTCTTAGCATCAGGGCGATAAGACCGCCGATCAGCAGTGCGTCGAGCCTTGTGGGAAGACTTCGATAGAACAACTCCATGCGCAGAAGTTGTGGAGAGGCCGTCATGCTCAGTACCGCTCTTGCGATTGGGCTTAAGACGATCACAGCGAGACAAATCTTGATCAGAGTTTCTCGCTTTCGCACCTGGTACACGACGAACGGCCAGATCAGATAAAACTGCTCCTCAACACAAAGCGACCAGAAATGGCCGATGTAGAGGTGAACCGGGTATCCGAACCAAGTGCTAACCGGCGCACCGAAAGTGAGCTTGTCAAAGCGGTATGGGTCGCCGGACTGGTGCAGGAAAAAGAAGCGAGCATAGTTGCCGAGGTACGCAGGCCAAAGCCCCCAGCGGATGTTCCATTGCCAGTGAGCGAACGGAGCTATGAGGAAGATGACAGCCCAGATGAAGTAATACAAGGGAAAAATTCGAAGGGTACGCCGTACATAGAAGTCCCGATACCGGTGGACTTTGTTCTGGCTGTCGTAGAGGATTCCGGTGATGAGGAAGCCGGAGAGAACGAAAAAGATATCGACCCCGGTCCAGCCCCAACCGAAGATAAAGGTGTGACCGGCACCGTAGTGCTGAAAGAACACCATAATGACAGCGATTGCTCGCAGGCCGTCCAGAGCAACGTAGTACGCCGACTTCGGCACTCCCGGAGATGTCATTTTCATCGTGAAAACACTATACGGGCCGGTCTGCCCTGAAAGAGGATAAGTCCTGTGAAACGCAGTTCTCGGAGGTTGAGGGATCAGCGGTATCGGACAGGATTACTTCCCGCAAGCCGAACTCGTAGGAACAATCGCTCTATTTGGAGCCGGTCGCCTTTTGGCTATCAACAGGTGAACTAAAGCCGGAAAAGTGTGGCAGATCCCCATCAAGCCCCGCTGTCGATTTGACCCTGTCGTGAGTATCTTTGAAGCGGAGGAACGCTTGCTTACCCTGTGTCCCGATCTCGATTGCATTTACGTCGTTCGCCACCTCTTTGGGATATTCAACAACCATCCCCGCAAAGCCTGAGTGATCGTCGACGTATGCACCGATTGCGTCAAGCCCGGGCCGATCAAGTGCGATTGCCGCCCGCCCATTGCCCAACCACCCCATTCCACCACGCTCGTTTCCTTGATCGTCGTGGATCAGCATGCCGACGCCAGGCGCGATGCGGTGATACCCGGATGGTACTTTCCCATCAACCTGCGGCGTCGGTTCTTCACCCAGAGTGAGACGATCATGTCCCTTCTCGTCGAGAAAGATCAGGCTGGTTGTAGTCTCATCCTGGCGCACTCTATCTTTCACAGTTGGAAACGGGGCACCAAGGAGCACACGGGCTCTTCCTTGCGCGTCCTCAATGACGAGGCCTTTTACATGCAGGATTTGGTCTGAACCACTGGCCTGCACGCGGCGCTCACTCTCAAAGAACCAGACTACAAGGACAAGCGCGATGAGCTGACTGATGCAGAGCAAACGAAGAACAGTGGCATTCTTCTCGACTCGAGCGAGGCGACTTTCGGAATCCATATGAATCATGTGAACCTCCCACTAAGAAGGTACGGCAGAAGACCCTTGCCAGGATGTAAATTGCTTGCATCGGCCCCAGTGAACGCGTTCTCGAAGATTGCGACAGGTACGCTAGCAGAACCTTCGTTTGTGATGAAAGCCTGAAGTGCTGGCACACCACAACTTGTCAGTCCATTGCACAACTCCTAGAATGAGCTCGCCTAGGAAGGCTGGTACTGATGATCGCCAAATTCATGTTTTTCTTCTTTGCTGCATCCGCAAGCGCGCAAGGAAACTCCACGCCCTCTCCTCGCTCTACTACAAGCATTCACGTCTATGCTTCGAACTGCGAGCTTCAAAGAGGGGGTATCGAAGGTACTAGAGTCACTGGTGTTGTCGCCGGTCAGCCAATCGTGCTGCACAGCTTCCAAGAGAAGAATCCGATAGAGCCCGGTGATTATCCAATCAAGCTCACTCGTGATAACAAGCCCCACGGAGCTGAAGTCGATCAGCGCTACACAATTACATTGCCTAACGGGAAAGAAGTAAGCTTTTACCTCGAAGGGATCTGTGGTCGGGACGCTGCAGTCTGTTACGGCGTCTCTGTGAAATAAGAGCAAACGCTCGCGCTCCACCGCTCAGTGGGAATTGAGAGGGACAGGCTGTCACAAACCTTCGTTTGTGGTGACGGGCGAATAGCTCTCTACGATCCAACAGTGCAGCCCTTAAGTCTTACCTCTGAATATCTCAATTAGCAGCCACAGATTTAGCCCAGCGATGATCACTGCTACTGCATAGCTCAAGATGCGCAGAACAGCACCGTTGACGAACTGTCCCATTTTCCCTTTGTTGCTGGTGAACGCTACCAGAGGGAAAACAGCAAAGCTGAGTTGCATGCTGAGGATGGCCTGACTGAGCAGAAGTAGTTTGCCTGTTCCTTGCGTACCGTAAAAGGCTGTCACGATCACAGCAGGCACTATAGCGATCAGCCGGGTGATGAGCCGACGTAGCCATCCTGGCAGGGTGATGTTTAGAAATCCTTCCATCACCACCTGTCCTGCAAGAGTTCCGGTGATGGTAGAGTTCTGACCGGACGCAAGCAGGGCGACGGCAAACATGACACTTGCTCCAGCCGCTCCCAGCATCGGTGCGAGTAGCTTGTAAGCATCTCCGATCTCAGCTACCTCGGGGTGACCGCCCCGGTGAAAGACGGCTGCCGCCACGACTAAAATGGCCGCGTTCACGAAGAGAGCTAGCGTCAATGAAGTGGCTGAGTCTATGTTCGCGAAACGCACCGCCTCAGCTTTTCCGCTTGGGCTCCGCTCATACTGCCGCGTTTGAACGATTGAAGAGTGCAGGTACAGGTTATGGGGCATCACCGTGGCACCAAGAATTGTGATCGCGATGTACAGCATGTTGGGATCAGAAAAGATGGTGTGCGGTGGCTTTACGAAACTTACCAGCAAGGGAGCCCATTCGGGCCGGGAGAGTGCGACTTCGACACCAAACAGCAGCGCGATAGTACCGATGAGCACCATGACGACGGCTTCCAGGTAGCGAAATCCGCGATGCTGTAGAAGTAGGATTAAAAGGACGTCGATGCTCGTGATGATGATTCCAGCGATGAGCGGAATCCCAAAGAGAAGCTGGAGAGCAATGGCCGAACCAATGACCTCAGCAAGGTCACAGGCCGCAATCGCGATTTCTGCCCCGATCCACAGAAACAGACTCATAGGCCTGCTGTAGTTTTCCCGGCACATTTGGGCAAGGTCACGCTCAGTCGCAATACCCAGCTTTAGCGCTAAGCTTTGCAGGAGGATTGCCATAAGGTTCGACACCATGACGACGAAGAGCAGTGCATAGCCGTAGCGAGACCCTGCAGCCAAATCCGTGGCCCAGTTGCCCGGGTCCATGTAGCCTACCGCGATGAGGAACCCCGGACCGATGAAGCTGAGAAGCCGCTTCCAAGGCTGAAGAGCAGAGGAAACGCTGACCGAAGAGTGCGACTCGGGTAAAGATGGCCGTATGAGTGGTTGAGTGGTTCCCATCAGAGTCCGCACCTGCAGGTCACGCCGTGTCCCGGAGGCATGGTTCCGTCCATAGCAGGAATGCAGTGGCCATGAGGATCAGCCGTAGGGTTTCCTAGTTTTGCCGTAATGCGCTCTTCAAAGACTTCTGAAATGAAGTGTTCCAGCCGCTCTGCCTCTTCGTGGACCTCACTCGCGGGATATCCCAGCACCTCGAAAAGGAACGTTTCAATAAGCCTGTGGTGGCGAACAACCTCCAAAGCCCTTTTACGGCCAGTGGTCGATAGCCGTACGCCGTCGCTACGTTTGTAGTCCACAAACGGTCTCGGGTCCGCCGCGAGCTTTTGCAGCATGTTGGTCACCGAAGCTGGCGCGATTCCGAGACGGTCAGCCAGTTCTGAGCCGCCGACCCGTCTTTTACCATCTCTCTCAAGCATATAAATAGACTTCAAGTAGTTGTCTACCGCCTCAGTCTTCCGGCTTCCACGCTTCTCAATAATTCTGCCCACGACATCACTCCTACTTTATGTTTAGGCTAACCTAATAGTTACTTAGGTGTGCAGAAATTAACCATCCAGCTTTACGTGAACGGAATGGCGCGTGGCATGCGCAAAACCGGCTCTACGATGTTCACTTACGGCAAAAGGCAGCCGAAGCGCACTTTGGAGGGGTCGACGCCCGTGAGCTGCCAAAAACGTTCGTTTGTGACGAGGGTGTTCCACACCCACAGAGGTAGAGTCAAGCTTTCAAGGAGACAACATTATGGCCGACTGCACAATCATGACCGATGAAACCCTAGCCGAAATGTCTCCCGACCCTAGAGCGTTCGCCAGGGCCAAGCCGCTTTACAACCAACTGGCTTTAGCTACCCTTCTCTGTCTCGGGGCATTTGGATGCCGTTCGAGTGCTCCAAATCAACCCTCAGAAGCTAAAGCAACAGTCCTGCATGCACTCTCCGATGGTCCTGAAAGCCTGACCGGGCAGTATGGCGCAGAAGACAAGGGCAAAATGTTGCCCTTTATTCGAATCAGTCACCCTACTTCCAGTGGGCCTTTTGTCATTGAGGAGTTTTCTGGAAACAAGTGGCGGGTTGATAAGGAGACAGGACGCCCGCTGACGCGCGAAGAGTTTGCAAAGCTCGTTGGGTCCGGAATTGATGTGCCATTCACGGGGTTGGTGCTTGGAGAGACGGCGTTGATCAAGGTGCCGGAAGGCTGGCAGCAAGGAAAGTTCAAGACCAAGACGGGGTATCTCTTCTTCACTGCGCTAGGTCCGATAGAACTCACCAAAATGTAGTGCTCTTGTCTTCGCCGTTCACCAATGTCTCAATAGGCTCAGGACCAGCTTCCTCCAGCGTCAAAGAACCATAAGAATGACCCTAATACGGCACGTTTAGTCCCTGTCAGAGATGTCGCGTTGGGCTATACCCAAAAGCGCAACGCGGAGCGTGGTAGGCGGTTCCCGATAGTGCTAGTGGAATGTGATTCTCTATCCCCTAAGAGCATGGAAGGCCCATAAAAGACATAAAGGTTTAGAAACTCTTCGTCTTTCTCGCACAGACCTAGATCTGTCCATGCAAGAGCGCTTTTGCTTCGCGCACTGCTTCTTCAGCCTCACCTGATGCATAAGGTCTTCCCCTTAAGGCTATACGCTAATGACAAAGCAGTCGCATGAGGATAGCATTGTGGTATCTGCTTTTTCATAACAGCCGCCAATGACTGATCAGCCCAAAGTCGCTTCGCATCCTCCGTGCCTCCGCGCGATTGCGGCGATGTGTGTGTTTCTGTGTCTCGGGATGATGCTCGCGCAGACCAGTCATGTACATCGGCTGATCTGCAAGTCTGAAGCACGCTCTGTGGTCTTTGTGCCAGATTTCGGAACAGACCAGGAGAACGACCCTTGCCCTCTGTGTGAATTAGTCCACCTGACGTGGTTTGTTGAACAGAGGGCAAGCTTCTCCCTCAGTCAGGACTTCCTTTGCTTGCTGACCAAACCTCAGGTTCATCCGCCTCGGCGACGCCTCCCGTTCGGACTGAAGAGTAGGCCCCCTCCAACTGTCGGAATGTGAGCACACACTGCAGATGGACGACGTCCCTCGCGTCGTACCACCTCGTCCTGTAGCCCAGTGCACTATGTGCATTCTCATTCGTTGGAGTATTCCTATGTCTCATTTCTCCTTGCGGTCTGTATTCTGTTCGGCCACTGCACTTGCGGCGGCTGCCCTTCTCTCAACCGGGGTGGTCGTCGCCCAGAGCACGTCAGGCACCTTGAACGGCTTCGTCAGAGACAGCAGCGGCGCAGTCGTTGCGGCCGCCAACGTGACGATCTCGAACCCGGTGAGCGGTTACACCAAGACGGTTACGACTGACGTGACCGGTCACTTCACCTTTCCCAATCTTCCGTTTAATCCCTATCAACTAACGGTCTCAGCTCTAGGCTTGCAGAACGCGAGCAACGTGCAGATTTCTTCCACCGTTCCGGTATTTAAAAACTTGACAGTCACGCCATCTACCTCCGCGTCGGTCAGTGTCGAGGCAACTGCCGATCTGACGGAAACGGATCCGAACTTCCATACCGATGTGGATCGCACGATGATTGCTCGCCTGCCGGTAGAGACTCCGACTTCAGAGTTAAGTTCAATTGTGACGGAGCTGACTCCAGGCGTAGCCGCGGACTCGAACGGCTTGCTGCATGGCATGGGTGACCATAATGAAGTGTCATTCTCCGTGGACGGTCAGCCGATCACCGACCAGCAAAGCAAGGTTTTCTCCAACCAGCTGCCTGCAGATGCCGTGCAATCACTACAGGTAATTGAAGGTGCACCACCTGCGGAATACGGCGACAAGACGAGCCTGATCATCGTGGCAACTACGCGCTCCGGCCAAGGCATCACCAAGCCCACCGGTGTTGTTTCTGCCTCGTACGGCAGCTTCGGCACAAGTCGCATTCTCGCGGACATGGCCTACGGCGGCCCGCGTTGGGGCAACTTCATCTCCGCCAGCGCTCTTCAATCAGGCCGCTTTCTTGATGCGCCGGAGTTCCTTGTCTACAACGACAAAGGCAATGAGGAGAACTTTTTCGACCGCGTTGACGGGCAGTTCAGCAACGTCAGCTCTCTCCACCTGAACTTGCAGTACACGCGTTCGCTATTCCAAACGCCAAACAGCTATGACACGCACTTTGGTTATCAGCAACAGGGCCTGACCACCGGCCGAACGGACCAGCGGTCGAAGATCGAGACCTTCCTCATTGCACCGACCTACACCCGCATCCTGAGCGACAGCTCTGTATTCAACATCGGGCCATACATTCGTCGTGACACGTACCGGTATATTCCGTCGGCGAATCTTCTCAATGATCTTGGCCCGATTCAGCAGGAGAGTGTTGCCCAGAACCGTTCCCTCACCAACGCTGGAGTTCATACCGATATCAGCTTCACACGAGGCCGCAATAACGCGAAGATTGGTGGCAACTATGCTCAAACCTTCCTGCGTGAAAACGACACCATCGGCATCGTTGATGCCAACCTGAACGCGCCGTGCCTGGATGTGAATGGCAATCCACAGTCAGGTGCGTGTGGCGCAACCGGCACAACCAACTCGGTATACAATCCCGTTCTCGCCCCTTACGATCTTACCCGTGGCGGCTCCACCTATCTGTATCACGGTCAGACCGACGTCAAGCAGCTTGCACTCTATGCCCAGGATGCGATTACCGCAGGAAACTTTCTGATCAACGTCGGATTGCGTGGTGACTTCTACAACGGTCTGGTCACGGACCGCCAGGCGGAACCTCGTGCCGCGGTGAGCTACAGCTTAAAGAAAACAGGAACGGTGTTGCGGCTGTCGTACGCGCGAACGCAGGAAACGCCATTCAATGAAAACCTTGTGCTGTCACAGAATGGCTGTCTCGATCCGGTCCTGAACGCGATCTTCAGCACGCTCGGCAACTGCACGCCGGCGCCTTTTAATCCAGGCTTTCGTAATGAGTTCCATGCAGGCTTCTCTCAAGGCGTTGGTCAACATTTCGTTGTGAGTGCGGAGTACATCACCAAGTACACACACAACGGGTACGACTTCAGCGTACTGGGTGCGACGCCGATTACCTTTCCCATCGAATGGCACAACTCCAAAATCCCTGGGTACGCATTGACTGCGACTTTGACCAACATCCACGGTTTTTCTGCTCGGACGACGTTCTCATCGGTGGCGGCCCGCTTCTTCAATCCGCAGATCGGCGGTGTTGGCGCCACGGTCGGCGCGCCGGGTGGTTACCCGTTCCGCATCGATCATGACGAGCGTTTCAACCAGACAACCCACGTGGAGTACGCCGCCCCTTTCCGCAAAAGTCTGTATGTCTCGTTCAACTGGAAATTCGATTCCGGGTTGGTGGCGGGGGCGGTCCCCTGCTATAACGCGACAGGACTGAATAGCGCCTGCTCTGGCACTTCAATCGACATCAACGGTCAACCCGGCATCGACCTCAGCGGCTTCACCAATGACGAAGAGTTTCAGGCGGGACTCACCTGCAACGGGGTGAAGGCGACTGTCACGTCAGGCTTCACGCAATGCCTGGCATCGCAGCTCACCTCCACTTTGGTGAAGATTCCGGCTGCCGGCACCGAGGACGACGACCACAATCCGCAGCGCATCCAGCCACGCAACCTCTTCGACATGGAGCTTGGCGATGACAACCTCATCAAGCTCGGACACGAAGAAAGATATCACCTGGGGGCTCGGATTACAGCCGTAAACCTGACGAACAAGGTTGCCCTCTACAACTTCCTGTCCACGTTCTCCGGAACGCATTACGTGACGCCGAGAACGGTAACAGGTGAGCTGGCCTTCCACTTTTAATCGGCGGGGTCAGGATGCAAATGACGGGTGTCCTGACCCTTACAACTTTAGACGAACCACGTAGCGCAGGCGGTCTTAGTGCCACTTACCCTTTTCACAATTCCTATCATTTCCACACTACTTGGCGGTCTCCTCGCTCTTCACTTCCGCAAGTACTTAAACGTTTTGCTGGCAGTCGGGGCCGGCCTGCTACTCGGTGCTGCGTTTCTGGACCTTTTACCGGAGGCGCTCACATTCGGCAATCAGGCGGGACTCACCAACTTTTCTGTGCTGGCACTCACTCTCCTTGCCTTCCTCTTTTTCTATGCGGTGGAACTTGCGTTTGATTCACTTGGGAAATTTTTAAGAGGCGAAGGCGGATCGACCATCATCCGGCGCAGCGGACTTGTCATGCTGATCTTTCATAGCTTCCGTGACGGCATGGCGATTGGCGCAGCCTACTCCGCCTCGCATGGGGCCGGCTATATCGTGGCCGCTGGCATCGCGACACACGACATCGGCGATGGCATGAATACGATTATTTTGTCGACCCGTGGAGAGGAGCCACGCTGGACGGATTATGCCTTCCTTGTCGCGGATGCGATTGCGCCGTTTCTTGGGGGCCTGCTGACAGCATGGTGGGCTCTGTCTCTGCGCAACTCTGTGTACATCTTGGTGCTTGCTGCTGGCTTCTTCCTGCAGCTTGCTACAGGAGACTTCTTACCTGAACTCAACCGTTCAGCCGGTCCCCGGCGCTACCTGATTCCCACTATTTTGCTAGGCTCCGCATTTGTATATGCGGCGAACCTGCTTGCCCGATAACGTCCCGGAGAAGTTCCCAAGATGAAGGCTTCCAGTTCAGAGCGAGATAACGTTCGCTTCTCCGCTTGGTCCGACACGCTCGGCATGTGGACTTCGATCCTTTGTTTCCTTCACTGCCTGTTTACGCCGATCCTGCTGTCCTTCTCCGCAGTGTTGGCACATGCATTGCCTGGCGAAGAAGGCGTTCACCGTTCCCTTGCAATCTTAGTTGCCTTGTTCGGCGGAGTATCGCTGCTCTTGGGTTTCAGAAAACACCGCAAAACGAGAGTCCTCCTGCTCATGATGCTGGGCCTGGGTCTAATCTGTTGTTCGGCTTGGTTCGGGGACAGGTTGCCCTCCCACGCGTTTGAGGTCGCAATCACCTTTGCGGGAAGCCTCTGTATGATCGCTGCCCATCGCACGAACCATACCTTTTGCCGGTCCTGCAGGTGTACCGAGTCCTCTTCGCGTCGCTGACTTGACCTTTTCGATCTCACGTCTATGCGAGCTACGCGATGCAGGGAGTCTGCGTCCGAGCCGCATGCCGTAAAGCAACTTGAGCGAAGCGCGTTACATGTCGCTCAAATGCCCGCCACTCTGAAAGGAATGCATACGGCTCTAGGAAGGTCTTTTCCAGTGAGGAAAGGCATTGTTGCCGGTAGGGTAGACCCGCGATGCGGAGAACCGTTTCTTCGACCTGGATGATTGTTCGTAGGCCAAGCGCGACAAGCTCGTAGTCCTGAGCATAAGGTGTGCGCGCGAAATATTTCGCCTCCCAGACGTCCTCCGGCATGGCAACATGTCGAGGAGTAAAGTTGTAGCGGTTCACGTAGACCCCCTCACCTTCCCCAATAAAGAAGCCGAAGCCCCAAAGCCGCAGAAGAAGCCCGCCTTCCAACCGCAGCGTGTACTGGCTGCAGCCGGAGACGGATTTCGGCGGTCGCGCGTGCTCAAAGCCCTGCTGCAAGAGCAGGTTCCCTTCAGGCCGGCGCACATCCTGACCCCACAGGGAGCACTGCTGATGAAGGAGTTGAGCTCCCTTCTTCTGTAACGCAAACGGAAGTTTTCAAAGGTTCATGCCGGAAGCGCCTCTTCGACTTCCGAGAAATCTCGAAACATCTCGTCGAAAGGATCATCGAAGCCAAGCCACAACTCGGGCCCCCAGTTCATCTCCTCCTCTGTAAGGAGTGCGCCTTGCAGCCGTTCTTCTACGGCCGTTCGATCCATATCCACGCCAATGAAAACGATCTCCTGCCGGCGATCGCCCCAGGGTGCTTGCCAGACGCGCCCGAGATACTCCTGAGTGTCCGGGTCCTTCTCCAAAAGGGAGGGGTCTTCCGCCGCGAGCCACTGTGCCTGCGGCTCCAGGGCGAGCGTTATGCCGGCGATGGAAAATAGCAGTACATGATGATGACGTGTGGCTAGCCAGAGAAAGCCTTTTGCACGCATAACACCGGGAAAGCCTTCATCCAGCTCAGCATGAAGGCGTTGCGGATGGAAGGGCCGACGTGCTCGAAAGACGAAGCTCGATATGCCGTACTCTTCTGTCTCCGGTGTATGCTCGCCATTGAGTTCCTTAAGCCAGCCGGCCGATGCTTCGGCCTTCTCCATGTTGAAGAGACCCGTGTTGAGGATCGTTTCTGGAGGTATCACGCCTCGCTCAGCATAGACAATGCGCGCCTCTGGATTCAGATGGCATAGCAGGGTGTGTAAGCGCTCTCGTTGGATCGCAGTCACCAGATCGACTTTGTTGACGACCAGCACGTTCGCGAACTCGATCTGGTCAATCAGCAGATCGGATAGGGAGCGTTCATCCTGCTCATTCAATGCGAGCTGCCGGTCTTTCAGGTCGTCGACAGAACCGAAATCGTCGAGGAATTTGGCTGCGTCGACGACGGTAACCATCGTGTCCAGGTGCGCGACTTCTGAGAGTGATTTGCCGGTTTCATCCTCAAAGGTAAAAGTCGCTGCGACTGGAAGCGGCTCAGAGATGCCAGTTGATTCGATCAGCAGGTAATCGAAGCGTTCCTCGCGTGCAAGCCTTGAGACCTCTTGCAGCAAGTCGTCGCGAAGCGTGCAGCAGATGCATCCGTTGGTCATCTCGACAAGCTTTTCTTCCGTGCGGCTGAGGCCTGCACCGCCGCTTATCACAAGCTGGGAGTCGATATTGATCTCGCTCATGTCGTTGACGATCACAGCAACACGAAGCCCTGCCCTGTTGTTTAGCACGTGGTTCAGCAGGGTGGTCTTGCCGGCACCCAAGAACCCGGAGAGGACGGTGGTAGGTAGAGGATTCATGCATCTCCTATCAGTGATGCGAATACAATAGCATTAATGAGACCGCCAAAGCATCTTCTCCGAAATTTGCCTCCACTCTGGTTTAGTGGGAGGCGAGTCGTTCTCGCACTCAGCAGTTCCCTGCTAATGATTGTCGGTTGCGCTGATGCACCTGCAGTCCGTCCTCAGGTTGTGAATGCAATCGTGCCGGGAGCCACCGAGCACAATGTGTTCAGAAACCAGGAATCTCGTCTGCATTTGCATCACCTGCATACCGGCGAATCAATCGATGTGGTGTACCGGCGCGGAAATGTGATTCTGCCCAACGGAGTGGCCGAGCTGAATCGTCTTCTTCGAGATCACCGTACGGGCGAGATGGCACATTACCCGATCGCAGCATTTGACCTACTAAACGATCTTTTGCTGCGGCTTCACGATACCAACGGCGTCATCGACATCGTTTGTGGCTACCGTTCCCCGGCCTCGAACACGTTCTTGCGAACGCGGTCGAAGCACACGGGTGTCGTGGAGCATTCTCAGCACATGCTCTCCCAAGCAATCGACTTGCGTGTTCCTGGACGCTCGACGGAGGCAGTTCGCGCTGCAGCACTCTCACTGGGAGAGGGAGGTGTGGGGTACTATCCGCAATCCGGCTTTGTCCACGTTGATGTAGGACCCGTGCGGCAGTGGTCTTTCGGGTCTGTTTGGAAGAGTCGCTTGAATTGCAAGAAACTCACCGCCATCACGAGGCACACCGGGGGTAACGCGGAAGAGAAATCAGAGGCTAACCACACGCTGCACAGGTCCCATACAGGAACACCTCATGGCTGCTTACATGGAAACCGGTCGGCAGCGAGATCTCTGGCGGCGCGAAATTGCAGCCTGGCAGTTCATAAATCTTTTCGCACCGGTTGCACTGGAAATGATGATGATGCGCTTTGCCCGCTAACTCATACCGCATCGACATCCCCGGTAGTTTCACCTCAACCAGTTTTCCTTCTCTCACCAAGGAATGAATGTTTCGGTAGACCGTGGCAATGCTCACTCCAGAGACGAACTCTCGTGCGATGTTCAACACTTCCTCAGGCGATACCGGCCGGTCAGCTTGAACAAAGGCATCGCGTAACGCTTGTTTTTGCTTCGTTTCCCGTGTAGTCGGTGGCACTGTTCGCCTCTTACAATCCTGTGTATCAAAACGCAAATAATTTCGCAATCGCGTTTTGTCAAGTAGGCAGTGAACACTTGCACAATTGTGCAAGTGTCGATAACATTGAACTTGTGAGCAGCCCCGCCAGCCCCGAATGCAGCTCTCAAGAACACGACGGAGCAGAACAGTTTGATCTGCCAGTCGATACCGCAGCAGTCGATCGGTGCGCGCGCATCTTTCGTGCCATGGGGGATGTTTCCCGCCTGCGCTTGCTATCTCGTCTGTCGCACGGCCCGGCCTGTGTCGGTGAACTTGCAGCCGCCGAGCAAGAGTCCATCACGACGATCTCGCAGCGACTGCGCATTCTGCGCGCCGACAATATCGTGCAGCGCAAACGAAACGGCAAACACGTGCTTTACTCGCTGGCGGACCAGCACATGCTCAACCTGGTCTTCAACGGCCTTGCCCACGCTTCAGAGCACCACACCACCGTGTCTACCTCTAATCTTCCAAAGCTATAACCTTTTAACCTTGAAAGAAGAAACCATGAACACCGAGCATCCGACCCACCAGAACCACCCCCACCAACACACCCTCTCCTGCGGCCATACAGCCATTCAGCACAATGAGCACGTCGACTTCCTGCACGATGGCCATCTTCACCATCCGCATGACGGCCTCATCGATGAGCACAAACTCGATATCAACTCAGCAAACCCTGTGACTTGCACGGATGGTCATGCCTGCGACGGCCATGACGCGCAGCATGTGCACGGACCGAACTGCGGTCATGCGCCTGTCCCTCACGGCGATCACGTTGATTATCTTGTGAACGGCCACCTGCACCATCCGCATGATGGTCACTGTGACAACCATGGCAACGTACAGTTCGTTTAACAATTGGAACGAAGAAAGCCCGAGGGCAGGAGCCTTACGTTCCTGCCCTTTGCTTTGTCACCGATGAATGTAGCTGCGGTAAGAGCAGCGTGAAGAAGTTCTTCCGTCCAAGCGCTGTCCGCTTCCCAGCGGCAGAGCTCCGTGTTCGCACCAAAGGTGCTAGTGGACGTTCCGCATCCCTTCTCCGGGAGATACTTCCGTGACAGCGCGGCACTCTAGTGATGCTTCCGCTTCGGGGATTGAGCAAGAGCCTTTAAGGTTCTTATCGGAGCTCGGCTTTGCGGGCACAAAACGCGCACTGCATTCGAGAACAGATTTCGAGAACGCGGGATGCCAACAATCCGCTCGTTCACCTTCTCGATTGAGGATGCTCTCGTTAATCACCGTTTCCGAGAGCGCTCCTAATCCGACTACCCTCTCCAACTGATACATCGAATGATGAATGCAGTAACATGGTGGGCTCACGAAAGGTGTACATGCGGCGTTCTGCTCAGGTAGCGGCACCCTTGCTCGTTTCAACGGCCCTTGCTCTCACAGGATGTCGCGGACCAGAGATGCAATGATGTGTCGATTCACAAAATCATGTGGTAGACCAAAGCCTCTGCAATTCAGGCCCGCACGGTGGCGGCGGCTACCGCTCCTATTACGGCGGCCGGGGCAGCTACCAGGCAGGCAGCACCGCAGAAGGTGGCAGTACAGAGCCCGCAAACGGACACAGCTATTCTCTGACCAGCGGAACCGCACGCGGCGGCTTTGGCGCAAGCTTCTCCGAGGGCGGTCGCCATGGCGGCGGTGAAGGTGGCGGACACGGTGGCGGTGGAGGAGAGTAACGATGCGACGGCATGAGCTCACTCCGCGAAGACATTGGCAGGCTACCGTAGCGAGCCAAGGTCTGACGTTCCACTCACCGTCTCCAGAGTTAGGCGCTCACCCCTACTGGGATGAAAGCGCCTGCTATGAGTTAACCGCTGCGGAGATCGACCGGCTGCAAGCCGCAGGCAATGAACTGCAAACAATGTGCCTGGCGGCCGCCCAGGAAGTCATTGACTCCAAGCGCTACGCCGAATTCCAGAAGAGGCCGTGCCGATGATCGAGTGGGCCTGGGAGGAGGAGCCACCGGCTGTCTACGGCCGCTTCGACATCCTCTGGAACGGTACGGGCTCATCCAAGTTGCTCGAGTATAACGCCGACACACCGACCTCCTTGCTGGAAGCCGCCGTTATCCAGTGGTACTGGTTGCAGGATGTGTTCCCACACGCCGACCAGTTCAACTCCATCCACGAGAAGCTGATCGCCAAGTGGAATGACGTGAGGGACTACCTAGCGTCCCCACTCTACTTCGTCAGTGCCGATACCGAGGAAGACCGCCTCACGACGGCTTACATGCGCGACACCGCCGAGCAGGCCGGTCTGACGACCCACCAACTCCTCATGGAGGAGATCGGCTGGAATAGTCGTCGCGGCCGCTTTGTGGACACCGCCCCTGAGGAGCACGAGATCCGCTCCTTGTTCAAGCTCTATCCTTGGGAAAGCATGATGGAGGAGGCCTTCGCGCCTCAGGCACTTCACACCTACCAGACCATGCAGTGGATCGAGCCGATCTGGAAGATGCTCCTTTCCAACAAGGGCATCCTGCCCATTCTCTGGGAGCTCTACCCCGGACATGATCTTCTGCTGGAGGCACATCGGGTGAAGGCAGAGATCAAGCCGAGGCCCGGATGGGTACGGAAACCGATGCATTCGCGCGAAGGCTCGAACATCATCCTGCGGAGGCTGGACGGCAGCGCGGTCGAGACGGGCGGCCCATACACAGACCGCATGTGTATCGACCAGCGGCTTGGTTCCGCAACACACTTTCCACTTGCAGATAAAGGCCAGCGATGGCCTGTGCTTGGTCTCTGGATGGTGGATCAAGAGTGTTGTGGGTTAGGCATCCGGGAAGATGCAGGACCCATCACCGGCAATCTCTCCAGCTTTGTGCCTCACTTTTTTCGGTGACATTCATCGGGGGGGATGTTTCCGCTAACGAATATTATCGAGAACCCGAGCAAGCGAGAAGCAGCTTTGCACAATCGTTGGCTTTCTGGATTCTCGAAACCTGTTCTCAAATGCTAGGCTCGTTTGTGGCCTCCTCGACGAGTATCAAGAAGAAAACGCGCGCCAAGAAAGTTGTTCAAGGCAAAACGCAAGGCCGAGGTTTGCTCATTGGTTACGCGCGTGTCTCGACTCAGGATCAGAACCTTGAATTGCAAACGGAGGCTCTTCAGAAAGCCGGTTGCAAAAAGATTTTCGAGGACAGAATAAGCGGTACGCGAGCTGAACGCCCAGGTCTGGCGAAGGCAAGGGAAAACCTTCGCGGAGGCGACACCCTTGTGGTCTGGAAACTTGATCGGCTCGGTCGCAGCGTCAAGCACTTAGTCGATTTCGTTGGTGAGCTTCAGAAACAGGGAGTGCAATTCAAGAGCCTCACCGATTCCATCGACACCGGAACGCCTTCAGGGCGGTTTCTTCCACGTGATGGCAAGTCTGGCTGAGATGGAAAGGGAACTGATCGTCGAGCGTACCCGCGCCGGGCTCGAAGTTGCGCGCCAGCTCGGCCGAAAAGGCGGCAGGAAACGGCAGATGACCGAAACCAAAGTCAAAGCGGCTAAGAAGCTGCTCGCCAGCGGACTCCCGGCACGCGACGTGCCAGTAACCTGGGTGTCTCCGTCCCTACCTTATACAGATGGGTTCCCGCCTCAACGCATTCGTAGAGGCCTTTCCGCTTGTCAGTGGCTATACTACCCCGTCACAAGAGTCATCTTTGGCCCACTACTCGGCATCAACTACCATCTTGGCCATTTGTCCAAATGGTACCGACGGCGCCAAACGGCTCAGCAGGTAAAGCACGTTGCTGATGCCGGGACGAATTTCCGTCTTGCCGGCTTCGATACCAGCGATAGCCTTGGACACCAGAACATCGACCGGCATGCCTTTCTGGTCTTTCATCTCTTTCGCGAACTCTCCGCGAAAGAGCTTCGTTTCCACGCCTGGAGGTGCCAGCTCCACAACGGTGACATTGGAGCCTTTGAGCTGGACTCGCAGGCAGCGAGAGAACGCATGCAGCCCTGCTTTGGCCGCACTATAGATCGGAGACAGTGGGAATGGGACAAAGGCCAGACCCGATGACACGTTGACGATCAGCGCGTTTGGTCTGCTCTTAAGGTGCGGAAGGAAGGCCTGCACCATCTGCACCGGTCCATTCAGGTTCACGTCGAGCTCGCGCGTGACATCGGGTAGTGCGCGCTGTTTCTTAAAATTCAGATTGCGCATGATACCTGCGTTGTTGAATAGGGTGTCGCATGCGGGGAACTGCGTCGTGACCTGCCGGGACAGAGCATCGATGTCTTCCACTTTGCTGGCATCGCTCTGAATGGTGTGAACGGCGGGAAGGATGGACTTCGCCTCCTGTAGCTTGCGCGGATCGCGTCCGGTGACGATGACGGTATTGCCGCGTGCGATGAGCTGCCGCGCCAGTTCAAGGCCGATGCCGCTGGTACCGCCGGTGATCAGAATCGTTCTGCTTTCGAGTTTCATGATGCTCCATGCTGCAGGGGTTGGTTGTAGAGAGCTTCAGGAGGTAAAAGCCGTCGCAAGTAGAAGTGCCGCAAACAGGGCTACCGTCATCCGCGGCTGCGGATATTCAAGAAAGAGGACGCTGAGCGCAAGCCAAGCGGAGGCTGCCAGAATGCCCAGCGAAACTCCGGGCCATTGCCCCATCGCGACTACGCCCTGCCGAATGGCGAATAACGCCAGCAGTGCAAACAGTATTTGGCTGATGCCGTAAGCGCTGTTCAGGCCGTAGTAAAGGGTGGTAGCGGGACCGGGCACACGCTTGCCGCGAAGATACTGGGAAACAACGTCAATGCCGATCTGCAGCAGCCCGC
>OZ241389.1:0-103238 GCA_965200815.1 Terriglobus sp. | reverse complement strand
CGACAAAGCTTGCATGACGGAGATGGTCGTTGGGGGTCCACTCCAGAAACCGGAACTGTGCGACGGCTTCAGGGCGGAGCCATATGCAGTTCTTCATCTTTGCTGCTGTCAGCCCCTGACCCCATCGTCCGGCGCTGGCTTCCGGCAGATTGACGAAGGGGCGAACGCTGTCTTCGAGAGGTGCGAGCTGCGCGTGAACGGCTCGGCGGCTTGCCGGAACGAACCCGGCGCGAACGCTGGCGCAGAAGTGGAGGCGGTCGCCTCGGTAGAAGCCAACCAGGACAGCATCGAAGCCGTGAGTTCCTGGCGTGTAGCCACCGATGACAAGCTCCTGAGCAAGCTCGACCCGCATCTTGGTCCATGCGCCGGTGCGTCTTCCCTGCTCGTACGTGCTCGAGAGGCGTTTGGCGACGACACCCTCCAAGCCGTGGCTTCGAACCAGTTCAAGCATTTGCTTGGCGGGGATGTTGAAACTCTCTGAGAGCTGGACCGTACCGGTGGGACGAAGCGACGTTCGCAGGAGCGCCCGGCGCTCCGACAATGGCTTCTGGGTGAGGTCCTCTCCACCAAGCCTCAGGAGATCGAAGGCAAAGAAGACGAACGTAGCGCCGCTCGTGGCGGAATTCTGAATCAGGGTGAAGCTCGGCTTTCCTGATGGATCGAGGGCGACCAGCTCACCGTCCACTATCGAGCCATGCGGAACGGCTCTCGCGAGCTCCTGTAGGAGCGTAGGAAAGCGTTGTCCCAAGTCTTTGCCGTTGCGAGAGAGCAGTTGGGTGTGTCCTCCGTCGCAGAAGGCCTGTGCACGGTAGCCGTCCAACTTGATTTCGTAGCTCCAGTCCGGTCCCTCGGGGAGCGCCGAAACCATGAGGCATTCCATGGGTTCGATGAATCTCGGAGCGCTTTTCAGCATAGGAATAAGTTACTGCACGCCGTCAAACTGCATCAGGTGCTGATATAGCACCTGATGCTTCTTAGTCACCTGGAGCACCAACACAGCACCAGATGCTGTTATGCACTACTTGGTCGTCGAGGAACGGGTGCATCGTGACCGTTTCCGCCACCGATCTGGATTGACAGGTAGGGTAGCCGACTCGACTGAGCTCAGATAGAGCCTCTTCTGGCGAATCAAACATCCGCTCAACCCTCCACACTGATTGCTCAGTGTGGGGAGAGCCTAGGATGGCTTCGAAACCCGGTCAAACTGGCTACTTTGTGTAGAGTGAGCCGTCTGGACCCTGCCAGCCCTTCTCGGTACGCTGGAACCCATATGTCGACTTAATTGTCTCGACGTCGCCGGCCTTCCAGTGGCCAACCGGGATGAGATAGCGGACCTTGGCTTCGTAGAAGAGCGTGTATACCTGCTGTCCGTTGACTTCTCGTGCCTGCCCATCCGTCTTTTTAAGGCTGACCAATTCTTCCAATCGATTCGCCGTTGTCTGGGCGGCGATCCGATGCCACGCTTCTTGAGCATCTGCTTCACTTGGTGGTGTGGGGCCTGACTGGCAACCTGCCATGCTTAAAAGCAAAGATCCGAGAAGTACGCCTCGTATACCCATTTTCATCAAATCCCCGCTTCTGGCATTTCCAGCAGTATCGGCGTTAGCTCTCTCAGAGTTTGCTCAAAGATCAGGCGTGCATCGCCCAACCCCTCATCTACTCCCGAGACACTTGCGCTTGTGCATATGAACGAACGAGCTGCTGCGATCAGAACCAGCTTGGCTCCTCCACATCGTTGATTCTCTTTGATCAGTCTTCCAAGGTATTTCATCAGGCGGCCTGTGACCGCATCACAGAGTTCGTTTAGAGCAGCCGGACTGAGGTCCGAAGAACCCTCTCTCGTCCGCCCGAGCTCGGTAGCTGCGAGGTGCAAAGTCAGTCGTTGCTCGCAGAGTTCATCAAGCTTCTCAGCTGCATCCCTCGCAACCTTCGGATCTGCTCTCGTGAAAAGATCCAGGGCTCTATTGAGCAACGCTGAGGTCAACTCGTCCTCTCGAACTTGCGAATCCTCTGTCAGCCCACTCATTTCCTTGTCCTTGACCGATATTGTCTCTGTGGGGAATTTACCATCAGCAATCGGTGGACGGTAGGTAGGCCTTTGAGCCCGACCAAAACCTACTAAGAACATTCCCTCCCGAGATGGTCTGCACGGCTCTTATCTCGCTTGAGTCTGCTGCAACTCCTCCAGGTACAGCTGTGCACGTTGCCGCTCGACTTGGCTCGCATTCGGGTTCGCTAGCGTCTTGTTGCAGTAGTCTTCCATCCACTTTAGCGAAGCCTGGTGTTCTTCCTGCTGCCGCTTTTCCTCCTCGAGCTTGTGTTGCTGAGCAAGCTTCTGTCGCTCCCGCCATCTGTCGAAAGTTGGGCCTTCAAAACACTTCGGGATTGAGTGAAGTAGAAATCCAACAGGATTTGTGAACGTCCGAGGGTTCTTGCTTAGGATGTACCCCTTCTCTTCGATAAAGTTCAGGATCTCGTCAGTGGTGCAATCCGGGCGGACAGCAGAACAAGATCGAACCAACTGACGAACGGCGTCCTCGTCTGTTTGCCAGTAGCGCTGCAGAGCGTTAGAAACAAGGGAAAGATCGACCGACGACGTCGTTTTCTTCTTCTCTTGATCACTTCCCTTTAAAGCTTCCCTTGCTTCTTTCCCTAAAGGAGATGCTGTAACAGCAGCGGAGGCTGAGGGTGTATCAGCATCGGAATCTCCTGTTGTAAAAGCATCGGGATCCCCCGATGTAATAGCAGTGGAGAGCGCTGTAACAGCATCTGGTGATGCATCGGGTGCGTCAACTGCTCCAGGATCATCGAAGAGCGGTTCACCTGTAGCGGGGTTGACGAATTCCACACCACGCCTTCGCACGACCCACTCTAGGCCAGCTTCTCTGCGCTTCTTGAGGATCTCCCCATAAGAGAAAACGCGATATCGTCTTGCGGTCCGAGTCGTGGATCGTTCGTAGTCCAGAATCTCTATGGTCTGCTTGAAAACCAGACGGCGGAGTATGCTCCCCAGGTTGCGCTTGTGAATGCGAGTCTCTTTGCAGAGAAAACTGCTGCCGGCTTGCGTGATGACGTTCTGTGATGGGGCTTCCTCAGGACGTCCTGCGCGACGCAACACTCCATATAGAACCTCCTCGATATGCGAGTGACCGTCTTGCGCCTTCGAGCATTTGTGAATTTTGGCAGGGCGCCCAACTGCCAGCTGTTTACCCTCCTTCGACGTGGATGGACTTGTCTGAGGAAACACGTGTGCCGCGTGCTCGATAGCCATGCCAGCGCCACGATCTGCTGACGGTGCGGTCCCAGGTTGGCGTCCAGGATTGTCTGCTAACCCTTGCCAGGAGCCTTGAGATGCCGGGGCAATATCAGCATCAGGGGATGATTGGCCTAAGGCCGCCCCATTCAATGCGATATGCGTTTCAGCAACTGGTGTTGTTATCGCTGTGCTAAATCCATCGACACCAGATGCTGATATGAACGGCGGTTTGGCCGGGTTCACATCAGCATCTGGTGCTGATGATCTCTCACGGATTTCGGGGAGAGCGTATGAACCAGACCGTAAAACCAATCGTGGCTGAGCATTCGCCTCTAGGATGGGCACAGAAGCTGGGATCTCAGGAGGGGGAGGAGCTTCTGATGAAGGCTCCGGTGCCAAACCCAGGAAGGCAATGTTTGGCTTGATGCTCTCACTAGACATGAGTTCATCGAGCTCGTCTGCGAGACTAATCGGCACGACCTTAGACTGCTTGTTGGAGCGTCTCGACATCGGCAGCCTTTCCACTCAACAAAGCCTTGAGCTGTTCATATGCTTCTATGTAGTCCTCCATGGCTTTGCCGCGGGGATCGTGATCGAACAGGAACTTCCGCTCTCTTGTGGCTTTGCCGATCGCCGTGTCGGTCCGGATCTGATGGAGGATCGGAACCTCATAGCGCTGAGAAAGCTCCTCGAGCAAACTGAGGACCAACTTCGTCAATCCGATCCGCTTATCAACGATGGTTGGAAGTATCGCTATGGGACGGACCTTTGAACGAACGGCGCGGCTAAGTGTCTCGCAGAACTGCAGACACGCCCCCACTCCCGACAGGCTGACGTAATCCATGTCGCATGGAATGAGCACGTTACGGGTGTAAACCATAGCGCATGTCTGCATGAGACTGACAGATGGCCCAACGTCGATGACGATAGCGTCGTAGTTGCGCTCATAGGGCTCGAAGACCGTTTCAAAGATGCGCTCACGTGCCATCTCTGAAATCATCGTTTTCTCCGCGTCAGCCGTGTCCCTATTGCCGAGCAAAGCAAAAAGGTTCTCCGCTACCTGGACCGTGCAGTCATCAAGTACATACCTTTTAATCAGGAAGTCATATAGGTGGTTCTCTGGCTTCAACCGGAGGACGGCGTTCATTGAGCCCTGCGGATCAGCGTCTACCAAAAGTGTTCTTTTGCCTTCATTCGCGAATAAGCGCGCCAGCGTCATTGCTGTAGTCGTTTTTCCGACTCCGCCGCGCTGGTTCATCACGACCAGCTTGTCGATCTTGTGCTCTGCATCAGACATCCGCCCTTCCTTCCTCGAGGAGAACCTCGATCTCAGCTGCATCCTGCAAGGTCCAGTAACGCCAGCCGTTCGATTCGAAACGATTCGGTTCCGGAAGCCGGCCGTCCCGAATCATCCTGTCGATTGTCTTCTTGCTTTTCCCAAGCCTCTTCGCCAACTGCGAGCTAGAGAGCATGTGCCCGCTATATAGGGGAGCTACTGCCATATGCGTCCTTATCCCGTCGTGCTACACCATCAAGAGCTAAATGGGACTATAACGGTCAAAAGCCTCCCCTAGCAGAGGAAATAGGGACAAAAACAGAAAAGGTATCCCGAGTGGCACTTCTCCCGTCTATAGCCCTGTACGCGACACTCATAGAGTGAAAGCTAGTCAGCTTTGAAATCTCAGTCGATTCAGAAAAAGACCGGACAGTGATGGTCGCGAGGTCATCCCACGAGCAGAGGCGGAAACCATGTCCCAGTTACCGTGTTTCCACCTGGACCGGGGCCGCGAAATAGCCGCCTGCTAAGGCCATCAGCTGTCGTATTAGCACCACCTGCTGTTGGAGCACCAGGTGCTAATAATCATTTTGGCCGCTTTGTCTGCACTAGGCTCACACTCGCGTTGCAGCACGGTCCGATTGGGTTAGAGCATCAGGTGCTATAGCAGCACCTGATGCTGTTGCTGGTGTGGTGTGATTTGCCCCTTTGCGCAAACGGGCCCTGTGCGGACTTTTGCCCGTTTGCTCACCGTTTGGTGAGCTCTGGGTCGCTGTGACGGCTACGTTCATCAGCCTCAAGTCGAGCGAACATCTCCCGCAGTTCGGATGTGCCGGCATCCGGCAGAGGTTTGGGCGGCTGAAGGAGGTCAACTGCGGTGTCGAGGTCATTCGTCAGGATCTGAGCAAGCAGCATCAAGGCTTCAACGATCTCTTCGGCTGAATTCCCACGAACGGTCAGCTCACCAGGGGTAAGCAGAATGTTCTCTGGAAGATCGCGGCATGTGACAGTCCTAAGGTCGGAGGGGAGGCTCAGCTTTAGTGGGTTAACGCGTGGCGTTGGATCTCGTGAGAGCTGTCGGGCAAGGACACCTGCGGTGATGCTGTCGGACGCGATTACTGAATCCAAAAAGTCCAGTACGTCAGCCCTATCAACCACGTGGGTGGAGCCCACCACGTTAAGTCGTCCGATGAGCTTCATCAGATTCTGAGCCGCGACTCGTCTGACCCCGAAGAGGTGCTCGATGGCTTGTCGCGTATACGTTTGCGCTTTCGAGTTGGTGGCTCGCTCGCGAATGCTATGAGCATCGTTCGCCCACGAGACGGGTTTAGGCATCAGGACCTCCTTTGTAGATCCTTACAACGGCTATGAAACCCAGCGATCAACTCACAAAAACAGTCTTTCACGTGGGGGGTATAAATGGCACACCTGCCATTTATCCTTCAACGTCCCTTTGCAATAGCTCCCGATAATAAGTATTATCAGGATGCAATGACGCAGACACACAAAAACGCGGCAAACGCTCCGATGAGGGTAAAAGGCTCGCGCGAGTGCCTGCACCTAGTGAAGGCGCCTACCCAGCGAGGTCTCTGGTGCGGCTGCGGACGTTCTCTTCGGAAGCGGGGCAGGCTCTGTGGAGCCTGCTACTCTCGCCGCAGTAGAAACCGAGTGCACTTCGGCGGCCTCAGGGAGGTCGTTTCTGAGCGTGATGGGAACTCGTGTCGTGCTTGTGGACGCAATGGCGTTCGTAGCAGATCGCTTCCGGTTCATCACCGCCGACCTGGGAAGTCCAGCGCGCGACAGCTCATTACCCTTTGTCCCAGCTGTCACGCGACCGTTCACAAGTTGCTGATCCTGCGTCGGTCATTACCACCTCTTCTAAGGACGCTATGGCGTGAGCAGCATCCGGGCGCCCCGGAGCAGCTGAGCCTCGAGTTTGACCAGAGATCAACCTTCCAGCAAACTGCCGGCTTGCAAGCGATCGGAGTTTTGTTTGGCTGATACAGCGCTCGCGCCCGGCTCGGAAGACACATTTCAGGAGGAACGGCTGATTAAGCTCGTCATGGATGGGGTGACTTCTCCCAACTCTAGGCGCGCCTACCGAACCGGACTGACACACTTCTTTCAGTGGGTTAAAGGGCACGAGACCAGGCCGGCGTTCAGTAAAGCCTTGGTCCAGGAGTACAAGTCGCACCTCCAGAGTCTGAATCTGTCGGCCGCAACGATTAACCTGCGTCTCTCCACGCTCAAAAAACTGGCTGCAGAAATGTCGGACAACGGACAACTGGATGGCGACATTGCCCAAGGGATCAGTCGGGCAAAGGGTGTCAAGCAAGCCGGAGAGAAGGCCGGCAATTGGCTTGTGCCACAACAAGCAAATGAGCTGTTGCGAGCCCCTGATACGGTCACGCTGCGGGGTCTGCGAGACCGAGCCATCCTTGCAGTGCTTCTAAGCTGTGGCCTGCGGCGAGCCGAGATTATCCACTTACGCATCGAGGATCTCGTCCAGCGTGAGGGACGATGGGTGTTCGTTGACCTAGTCGGCAAAGGCATGCGGACCCGGACGATCACTGTGCCTGCCAACGTGAAGGTAGCAATCGACAGGTGGACTAGCGCCTCGGGTATCACCAGTGGAGCTCTATTCCGGCCCATCAACAAGGGTGACGTCATCTCTGGGACCGAAATCAAAGACGAGAAAGTCATCTGGAACATCGTGGCTAGATACGCCAGCATGACTGGACTTGGTCCGCTTGCCCCCCATGATCTCCGTAGAACATGCGCAAAGCTGTGCCGCAAGGGAGGGGGCAACGTGGAACAAATCAAGTTCCTCTTGGGACATAGCTCGATCCAGACGACAGAGCGGTACCTCGGCTCCACGCTGGACTACCAAAATGCGGTAAATGACGGAATGGGACTAGAGGTGGAGTAGACATGGGCAACGACGGCAGTAGCGCTCTTCGCGAGGTGTGGCAGGCCAAGCAACAGCGGCTGGAAGAGGAACTCCTAAAGCTTCGAACAAGCCCTCTCGTCGATCAGGAGTGGCAGAAGCATGTGTCGCTTCTTGACCGCCGACTCAGATCCTTCGTCAGTAGCTCTGCGAGGGCATCACGACTCTCCCTACTGAGCAAATGGCGACTCAGAGCCGGAAGCTTGCAGGCCTCCAAGGGTCTTATTGACATCTTCCTTCGTGAAATTCAGGTGGCTGCGCTGTTTGCATCACCTGACCTGAGAAAAGACCAGGCCTACCGGGTACCTGCGAGCCGGTACTACCCCGCTGAAGTGGTGGACCTGCCAGATGATGCCCTCCTTCCACCAGTGCTGCCAGGAAGCCCGGTGATCGAGGTCACCTCGGGCCAGAGCTCCTTTTACGTCGGAGCCGTAGTCAATCCGAAGACGGGCACAAGCTTCAGCCGCGGCTACGGCTACTGGTACCAAGATGTTCAGCAACGTCGATTCGAGTCAGCGGACCTCATTCCGGAGAGCTTGGCCAAACGATTTCCAAAAATTCTGCCTCTCCTCACTCAAACAGAGGAACTTCTCAAGGGAATCTTGAAGGCGAAGGGGAGCCGGGAGCACAAGGCCAATGTAGAGAACCAACTCGCCAGCTTGTGCGACCGAGAAAAGGCATGGTCTCGGATCCATATTCCTACAGAACAGATTATTGAATTGCTGCGGAATGCTGAGCTCTTCGAGAGGAAAGATCCTGCGGCTCCAAAGGGGCTTCTGCTAGCTGGTGTCCCAGGAACCGGCAAGTCCCTCATTGCCCGTACCCTCGCGGAAACAACCGGCTGCTCATTCCACAGTGCAAGTTTGGCTGACCTCAAGTCCTCTCACATTGGAGGAACTGCACAGAATGTCCGAGAACTTTGGGCGAAAGCCCGTTCGAACGAACCAGCCATAATCTTCCTTGACGAGTGTGAGGGAATCTTTGCACGGCGTGGTGGAAGTGAAACCGACATCTTTGCGCAGGACCTCATACAGTCTTTCTTGGCTGAATGGGATGGAGTTAGAGGACCCTCCCTGGTGTGGGTCATCGGTGCGACAAATCGTCGAGATCTTCTCGATGACGCCATACTCTCCCGGTTTGGCTGGGAACTTGAAGTTCGACTGCCAGACGCGGCAGCACGATCGGCGATCTTTCGGCAGGAGATGGAAGCGCTCGGCTTCACCGGGCCGATACCGGCTGAGCTGGCGGACCTTACGCAAGGCATGTCAGGGCGCGACCTGTCTGGCTTTGCGAAGAGAGTGAGAGCTAACACGACGCCTCGGACGCCGCTCGATGAAGACTTCTTGAAAACCCTTGAGACGCTTCGTCAGCGTACTCGACCGGACGTTAGCAGCGCTGCTACTTGGGCCAATCTGGTTCTGGATGTGGAGACCAAGTCGATGCTTCAGACCACGTGCGACCTACTCCGACACGCGGAGGCCTGGGAGGCGCGTGGGGTCTCTGTCCCTAGAGGCATTCTTCTGACAGGGCCTCCAGGCGTTGGTAAAACTCAAGTCGCCCGCACGATGGCCTTCGAAAGTGGCCTTGCTTTTGTCACCGCCTCAACAGCCGATATCAAGGCAAAGTGGGTCGGTCATAGCGGCTCTCAGGTCAAACAGCTATTCGAGAAGGCTCGGTCGAATGCGCCAGCAATAGTCTTTCTTGATGAGGTAGATATCGTCGCTAAGCGTCGCGGCAGCGGTTCCAACGACCAGCACCAAGAGGAGATTGTTGGGCAACTACTTCAGGAGCTCGATGGGCTTCGAGCGCACCAAGGCCACGTGTTTCTCCTCGCCGCCACAAACCATCCAGAAGATGTTGACGCCGCCTTGTTGAGCCGATTACCACAGAGGATCTCACTCCCTCTTCCTGACAGAGCCTCCTGTGTACAAATGCTCGGCATCCTTCTACAGGAGAAGCCGATCTCACACCCCCTGCGCGAAGCCTGCGAGTTGCTGGCCCAACAATGCGCCTCCATGAACTGGAGTGGTCGTGACCTGCGCAGTTGGGTAGAACGTGCTGAACAGCGTGCTGTCCAAAGAGCAGTTCTCGAGGGCGGCCCCAACCACTACGAGTTACGGCTGAGCGACTTCGAGCGCCCCGTCGATAACAGCATCAGGTGATGGGGAAACACCTGCCGGCGCTCTAAATTCGGTAACGATCAGTCTGATAACAGCAGCAGGTGACGTGGCATCATCTGAACGCCCGTAAGCAGCGGTTAGCAAATAGCACTGGACGACGTACCTGAGGCCGCAATAACAGCAACAGGTGATGTGGAGACATCTGGTGATTAGAAGACCTCCAGCGATATGTTTACGCGGAGTATGTGACTTTGAAGCCTAGGGGGCAGCGCTTCAGAGCGTCTACCTGCCTATATGAGCACCGGTTGTCATTAGGGCAACTGGTGCTGTTATCGATACATGCCCTCCCCGCTCCTCTGCACCACCAGGTGCTGTTACATCGCCAGCTGCTTGTGCAGCAATGGGGACGTTGACCGCTCAGCACCTGATTCTTCTACCTCGATAGAAGAACCAGGCCATGGCCTCACCTGACAGCTTTACCGCGGCGACGCTTCAATGGCAGCGGCTCCCGTTTCGTCTGGGCGAGTAGAAAGAGCAGACCGGGGGACGGACGTCGGTAGCTGCTGACCGTTTCTGAACGACAAGCTGACGTCCAAGGGAGCGCCTGTGTGGAATTGAAGGAGTTGTTCAGGTTTGAGATCGATCTCCTTACCCCGCGTGACCGCATTCGTCCCTGCTCCTAATGCCCCACCACTTGCCGCACCTATCGCTGCACCGCTACCTCCGCCGGCTAACGCCCCGATGATAGCTCCAACGGCCGCTCCACCACCTGTCTTCGCTACAGTGTTTGCTCCTCTGCCAGCGGCTTTGCTTGATAGTGGGGTAGTGACGATTGAGACGTCTTGCGCGCCGCTTGGCGTATTCAGACGAATGCTCGTCAGCTCTAGCGAAAGCTCAGCCATACCGGTGAAATGACCGGCAGACTTTGCATCGACGATCCGTCCTGTGACGGCCGATCCAGTTGGGATCAAGGTGTATCCGTTTTGAATGACGGCGCTGGCTGTGATGCCGTGGAAAGTGTCGTTTGCCGCAGCAGTTTTGGTGTTGATTTCCTCCGAGAGGCGAATAGGGAGAGCCGTCCCTTGTGCCAGCGACACGACTTTGGATCCGGTAAAGCCCTGGGCTGAACTGGGCTGCATAGGGATCATCGCTGGCCTGCTTATCTGACTTCCACCCACGACGTTCAGATTGTTGAGGACTGTCCTAATGCCCTCAACGTTGCCGATCTCTGTCGATGCAAGAATCTTGGCCGCTTGGCTGCTCACAGTCCCGCTTAGCGTCACGACCCCATGAGCGACTGTCGAGGTGATTGACATGCCGTCAAACGCGGATTCATTGTGGATGATCGTATCGATCTGCGTGCGGATCTGCTGATCGTCGGAGACCGGCGCCTTTCGGGTTTGAGCCGGTGCAAATGAGACTAGGAATGGGAACAAGCAGAGGGCAGAAATCAAGCGTTCCTGTTTCCGGCAAAGGTACATTCATTTACTCGCTATCTGGCAAGATGCCATGTTGGAGGGGATGGGTCGTTGAACCGGCAGGGCAAGGGCCTGTCCCGAATAGAGGCTGCTTCATCGGGACATTCTTCTCACGGCTTTGCTGCTCGGTCAAAAGCTCTGCGGACATCTCCGGGCTTGCTGTTCCGAATAGGGAGGGTTGGATGTGTTCTGTGTGTCCTTGCTTCAGACGGCGCACCTTGGCCTGCCAGTAGGCCATATTCGCCGTTGCTCTGCGAGCCCTGACCTCAGACTCGCGGAGCTTTTCTTCCGCTCGGCGAATCGCTCGTTCCTCTGGCGTTGGCCGACTTGCACGTCGCCGGCGAACCGCTCTCTTTGAAGACATCGAAACCTACGTAAGGGTGGGCGTCTTGCAGGACGCCCACCATAGCTATGCTGCTTTCGGAAGCACCTCTCCTGCGATCTTCATCAGATCCAGTTTGCGTTCCGTGTCCTTGGTCTGCCCAGCGATCCACGAGATCGCATTGGAAAGCCGCCAATTGGTATTCCCTGCAGGAAGATTGTAGGTGTCTGGTGAGTCAAAAGCCCGCTGTGCGGCTTCCGATTCGCCTTTCTGAAGCAGCCGACGGAACGTTTCCTTGGCTTTCTGCGGGTTCACCTCCTGCGCGTTTGCGTGTCGCACAGCCTCCATCCGACGACGGAGAGAAGTAGCGTCGAGTTGACCGTTGATGACATCCTTCAGCGCGCTTACCGTCGTTCGCGCGTCCAGCTCGTAGGTGCGATTGGAATAGAGCATCGCGTCGTCCAATCGCTTGCCCAGATGAACCTGACGCATCTCCTCCTGCGTGATAGCGAGGTTGGAGCACCAAATCCTGAGAAGGTAAGCCCGAATCGATAAGGCACCGTTTCCGAAGTCGGAGTTCTCGAGGCTCAGACCATAGGCCACGAGTTCGCCTGGAATCGGTTCGTAGACCTCGGGCATGATGGCTTGAATTGAGATCTTGGTGTCGGTGACGTATCCATCGTAGGGCAACGCACCTTTCTGCTGCACGGCCGCTGCAAAGGCCTCAACGATCGGACGGGAATCCAATCGACGATAACGATCTGAGAGGAAACCCCGGACCTGAGTTCCAAGTGAACGGAAGAGGTACTGGCTCTTCGCCATGCGATTGTGAAAGACAGTGTTCAGATTGTGTGCCAAGAGCTCCCGTCCCCAGGGTTCGCCGGTGTTCTGAAGCGCGTCGACGAACTTCAATGGAAGATCGGTAGCCTGCGCCATCTGGTTCAGCGCATTACGATGTAGCTGCTGGCTGACAACGGAAGGATCTCGGGGCCCGTCCGGGAAGGACACGGCAATCTCAGTCGTTTCCGGATTCGCGACGAAGGTGAGGTCGCGGCTGCGCACAAGACGGTCTTTCGGTTGGTTGCTCATCACGTGCTCAACCACGGTTCCAGCAGTGGCACGTCCCTTTTCGATCATTGTTTCCAGCTTGTGCTGGGCAGCGGTTTTCGACTCCATGGTAAGCAGCATTGTTTTCTCCTCGAGCAGGTTGGAAAAGGAAAGGCCTGCCAAAATCGGCAGACCTGTGACTTCGACCGACACAGGTGAGGCTTGTCGGCGAACAATGATTCAGATATCAGCAGTAGGTGGTCTTATGAACTGAGGACCCGTTACGATGATCAGCAGGGGGTGCTGTTATCACAGTTTGCGTTATCAGCACCTGCTGCTGACTCACTCGAACCAATGTTTAGGACAACGCATACTGGCTCAGATCGGGAGGTAGACCGTTGCTCGTGTCCAACCAATTCATCCAGCAAAATGTCACGTACATTTGGGAGACCTCTGCAGCCAAAACGCGCACATTTGGTTAGACCAAAACGGTCATAATTCAACTCTCTGCAACACTTAGCTGAGGAGTAGTTCGTAACAGCATCCAGTGCTGATATGAATAAAAGCACCAGGTGACGATCACGGGTTTATTTGTCGCAGGATTGCTTCTCGAGTGAGGGTAATGTAGATTTCCTGGATCATGTGCGCCGTACGGATTGCTCCGTCTTCGGCGTAGATACGTGCGAGTCCTTCGTGGTTTCGAAGGAGCCGCTTGAGCTTCTTCGGGTCCCCAGCGCAGCGCACGATTTCTGTCGCTGTGCCGCTCCGACGACCTTCTCTGTACTGTGCTTCGGTTCTGGCCATACGTCTTCCTTTCGTGTTCTAGGGTCTGTTGCTCTCGTTTTCTGGCTGATGGACATTCGAAATGACTCGGCGCGATAACTTACGAGAGGAGGGTGTTCTATGTGCGGACGGTATGTTCGACGAAGTGACAAACAGAGGCTGACCGAGCATTTTCGTGCCCAGCCAAATCCGATCGAACTGCCTATGCCGGATGCCGACTACAACGTCGCACCCACGACATACCAGCCAATCATTCGGCAGAGTAGGGAATCAGGTGACCGTGAGCTGGTCCTGGCGCAGTGGGGTTTGGTGCCCTTCTTTACGAAGGATCTGAACGACGTGAAGGGCCTTTCCACGATCAATGCGAGGGCGGAGACGATCACCAAGGCTCCAACGTGGCGTGAGCCGTTCAAAAAACGCCGCTGCATCGTTCCCGTGAACAGCTTCTACGAGTGGCCGAAAGCCGGGAAGCCGCCAAAGCAGCCCTACTCTTTCGAGCTGGCGAATGGCAATCTGATGGGCTTCGCGGGCCTCTGGGACGCCTGGAAGGACGCGCAGGGACACTGGCTCCAGTCCTTCGCCATCGTGACTACGGAAGCGAACGAACTGATGGCGTCGATCCACCCCCGGATGCCGGTCATTCTGCACTCGCGAGATTATGACCGCTGGCTCGATCGAGAGGAGACAGAGCGCCTGCCGCTCGATCTGCTGCGGCCTTACGAGTCTGAAGAGATGGAAGTGCACGAGGCCAATCCGAAGGTGGGCAACATTCGGAACAACGGGCCGGAGATGATGCGAGCAGCGGCGAAGGCCGCCGAAGACGGCGAGCTGCCGTTGTAGGCTGCCCCGTTTGGCTCATTCTCACAGCGGGACGGAGCCGGTAGGCTGGCTTGATGGGAAAGGCGTCACGCGTTCTGATTTGCTTGCTGCTGGCCGCCGTTCCTGGAACGGCGCAGACGGACGCACACCTGTACTCGCCGGGAACGAATCTGGAGCGAAGCGAGCTGGCCCAGCTCGAGACGGCAACGCGAACCCTGGACGTGGCGATGTACAGCTTCACGGATCAGGAGCTGGCAGAAGAGCTTGCGACACTGGCCCGTAGAGGCGTGCGGGTCCGGGTCTACCGGGACCGGGAGCAGTTCTCGCAGGAGATGCGGTGGGGTGGCATCACCACAACCGGGATCCTGCTCGCGGCGGGGGTCGAGGTGCGGGTGAAAGGTGCAAGAGATCTCATGCACCTCAAGAGCTACGCGATCGACGGACACCTGCTCCGCAGCGGCTCCGCGAACTGGTCTCCGACCGGACTCAAGCGCCAGGACAATGACGTGCTGTACGAGTCCTCGCCGGAAGCTGTGGAGCACTTCGAGCACAAGTTTGAGGAGATGTGGGCCAAACCTACGAACAATGTTGCCAACTAGCTAGCTTTTTACCTTGCTAGAAGTATAGTTAGCTACATTGTTAGTTTGCGGAGCTCAGGCGCTAATTAGAGGCCGGTCCAAGTACAGCCAGACCGGCGCTCTTCTACTAGGCCTTGTTCGTCTCTTCCATCAACTTTGCGAACTGAGACCAGGTGAGCTGCGTTTCGCCGCCCTTTCCTGCCTTCTTGCGGCCAGGCGAAGATGGAGAACTGCCGCTGTGAGCAGTTCCTGTTCTGTCCCTTAGTTTGCGCTTGATGCCTCATAGTCGATACGGTATGTTGTATTTTGTGGGTCGCGCTGGTAGGCTTGCTCGAACTCCTCAGCCGCTCCCTTGGCATCACCGCTCTTCTTCAAGGATTCGCCCAGAACGTGGTGGTTACGCCCTGTGTCAAGCTTCGGCGATGACGACATGGCGGCCCGAGATTGCCGCTTGCATTCAGGAATGCGATCGGCTGAACAGTAAGAAACGCCCAGCAGCATGAGATCCATAGGCTTCAATCTGCCAGTCGCAATCTGCGGCTCCAGCAGAGTGATTACTTCGTGTGCTTGCGTTTTGTCATCGTCGCTGGACATGAAGGCTACCTCTGGGTACGCCCACTCATCGAAGCCCGAGCGCGATTTCGGTGGTTCCTTGCTGAGAGCTGCAAGTATTGCGGTATGGGCATTAGCACGCGTTTCCGCTGCTTTTCTTGCATTGCCGGACGCATCGTAGATGGAGGCTCTTAGGTAGTAATCGCTATATGGGTCGTCCGAACTCGAGGCCTTGTTGGCTTCTTGGAGAGCACGTGCAAACTCCTTCTCGGCTAGGTAGACCCGAGCGAGCTTTCTATGAAGCTGGATGAGGTTCGGCTCCGCGTGGGTGATCTCCTGCATGTGTTTCATGGCGGAGTGGTACGAATCAGACGGTGCAGCCCCGTGGTACTGAGCGTTGTAGATCGCCAGTGCTGCCGTCAACTCGGTAACGGCAGCGTGGTATTTTTGTTCTTTGGAATACGCGTCGGCTAGCCCCTCATGCGGACCTTCCTGATTTCCGTCAAGCGAGATCGCCTTTTTGTAGGAAGCGATACCCGCCTCGATCTGGCCTGTCGAAACCTGTCCGTCTCCGAGGTTTTCCCAAACGCCAAAATCCTCCGGGGAGAGCTCGGTCTCCTTCTTCATAATGGCGATTGCTTCTGTGGGGTGGTCTCTTTCGAGGAGCGCCCTTGCAAACCGATCAGACACATTGTCGTAGTGGGACGGATCATCTTGCCGCGAGGCGTGAGCCAGGACGAAACGATCTATTCGTATGGCGTACTCGGGATCCGACACCGTGGTATCTGCGAGGGAACGCATCTCAATCTCGGCTACATAATCATCAGGATTGTTCCGCAACCACTGGCCGTCCTCCTCCATTTGGGAGCGGAAAGCGTATTTGGCGCTCAGCAACTTGTTCAGTTGCTTATGCGCCTCAACATCGTGCGGATTGTCGCGGAGGTGGAGCTGAAGCGCCAGCTCCGTAGGCAATTTGGATGTACTCGGCGTTGCCGTCTTGTGAGCTGGACGACTCTGTGCAAGACCGGTGAAGTAGGTAAGGGACAACGCAAGGAAGGGAATCACAGACGGCCGAAGTAATTTCATCATTTGCACTTGCGACCTCCAAGGAACGTGACGAAGAAAGATGCCGAATCCGTGTAAGCACTTTTGGTCTGTCGAGCAAGCGCGGTGCTTTCTTTGAGCAGAGCGGCGTACTGCACACATGGAATTACAGTCTGTTTTGTATTCTTGGCGTTCGGGTTGCTGTCGTCAACGGAAAGCAGAAGTGATAAAGATGTCATCTCCGCGAGGGTGGAAGCGGCTTCGCTCTGAAGTGAGTTCATCGCCGTCATGCGCTCTGCATCTTTGACTTGCGTAGCTGGAGTCCGGTCGACCTCCGAACGAAGGAATTGCTCTTTGCCGTGCGCCTCAAGGTCTGCTATCGCAGCAGCTTCCTGGTTATACGCAACGATCAGAAGCGTTCGTGTGTTGCTGTCGGTCTCATCCACGGGCGCGTACTTGGCAACGATGGAGGCCGAGCACAGTAGGTCGTCATGTGCTTGCTTTGTGCTGGTGAAAAGAGCCGCCATGCCGAATGCCGGGGTCTGTTCCTTCTTTAGCCCTGCAATCCCTGCCTGGAGTGCGGAGACTGAGTCTTGTGCAATCTGCAGAGCCTTGAGCTGATATGCGAGTCGCTGATATGCGGGTGGTCCGGTGATGCTGCCAAGACCTGCGAGAGTGAGACCACACGACGGAGGCGGCACTGCTGGGGGAACGTCATAGTGGGGGTCAAGGGTTTGTGCGGCGGCAACCAAATGCAGCGATGAAAACAGTAGCCAACATAAAGTGCGTGTCATCTTCCCCCCTGAGACGAGACAGAGCATCGTCTCAAACGATCGTTCTGGTAGCGTACAGCGGCCTCAACTTCCCACAACTGCGTCCCGCGGAGTCCGGGCTTTCAGCAACTTCCGTGTTGGTACCAAGAAATCGCATTATGGAAAGAAACGCGAAGAAACAAGAGAGGGTCAGGCAACATTACGGCTCGCGATCACTCCGTAGACACTTTCTCTCATGTAGATGATCAGAAAGGTAAAAAGCTAAGAGGATTACGCTGCTCGTTTTTGTTTCGCTTTTCCTTCGCTCTTTCTGCTATACCTCTGACAGGGGCCGGGTATGAGTTTAGAGCTGGTGGAGTGGGCCGCAAGCTGGCCGATGGTGTTGCCGTACTTCGATGGGAAGGTTCCTGCGGGGTTCCCAAGCCCGGCAGAGGATTACCTGGAGACTCCGCTCGACCTGACGGAGTACCTGATCGAGAACAAAGCCGCAACCTTCATGATGCGGGTCGATGGCGACTCGATGAAAGACGCCGGCATCCTGGACGGGGATCTGCTGGTGGTGGACCGGGCGGCGAAGCCGGTGAACGGCAGCGTCGTCGTGGTGGCCGTCAATGGCGAGTACACGGTCAAGCGGCTGCGCCGCGGACCGGATTGCATCTGGCTCGACCCTGCCAATCCTCGCTACCAGCCCCTCTGTGTCCTCGAGGGAGAGGACTTGCACGTCTTCGGGGTGGTGAAGCACGCCATCCACACCCTGCGGTAGGCCGATGGGCGAGGTCTTCGGCCTGATCGACTGCAACAACTTCTACGTGAGCTGCGAGCGCGTCTTCCGGCCCGATCTCGAAGGCAAGCCTGTCATTGTGCTCTCCAACAATGACGGTTGCGCTGTGGCCCGGAGCGCCGATTATGTGGAATCTACGCGGCCGTCAATTTTGATCGACTCTTCAAGTTTCTCGCGGCTAGTGCTTTGCGTAACCGCGGCAGCTGTCGGTCAGACAGCCTTGTGTTATCGATGCACGATCCTCGGGCGTTAGTGTCCAAGCTGTTGCACGGAACAATGCTGAGACGAGGTTAGCTTCCGCCATCGATGGCTTTGCGCTAGAGCTATCAGGACTCCCAGAGCGGAGCTTCATAAGCCGCTGCTCAATGATCTTGCGATCTTCCTTTGTTCCACCAATCGAAAGCTGATACGCAGCGTTCCCTGCAGTCTCATCGCTGGCGGTCAGCACTTGACTGCGCAACCACGTCAATATGGAAGGGGGGAAGGGCTGGTGCGCAGACTCGAAGACCTTGTCCGTCTCGTACCACGAGATTGCAGACGGCATCCCTCGTTGAAGCCGCTGAAGTGCCGCGCCGGCGTTGTCACGCAGCTCTGCAGCCAACAATGCCCCACCAATGCCAGAGTCATTCGGGTTTGCGGCAAGCTGCTGCGCCCCTGAAGTTTCGATGGCGGGTAAGAGCGCCGGCGAACCGAAGCGGGCGGCCAATGTGACCCGCTGTTTCCATACGAAGGTGGCTCTGCCGGAATTTGTACGTTTGATAGGCGTGCCAGCATTGTTGGCCGCCGGTCCTTCAAGCAGTGGCAGAAGACAGTCATCCACCTTGGCGAGTCTATCTTCTTTGACCTTCTCAACCGCGTCGATCGGGGGCGGTCCTCCAAGTGCGCACACTGCGCGGACGACGTAGGGGGCTGCTTCATCTGGAGCGATGTCCAGATAAGCCGTGAGAGCATCCTTATCGGCTGGGTTCTTATCCAGCAATGCCTTCAGGCTAGGTAGCAGCCTGCTATCGCGCACGGGCGGTCGAGCTGTCTCCAGGATCATGTGCTGGCTGAGGTCGTTCATCTGGGGGAACTCCTCTACCGCATACTCGCGAGCACGAGCCTGATCGGATGCAGGCAATCCTGAGAACTCAGCAAGAAAGTACGCGGCGTCCCGGCGGCTTTCACCTGTTCTCTGTGGCATCGAATTGAGCAGATCCACCATGTCCTGCTGATGCGCCGCTCCCAACCGCTGCTCCAGCTCATCCGGTTTATGTGTAGCAACGCCCATTTGCCAACCACGGAGCGGCAGACCCGCAAGAAGCCGCCGCGTCTCGTCCATGGCGTTCGGCATGTCATATGCAGGAAGAATTCTGGGATCGTGCCATGCTGCCTCTATCAGTTCCAACTGCCGCTTCAGGTCTGCCGTCGTCGCCCAAGCCTCCGTAGCAACGCCTCTAAAATCCTCCTGCTCCGCTACGAGCAGTTTGATCTTCTCTGCGAGCGCTACATTGCCTTGCAATGCAGCCAATCTCACGACAGCTGCCTTGCGCATGCGTGCTCCGCTACGACCATTGCCTGCGTTAGAAAGGTCAGCCTCCACGCCGTTCACAATCTCTGCCTCACGGCTCTCAGGCATGGCTTCCACATCTAGCCCAATGGAATTGGTCGTGGTTGCCTCTGTTCTGGAGAGGTGCATCAGGTCAGCGCCACCCTGCACGCGATTTTCGGTGACACGTACGTCATAGTGGCCCGGTGTTCGAAAGATGGCGACCTGGTCAACCCGGATCGGGATGCGCACTGGCTGCGTTCCAAGGTCGCTCATACTTGCATAGTCGTGGCCACTCTGCCCCTGCCAAGCGATCCAGCCTGCTTTAGGTGTGATCTCTACCGGATCGGAGTTGTCGCCGTAGTCGGTCGCGTTCACCATCATCGGCAATCCCGTGGGATTGCTGATCACCAAATCTAGCTGGATCGGCTCACCGATTTGGAAGGTGGTTTTCCCGCTGTGGGGCTCCAGCCGTACATCTGGTGTAACGATTGTTTGCGCACCCAGGCTTGTGCAAAGGAGAAAACCAGGAGCGAGAAGATTCCGCATAATGGCCATAATGGATTAAACGTCCGAACCCAGCTTTGGTAGCCGCCAGCGAGGAATTTTTCGCAGACAATCAGGCCGCACCGATGACTGGACTGCTGGCAGAAGTCGTGGAGGGCAAGCAAACATTACGGCATCGGGGTCGGAAATTGAGACAACTTTCTCACCAGCCGCTCGTGCCCAGCGATCCCATCTTCCACGGCCCGCAGTTCATCGTCATTCAACGGTATCTCCTGCGTCAGCCGCAACAGGTTTACTTTGGCTTCGATACTCTGCGCCCTGCTCGACTGCTTTGGCACGTAGAAGTCGCAACGAGCACAGGCCATTCGATGCGGGCACTGATCGAAGAAGTCGTAAGAACAATAGCCATGACCTAGATCGTAAAGTTTCCAAGGCTCGTCAGGTGGGCTTCCGCGTCTGACGACATCCTGATCGATAAGGACTTCGACCGCTCTCAGGTTGCGGGCGAAGTAACCAGCGTCCTGGTACGACTTGGCCAGCTTGGTTGGCGTGATCTTTGTGTAATGGCGTGTGGATTCGGGAGAGCTGTGACCGAGCCACTCCTGTAGTTCGAACAGGCTGAGCGGTTCTTTCGCGTTGTAGAGCTGAGAAGCTATAGTGGCTCTGGCTCGATGGCTGGAGATGCGACCGCGAGCATCCGCAAGCGGTAGGGCTGCCTTCCGGCAGAGCAAGGGAATGACGACATGGTTAATGTACTGTGGCGAAACTCCCCGGCCGCGATGCGAGAAGAGCCGATGCACATGCTCGCCTGTCTTTAGATCGAGCGAAGCAGGTTGCGGTGGGCGCATCTGCTCCCAGAGTTCTATGGCTCGGCCTACTACGCCGTCCACAGGCTTGGAAAATGCAGTTCCCGTCTTGTTCACAGGGACATGCAGGAAGCACACCGGCTGGCTGCCCAGCCTCTCCTCGCCGTCTTGCCAGCGTATGCAGCCGACGCGGAGTCGGGCGATCTCGCTGCGACGCAGGCCTGAGAACAGCCATATCAGCGCCAAAGCCTTCACCATGGTGGCTGGATAGAAATGACCGTCTCCACGGGCTTCCAGATCGTTCGGCTTTGATAGCTCCTGATCGGTGAGGTTGAGACCCGCCCAGAGCAGCTTTGCCCAGACATCATCCTGAATGACCCGAGGGTCCGGGCCGATGAGGCAGCGGACCGAGCGTGGCGTCGCAAGCGCTTGGTAAGGGTTGAACCGTGTCGGAATCCAGCCCCACTCTTGGCAGTCACAAAAGAAGCGTCGGAGGGCGGTAAGTGCCGACGCTTTCGTGGCGGGCTTGAAGGGCTCGCCGGCCTGTAAGCGTGTTGTGCCAGCACCTGTCGACCACTGACCGACTTTTGATCGATCGACTGCTGCGACGTAAGCGGCGGCGACTTCGCGGGTCCAGTCTGCAGGCTCACATCCGTAACCACTTTGAGCAAGCCATCGACCTACGTTGAAAAGTCGATACAGGCCGCCGATTCGGCTACTTGGCTGCAGAGTGGTTGTCGCCAACCATCGCTCACACCATTCGCGCCAGACGACCGGGACGCCATCGAGTACGCGCCGATGGGCGATGCTTTGCTGACGCTCGATCTGCCCATCTCGGCCGAGTGGCTTCTGGAGAATGCCGCGTCGAACCAAGACATACGAGAGGATGGTGAGACCGCGCCTGGTGATCTTCGCATCAGCCTGCCGGTACAGGCAATCCAGAGTTTCGGCCTTTAGATCCGGCAGGTGAAGACTGCGCGATGCGAGCATTGCCTCCGCGAGAGCGCAGCGGAGACCGACTATGTTGCCCTTTCGCGAGTAGCCCCACGTCAGAAGGTCCGCCTTCATCTCGTCGATCACCGCATCGAAAGCTTCTGTTCCAAAAATCTTCTTCGCAAGCGCGGGGAACGCAAGCCGCCCCAGACTTGCAAGCTCCTGGAAACCACAGAACAGATACGCAATGGCGATGAGCTGGTGCCTTGCGTTTGCGGTGACACCATGGACGCGAACGTAGGCGTAGTAGTCGGTGCCAAGTAAGTCGAGCCAGGCGTCTGGAGAGAACGCCCAGAAACTCTTCTTATAGCGGACCATCGCCCGTATGAGGAGGCAGATGACAGTGGTTCGGATGGTGTACTTCCGCTTGACCGTGTTTACCGCTCCCAAGTGGTCCAGCACATCTTCTAACGGATGAATCAGCCGCTCAAGGGCTGGTCGGGCCTCCTTGTGCCATCCCTTGCTTCCTTGCTGGGCCCGAGCGACCAGCAGCTGCATGTGGTGCAACTCGCTTCTCGAGAGCGCGTGCCTGCGGTCATAGCCTTGAACGTCGATCATTGGAGAATCTCCGCTGCTTCAGTCATTCGTGTCGCGTGAAGAGAGGCTTTCGCGATCTTTGCGGATAGCTCACGACCGCTGAGGTGGATGTAGATCAGAGTGGTGCTGGTGTTGCGATGGCCAGCGAAGCTGGCGATCTCGTGCAGCTCCCAGCCGGCGCGAGCAAGGTCAGTCAGGCAGAGGTGCCTGAAGGTGTGGGTACTCAACTGGGGCAAGCCGGCGCGTTCCGCAAGTGCATGCACGACCTTCGACCAGGTCCAAAAGGTCAGCGGGCCACCAGCGTTGCGCCGCGACTCCGAAATGAACAGCGTTCCTCGCGACCGGGTGAGGGTTCGCCGGTGTGCGAGGTATGCAGAGAGCAAGCTCCCAGCTGCCTCCGAATATGGGACGACCCGGCCTCGACGTGACTTGGTCGTTTCCGCTCGAATGGTCAGTAGGCGATGAGCGGGGTCAACGTCACCGGTTGCGAGCAGGCAGAGCTCTTCACGGCGAAGTCCGGCGTCATAGGCTAGTGCGAGCATGACCCGATTCCGAAGCGGCTCCAACTTGGCCGTCTGAAGCAGGTTCTTCCACTCAGCGTCCGCAGGAATCCATGGCAGGGCAGTAAAGCGTGGCACGAGGGCACGCGGACGGGCACCCCCGAAGCCGCCACCTTGCGTGTACCGCCCACGTCCGACTGGATTATCTGGTCTGAGCCCCTCTTCGATGAGGTGGTCATAGAAGAGGCGGACTGCCGTTAATCGCAGCCTGATTGTGCTATTGGCCATTCCGGCCCGCTCGCTTTTCGTCTTCCTGCTAGCAGGAAGACGAAAAGCAGTCATAGACCGAACGAAGAGAGCGATATCTTCCTTCGTGGCCTCATAAACGGGACGCTGCAGCTCTATGCAGAAGCTGCCGTAGCACTCCAAGGAGCGGCGGTAGGCAAGCAGAGTGTTCGGAGCTTTCCCAAGGTTCTGTTGTATCGACAGCCAGCGTTCTGCTTCGTGCCCCAGCATGCTTCTCTCCGGACCAGGAGTGGCGACGGAAGCGTATCGGATGGAGAGAACAGATTCCACATAACTGAGAAGCAAAACTGCTCGGGATCAAAATGGGAGACCCCGAGTTCAAGATTCGCGATCTGATCCGGCGCGAAAACGTGCGGGTCTTCAGTTCGAACTACGCCCTCTATGGCGACCTGTCCCGGAGAGTGGGAGACACGCTCGGCTCCATGGTCCCCAAAGTCGAGACCTACTCGATCGACGAGAGCTTCCTGAACCTGGGCGAGTTCAACACCAGGGAAGTGGAGCCTCTGGCGCGTGAGCTGCGCGATCGCGTCCACCGCTGGGTGGGTATTCCGACTTGTGTTGGGGTTGCACCCACGAAGACACTCGCAAAGGTGGCGAACTTCATCGCGAAGAAACGGCCGGGGTATCGCGGGGTCTGCGATCTGCGTTCCAACCAGGTGCGGGCGGAGCTGCTGCCGACGGTGCCGGTAGAAGAAGTCTGGGGCATCGGCGGAGCCTCGGCCGCCAAGCTCGCGAAGCTTGGAATCCAGACGGCGGCAGACCTGGCCGCTCTCGAACCGGACGACGCCCGCGCTCTGATGACTGTCACTGGAGGCCGCACAGTCTACGAGCTGCGCGGGATCTCCTGCATGCCTTTGGAGCTGATGGAGCCGACGCGGAAGGGAATCGCTGTCACCCGCAGCTTCGGGGCTCCGGTCACGTCCTGGACGGAGATGCGTGAAGCGCTCGCAAGCTACGCGACGCGAGCCGCGGAGAAAATGCGCCGCTACAAGGTCGCCGCCGACAATCTGTTTGTCTTCATGCACACCAGCACCTTCAACCAGGACCCGTTCTACTCGAATGGAGCCTCGGCCCGCTTTGCCGCGACGACCAACGACACCGGAGAGGTCGTCGGTCTCGCCGTACGCCTGGGAGAACGGCTTTGGCGGGACGGCTTCCGCTACTCGAAGTGCGGCGTGATGATCACGGAGCTGCTGCCTGAGACGGTCCAGCAGCCGGCCTTGTGGAGTGAGCTCGACCGCGAACGGAGAGAGCGGGCTTGGAAAACCGTGGACCAGCTCAATGCGAAGCTCGGGCGGGGTACTGTCCGTGTCCTGAGCGGCGGGCCGAAGGAATCAGTCTGGAAGTTGCGTGCGGAGTACCGGTCCCCTCGATGGACGACGAGGTGGGAGGAACTGCCGTTGGTCGCCGCCCACTGAGCATTCAGCTTGTAAATACGTTGGAGGGCAAGGTGAACAGGCCAATGCCCGCAGGAATGTACTCTTATCTTGGAAGCTAGAGCAGGAGGTACGCACGATGCGCAATCAGCACTTGATGTCGGAGCTCGCCCTGCGGCAATCAGGCCCACATCAATGAACAAATTTCCTGTACTCGAAAGATTGAAGGTTGATGACTACCGTCTCTACCCCGGGACGGTCGAAGATCCTGGTATCGACTTTACCTTCCAGGCGGGCATATCGCTTTTAGCTGGCATCAATGGTCTCGGAAAGACGACCCTCATCACTCTCGTTTTTCGTCTCCTAGTTGGTCCCTTTGAACTTCCGAAGGACGACGGAACGGGCAGGTTCGGTGCGATCGCGCGTGACAAAGTCGTGCCTTGGACAGGTAAGAGCACCTATTTCGCTCAACGCGTAGCCGATCGTGCAAAGACGGCTACCGCTCAGTTGTGGTTCCGAGTTGGCACGGTCACATTCACTGTGCGTCGTTCACTCTCGACTTTGAAACTACAGGAATGCCTTCGAGATGGTGAAGCTATTGACATCGCCGCTGCCGATGAACAGGGTTATCAGGCTGCATTGTGTGAAGCCGCTGAAGCCGGCCAGTTCGTAGATTTCCTAACCGCTGTGAAATATCTGACCTTCTTCAACGAAGACAGACGAGACATCCTCTGGGATGAACAGGCCCAAAGGCAGTTTTTCAGAATCCTTTTTACGAGTCCGCAGGAAGCGCGAGAGTGGATTGGTGCGGAACAGCTCATCAATACTGCGGACAGCAGAGCAAGAAATATATCAGCGTCTCTTTATCAGTTCGAGCAGGAACTTGAGGCGGGCGAGAGGCTTCTGGTAAATAACGCAGGTGTAGATGCTCGACTGAGTGCAGAACAAGCGATGCTTGATGCCGATCTTAGGCGGTGTGAAGATCTTGAGGCGCATGCTGAGGCAGCAGAGTTGAGTCTCAAGGTCTTACGGCGAGATTTGGAGCGGACAAAGCTCACAGAAGATTCTGCGCGCCGCGCGGTCGAGCAGTTGCGGTTTTCACGGTTGGGCGCATTGTTTCCATCCTTATCCGAAACCGCCCAGTATGTGCTAACGCAGCTGTATGTGGATGGACGCTGTCTGGCTTGTGAACAACAGACACGAAGTGCGCAGCTCGCCATGGAAAGCGCTCTCGACGGAAACCTCTGTGTGGTCTGTAACTCGCCTCTTCCGGAAGAAAAGAGCTCTCACGTCGAGGTCGCCGAACTGGACGCCGCATTCTCAGATGCACGTGAACGCTTAGCAGCAGCCACGATTCAGCGTGACACTCTGGCGAATGATGAGGCCGCCCAGAGCGAAGAATGGCGCGCCACTCTTAGAGAGTTGGCTGACGTAAACGAAGCGATCAACAAACGCGCAGGGGATGTAGAAAGTCTGAGGGGTCAACTTCCTCCAGCACCTGAGAATCTGATGAAGCTTAGGAGCACGATTGCTGATCTAAGACAGCGGGAAGCTCTCGAGAAGCGGAAGCGTCAAGGTGCCGAAGCGACATACGAGAGGTTGCTGAACAAGGTCAATACAAAAATTGAAGCAGGTACGGCGTCAGTAAGTGGGTTATTCGAGAAGTTGATTACAGTGTTCCTGGAAGAGAACTGCCACCTGACATCACAAACGATCTCAGACAGACCAAGCCAAGGCGGGAGATCGTTCAACTATCCATCGTTGCGCTTCGAGATGACAGCGGCGGCTTTCGAGGGAGAGCAAGTCCGCAGCTCTCCAGATGACGTATCTGAATCGCAGCGTGAATTTATAGATCTTGCCTTCCGTATGGCGTTGACCGAAGCAGCTGCATCCGATGGGGCTATGTCTATGGTCATAGAGACGCCAGAGGCAAGCCTTGACGCTATCTTCATGTCTCGCGCCGCGAAGATGTTCCGCGCATTCGCGAAGGCGCCGAGGAACTTGATCGTTACTTCTAATCTGACGAGCTCCGTTATGATCCCGGCACTGATGGGCCCAGTCACAGAGAATCAAAAGCTCATTAGCAAGCGCAGGCAGAAAGTCCTCAATCTCCTATCCGTTGCTGCTCCTAACGCCGCTTTGAGACGGCACAAGGGTGAGTACGAAGAGTTTTTGGAGAACGGTCTTCGGGGCATAAACACGTGATCCAAGACGACCTGCCGGGATTCAAATATCGGGTGAGATTGATACAGCTGCTCTCTGCGGCAGAGCAGGCATCTCTTTCTCCAATTGCTCTTGATAAACTGCATGCCTTTGCCTTCTTGGCTGACGTCTTGAGTCCTGTGTGGCACCTTCGTCCCTTCGAAGACAGAATCGGTCGAACCGATAGACCTCCGTACTACCCGGATCTGCAGGCTCAACTCGATGTGATCGTTTGCATGGGCTTGGTTGAGCCCTCTGCGCTATCGTACGTGCCCGAAGACGATGGTGAAGGTGCTCGGTTTAGAGCTACATACGCCCTTCGGTATGAATCGGGTTTCCTGGGGAAGATCCTGGATGCGATGAAGGCCGACCCGGACCTTGCCAAAGAGCAGACGTTCCTCAACGCTCTGGCGGAAGCGCTGGCCTCCTTGCCAGACGACGACATCGCCAGGGCCGCAAGCAAAGACCTCGTTTACCAAAAGCTTGGGTCTGACAATGAAGACTATGTGGATCTAAACAGTACGGCTGGGGCGAGTAGAACGACGCGAGCAGTAGCAAGGTTTGACGCCGTTTTTCCTGGTGCAAAGATCACGCCGGCAAGAAGACTCTACATGTACGCCAATTACCTGGGTCGACGCGCACATGGATGAAGAACTACTCTCGCAGCTCACAGAGGCGGCAATCTTCCGCGACGGCGGCGCGGCGGGGCTAGCCGCCGGCAGCGGGGACGAGGATCCTATCCTGAGGTTTTTTGATAGCGTCCGCAATGCGACCCTATCTGCTATGGACAGGCATCCAGGAATGGCGACGCTTCCGACAATCTTTGTCTACTCCGCTTCATCTGCGAGGACTGATGCAAGACGAGTGAATACAAGTGCGACTCGTTTGATAGACCTCGACCTCCGTTCTCCAGCTGAGTGGCAGGGACGATTGATCTTTACCGCTCCTCATGGCTACGGGGGATGGGCCGTTGACCTCCCTAGCGGCTCAGTTGATGAGGCTTTCGCCCTGCTAGAGCAGCAAGGCTTTGAGCAGACTCCGGTCGCCGTGATTTATCCAGACCAGCGTTTGCTGAGGTGTTACCAGGACGGTGGTGTGTCCGAGAGAGTACCCATCTCCCTAGCGCTCCCGATAACAGCTCGTGTCGTCTCAATCGAAGACATAATGGCGGTGCTCGAAGACGTGAGGCATAGCTCTCTGCTCACACCGCAAATTGGGCCGCCAGGTTTTTGGGCGAACGCCGCAACGTATGAACCTGGACCAGAGGCAGAACGAACGATCCAATGGATCGTCGCCGCACAAATGAGATCACTCTTTCGTCCTCTTCTAGTTGACACCGAGCAGGAGATTCCATTGGGACGGATTGACGTTTTGTTCACCAATCCCCGGCCCACGCCCGGATCCCCTCTTCACCCAGCGCTGGTAGAGCTGAAGGCACTAAAATCACGTTCGAACGGGGGTGCCGCATTTGCACCTTCGAAGAACATCAAAGCAGTGATCAAGGGTATGAGGCAGGCGAAGTCATATCGGGAAGAAAAGCACGCAACATACTCAGTCCTGGCCTGCTTTGATCTAAGGCAGACTAAGAACGATATCCTGGCCGAGCCCCTCTGCAGAGCAGCACGGCAGAAGTACTTTACTGACGATCGAGTGCGCGATGTTGTCCTGCCTGTATACGCGTCTACCGAAGAGGCGCAGGAAGAAGTCGCCCTACATTAGCGATGGGCTTCGAGAACGATGAGGCTTTCGGGTAGGCCGGTTTGACCACCCTGTTGTGGTGACACTCTCATCGATCGGAACGGTTCCGAAGACAACACATTAAACGAGAGTGTCGGCGCGATCTCATTCAAGATGGCTGCTACGGGAACATTAACTCCGGCATAACGACTGTCCCCGACAACCATATACACCCGCCCATGTTCTCGTAAGCTGCGACGCAGGTTAGAAAGCACCAAGGTAAGGTCTTCGCAGTAGGCACCCACCATCATCGGAAGATCTTTGTTCCACAAGAGACTTCGTTTGGTGATCAGTTTGTCTACGGTCGCCGTTAGTGACGGTGAGTTCTTGCAGGTGTAGCTCAGATCACGCCTGATCTGAACGTGGCTTCTGAGGGTGCTTTCGCGCAAAGCACGGTTTGCCTCAGCTGACCCCAGATAGCCGCCCATCCAGAGTTCTATGTTGTAAACGTCTGTGTAGTCGAAAGAGTTTGGGTATGGCGGGGAGAACACCGCAAGGTCCTGCATACCCAGAGCCGAGGTGAGAAGCCTTGCGTCGCCTCGCAACAGTGCGTAATCCAGGACGCGCCTGCTCGCGAAGCGACGGAGGTCCTTCATAGCATCGAGTACAAGCTTTTCGAAGAACCTGTCCACGTGACCCGGGGTAGTCTGCCTGTCCTGCCAATTGCGCTTGTACCGTCTCCCTTTGCCAGAGACGACGGCGTTGCTCACAGATACAGACAGTCCAACAAGGAGGACTCGGAACAGCCGCCTGACCGTTGGGTCGGCGACTGCATCAATGGCGGCCCTATAAGAGAAAAATCTTTCGGCAACATCCCTCGAAAACAGGAACCGACCTTTCACGCCTGGCTCAATGAACGTGCTGGGCAGGCTTTGTTCCCCAACGCTCCTATTGCGTCCGCATGCGATTTGCCGCACACGCGCATAGCCGGCGATCAGTGCTTCCCAGTCATACTTGGTGATTTTGGCTTCTATAAGATCTGCAAGGAAGGGGTTGACTTCAATGGTGGTAGGCCTGGCTCCCAGAAATTGAGCGGCGAGAGCCGTAGTGCCCGAGCCACCGAACGGATCAACGATGGAATTGACGTTGCCTGTTTCATGTACTGCCCGGGCGATGAGCTCTGGAGCAAACGCTTCTTTGAAGTTCCTCCAGCCCTGGAAGGGTAGCGCCTCAGAGCCTGCATTCGTGCCGATGGTCGCGAGCGAGCGGGCTCCGGTCCAAGTATCAAAAGAACTAAAAGAGCGGCGTGCAGATTCGGACGACTCCATGTACGGAGCTATCATGCCGGTCCTTTCGTTTCGTGGTGGACTTCTTTGTTCATGTCGGTCTTTGCAACCATAAATGAGCCCATCGTTCGTGGCTATAGCACTGTACCGCATGGGTATACCCCAACTGCACACGCTACGTGCTTACACATTCGCGTGCGGTTAGGATCGATTGTGAGCTAATCTTACATCTGATGGCGAAAGCTAAAGAGCCTATCCGCACAGAAAAACGTCCAATGGCCCCTCGGGGGGGCATGGTGGTCGGATACAAGCGCGTGAGCGCGCTCGACCAGACCGACCTTCGGCAGCTCGATGGTGTGGAAATGGACAAGCTCTTTACGGACAAGGCCTCCGGCAAGGACACGAATCGTCCGCAGCTCACTGCCATGTTGAGCTTCGTGCGGGAAGGCGACATGATCGTTTGTCACGCCATGGACCGGTTAGCTCGGAACCTTGACGATCTCCGCAAGCTGGTGCTCGATCTGGTCAAGCGTGGCGTTCACGTCCGGTTCGTCAAGGAGAACCTTACCTTCACCGGAGAAGACTCCCCGATGGCACATCTGCTGTTGAGCGTGATCGGTGCTGTGGCCCAGTTCGAGCGCGACCTGATTCGGGAGCGCCAGCGAGAAGGAATCGCGTTGGCGAAGCAGCGCAACGTCTATCTCGGCCGAGTTAGAAGCCTCTCCACGGCGCAGGCAGATGACCTGAGACGCAGGATCAAAGCCGGCGAGCAGAAGGCGCTCCTGGCACGGGAGTTTGGAATCACGCGAACGACGGTTTACGAATACATGAGAAGGGAAGCAAGCGATGCGGGTCCTGTGCAGCACGCTCGACGGAAGCGAGCTTGAAGGCGAAGTGATCGGCGGGGATACTGCGATAAGGTCTCCGGTGAAGTGGACCTGGCCGAGACATTCACCGTGAGAACGGACCAGGGAGCCGTATTCTCTGTTCACGGCTGGCTAGTCGACGTCGTTGTCTTGGAAAAGACAGAACGGGTGATGTGATGTCGAAGCTGAAACAGCACGCAATGCATTGCCGTTGCGGGAAAGCGAAGATTCTCGCGCATGGGATGTGTGCCGTCTGCTACATACTGAAGCGACAGGATGAGGAGTATTTCGGTGGTCTCCGGGAGAAGGTGTTGGAACGCGATGGGTATCGCTGCCGTGTGTGCGACGCTTCCGGCCGTGACAAGCGGTCCATCATCGTCCACCATCGGGTACCGGGCAAATCGCTCTTGCACCTGATGATTTCCCTCTGCCCGGCCTGTCACGCAAAGATTCACCGCACACGCGTCGTCATCCGGCTCATGCCTACGTTGCTCTTGGAACTCTGGAGAGAACTCAATCCGAAAGGGCATGAGCAAAAGGCCTTGAACTTCTCGCCCGCCCGCCCGCCTGCGAAAGCCATGGCACTGTTCACCGCAGTGAATGAAGCTTCCGAGATACTCGATCCCAGTAAAGCCGACTGCGTTTAGAAACGAAAGTAAACTCGACGAGTGGCGTTAACGCTGCGGAACTCACTGCTTCGCGACAGTGCGCCGATACTGCCGCTGCGTCATAAACCCTGCAGATCTGATCCATGAACTCATGTTCACATATAGTGCGACATTCGCAACATGAAGTTATATGTATTCATCGCGATGTCGCTCTGTCCTGACTGTCACGCGACAGTGCATCGGACGAAGACCGGCTTGACGCGCGGGCTCACAAGAACGTCGTCGTAGTGGCTATGGCCAACAAGATCGCCCGCACCGCATTGGCTGTGCTGTCCGGCGGCAACGATTACAAGCCACCCGCCGTGCCAGCTTAGGCACGGAAAAGACGCCTCCGGCTTGGAAGCGCTCCGCGCTCCCACTTTACCCGCACCACGACGACGACTCGTAAAGCTCTCCCACCGAGGTCTGCGTAGGGCAGCAAGGACGAAAGAACATTCACAACGACGTGCCAAAAGCCTGATACCGAGAATGGTCTCCAACGACCGCGGCGTTTATAAGGACTGACACGTGCGCATCTCATCCTGGCCAGGAGAGACGATCTCCACCCAAAGGCCGAATACATTTGCGCAGACTTGTCTTCTCGCCCAACCTTATCCTTGCAGTCGCGCGGCGGACCATACATTCTCGGTACTAATCCTCCTTCGGAGGGGAGTTGAGCGGTACTGCCAAGTGAACGGAACGCTAGCCGCTTCAACATCGGGGAAGGCGCGACCTTACCTACGACTTCTTGGATCGGAAATATAGCGCGGGATCTGATCCGCGAACACGCGGATCAGTACGTGTTCCCAAGATGTTGCCAAGAAAGTTAAGGAAGGCGCTCTCTTTCGATGCCATCCGCGTCCGCCCGCTATGTAAAGCGCAGAATGTGAGATCGTCCGGAACCCACTCAGGAAGTACACGCTTAAGGCGGCCAGAAGTGACCTCCGGCTGCGCCTGCCACAAAGGGAGTACGGCGATGCCGGCTGATCCAAGTGTGAGTTGCAGCAGAACGTCCACGTCAGACACAACGATCGAGAAAGGAGGGCTGATCGTCCTGTGATCGGATTTGCAGGTCAGGTTCCATGCAAAGGCAGTATGATCCCGTGTTTGCCCGAGGCAAGAGTGCTGCTCAAGATCGAGGAGAGTGGCGGGTGCCTCGTGCTCAGAAAGGTATTCCAGACTGGCAAACAAGCCCTGGCGGATAGAGGGAAAGACCCTTTGATGGTGCCGCATATCCTTGGGAGTTCTTACTTTTATAAATACGTCGTGGATCGCTTTTGGCGATTGGTCCCAATCTGAACAGTAGAGGTTCATGTCTATTCTGAGCCTTGGATAGTGAGTCCGAAACTCTGGCAAGATCACAGAAAGGACATGACGCGCAAACGGAATAGGAGTACAGATGCGGAGCGTTCCTTCGGGCTCCCTCCTATGCTTCTCTAAGACATCGGCGACTTCTCGATGCGCTTCCAAGACACCAAGGCAAGCGTTGAAGTAGTCTCTTCCGGCGCCCGTGAGCTCCAGCCCGGATGCGTCTCTTCGAACCAGAAGAAGCTTGGCGGCGATCTCAATGCGCTTAAGCGCGCGGCTTACTGTAAAGAGTGGCAACTGAAGAGATGCCGCTGCTTCTGTGAGTGTGCGCGCTTGCCCGATTGCAACGAAGATGCGCATCTGTTCCGCCTCAATGTCTGGCTGCTTCAGCACTCGTGGGCTCTTCTTGTTTGTAGCCATCACCTTTTCCTGACCATCTCTACGGCATGGATTCACCTTGCAAAACCTGCAATGTGATGTTGCAGTGTGTTCGAACAACGCTGACCGGTGCCTGCTCCGTCAGATGGAGGGATACAAGTAGAAACGAAGTTCAAGGAGCACCAATGAGCGTAAAGTCCGTTTTCGAATTTAAGTTTCCTGTGAAGGCGCAGCAAGAGGGGCTCATTATCTGTAGAGATATCGGTCACGATATGACCTCGCTCAAGGGCTACATGGACCATGAAGTGATACAAGATGCTACAGATCCTGGTCACATGATGGTCAACACACTTTGGACAAGTGAAGAAGCCTCGACCGCTGTACTTTCGAAGTATCAACAAGACGAGAAAATTAAGCGTGCGACCACGTTAATTGGTGCTCCACCGTCCGGCTTTGTTGGTACCGTTCTGTCGAAGAACTCCTAAAATGCTGCATGCTGTAACGACCATCAACCCTGTCTCAGTCGAGACAGGGTTTGTTGTTGCGCTTTCAGTACATCTAGAGACCACCCTGTTAGAAACGCCCGTAAAAGACTCCTTGTTTTCGTTGGATCCCTCATGGAGGCGAGCTCATCGGCTGGCGACAAGCACGCCTCGTTTGCTGCGTTTTTCTGCGTGAGAGAGGGGGCTTGCGGAGGCTGAAGGGTCCAGCAAGTTACGCATTCCCGCATCAAGCATCTTCAGAAGTGTGCTGAAGCTTGCATCGACGTTCTGCGGTAAACCGAAGCCGCCACCCAGCTCAAGATCGATGAAACCTCGCAGTGAGGCCCGTATGAACCGAGCTGCGTGTATAGCCGCATCGCCCGTTACTCCGTAACCGCGAAGAACGGCCAGAAGCAGGGCAAGGTAAGCATTCGCTGCCGTCTGCGAAGCTTCGCTCCATCCGGCCACTGGCAGCTGCGCTGCCGCCCATAGCCCCGGATGTTCTTTCGCGAAGCTGCGTTGCGAATGCCCCAGCGCCTCAAGTGCGTCTTGCCCTGCCACTCCCGCCATCGCGTCTCGCGAGCGGTCCAAAAGCGATCGCAATCCTTGTGTCGTCAGACTATCTTTTAACCCTTCCAGACTTAGGATGTGGTTGTAAAGAGACGGAGCCTTGATTCCCAAGAACGAGGCGAGCTTTGCGACCGTCAAAGTCTCTAGACCGTCTGAGTCTGCAAGCGCAACAGCGGTCGCTAAGACCGCACCGGAATTCAATCCTGCTCGCGACATCTACGATCTGCCGTTCAGTAGGAAGCTCACCACAGCCGGGCCTACCTGTTCCGGCATCTCCGTTTGCGGATAATGACCGGCACCCTGCACCAGTAGCAGCTTCGCCCCAAGCCTGTCCGTTGCCCATTTAGCCTCAGCCGCGGGGTCCGGGAAGTCGGCGTCCTTAGTTCCCATCACTACCAGCACGGGCATTTCCGTTTTTGTAAGCATGGCCTCGATGTCTGACTTAGGCAGAAAGACCATGCTCTTCAAGGCAGCCATGCGGCCGGGTTCTCGCAGGTTCTTCCCCAGAGTCTTGCGATATTCGGCAAAGTCGTCGGGTTTGCGGGCTGGAAAAAGACTGGTCCAGTATGTAAGCCAGAAACGAACGCGCCACGGTCCGCCGAAACCAAGTGCGAGCGCGGCTCGCAGGTACCAGGGAATGCCTTTGGGAGGGTCGCGCAGCACGGGCCCAATCAACACGGCCTCGCTTACCTTCTCAGGGGCGTCATGGGCTGCCCACAGCGCCGCTCCGGCCGAAAAAGAATTTCCAACGATGATGGCCTTACTCTGCCCAAGGTGCGTCATCAGATCCAGAACATCCTGCCCAATCGCTCGCGCCGAGTAATCGTTCCATAGCGGGCTAGTCGCGCCGTGCCCTCGTACATCCATCGTGGCGACGCGATACCCCGCAGCAATTAGATACGGCGTCAAGTACCTGTACTCACGCCGAAGGTCTCCCATGCCGGGGACTGCAATCACTAGAGGGCCACAACCACCGGTATCGTCGAAGCCAACTGTTCCCCGGACAGTTTTCATTTGCAGGGTCGGCCGCTCTTCGGCCAACTTCGGCTCATCGCCCAGGGCCGAGCTTGGAAGGTATTTGGTCCGTGAACGATCAATCATAACTTTTGTACCCACAGACTACGTTACATAGTCGAAATACTAATATACGTAGCTATTGAGTCGCTAGTCAAGCGACGCCTGCTCTGTCATCGGATGCCGGCCAAAAGCGTTCCCAAGCGCTGATGATTACGCTCTGTCTCGCGTGTCAGGCAATGGTGATTCGAACCCGGGTTAGCCGCCGTGAGTGGCCGCCACTGCTGCGCAAGCAACACCCTAAAGGGCATGAGCAGACGGCGTTGAACTTCGCCGCTGAAGCCGTCAACCTGTTCGTCCAGAGCGGAGGGGCGAAGCCCTCAGCCCTGGTAGCCAGGACGCCCCATCGTTCGCGAATGCAGGTAGATCGTCCCTAAGAAAGGTGTGAGAACAACATTATCGGTATCAATCCACTCGGGATTCCGGAGGAATTGAGCATCATTGAAGCGCTTACTTCGATTGCATCATCAAGACACTGCCCGCAGGTTGTCGGTGCATCGCTGCAGCAAAGAATGAAGGCTTTTAATTTCCTTGTCATCAAGTCCAGAGGTCATCTTCTCTTCGACCCCGTTTAGCAACACATGCGCCCTCGTTAGAACATTGTTCCCCTCGACGGTGAGCTCGCTTACCCGGATTCGACCATGCGTTCGGTGAGCCTTACGACAGACAAGTCGCAGCCGTTCGAGATTGACGACGATTCCCAGCATGCTCTGCGCCGTGACAAATGCGGAACGGGCTAGCGCGGCATTGGAGATGCCGGGCTGCAGCTCCAGAGCCGCTAAGACGTTGTACTGTGGCGTGGTGAGCCCGAGAGGTTCCAACAGCCCGTCCATCCTCAGCCTCAGAGCATGTTGAGCACCTTTGAGTAGATAGCCTAATCGATGCGCTTGGGGGTGGTCTAATACTCGCGTTTTTTTCATTTTGCTCCGGGATCATGCCAGGACCCTTATATGATAAGTTGTAAGGACCATGACAACATCCTCTCACGCCAGCCAACGCAATACCGCGACCGTCATCCTGAACCCTGATGGTGGCTATCTCACGTTCATCAACACCTTCAAAGTCAATCCTGACAATGCAGAAAAGCTGCTCGAAGCCCTGAACAGCGCCACAGAAAAAATCTTCCGCCATATGCCGGGCTTTATCTCAGTAAGCCTCCACATCAGCACCGATCGAAGCCGGGTCGTCAATTACGCCCAGTGGCGTTCGAAGGAAGATTACCGGGCGATGAGCGAGAACCCTGAGGTGCAGGCGCATATGAAGGGGGCCGCAGCGTTGGCACTGTCCTTCGATCCAGTCGATTACGAGCTTAAGCACGTCGTCCTTCCCGGGTGAATTGATGGTCAGGGTATGGGTAGGAGTGGCCAGCAGGGAGCATGTCTACGCCGCTGTGCGCGGTGGGTTTTGTCAGTTGAACCACGGCAAAGAGGCTCCTCTCAGACGAATGAACCGCGACGACAAACTTATCTACTATTCGCCGCGGACGCGCATGCAGGGTGGTGAAGCCCTGCATGCCTTCACCGCTGTTGGGACGATTACCGATGATGAGCCTTTTCAGGTAAGGCAAGCAGAAGGCTTTCATCCCTTCCGTAGGAATACCTGCTATCTCAAGACGAAGGAAGCGCCCATTCAGGTCATGTTGGGGGACCTTACCTTCACAAAGGGCCGAAGCGGCTGGGGCATGGCTATCCGTCGAGGAGTGTTTGAGATCAGCCATGAGGATTACAACAAGATCGCAAAAGCGATGAGCCTTTCTGAAATGGGTTTTGGTCATAGCTGAGTTTGCTGAAGGGCATAAGCAATGTTCAATCGAACATTCGGACAGACAACTTTAGGGGGAACTATGAAGATAGTCGTATTCGGAGCTTCGGGCGGAACAGGAATTGAGGTGGTGAAACAGGCACTCGCCGCAGACCATGAGGTCACGGCGATTGTGCGAAAACCCGAGTCTTTCAAGTTTGACGCCCCAAACTTGCGTGTGGTGGCTGGAGACGCACTCGAGCTGCAATCCTTTGCGCCTACTCTTGCAGGGCAGGATGCAGTCATATCCGCTGTCGGTGTAAGCAGCTTGATCGAGTCGCTAAAGCCGATGACGTTTCATCGCGACACGGTGGCGAACATTGTCGCAGGCATGAAGGCCAGTCACGTTCAGCGCCTCTTGTGCATCACCAGTGTGGGAGTCCACGACAATGCAAAGGCCCCCCTCTATTACAAAGCCATCGTCCATCCACTCTTGTCGCACAAGTACGAAGACATGCAACACATGGAAAACATCGTTCGTGAAAGCGGGCTTGACTGGACCATTGTTCGTCCTGCATCGCTGAACCACGGGGAATGGACGGGGCAATACACGATGGCGGTCGACACCGATCTGGAAAAGACCGGCGCCGTATCGCGTGCTGACATCGCAGACTTCCTTGTCAAAGCGTTAACAAACACAGAATATGTGCGCCACGCTGTGGCTATCAGCTACTAACCGCATCCATCCTCTGCCGCAACGTGGAGAGTACCTGCGAAGCGTAAGCATCGAGAACTGCTCGATAAGTCGGCTTCTCGGAAGCAATCATCAAAACGAGCCGTGGAAATGACCGGCCCATGCAAAGCGTGGAACGGTGAATCTGTCCCACCCTTGTATCTTCGCTCTTGAGGCGTAACGATGGTTACGTTTCGGCGGAGAGGCCGACCCACCCTGAGGCCAGCGCAGGTTGAGCCTGGTGCGAAGATAGGCCCCCGTCCCTCTCTTGCTACGCCGTGGAGAATCGGAGGCCGTTGAGCCTGCATGTTCAAGGTCGGCGAATAAGAGTAAGCCCGTTCGCGCGGGCAGGGACGGATGCCGAGACCAATCTAACGCGGAGACGATGCGATGGACAAGCTATTCCAACCCTTACAACCGCTGGTCTTCTGCGGAGTCGACGTCAGTGCGAAGACTTTAACCGTGGCCGTTCAGCAGGACGGCAAAGCGCTTGCGGAACGTGATTTTGTAAACAGCTCCAGCGGTCATAAGACGTTGATTGCCTGGCTGCAAAAGCGCAATACCCTGGTCAGGGTGTCGCTTGAGGCGACTGGGATTTACTCACTGGACCTGGCGCTCGCCTTGAACGGTGCGGATCGCATCGAGGTCGCTGTGCTGAATCCCAAAGTCGTCAACCGCTTTGCTCAGAGCATCCGGCGATCCAAGACAGACAAAGCGGATGCGCAGGCATTGGCAGAGTACAGCCGACGAATGCCGTTCCAGCCATGGCGGGCTCCCCATGCAGTTGGGCTTCAGTTGCGCACTTTGAGTCGCCACATCGCAGGGCTCACGGTGCAGTACACTCGCGAACATAACCGGCTTCATGCTGCGGAGGGCACCGCTTCGACACCACGATGCATACTTGCCGATCTGAAACGCTCTCTGGCTTCAATCAAGCGGCGCTTGGCGCGCCTTCGTCGTGAGGCTGCTGTGCTGATCCGGCAGGATGACGACGCACAAAAGCGATTCGATCTTGTTCTCAGCATCCCTGGCATCGCAGAGATCAGTGCAGTTCACATCCTGGGTGAGCTCGCCGCCTTGTCTCCAGAGATGTCGGTCCGAGAATGGGTCGCGCATAGTGGTCTCGATCCTGCACATGAGACCTCTGGCACTTCGGTACACCGGCCCTCGCGGATCAGCCGTGCCGGCAATCGCCACCTGCGCCGTGCCCTTTACATGCCGGCACTGGTAGCCGTGCAGCGAGATCTTGCCGGGGGCCTTCTTCGCCGCTCGCTTGCGCGGCGCTTCTACTTCTGCTTTGCTCAACGCTTCTTCGCCCTCGACGGCCACCTGTACCTAGTCACGTAGTTGCTGTAGACGCTCGATCTCCGCCTCGATCTGACGGACGTACTCTTCTGACTGCTGAATGAACATGATTGCCATCTCTCCAGTTTAGAGCTAATGCCCGGTGGACTTCAGGCTCATTGCGCTCAACTGGCGACAACGGCGTTTCTCGGTACTAATTGCCAGTCATTCCTAGGTAGCTCGTCCGCGAAGCCGAGAGATTGCTTCGTGAGCCAGAGTTGCAGCAGAACACTATATGACTGCTAGTCATGTATACTGACCGTGAGTCATGGAGAGTGTCGGAATGCAAGTTTCGAATGAGTGGGCCATTATCACAGGCGCATCGAGCGGGCTCGGCAGGGAATTCACAAGAGCGCTCGCTTTGCGTAAGTGCAACCTTGTCCTCGTAGCACGCCGCGAAGAACCTATGCAGGTTCTAGCGACGGAACTTCGTGAGCAACACGCCGTCGAAGTGGTTGTCGAAGCCATCGATCTAAGTGCTGTAGGGAGTTCACTCGATCTGCAGAAGCGACTGGATGAGCGGAGCATCGAACCTTCGATCCTTATCAACAACGCAGCCTTTGGCCTGAGTGGCGAGTTCCTGACGCAGGACATTGACCGCTTGCGCGAGATGCTCAACCTGGACATCGTGACGTTGACGGAACTCACGCATCTGTTCGGCAAGCGCATGGCGGCTCGGGGAAGAGGGCGTATCCTTCTCGTGGCCAGCCTGGCTGCCTTTCAGCCCGATCCGTTGCTGGCAGCCTACGGCGCAGCGAAGCATTTTGTACTCGCACTCGGAGTCGCCCTGCACGTGGAATTGGCGCCGAAAGTCACCGTCACCGTAGTCTCACCTGGCCTCATGAATACGGAATTCAACGAAGTGTCCGGATTCCGTCCCAAGGCCTCGTTGAAGCCTTCCATCGTCTCTCCAGCCAAGGTCGCGGAGGCAGGTCTGGATGCGATGTTTGCTGGCAAATCCAGCGTCATTATCGGGAAACTGAACCGCCTCACGGCTTTCTCAAATCGATTTACCTCGCGGCATCTCCAGGCGATACTGACGTATCGTATGTCGAAGTGAAGAGAATAGCAGCAAGCCACGCGCATGCCTTGGAGGATAAAGCGGCGCGGCGTGCGGCGATCCTCCAAGCTGCCAACTTCCTGTTTGTGGCTGGCGATGGACGCCTGCCGACAGCGGCGGAGATCGCGGCGGCAACAGATCTTGCCAAAGGGACGGTTTACTTGTATTTCCGAACGAAGGAAGAGATCTTTGCAGCCCTTCTGCTGGAAGGTTGGCTAGCGGTCATGCAGAAGACCGAAGCCCATTTCCAGGAAAAGAAGGTTTCTCCGGCCGCCAAGGTAGATGCCTTTCTTACCGCGCTCGTAGCTCATCTGGAGGGTCATCCGGAGCTTCTTCGCCTGGATGCACTCTGCTACGGCGTGCTTGAAAAGAACATGTCGCGAGACACACTGACGGCTCACAAAGCGGAGTACATGATTCATTTGGAAAAGACCGGCAGCGTCATTGACGCCGCACTCCGGACCGCAGAAGGCCGTGGACTCGAACTTTTGATGCGCACGTACGCCCTGACCCGGGGACTGTGGCAGTCCTACCAGCACAAGGAAGAGGCACTCCTGGCGGGTGTCGTCGTCTCACACAAATTCGTCGAGAAACCCTTTGGTGGAGAGCTTCGCGAGGCACTCACGGAGTACTGGCGGGGAGCCCTTTCCATGGGAATCGACCGGGCTTAGGTATCTCTGGCGGCTTTGAACGGAGCAGGTTTGAAGACGGCCTGAGCCCGCGTGAGTGAGGATCATAGCTTTACTCGTGAGAAGTCGCGTTGTCATCAGCAACAAGATCGGGGGCTCTGGCAGGCCGGGTTGCCGTCCCAACTTCCACAACTAGCTGCTAGCGTCGCCGATGAAGAAAATGCGTACTCTTGGTTACCTGAAAGTGCAGACGGTCTATACAAAGAACATGCACGCATCTCTGCCCCTGCAGCGAGGATCGCTGGGAGTTCCCAGTATGCCTCCGACATAGTTCAGGAACGCGCTTTCCTTCGATGCTATCCGAAGCCTTCCAGCATGAAGCGCGCAAAAAACAACGGGGTCCGGAACCCAGCTCTCTAAGAGGGGCACGAGCCTTCCCTCGTCTCTGTAGCTCTGTGCCAGCCAAACTGGCAGAAGAGCAATGCCGCAGGACGCAAGGGCAAACTGGGCCTGCATCTCCGGATCGGCCACTGTTATGGAAAGGCGCGGTTGGACAGGAATGCACTCACTACCACGAGTCAGGTTCCAGGGTGGAAAGTTGCCGTCCTCTGAATGGCCGACACAGGTGTGCTGGTCCAAGTCACTGGGGTGCGCTGGAGCTGGATGCGTGTCGATATAGGCGGCGCTGGCAAAAAGACCTTAGCGAATCGCTGGAAACGATTTCAAATGATGTCTTGACTGCTGCGGCGTGCGCACTTTGAAGAACACATCATGCGTGGCGGTAGGTTCCTGGTTCCACTCTGAGCTGTAGAGGTCGATGTCAATGATCAACTTCGGGAACCGGGCTTGAAACGCTGGCAGAATGTCGGCCAGGACGCTTCGAGCGAACACGACGGGAGCACCGATGCGCAGCGTCCCCTCTGGTTCCGCCTTATGTGCAAGAAGCACGGCCTCGGCTTTCTCCTGAGCGTCTAGAACGTTTCTACAAGCCTCCAGGTAGTCCCGACCGATGTCGGTGAGTTTCAAGCCTGCCACGTCTCGTTTTACCAGCATCGTTCCGGCATTTCGCTCCAGACGCTTGATTGCGCGGCTTACCGTAAACAGCGGAAGCTGCAGGGAGGCTGCGGCGGCGGTAAGGGTGCGTGCTCGGTCTAAAGCAACAAAGATACGCATGTCGGAAGACAGAGGGTTGCCGACCTCCCGGTTGACTTTACGTGTCACAGAACCTCTCCTGCGAGGTTTAGAAGGTTAGTCGATGCAAGGTGTTGCTTTAGGTGCAAGCGATGTTTGCACCTGAGGCAGGTAACGCGAATGACTTCGCTCGTCTCGAACTATGAGGAGCCGACGATGAGTGACCTTATGCAATATCTACCCTTACCGCCAGATGATCTGAAGCGTGCGCTGACCGTTGCACAGCCTAACACCGATCAAAGTCTATTGCATCTGGGCATCGTGGGAGACACCTACACGGTGCTGGTCTCTGGCGCACAGACAGACGAGCGGTTCTGCCTCTTCGACATGTACATTCCTCCCGACGGTGGCCCTGGCCCGCATCGGCATGATTTCGAGGAGACGTTCATCGTACTCGAGGGAGAAATCGAAGCCACATTCCGCGGCTACAAGCAGATGGTCAGAGCCGGCGAGACTATTAGCGTTCCGTCCAACGCTCCTCACCAGTTCCATAACAGTTCGTCGGAGCCGGTACGGTTGCTCTGCTTATGCTCCCCGGCAGGACAGGAGAACTTCTTTATGGAGTTGGGTGTAAAGGTGGAGACCCGCACGACGCCGCCACCAAAGCTCGACAAAGCAGAGCAAGAGGCATTTGCAAAGAAAGCCGCCCAGATAGCTCCGCGCTATCGCACCGAGATCCTGCAACACGCATGAAAGCGCATAAGCAGGTTGCGCAGCGAACTTGCTGAGTTCTCGATATGCGTTACTGACTGCTGCTGATGTGAGAAAAAGAGGTGATGATCCTGAAGACACGCAATCTTGCCCCTCCGTACCACGTGCAGAGAACCGCGGCTTCGCTCCGGTATGGCTTCCCGTATTTCACTCACCATGACTCCGTGTCCGCACTTTGGGAGCAGAAGTGGCGAACGCCTTGTGAGCATGGAATTTATCCATTTACCGACGCCGACGTTGCCGACTTCGAGCCAATTTTTCGGGAACTCGACGAACTCTCCAATAACAGTTCGGAGATTCTCTCCCGGCCGGACGATTACGCCGCACCGTTTCTTCCGGTCGGGGAAAAACTGGTGATCCAGGCCGAAGCGGCTGAAAGCCGGCATAATTATTCGGAGGCGTGCGAGCTCTACCTTAGGGCTGCCGCTGTTTATCGAATTGCACGATTTCCTATCAACCGTTCGCCCGTCAGCCAGCACGCCTGGGAAGAAGGCAAGGCGGCTTACCGAAGAGGTGGGCAGTACTTGTCACCACCAAACATTCAAATCGAGATACCTTTTACATGTGCCAATCAGGCTGCAGGAGACGCAAACGCTCCCATCCAGGCGTACCTGCGCGTGCCAACCGGGACGCCACCCAAGGAGGGCTGGCCTCTCCTGCTCTTCATTTGCGGGTTAGACGCCTACAGGACCGACCATACTCCACGCACGCAGGCGCACGTGGATCACGGCTGCGCAACCCTCAGCTTCGAGATCCCAGGAACCGGCGACTGCCCGGCAGCTCCGAACGATCCAGCCTCTCCAGATCGCTTGATGAGCAGCATCTTCGATTGGATAAACGTTCAAAGCACTCAGCAAGGCCTCAATCAGAATCGCGTTTTGGCTCGTGGGATAAGCACCGGTGGCTACTATGCGATGCGGATTGCACATACGCATGCCGATCGCCTCTTTGCCGTTGTGGCACAAGGTGGGGGCTGTCACTACATGTTCGCCCCCGAGTGGATTCGCGCTCAGAACCAGATGGAATACCCCTTCGCTCTGGCGGACGCGCTGGCGTATAAATTCGGCTATCGTGAGCTCGCGGACCCCGTCTCGGCCTATGCGGCTGATGCACGCAAGTTCAGCCTGCTCGACTCCGGGCTTCTGGATCGACCAAGCTGCAAGCTTCTTGTTCTCGACGGCATGGAAGATTCCATCTTCCCCATCGAAGATAATTTCATCGTGGCCGCCAGCGGAAGTAGGAAAGATTTGCTGGCAAGAGCGGATCGGCCCCACATGGGGAACCCGGGAGCGGAAGACATTCTCTATCAGTGGATCGCCGATGCTCTTGCCGGCAAACCGTAGTGTTCGCACTTAACTTTCAGGAGCCTTCCATGCAGAGCTTTCCCGAACCTATCTACGATGTGATTATCGTTGGCGGTGGCACGGCCGGTTGTGTGCTGGCGAGCCGCCTCAGTGAAGACAGCAGTCGCAAGGTTCTTCTCTTGGAGGCGGGTGACAGCTATGGTCCGGACCAGTACCCCGAAGACCTGACCAACGCGCGTGGGCTCGGTATTGAACCGGTTTATACATGGGGATATCAGAGCGTGCCTGGCAGTACCGCACACAGCATTGCCGCATATGCCGGACGCGTACTGGGCGGTGGCTCAACGATCAACGCGGGCATAGCTCGCCGAGCTCGGTCAAATGACTTTGCTCGATGGGTACGGCACGGCTTGCCGGATTGGAGTTTTACCAATGTTTTAGAAACATACAAAGCCCTTGAGAACACCTCCACCGGGGATGATCAGTGGCATGGGCGCTCGGGTCCATGGCCGGTTCGCCAGGCTACACTTGACCAGCTCACACCGGCCGTGCGCGCCTACGTAGATACAGCTGCCACTGCCGGCTTCCCACGTGTCGAAGACTTCAACGGACCCCATGATGGTGGCACAGGACCTGAGGTCAAGAACGTCGAGCAGGGCCGCCGCTTCAATACAGGGCAAATTTATCTTTCGGCTGAAGTTCGCCGACGGCCGAACCTTACCATCCAAGGTCAATCGCAAGTGGATCGTATCGGCTTTGAGGGCCGACGTGCCATTTCCGTTCGCCTGCTCGACGGGAATATTATGAAGGGCGGTGAGATTATTATCTGTGCCGGGGTCTATGGCAGCCCCGCGATCCTTCTGCGATCTGGAATTGGTCCGGAGCCACACCTGCGTACGTTGGGCATTGAAGTAAGGGCAGACCTTCCGGTGGGGGAACGCCTACAGGACCAACCGATGTACTCCGCGGCGTATCTGCTGAAGCCGTCAACGGGAGCGACGCCGCCCGACGGAAGCGGCGTCCTGTGGACCAGATCGGCCGAAGCTGATGAAGGCGAGCTCGATCTGCAGCACTCTGTGTCGGTGCAGCCCGACTACGACATGCACGGCGAGCGCGTTCGCGTACTTCGCATCTGGGCCGCTGTCGTTACGCCACAATCTCATGGAACCGTACGCTTGAAGAGTACTGACCCGACGGTGACGCCGCGCATCGATTACAACCTGCTGGCGGAAGGCTCTGACAGGTGCCGCCTGCTGGAAGTCGTCAAGCTGGCCCGGCGTCTGGCCCACATGGAGCCGGTCGCTCACTTGTTGGATCGCGAGTTGCTTCCGGGACCGGCGGTCGAAACAGACAAACAGCTGGAAACTGCTATACAAGCCGGCTTGATGACGTTCTATCACGGAACGTCGACGGCTCCGATGGGCGATGACAAGGACCCGGCCGCCGTTGTCGATCATGCAGGCCGTGTGCGGCAGATTACGGGCTTGCGAGTGGTCGATGCTTCCATCTTTCCTGAAGCCATTTCTACGCCGACCAACCTGACCACTATCATGGTGGCAGAACGTGTCGCGACCGAGTTCTCGTTGTAACTCGACACCCATGTCGATCTGAAGAGCCAGACACCTCCGGCCATCATCCAGCGCCGTAGCGTCTCGCGATTTACCTGGATCGCTTGCCGCTCGGCGAGAACTTCGGTGGCCAGCGTCGGATGAAAGTCGGTGTAGTGGGATTTGACCGACTCGACGGCGAACTTCGAAGGCTTGGTTATGGCTCCGGTTTGGAGTCCGGTCCCGCACCTTGTGCACCAGGCACCAAGATGCCTTACCGCACCGCTATAGCTCCATTCCGGCGTGATCGCTTCATTCTCGCTGGGCTTCTCCGTACTCTTCAGCAGATCTTTCTTTGGGCATTGTTCGCGACTACATTACTCCCGCCAAGTCTTAGTGCTGTATCTGGACCGGCCCTGCTGGGTGCCGATGGTGGTACAGGTCTGTGTGGGCGGTTCGGATACAGCGACTTGAAGGAAGCCGCTTTGTCCGGGGGCCGCTGCTCTATGGGAGTTGAATTGGGTTTAGTTGTTGTGGTGGGTCGGCGGCAGAGTTTTGTGGAGCCGTTGAGCGAGCTGAGAGCGGGGCGAGGCCGTGCCTGATCTGCTCTGGGTGCTCGATTGACGAGCTTGGTTGAGCTTTTGCAGGATGGGGCAGCGGCTTGTGGCGCAGCCCGGGTGAGCACGCTGTTGCATGGCTTGGGGTTCGAGGCTGGAGTTGCGAAGTCATGCAGCGCACCTGTCCTGCTGCGGTGGGGAGCGAGGAAGCAGTTGGACTAAGGAGAGCCGCTCGACGACGCGCATGGTTCCGCTGCAGAGCGGGCACTTGGGGAGCGTGACGGATGGCTTGGGTTCGTCGGCGGTGTCTTCACCTCTGGTCCGATCGGCCGCGCTGCCAAGCAGTCTAACGCAGAGCGGCAGCAGCTTGGCTCGCTGGCGGTTAGCGAGGAAGCCGAAGTTGCGGATGCGGACGAAGCCGCGTGGCACGAGGTGGAGCAGGAAGCGGCGGAGGAACTCGTCTGCCGGCAGGCTCATGACGCGCTTCCTGTTGCCATGCGCGGAGTCTCGCCAGCGGAAGCTGACCTCGCCGTCAGCGAAGGAGACCAGCCTGCTGTTGGAGATGCCGACGCGATGGGTATACGCGCCAAGATAGCGCAGAGCGTGTTCTGGTCCGCCGAAGGGCCGTTTGGAGTAGACGACCCAGTCGTGGCGGAACAGGACTCTGAGCCAGGCGGCGAAGCGGCGTGGTTCAGAGAGCGATGCGAGATGGCCGTGGAACTCGAGCCGGCCTTCGCGGAACGCGGCCCTGAGACCTGCGAGGAACTTGCCCCTGAAGACGCGTCCGAGCACCTTCACCGGCAGGAAGAAGGCGCGCCGCGAACTGATCCAGCTGGCGTGATCCGGTGCAAGCCCACCGGCGGCGATGACGCAGTGGACGTGCGGATGGTGCTGCAGACGCTGGTTCCAGGTGTGGAGCACGCTGAAGAAGCCGATCTCCGCGCCCAGGTGGCGAGGGTCGCGTGCGACCTCGAGCAGCGTGGCGGCACTGGCCCGGAACAGCAGGCCATAGATCACCTGCTTGTTGTGTAGCGCAAGTGGAGCCAGTTCACGTGGCATCGTGAAGACCGCATGAACGTAGCGGGTCGGCAGCAGCTCCCGCTCACGCTGTTGGAGCCAGCGGATGCGCGCGTTGCCCTGGCACTTCGGGCAGTGCCGGTTACGACACGAGTTGTAAGAGATGGCCGTATGTCCGCAGCCGACGCACTGGTCGCGATGCCCGCCGAGAGCAACCGTGCGGCAGCGAGTGATCGCGGCCAGTACCTTCTCATGCTGGCCGTTGATCCATCTGCTGCTGCGTTCCACGAAGCCCTGCCCGGCATAGCGAACGATGTCGGCCATCTCGACCGAGGAACGTCTCAGGCGCTCCGTAAGGCTTCTCCTCCCGCTCCAAGTTGAAGCGTGTCGAGCGGACTGGAGGTCGCACTCAGATGCTTGCTCGAGAGGTGCAGATAAATCGTGGTCTCTTCGAGATCGCGATGCCCGAGCAGAACCTGGATCGTGCGGAGGTCAGCGCCGGCTTCGAGTAGGTGCGTCGCGAAGCAGTGCCGGAGCGTATGCGGATAGATGTTCTTGTGCTCGAGACCCGCGCGAACAGAGGCTTGCCGGCAGGCTGTCCAGAGCACCTTGGTCGTCACGGGCCGGCTCGACGTATGCCATCGGTTGCCAGGAAACAGCCACACCGTTGGCTTGTGCCGGAGCCCACGCCAGTAGGTGCGCAGCGCTTCCAGCAGCGCCGGACTGAGCATCACGTCCCGGTCCTTGCGTCCCTTCCCGCCACGGATATGAACCACCATCCGCTGGCTGTCGATGTCGCTCACCTTCAGCGCCGCGACCTCTGCTCGACGTGCTCCGGTGGCGTACAGCGTCATCACCAGGACGCGCTGAAACGGGGTCTCGGTCGCATCGATCAGGCGCGCGACTTCCTGCTGGGTCAGGATCTCGGGCAGGTGCAGCACCTTCTTCGGGTACGGCGTCTCAGCCGCACTCCAGCCTCGCTTGAGCACCTGAACATAGAGGAACCGCAACGCAGCCAGCCGCTGCGCGACCGTGTTCGGTGCCAGCTTCCAGGTGCGGAACATGGCCGCTTGATACTTCCGGATATGCTCCAGGCCAAGTTGATCGGGGCAGCAATGGAAGTGCTGCGAGTAATGCTCAACGGTACGGATGTACGTGCGAATGGTGGACTGGGCGTAGTTACGACGCACCAGCTCTTCGAGCATCAACTGACGTAGTTGGGTCACAGAGAACCTCCTTCTCTGCGACACACGCTAACTCAACGCCACCAACCTTAACTCAGCCACACGCGAACGCGTCCGCCGCGCAGCGGCTTCGTTCAAGTCGCATTAGCGGAAGTTGACCGCCTCAGATAGCATTTCAGCTGACCATCTGCTGACTGGCGTGAGCGGCCGAGTCCATGGCCAGTGATGGTTTCATAGAAACCATGATCGCTTCAGAGCAAGCAACCCGCGATTTACTCCGTGCGCATGGGCGCTGCACGGGAGCTTTGATCTTCTCTGTTTTTGGTGGGTGCTGGTTCCTACTGTCCTGCGCTTATTTTCACCGGTTCCATCTGGTGGCGACCGTACCCGTGTGCCTCGCCGCTGGACTGCTAGCTCTCGCAGCTTGGCGATTGCAACGAGGTCGGCAAGAACCAGTACTCGAAGGAGCTTTGGCTTTTCAGAAGCGAGCGGACGACAAGGCTTTCGGTTGGATCAATGCCGTCACCTTTAGCGGTGTGTTTCTGTTGTTTTTGACCTTGCCCAGATTTGGCTTGCAGAAGTACATCTTCCCCGGTTTTGTGGTTCTGCTAGGTTTACATTTCTTTCCGATGCCTACCCTCTACCGCCATACTTCAAACAACGTCGCTGGAGCCTGCATGATCGCGTGGGCGGTATTTTGCGCATTGGCTTTTAGAGCTGATGGCAACCGCGAGGCGGCCTACGTCGCCTTGGGAGCCGGGGCAATTTTGTGGCTTAGTTCCGCATGGGCAATCTTGACCGCAAAGCGTCTCTTCCAGGCAGCAGGAGTGGAAGCGGTCTGACTCTGGTGCTTCTCCTCAGAAGACGCACTTTCGAAAGTAGCGACTTGATGAGCCGTGGGAATGACCGGACCATGCAAAGCGCGGAACGGTGAATCTGTGCCACCCTTCGCACAGCCCGTTGGGAGACGCCGATGCTGCCGGCGTCTTCCACATTCCGCACCGCTCCGGCGACGGGTATTTGTATGTATTTAGGGGTCCCGTCAGGAAACGGACGATAAAGCACGCTAAGGAATCCAACAGCTTGTGTAGACCATCGTTTCGGGGGTTGCATTGCCTCACAGAGGCCCTAGCGGCCTCGTAGACGGCATTGTGGCGAGCTCATTTAGCGGGGCATTCGGGAAACATCACGGTCAGGCGTTCTCACAAACGCTCGTTTCCGAGAAGCAAAATCAAAACCAGAGCGGTCGGCTGTGGACTAGCGACGACGGCTATCTTCGGATCATCCGCATCGAAAATAGGTGTCCCGTGTTTGCGCTCTGATGTGCAGGCAGCTTCGGCTTCTGTGGCGAATAGTACGACGGGCCGGCCGCTTGTCCAAAGGATGTGGGCTTACTAGCTGCGCCAGCAAGCGGAGCTGTCGACGAGTAAACTAGTGATTCGGCGTTGGCCGTTTCTTCCGCTATCACGATCGAATAATGCATTCCTAAGCCAAGTAGCCCTGAAGGAACAAATGATCATGCGTTTTATCATCAATGGGCAAGAAACCAGCGCCGATGTCGACCTGCGCACTTCCGTGCTGGACCTTTTGCGTGACCACGTCGGTCTTCCTGGCTCGAAGAAAGGCTGCAACCAAGGTGCCTGCGGTGCCTGTACTGTCCTGGTGGACGGCACGCGCATCGTGGCCTGCCTCGCTCTCGCCGTGCAGTATGAGGGCCGCTCGCTTACCACCATTGAAGGACTCTCTCAAGACGGCGCACTCCACCCTCTGCAGCAGGCCTTCATTGAACATGACGGCTTCCAGTGCGGCTATTGCACCCCCGGCCAGATCTGCTCTGCTGTCGGTATGGCTGATGAACTCAAGCGCGGAGTTCCCAGTCACGTCACCGGCGACCTTTCCGCAACCGCTATCCAACTCACGCGCGACGAACTTCGCGAGCGCATGAGCGGCAACCTGTGCCGCTGCGGAGCCTATAACGGCATTGTCGATGCCATCACCGAGGTTTACGCGGAGGCAAAATGAATCAGTTCACCTATGCGCTCGCCACTGACAACGTCAGCGCCGTCCAGCTAGGCAGCGTTGGCGGCGCCAAGTACCTCGGCGGCGGCACCAATCTCGTCGACCTCATGCGTGAAACCCTCGAGCGGCCCTCCTCCCTGGTCGACATCACTCACCTTTCTGATGCGATCGAAACGACCTCCGAGGGTGGTCTCCGTATCGGCGCCGCCGCTCGCAACACCGCTGTCGCGGAGCATTCCATTGTGCGTTCGCAGTACCCCGTACTCGCCCGCGCCATCCTTGCTGGTGCTTCCGCACAGATCCGCAATATGGCGACCATGGGTGGAAATCTTCTGCAGCGCACTCGCTGCACGTACTTCTACGACGACGACGGCTCCGCGTGTAACAAGCGCATTCCAGGTCAAGGTTGCGACGCCATCAACGGCTTCAATCGCATCCACGCCATCCTCGGCACCTCACCTGCCTGTATCGCCACCCACCCGTCTGACATGTGCGTCGCCCTTGCCGCACTTGACGCTATCGTTTGCCTGGAAGGCCCGAACGGCAGCCGATCTCTTCCATTTACCGAGCTGCACCGCCTGCCCGGCGACCATCCCGAGCAGGACACCGTGCTGGCTCCCGGTGAACTCATCACCGCCATCGAGCTTCCCGCCCTTGCCTTTTCCGCCAAATCCACGTATCGCAAGGTTCGCGACCGGGCCAGCTACGCTTTCGCGCTCGTCTCCGTAGCCGCCGCCCTTGAAGTCAAAGAAGGCACAGTCGCCGAGGTTCGCCTCGCCATGGGTGGGGTCGCCCACAAGCCGTGGCGCTGCTACACCGCGGAAGCCGCGCTGAAAGGCCAGCCCGCAACCGAAGCCACGTTTCGCGCCGCTGCCGAGGCCGAACTGGCCGACGCCAGACCCCAACTACACAATGCTTTCAAGGTAGAACTTGCCCGGCGCACCATCACAGCTGTGCTGGCCGAACTCGCAGGAGGGTCCCAAGCATGAGTGCCATCAAAACCGCAGCCATGACGTTGATGAAAAAGGTGGTCGAAGCCGCCCCTGATAGCTGGATTCCTGGCGGCAAACCCGATCCGCTCATCAATCAAAAGCACGGCCTCATCGGCGCACCTGTGACCCGTCTCGACGGGCGGCTGAAGGTCACGGGAACGGCTACCTTCGCCGCCGAGTTCCCCATCCCCGGCATGGTCTACGCCGCCATCGCCTGGAGCACGATCGCCAAGGGCCGCATCAAGCTCCTCGACACCGCCGACGCCGAAGCCGCGCCCGGCGTTCACTTGGTTATGAGCTTCAGGAACGCTCCCAAGCTCAACCCAACTCCGATTTTCAACACCTCCCCTAAGGCAGCCGGTCCCAGCAACCTGCCCATCATGCAGGACCCCTGCATCCATTGGAACGGCGAAGCGATCGCCGTTGTGCTGGCCGACACGCAGGAGCAGGCCGACTACGCCAAATCCCTTATCCGCGCCGAATACATAACCGAACCTGCCGTCATCTCTTTCGACCAGGCGAAGGCCAATGCCCACCCGCCCGGGACCATCCTCGGCGAACCTCCGCAGGTTGAGTCCGGCGATGTCGATGCCGCCCTCGCCGCCGCACCGCACCGCGTCGACATCACCTACCGTACCCCGCGCCATAATCACAACCCGATCGAACTCCACGCCGTTACGCTTTACTGGCGTGACAGGGAGCTCTTTATTCACGATGCTTCGCAGGCCGTCGCTCAGACCGCATGGACACTCGCCAAGGTTTTCGACATGAAGGAGGACGAGGTCCATATCTCCTCGCCCTACGTTGGCGGTGGCTTCGGAAGCAAAACTCTCTGGCAGTACCACGTTCTCGCCGCGGCAGCCTCCAAGCTGTCCGATCGCCCCGTCCGCATGGTGCTGTCCCGCGAAGGCGTCTATCGCACCGTCGGAGGCCGCACCACCACCGAGCAGCGCGTAGCGATCGGTGCCGACGCTGAAGGCCACATCCAGGCGCTCATCCACACCGGCATTGCCGCCATGACCACCCATAACGACTGTCCGGAACAGTTCAGCTTTCCTGCGAAGCACGTCTACACAGCGCCCAACTACCGCATCGGGCAGCGCGTTGCCGACATGGACATGATCGCCAATACCTTTATGCGCGCACCCGGCGAATCCATTGGCACCTTCACCCTTGAGTCCACCATCGACGAACTCGCCAATCAGATCGGTCTTGATCCCATCGAGTTCCGCATGCGCAACGAGCCCGACAAGGACCCCACCTCCGGCAAGGAGTTCTCCTCCCGTCATCTTCGCGAGGCTTACGCTGCCGGTGCCGAGCGCTTCGGCTGGTCTCAGCGACAGCCATTGCCCAGTGCTCGCCGCGAAGGTGAATGGCTGGTCGGAATCGGTTGCGCCACCGCCACCTATCCCTATTACCGCATGCCGGGCGGGGCTGCCCGCATCACTCTCTCCCAGGACGGCGTCGCCGCTCTCGACATTGCCGCTCACGAGATGGGCATGGGTACCGCCACAGTTAATGCTCAGGTTCTTGCAGAGCGCCTTGGCGTTGCTCTGGAATGCGTCAAGGTCAACTACGGCAGCTCTGACCTTGCCGGTGCCTTCCTCGCCGGTGGCTCCTCGCAAACGGCCTCGATCGGCGCCGCTGTCATCGCCGCCCACAACAGACTCAACAAGGAACTTCTTGGGCTCGTCCGCAAGGATTCACCTCTTCACGGCCTCGGTCCAGACGAGGTCGGTGCCCGAGATGCCGGTCTTTCCAAGCTCGACGAGCCCCACCGTTACGAGAGCTACGCTTCCATTCTCAAGAATGCCGAAAAGGACAATCTCACCGTGGAAGCCGAACCCTCCGCCCCGCTCGAAGTCATGCACTGGGCCATGCACTCCTTTGGCGCTATTTTTGCCGAGGTTCACGTGAACGCCATCACCGGCGAAATCCGCGTCCGGCGCCTGCTCGGTTCCTTCGACTGTGGGCGGATTCTCAACGCCAAAACCGCCGCAAGTCAATTCCGTGGCGGCATGATCATGGGCCTCGGTCTCGCCCTCATGGAAGAAACCCAGTGGGACGAGCGCAAGGGCCGCATCATGAACCCCTCCCTCGCTGAATATCACGTCCCTGTCCACATGGACGTCCCTGAGATCGACGTTCTTTGGACCGACATCCCTGACCCTCACGCCCCCATGGGTGCCCGCGGCATCGGTGAAATCGGCATCACCGGCACAGGCGCCGCCGTAGCTAACGCTATCTACAACGCTACAGGCAAACGCATCACAGAACTCCCCATCACCTTGGACAAACTCATGATGTAGTTCCAATAACCGTCTAGAAAACAGGGGGCAAAGCCAGCGGGCTCTGTTGCATTAACTGTCTGGAGGACGGATGAGGCACTACGATGACTCATGTTCAAGCGCCGTCGCTTCCCGGTTGAGATCATCCTGCTATGCGTTCGCTGGTACTGCAAGTATGGGATCAGCTACCGGGACTTGACGGAGATGATGCAGGAGCGCGGCGTGGAGGTGGACCCGTCCACGATCATGCGCTGGGTTCACCGCTACGCGCCTGAGCTGGAGAAACGAGTACGGGCCTACCAGGGCTACGGCTCCACATCTTGGCGGGTCGACGAGACATACGTCAAAGTTGGCGGCCGCTGGAAATATCTGTTCCGGGCAGTCGACAAACACGGCCGGTTAATCGACTTCATGCTGTTGGAGCGACGCAATATCCGCGCTGCGAACCGTTTCCTGAGCAAAGCTACAGCCACGATGCGGGACTGGCCTCCGACCTCGATCACGACAGATAAGCTTCCCTCCTATCCTGAAGCAATCGACCAGCTGAAACGTGAAGGCAAGCTGGCCTTAGACACAAGACACCGCACGTCGAAGTACCTGAACAACATCATTGAAGCAGATCATGGTGCACTCAAGAAGGTCATCCGACCTACACGCGGGTTCCAGACGATGAAGACAGCGGCCGCTACGATCAAAGGCTTCGAAATCATGCGCATGATCCGACGAGGTCACTGTCTCACCTGCAAGCCAGGCGTCCACAATGAGATCCGCTTTGTGAATCGTCTCTTCCAGGTTGCCGCATGACTGCCACGCCAAGAGCGGGAAGCTGCGTCTCAGCAAGTTAATGCAACAGAGCCGCTTTGAGCCATGCGAGGGCAACACTGCGTCTTCGTAAGCCCTCGCATGGCCTTGGCTCTACGGCATGCATCAACACCGTGTTTACCTGAGGTGCCTCAGGTAAGAAACCAAGGCACGTGGCTTCAGTAGTCACTCGGATTAGATTTGGTGTTCTCATCAATCTGGCCGGTGAGGAAGCCCGTCGATCATCCGCAAATCGACTGTACATAACCTTTGTTATCGGACGTAAGTGGTTCAACCTAAACAGCTTACGCCCGATGGTACCACTAGGGTTTGGGCGGGACAACGGCATCCTTGGCGGCTTTCGCGAGCCGGAACTTCACGGTTATTTTGGCCTTGATTTTGATCGCCTCCCCGGTCGCTGGGTTGCGACCCATTCGCGCTGCACGTTGGGCCTTCACCAGCTTGCCCAGGCCCGGAATCGTGAACTCGCCGTTCTTTCGGGTGTGCGTGGTCGCGGTCTCGATCAGTAGATCGAAGAAGGCTTCGATCTGCTTGGGAGGCACTTCCATCTGCTCGGCCATGTATCGAATCAGCTGGGTCTTGGTCATCTTCTGGACAGGTGCCTTCGTGCCCGCCAAAGCCTTGGTTGGTGTGGCCTTCTTCGCTGGAACAGCCGTCTTCGTCGCTGCTGCTTTCTTCGTCGCCAATGGATCTCTCCCGTTTTCACGTCATGCTGCCGATGGTCAGCTTCGACCAACTGCGCTCTCAGCATATCGGCACTCCTGAACAGAAGCGGACTCATTTGCGCCCAACTTCCCACAACCGCGTTTAGCAGGATTATGAAGACGACTTCAGGCTTGCGCCTTGGAGCGAAGCGTAACCTCTCCGATGTTCACTTCCTCAGGCTGCTGCAGGATGTGGAGTGCCCGGCTTGAAATGTACCAGTGGATAAGAGAGAACTGGACAGGGAGCGCGTATGAGTCGGGGCAAGAAGTATCAGCCGGAGCAGGTGGTGAACCTGCTGCGTCAGATTGAAGTGGCGATCGCGAACGGGAAGACGACAGCTCTGGCGGCGAAGGAAGCCGGGATCGTGGAGCAGACGTACTTCCGTTGGCGGAAGGAGTACGGCGGTCTTCAGGTGGATCAGGCGAAGCGGCTGAAGGAGCTGGAGCAGGAGAACTCGAAGCTGAAGCGTCTGGTAGCGAACCTGAGCCTGGACAACCTTGTGTTGAAGGACTTCGCCTCGGGAAACTTCTAAGCCCTGAGCGACGGCGGATCGCATCAGCTCATGCACAGCAGACGCATGGGATGACGGAGCGCAGGGCATGCCGGCTGGCCAACCAGCCGCGCGGCACGCAGCGCTACCGTGCGATCCGGCGGGAAGATGAAGATGCGCTTACGCAGGCGATCATCCAGCTTGCCAGCCAGTACGGTCGTTATGGGTATCGCCGGATCACGGCGCTGCTCAAGCGAGCTGGCTGGCGGGTGGGTAAGGACCGCGTGGAGCGTATCTGGCGTCGCGAGGGGCTAAAGGTGCCGCAGAAGCAGAAGCCACGAGGACGCCTATGGCTCAACGATGGTTCGTGCGTACGGCTCAGACCGGAGCGGCGGAACCATGTGTGGAGCTACGACTTCGTCAGCGCCCGGACGCATGATGGCCGCAGCGTACGGCTGTTGAACCTGATCGACGAGCACACGCGTGAAAGCCTGCTGGTGCGCGCGGAACGCCGCTGGTCCAGTGCCAGGGTCATCTCTGCACTGGCCGATGTCATGGTGCTGAAGGGAGTTCCAGAACATCTTCGCTCCGACAATGGGCCGGAGTTCGTGGCCAAAGACCTGCGCAGGTGGCTGGCGAAGACAGGCGCCAAAACGCTGTACATCGAGCCGGGATCTCCGTGGGAGAACGGCTTCTGCGAAAGCTTCAACTCCAAACTCCGGGACGAGTTCCTCAACGGTGAAATCTTCTACTCGATGAAGGAGCTGCGCGTGCTGGCAGAACGCTGGCGCGTTCACTACAACACCGTCCGGCCCCACTCCTCGTTGGGTTACAGGCCCCCGCTCCCCAGGCGTGGAGGCCAGAACCCGCTCGGCTCGGAGAGCTGCCAGGCGCTACGCGCCTGACAGCTCTCCCAGCCCTATCCTGCAACGATCCAGTCCTAAGGATCACTGCGCTACACTAACAATCCCACTGGTACAAAAGATCGGGCAGGCCAGTGAGCATGGTGGGTGTCGTAAACCAAGCGGAGATTGGGTGCATCGACCGTACGGGCTAGCTGCTTTGCTTTCCCAGTGGTGTTCACCATGTACGTTTCGAAACGATTAAGAAACTCAAGCGCGATGAGCGTGTCAGGCGAGTAGTCACACACCGCATGTAGCACCTCCGCCGAACGGGCAAGCTCTCCCGGTGTAGGACCTATTCCCGTAAAGACGCCGGCGGTGCCGTACAGAGGACCGGCTACGCTGCGACTGCCCAATCGTTGACTTATGTCGACGACCCACTTCAAGTCGTCAAGTGCTCTAGCTCTCACGGCTGGGTCTGCGTCCGCCGGGTTGGACGTTGGCGGCAGGTTCGTAAGCGTTGTGCACTCGAGCCCTTCGCTTTCGAGAACGTCACCAAGTTCGTCAAACTTTTCCGCATGCCCGCGTGTAATCGGCAGTTCGACGCCGTCATACCCCATCTGTTTGAGTGCGCGAAGCACGGAATAGTGCTCGGGGGTGACCGCCGTCGTCCATAGAACAAGATTCATCCCATACTTCAAGGCAGGCTCCCGGTCTGTTTCAAGGCGTCAACGTGCAGGGGGCGTCCAGCGAACTCTGGCTGGATCGGGATACTTGATGCCGTCTGGGTAGGTGAGCATCTCAAGTATGCCTCCCCAGGGCGGACGTCCATAAAAGCCGCGGTTGCGTGGTGCGCCTTCAATGCCGCCGATCGAGTGCGGGGGAGAGAGAAGAGTTCCACCGGCAGCGACGAACAACGCTGCAGCCGCTTCTATGTCATCGACGTAGAAGCAGACGTGATTCCAGCCAAAGTCATTGATCACGACCGGCCTCCGTTGATCTGCACGTCGAAACTCGAACAACTCAATGGTTGGAGCATCCCCGATTCGAAGAAGGCGGATTTTGCAGATCTCGGATCCGTGCGGAATTCCGAGTTGGCGTTCGTTGTCCTCACCCTTGAGCGAACCGGTCTCGGATGTAACGACGTCGTACACCACCTCTGCTCCAAGGGCCTCGATTAAGAAGGTTGTGGCTGTTTCGAGGTCGGGTACAGTCAAGCCAACGTGGTCCATGCCACGCACTACCAGTTCGGTCTGCGGCTTCAGTTCTGACACTTGTATGCTCTCCTTACGATTCAGTAGGCGTGCGCTTGTAAACCCATCAGTCTCGCTCCCACTCCATCTAACTAGATGGAATCACCGGCATTGGTTACCGAGTTCATCCCTCGCTGCTCCCGGAACTAGACGTGGAGCCTGACCTGCCGCACCCAGCAACGACGCTGCCCTGAGCACCTGCACCGAAGATCCTCAAGGCTGCACGCTGGTCCAGAGGCGGGCACAAGTCTATCTCACCCGGCTCATGCGCGCGATGAACGACGATTCTGACGAGCAAGTCCTTAGCTTTCACGTTTTTCCCTCAGCATGAACTGATTCAGCGCTGTTGACGTGCTGATTGTAGGCGATGCGAACAAGCATCCGCTGTCTGATGGAAGACAGTTCTGCCTGCCGAAGCGCCCCGAATGGGACGCTGAACTCAGTAGTCGTTACGACGGTCATGATCAGAGTCGGTGACGGTTTTGCCCCTTCTCGCACGCCAGCTCGGTCGCACAGGCGGCCGCAAACGGCAGATGACCGAAAGTAAGGTCGAAGCAGCGAAGAAGCTGCTGGCCAGTGGAGTACGAGCACGCGATGTGGCCAGCAACCTGGGCGTCTCCATACCTACTTATATAGATGGGTGCCCTCCTCAACGCATCCTTAGAGCTTCCAGCCGTTACTGATGATCATGCGACTTGTCAGGATCGCGATTTGGGCCGCGCTTCCCTAGTCTCTCAATACAAATGTCCCGCCTGCTTCAATGGCAAGTTTCATGCTAAATAGGGCGCCAGGTGTAAAGCATCCAGGCTGTCCTTGCCCCTGCAGTAAACGCTGAGCAACACCCGCCGAAGCCTTCGCTAGAAAGGCGTACCCGTCACCTGCACGCAACCATCCGGTGCGTACCGAACCATCTGGCCACTCGACGCGGGCTCGTGCCCAAGAGACGACTGCCTTCGAGGGAGGCGGCACTAGCTTTGCCAATCGCCCCGTGGCGAAACGACGGAGTGCGGGGATGGAAAGAAGAGGGGCTATCGCAGGGATTGCGAAACGAAGGATGCCACCGGGGACAGCAGGGAATGCAGCGACAACCTCGGAGGCCCTGCTCGCGCGGCGGGCTGCTTCAAGCTCGCCACTTGCAATGAGCCGGGTGACTGCTGTCGATCCATCCGGCAAGGAAAAGGTTTCTTCCTCGTCGCCGGCTAAAACTCGCTTCAGCTTACCGCCTGCGTAACGGCGACCGCCGTACGGAATGCCGTCCACAATGGTCTGCGCCAGGGTAGTTCCGAGTGGTCCACAGGCTTCGACTGCGGCCACACTGTCAACGCGCACCTTCGCTGCGGGAGGCCGGCCTTCGCAGAGCTTAAGGACGGCACTCTCCGTTCCCAAAACACCCCAGCCTACGCCGAGAACAACGCATCGTTTGGTTCGGACCAACTCGTCATTCATCGCAAAGAGCAAAAGAAATGCTTCCAACTCGTTCCCGATATCAAGATAGTGCGTCCCTTCTGGACACGCGTTGACAATCGCAGGAGCTGTCCTTGTGAAAGGCCCAATCGTATTGATGACCACTCGTGGCTTCCCGCGCGAGATGGCTGCAGCCATGTTTTCGATCGTACCGGCAACAACAATTCCGGCCTCTATCTTCAATGACCGTGCTGCCTGCTTCAGAGTCTCCTCGTCACGCCCAACGAAGGTCATCGGCAGACCTTTTTCTGCCAACTCTGCTCCAATCGCTCGTCCTGAGCGACCAGCGGCTCCCAAAATCCAGATGTCGTCTGTTGTGTCGGTCATAAGCTTCCCTTAGTAAAGATAGGCTCGGAAAACCGGATTTCACAGAGCAGTTCGTCCAGAATACCTTTGCGATCGTTCAGAATAGGCACTATGGATCCGTTGTCGGATGTGCTTTCGCTGCTCAAGGTTCGGGTGTATGCCGCAGGTGGTTTTCAGGCTGGCAATGATTGGTCCGTGACTTTTGGCCCCTCGAGTGGAATTAAACTCTTCGCGGTCGTGTCCGGAGAGGGATGGCTTGCTGTCGATGGACTTCAAGAGCCAATCCGTGTTCTTGCCGGGGATTGCCTGCTGCTAGCGAGCGGGCGAAGCTATCGGGTCGCAAGTAATCTAAGCTTGCCTTCTTTGGATGGGGACTCTCTCGTCCACTCTCTTCTACCGAATGAGATAGCACGATTTAGTGCCGGGACCGACTGCTTCGGGCTGGCTGGACACTTTGACATGGCAGGCGAGAACGCAGATCTTCTGCTCGCCATGTTGCCGCCGGTCGTTCACATACGTGAAGACTCTGACAAGCAGGTGCTGCGTTGGTGCCTGGAACGCATGAGGAAGGAACTCCATAATCCGCAGCCGGGCACATCACTAGCTACACAGCAACTTGGCACGTTGATGCTGGTGCAAATCCTTCGTACCCATCTCAGCTCTCGTTTGGGAGGCAACGTAGGATGGATGTTCGCACTGAGGGATAAGAAGGTGGGCATGGCACTACAGGCTATGCATCAGGCCCCGAGTCATCCGTGGACTCTGAATTCTTTGGCGCGAAAAGCGGGAATGTCGCGGACAGGATTTGCAGTCAAATTCAAAGACCTGGTTGGATTCTCACCACTCAACTATCTCGCGCGCTGGCGCATGTCGCTAGCGAAGGAGCGCGTCCTCAACTCCCCGGACGCGATCGGGACCATCGCCACGCAACTGGGGTACACATCAGAGAGTGCCTTCAGCACAGCGTTCCGACGTATGGTGGGTTGCGCACCGCGCCGGTATGCGACTTCTTTGAAGCCGGAATCTGTGTCAAATGGACGGCCGTGATCAAACTACCTATAATGTATGGTCCGCCGCGCGACTGCAAGGGTTAGGTTGGGCGAGAAGACAAGTCTGCGCAAATGTATTCGGCCTTTGGGTGGAGATCGTCTCTCCTGGCCAGGATGAGATGCGCACGTGTCTGTCCTTATAAACGCCGCGGTCGTTGGAGACCATTCTCGGTATCAGGCTTTAGACACGTCGTTGTGACTGTTCTTTCGTCCTTGTTGCCCTGTGCAGACTTCGGTGGAGAGCTTGTTCGTCGCCGTGGTGCGGGTAAAGTGGGAGCGCGAAGCGCTTCCAAGCCGGAGGCGTCTTTTCCGCGCCTAGGCTGGTACGGCGGATGGCTTGTAATCGTTGCCGCTGGACAGCACAGCCCAGGCGGTGCGGGCGATCTTGTTGGCCATAGCCACTACGACGACGTTCTTGTGAGCTCGAGCGTCGAGCCGATCCAGCCAGGCACCGATGGGTGCTCTATCTCGCTTGATGCGCAGCACGGCTGCCCGGGCGCCATGGATCAGGATCTTGCGCAGGTAGACGTTGCCGCGCTTGCTGATACTCAGAAGGTTCGTCTTGCCTCCAGTGGAGTACTGACGCGGCACGATGCCAAGCCAGGCGGCGAACTCCCGGCCCTTATGGAAAGCGGCTCCGTTGCCGATCGCGGCAACGATAGCTGTAGCCACAACGGGTCCGATACCAGGGATCTGTCGTATGCGGGTGCAGCCAGCATCGGCTGCACATATCCGTTCGAGCTCATCGTTCAGCTCTTCGAGTTGCTGCTCGATCAGCTTCCACTCGCTCCAGAGCACGTTGATTAGGTTGCGCATCATCGGCGTGAGGTCAGCCTCAGCGTTCTCAAGAACGTCGGCCATCGCGGCCTTAAGCTTGGACGGAGACTGCGCGAACACCAAGCCGCGCTCCAGCAGAAAGGCGCGGATCTGGCTGATGACAGCGGTACGCCTCGAAACCAGCCTATCGCGAACGCGGTGAATAGCCTGAAGGTCCAGCTGGTCGTCGGTCTTGATCGGGACGAAGCGCATGTTCTTGCGCTCGACCGCTTCGGCGATAGCCTCGGCATCCACGAAGTCGTTCTTGTTGGATTTTACGAAGGGGCTTCACGAACTGCGCTGCGATCAGTCGGACATCGTGGCCCTGCTTGCGTAACGCACGCCCGAGGAAGTGAGCTCCGGAGCAAGCCTCCAAACCGATCAGCGACGTCTGCAAGTTGGCGGTGTAGGTCAGCAGCTGCTTCCGGGTGAACTTCTTCTTAACCAGCACCTTGCCGGCTGCACCCAGCGCCACAAGGTGAAAGGTCGTCTTGCCCAGGTCGATGCCAACGGAATGTATCTGCATGTCGATGATCCTCCTGTCACAGCTTGCTCCAGCCATCCTCGGTTGGAAATGAAGAAGCAAGCGGCGGACCATCTCATTAACGCCGTTGTGGAAGTTGACCGGGTTTAGAGTCTCGAAGGCACTCGAGCCGAATTGCTCCCACAATGCGACATAGCGGGACTAATGTGCGGCTTTATCAAAAGCCGATGTTGCTTCCGATGAGAAATAATCGCCTGTTTCCAAGTCCTGTAGAAGAGTCGGGTGAACCGGGTCCCAGCCAAGTAACTCGCGTGTACAGATACTGGACACCGGTGAATCGACAGCAAAGGCCTTGGCAAAGAATGGATTCTGGAAATGTTCTACGGCCCTGCTTACAGGGATGGAGACTGTCGGGATGTTCAGCATTTGGCCGATCAGATGTGCGATGGTCTGGAAGGTGACGCCGCTCTCTCCTGCTCCGTGCAAAGTGCTGCCTGCCGGTGCTTTCTCGACGGCAAGCCGGTAGAGGGTAGCTGCGTCCAGACGGTGCACTGCGGGCCAGCGGTTAACGCCCTCGGCTACATAAGCGGAGACGCCGGTTCGCCGCGCGGTCGAGATCAGGAACGGAATAAAACCGTGGTCCCCCGGCCCATGAACTGTTGGAGCGAGCCGCAGGACGATGCTGCGTACTCCCTTACTAGCGAAACCGAGACACGCCTGCTCGCCCGGTATCCTTAAAGTTCCGAGCGATTGCGGATCTGGCGCATCCTGTTCCGTCGCGACCGTTCCAGTCGGCATCACCAATGTTCCCGAGGTGATCACCAAAGGCTTGCCAGAGCCAGTAAGCGCCTCTCCCATTGCTTCTATGGCTGCGCAGTCGCGTCGTGTCATGCTCGCGGGGTCTGAGAAATCCCCGCCGAACGCCATGTGGATGACCCCATCCGCAGCCCCCGCACCGTTTGCCAGCACCTGCAGGTCGTCCAGAGACCCTTCGAGCGTCTGCGCTCCGAGCCTAACCAGTCGATCGACCGCCTTTTCAGAACGCGCCAGCCCCGTGACGGTGTGGCCATTCGCGATCAGTTCCGAAACGATTGCCGGGCCAGTTTGGCCCGAGCCGCCGGTAACGAAGATATGCATGTTAAGCCTCCACCAGTAAAACTATGGGGCTGACGCTGTACCATCAATGCTGCACCGTTCAGAAAACTGTCGCGTGCGTACAGGATTATGGACCCACTCTCCGACATCCTCTCTCTTGTGCAGCCGAGTACCTATGCCACGGGCGGGTTAAGTGCTGGAGGCGTCTGGGGAGTCCGCTTCCCGGCGCACGGGATGATCAAGTGCTACAGCGTTGTCCGGGGAACGTGCTGGCTTACCGTAGAGAATGTTGCGGAGCCTATTAGATTGCAGACCGGAAGCTGTCTGCTGCTCCCGCGAGGTTGGCCTTTCAGTCTCGCCAGCGACCTTTCTTATCCGCCGAAATCATGGGAAATGCTGTCGCAGCAGGAACGGTACAACGGCATCTTGCCGTTGACGCCGGGGGATGACTTCGTGATCCTCGGCAGTCACTTCCGGCTGGAAGGCGACGCGCGCTTTCTGTTGGATGCTTTGCCTCCGGTAGTCCTGCTGGAAAGCGACGCACAGCGGGAATCGCTTCGCTGGGCAGTGGACCGGCTGCTTCGCGAAACGCGTGACCCTCAGCCGGGTAGCACCCTGATCGCACAGCAGGTTGCCTACACGATGCTTGTCGAAGCACTCCGCCTGCATGCGGCAGACGGCCTTGAACAGAACCCGGGATGGCTCTCTGCGCTTGCAGATGTACGCTTGCGGGCGGCGCTGTCTTACATCCATCGAGCACCGGCGCGAGCATGGACCCTGGCAGATTTGGCCCACGCCGCAGGTATGTCGCGGACGGCCTTCGCGCTGCTGTTCAAGGAGAAGGTCGGCAAGGCGCCCATGGAGTACTTGACGCACTGGCGCATGACCATCGCGGCGAAGCGACTCAAGCAGCCAATGCAGTCGATCTCTTCTGTCGCGTCTGAAGTCGGTTACAAATCCGTGAGCGCCTTCAGCGCGGCGTTCAGACGGACGAGGGGTACTTCTCCCCGTGAGCATACTCGTATTGATAGTGCAGATCAGTCCTCATGAATGCCTGTCGTCATGTGAGACTACCCGCATGTTCCGGACCGCCTCTATGTCGAATTGTGGACAAACGTGATTTCACAATCATCGCTCCCCTCCATTGGGGAAAGCTCAACGACGCTGACAGGCTGGCAATGCGGCCTTCGAATTAAACCGCTGGCCGCTCACCTCAGGGTGGAACCGGAACCCTCCCGTCGGCGATCATATCTATCGCTGGTAGATAAGGAGGAACCATGATTCTGATTACAGGTGCAACGGGAAACAATGGGGTAGAGATCGTCAAAGAGCTGAGTGCGCAGAGAAAATCGGTCCGGGCTATGGTCCGCAAAGAGCCAGAGCAGAAGGATGGTTCTCCTGCCGGCGTTGAGTACGCGATTGCGGACTTCGATGACGCGGACAGCCTACGGAGGGCGCTCGCCGGAGTGGACCGAGCGTTCCTGGTCACGCCCTCGTCGGAGAAGGTGGAGGAACAGCAGCTTCAATTTGTCGACCTTGCACGCGAAGCTGGAGTTAAGCACATCGTGTACCTGTCACAGCTCCATGCGAGGCAAGACTCGCCTGTGCGCTTCCTGCGTTACCACGCAGCCGTTGAAGCAGCGCTTGCCCAATCCGGGATGGCATTCACCAATTTGCGGCCCAACCTTTACATGCAAGGGCTGCTGCTGTTCAAGCAATTGATCGCGTCTCAGGGCAAGATCACCGCTCCAGTGGGAGAGTCGCCCGTCAGTGTCGTGGACGTGCGGGACATCGCCGCTGTAGCAATGGCGGCGCTAACTGAGACTGGGCATGAGGGCAAGTCGTACGACATTACAGGACCGGAGGCGCTGACTCACGCGCAGATGGCAGAAGAGCTGGCCCAGACCATCGGCAAGCCGGTCACTTTTGAGAATATTTCCGGGGCAGCGATGCGAGAAGCCTTGCTGGGCTTCCACATGCCCGGATGGCAGGCAGACGGTCTTGTCGAAGATTATGAGCACTACAGCCGTGGAGAAGCGACCACGCTGTCGACCGCCGTCCAGGATGTCACAGGCGTCAAACCGAGAACCTTCCAAACATTTGCTCAAGACTTCAAGCAGGCGTTCTTAGCCTAGGGGAACAGTGAAGCCAGAATCACCTGCTGCCAAAACGAGAATGAGCCGTGGCAAAGAACGCGTGATCGCGAACCGGCAGCAGATCCTGGCTGCAGCACGCCTGACCGGCGTGCAGAACGGTTGGAAGGCAGTCACTATTCGGGCTTTGGCGGATCGCCTGGGGTATGCCGCTCCTGTGCTCTACCAGCACTTCCGGAATAAGGAAGATGTGCTGACGCAACTCGCAGTCGAAAGTCTTGAAGAACTCAATCGCGAGTTACGAAAGCCGGTGAACACAGGAGCGGAGACGGCCATCCTCGTGCTGGCGGATCGTTACTGGAACTACATGCAGAAACAGAGTCAAATGTACCGTCTAATGAACGGCATGGACGGAGTATCCGTCGATGGCAAAGTTCTTAGCACCGCTGCAATGGGGATCTGCGAGGTAACCGGAAGTTCTATTGAACAGTGGCTGGCTGCACAGAATGCCAGCTTCGCGGTGGTAAATGCACCAGCTTTGAACGAGCTTACCGACGCGGTGTGGGCGTTGCTGCACGGCATGGCTAGTCTCTACCTCAGTCGCGCCGCTCGCTTCGATTCGAACCAGGCAGGTCGAGCTGTGTTGCATCTACTGCTCGGAGCGCTTGCGCAGCATAGAACGACTAAGCTGATCTCCTGACAATCGCAATAGCCTCCATAATGGCGTTTGTATCGGCGCAGAGTATGCAAGGCATCGTCACAAACATGGAAAAGCGGGGATTGCTGCGCCACGCTCCGCATCCTACCCAAGGCCGTATCAGGCAGAGTAAGCTTACGCGCAAAGATACCGGGCTCCTATAAGAGCGCACAAGGTTCTCATCGGTTCGCCGAGAATGCAAGTCACTCCGAGATGAAGCGCCTCATAAGCGGCGGCGTCGGAGCTTCTTGAAACCTAGGCGGTAATCAAGTGCTGAGCAGTTGACAAACTCCAGAGGTCAGTAGCCGATATTTGGTGTTGCTGATTGAACGTTCCTTCAATTGGCCGTGAGACGCCCCGGCCCTCTCTGGTCTGTTCCAAAAAGCCGCTTTGTCTAAAATAATGCGAACCGGAAGATCCCGCGTTTGGGCGCTTGCTAGATTTGCATTGCGCGTTGCTACAGCTAGGTTCCCATCCACCCCGCAGTTTCCGCAGGAGCCCCTCCACCCATGTCTCGAACCCGCCTTCTTTTGCTTGCCGTCGCCACGCTGCTAGCTTCCGCTGCGCCCGCCCAGACCGGTGCCAAAGCCGAGCAGGTGCCGCCGATCCCGATCGGCGGCGACATTCCGATCAAGTTCACGCCGGTACGCGACGATAACGATTTCGAGCGCCGCACGGCCGAGGTTCCGATGCGCGACGGGGTGATGCTACACACGGTTATCCTGGTGCCCAAGGCGGTTAAACGCGGGCCGATGATGCTCGACCGCACGCCCTACAGCGCGGACAAGCTCACCACCGGAGACGACGGCGGCCCGCTTCTGGCCCAGAACCTGTTCCCAGCGTACGCCGAGCTGGCGACCCGCGGCTACATCATCGTCGCGCAGGACGTGCGCGGCAAATACAAATCCGGCGGCGACTATGTCATGAACCGTCCGGTGCGCGGACCTCTCAACAGAACCCAGGTCGACCATTCCACCGACACATGGGACACGATCGAGTGGCTGATCCACCATGTGCCCGAAAGCAACGGCCGGGTCGGCACCATCGGCACAAGCTACGACGGCTTTACCACCCTGATGAGCCTGGTCAATCCGCATCCAGCGCTGAAGGCCGCGGTGCCGATGAACCCTATGGTGGATGTGTGGAAGGGCGATGACTGGTTCCACAACGGCGCCTTCCGGCAGGAGATGATGAGCTATATCTATGGCCAAACCGCGCAAAAGGATTCGGGCGAGAACTGGTTCGCGCTGCACTATGACGATTACGACACCTTTCTGCGCTACGGTTCGGCCGGCGCGTTTGGGACTGCAATGGGCATGGACCAGCTGCCCTTCTGGCGTCGTCTGGTTGAGCATCCCGCCTACGACGCCTATTGGCGGGACCAAGCGGTGGACCGCATCCTGGCTGCCAAGCGGCTCACCGTGCCAACGCTGCTGGTAGACGGCCAATGGGACCAGGAGGACATCTACGGTGCGCCGACGGTGTGGCGGGCGTTGAAGGCGCAGTCCGGAGGAAAGTTGTACTTCGTGCTCGGCCCCTGGTACCACGGCGAGGAGAATGGGGACGGGTCGAAGCTCGCCCTCGACTGGGGGTCAGACACGGGCAAATGGTTCCGCGACCACGTCCTGCTCCCGTTCCTTGACGCGCAGATGAAGGACGGGGCACCCGCCGCTGATATCGCGCCGGTGACCGCGTTCGAAACGGGTACGAACGAATGGCGCCGCCTGCCCGACTGGCCGGCCGCCGCACAAACCGTGCCCTTGTACCTCGGCGGCAACGGCACCCTGTCGCTCGGCCGTCCGGCGCCGTCCGGCGAGGGCTACGACCAGTGGGTCAGTGACCCGGCCAAGCCCGTCACTTATCGCGAGCGGCCCAACCAAGCCCCCTACGTCAAGGGTTCAACCTGGCAAGATTGGCTGGTCGACGACCAACGCTTCGCAGCCAGCCGACCGGACGTGACCGTTTACACGTCCGACGTGCTGACACAGCCCGTGCACATCGCGGGCCGGCCGTTCGCGCACCTGTTCGCGTCCACCAGCGGCACGGATGCGGACTGGATCGTCAAGCTGATCGACGTCTACCCCGACGTGGTGCCCGAAAAGCCGAAGATGGGCGGCTACCAGCTCGCCGTGTCGATGGACATCCTGCGCGGTCGCTACCGCGATGATCCCGCTCACCCGACTGCTATCCCGGCGAACAAGGTGGTCGAGTACCGGTTCGCTCTGCCGGACGCGGATCATGTGTTCCTGCCCGGCCACCGCATCATGGTGCAGGTGCAGTCGAGCTGGTTCCCACTCTACGACCGTAACCCGCAAACGTTCGTGCCCAACATCTTCAGCGCCAGATTCGCCGACTACCGGGCGGCGACCCAGCGCATCTACCATCAGGCCGGCCAGGCGAGCGCGGTGGAGCTGCCGCTCGTCCCATGAAGGAGGAGGACGCGGGTTACCTTTCGTCCACCGTCCCGATTTCTGGTGTTCTTGGAGACGGATCGGCCGCTTTCGACCAGTTATGTCGAAAAGTGGTCACTCAGCGGTGAGAGCCTGGTTCAGCCTTCCTGGATCCAGCCGGAGTCGCGCACGAGGTCTTTTGCAGCCGGCATCCTGAAGCTCCTCTGTCTGCAGCTCTCGCTTTCGGTCATGGGTTGCGCTCCGTGTATAACCGATCAACGGGCCCCTTGTCTTTCGACCCGGCTTCACTGCCGACTTCTTAATGGACGGGTTCTTCTCGAGATTCGCTTTGCGCCACAAACCCTGGCACAGCACTTGAAAACCAGTTTGCGAGGACGCGGATTGCCAACGATCTTGCAGAACGCATCCGATCCGAACCGCTCTCGCTATCCATCGTTGTAGAGATCCTTCCAGAAGCTCTTCTTTTGCTGAGGGTCACAATTCTATCGACATGAATGTGCTGCCCTACATGCCCCAGAAGCCCGCAATCTGAATCATGCGACCAGTCTCGCCGTAGGCCGTGAAATTGGATCCTGTCATAACCACTTGGCCAGTGGCGTCGAGCAGGTTCCAATGACCGAGTGAATTCCCGTGCTGTTCCATGTAGTCGGTTGTGGCAAAGACGCTCTCTGGATTCGTTGAATGGAATGCCTCGATGACCTGCGTCAGGCTTTCCAAGCCCGCACCGCTCACGACCATGTTGCTGTACACGCAATTCTCATCCACGATCTCGGCCAGTAATTGTTTCCATCCCGGAGTTCGGCTATCCCATACTCGCCCGTACGCTTCATACGTCTCTTTGTGGACTTCGCTTGCCATCACCATTCTCCTAACTTCGATTGTAATTTCTGCGACGCAGACCGCGACGATGCCGGAGTGGTTCAGATGAACTCCGTTTGGGTGTCTGAAGCCTGCGAGCTTCTCGCAAACGTGCGTTCCGGCGAACCTGGCCGTCTCGAGAATGTGAACTGGTTCGGGTGATGCTACGGGTTTATACAATCAGGTGCGGCGACGAAAGCGTCTGGCAGCCATTGCGCATTGTGCCAGGATGTGGCCTCAGCCCAGCGTGGAACGAGGGCGTAGAAAACTCCTCAGCTTTGATTCTTCGGCTTCAAAGGCCCGCCGAAATGTGGCTGAAGTTGGGGCTTTGCCTGAAATGAAGCCTGGCTCAATCTGATAGAGCGCGCCGCCGCCAGAAACGTTGACCCAGCCTATAACTGAGTCCCTCCACAGAAGGGGCATCGCGTAGTAGCCCATTTTTCGTTTGGAAGGCGGAGTATAAGCTTCAAACCTATAGGCCCAACCCCAAAGATGCTCAAAGCGGCGGCGGTCCCAGACCAGAGGATCGAATGGGGCAAGAAACCGCACGGCGTCCTCCTGCTCAGCGACTGGCCCGCTGTCGGCAGGAGCTACGTACCGGACCTGGTCCACCGCTTGCACTTGGAGCATTCCACGCTTGATCAAGCTGGAGAGTGCGGCGGCACGACCGGTCAACTCCGGCGACGCATGCCGTAGATGGCCTAGTGCTGCTCGAAGACTTCCTTCTGAAATGGGGCAAAGGATCTTTGCGACCAGCAGAATTAAGAAGTCCAGGCGCTCATTTGGCATCCTTGCTTCACTGATTGGGTTTGCTTTCCCATAGAGCTTTATCCCACCCTTTCGCCCTGCTACTCGAATTAGGCCGCGATAGTGCAGTCGTTCAAGGGCCCTTGTCGAGACTTTCGAATGACCTCCCCATGCGTTCGGCTCTTTTACGTCTCCAAAAACCTTCCGCAGACTGGCTGGGTGAAGCTGAGAGTTTTCCGAGACGATAGCGAGCAACTCCTGTTCCATAGGGGTGAGCGAACCTGATGCCCTTGGGTGCAATACCTGCCAGGTCGACGCCGGCATGAAGCCGTATGCGTAAAGGTAATCTTCCTCCAGAGTCAATGCAGCGTAGTTGGCATCGAGGTCGCCGATCCGGTAGTTCTTCACGCGCTGTCGCAAGATCAACTCTTGAGCGCGTGCCGGAGAGCGAATCGGATCGGCCTGAACGAAGCCGAGCGTGTTGAGGGCGTCAGGAAGTGTTGTCTCGGGAAAGAGTGTGGACGAGATTGCCCATCGACGAAGAGTGCGGAGGCTCTTGGACATCTCGGAATTATCGCTTGGCCGTCACCTTACAAGCTGTCCAGCTTGGCCCCATTGCCTAAAACGTCTTCTCGCAGAGCTTCAAAAACCACAGAAGAGCCAGTCCCAAGCGGTTATCCAAGTAGTGGCGCTCCTTGCATGGGCGGCGCTCCACTTTCCTCTTCCTTCCGGAGCAAAACGCAAGATCGCCTGTCTCTCCTTAGCTGGATACCATAGCGGTTAACGCAGTGTCAGGGACGGCATCTTCATGTTTAGCTCCTTGGAGTTGCTCATAGCCAGAGCCGGTGTCAGGCATCCGGAACGGCTCTCGCTCTGGTTTCGATCTGCCATCTGCAGAGCAACTTCCGCAATCATTGCCGCAGTTGCGGTATACCCGGGATGCCCGGTTCCGGCGAGCACGCAAGTAGCAATGTTGCCATTTACAGCCGTGGCTCTGGCCTCGACCTCCCACGTCCACTGCGTGAGATGACGGCCTGAGGGACCCGAACCTGCCGAGGGAAGAAGTTTTTCAAGGAGCCCAGCCAATAGCCTGCGCAGCGATAACGGCAGGCGTGTCACGCCAATGAGAAGCGTCTGCGTGACCCCCTTCAGTACGGCAGCAACTCTGCGTCCGATGCCACGAAGACCTGCAGAAAACCCCAGATCCAGACCTTCTCGGTACCTGGCAAAAGAAACAGCTACTCTCCGCTCCCGGGCTAGGATGGCGGCGGTTCGGTAGACAATCGGCGGGTTAAGAAAAGCAACCGGCACGACCGGACCAAACATACGTCCTTGTTGGACCTGCGGTCGCAGCGACAAGGGGGCGGGCTGCTGCGAACTTTCATTTGCTGAAGAAATCGGCAGCAGGCCCGCCGACCGCCCTACCAGACCGGCAGTGGGCGCCTTGAGGATTTCAACGATGCTGGCCATGGTTCCCGCAGACACGGATTGCTTGAACGGCACGCCACCTTCTGGGCGACGCAGGAAGCGTACAGCCACATGGACGCTCGTAATGGGATGTGCTGCTCCCGGACCGATGTAGAGCCCACCTTGCTCGGATCCCGCAGTCATCGAGGCGGCTGCACGCTGGCACGCGACCAATGTGGTGAGATCAGCGGGCATCGCTTCCCAGCCAGCCATCTGAACAACCTGCACACCAGCACTTCTAGCGGGCTCATCAAAGCGATCGATCACCCGACGTAAAAGCGGGATCTCTCCACTGAGGTCGACATACGAAGTACCGGCCTGCACGCACGCCTCGATCAAGCCTTCGGCCCGCGAACTGTACGGTCCAGCACAGCTCAGCACAACAGCCGTTCGCGTTGCGAGATCACAGAGCGACGTTTGATCGTCGAGATCCGCATGTAACGTTTGCACGTCTTCAAGATGAAGATCGGCAAGCGTTTTGGCAAGACGGTCCGGATTCCTGCCCGCGATCGACCAGCGGCGTTTGCCGGTGAAGCCCGAGAGGGTATCGCGATGCGCAAGCTGCTCGATGACCAGGCGGCCGGTTAATCCTGTGGCTCCAATCACAACAAGATCAAAGTCCCGCTTCGGTTCCATGATGATTCCTCCTCCTTCGCGCGGCGTCCTAAGGTTTATGTGTGACACATTGACACTTGACGGCTGTGATGCCATAAAGCGATGATCCGTTTCGATGCAGGGGTGGACGACGAGCGGATCTGATGGAGCTCGGGCACACTTTACGTGGAGCCTCTGTTCTCCTCCATCTAGGGAGCCGCTCAGACAAAACGTTCAATGTTGAGCAATCCACCAGCAGGGTGGCTAGCCCGCTTGTTCTACCCTTGCCGCTTCTACCTTCTCGACGTAAGCGGCAGCGGCTGTTCCCAGTACCAACCGCCTGGGCACCGGGGTCCTACTCGGGTCTTTGCGTGTGAACTGTAATCGTGTAGCCGTCCGGATCGCAGAAGGCAAAAAACCTTCCGAATGGTCCATCCGCGAGCGGCAGCACAATCGGTACGCCAGCTTTCACCAGCTGGTCGTGCATGGCATTTGCATCGGTGACGGCTATCCAGAACGAGACACCCCATCCGAGCTTGCTGGTAGCATCCAGGTCGATCATCGGAGTCCGAATTGCAAACGGTACCGGGCGCGTAGAAAATACGATCGCTCCTGGAGGGTTCTGCTGCAACGGTACCAGTCCTAGTTTCTCAACGTAAAACACCCTAGATGCCTCAAGATCACGCACCTGGAGAGCAAGGAAACTAGGGCCGATCCATTCCGCGGGGTTGGCGTTGTTGCGAGAAGATGTCATGAACCTTATATAATCATGTAAGGCTCCTTACATCAAGGGGAGGAACTAGTGCGGCGGTCTAAGTTGACGGAACATCCGATGTCAGAACGGTTGGGCTACTTGCTCAAGCGAGCGCAACATGCGTTGCGCACGAGCATAGACGATCAGCTCAGTCCGCTTGGCCTCACCACAGCACAATACAATCTCCTCTCCGCAGTCGCGTTCGAGCCGGGAATCTCCAATGCTGCCCTGGCCCGCATGGCCTTCGTAACGGCGCAGAGTATGCAAGGTGTGATCGCGAACATGGAGAAGCAGGGTTTGCTCCGCCGGGTTCCGCATCCTACCCATGGCCGTATAAGGCGAAGCGAACTTACGCGTAGAGGTGCTGAAATCTTGGCAAAAGCGCACAAGGTTCTTATCGGGATCGAAGAAAGAATGACCGAAGGATTCGATCAGGCAGAGATTGAGGACTCCCCACGCTTTACGCAAGCAAATTGGTCATGGAAATGGCGCAGCTATGCAAAGCATGGGAAACGATGGAGCCGTTTCCCACCCTTCGCACAGCCGCTTGGAAGACGCTGATGGTGCTCGCGTCTCCCACATTCCCACAACCACGACGGCGGGTTACTTAATTGAAGGCAAGCAACTCCTTTCGCAAAAACAAAGGAGGTGAAGAGTCCCTCTAAAGTCGTTCCAATGCCCCGCTGCCGGATCCTTCAATGCGTTACCGCACGTCCTCGAACCTTGCGAATCGCCACGCCACCCGTCAAACTTATGTCAGCACCCCACGGAGGCTAATTCGGTGACATGGCTCCAGCGAATCACGCGCCCGTTTTTCCAGCTCACCGCGCTCTTCTTCGTCGCTTCTCTCCTCTGTGCTCAAGCCCCATCGCTTGCCCCCGATATCAAAATGGACCTGCGCTCCGCTACCGGCTCCAACCGCTTCCAGCTCGGCGAACTCATCCCTCTCGAGCTCCTCGTCTCCAGCCCCACACCCCACCGGTATCTCGAGCCCTGCAAGCTCTTCTGGGAAGGCTGCTTCGGCTTCCCCCAATGCCGCTTCGAAACCGTTTGGTCCTTTTCCGTCACCCCCGCCACTGGCTGGACTGACATCGGTTTTCACGGCTGCTCCACAATGAGCGGCCCCACCATGGAGGTTAAAAGCCCCGACCTCACCTCCGACCCCAAGCGCTACCCTTACACCCTAACCACCCGCTTTCGTTTCGATACCCCCGGCACCTATACCGTGCGGCTCTCCCTCACCTTCGGTCTCGACGACGCCTCCAACCAGGTCGATACCCATCAAAAGCAACAAATCAAGCACAACTTCGTTAGCACCACAGCCGAGATCGTCCTGGAAATACTGCCCGCCTCAAACGCCTGGACCCAGACCGTCCTCGACCAAGGCCTCGCCGCCTGGACTGCAAAGCCCCCACCCAGTGTCAAGCAGCCCTCACCCGAAACCCTGCAATACACTCAGCAGAGGGAGGCCTTTTGCAACCTCGGCACCCCAGAGGCCGCCGAGGACTTCGCAAAGCTTCTCGCAGAGGGGCTCGATACCCGTCGCTGCATCCGTAACAACGCGAACAAGGCCTCCGCCATTGCAGAGATGCGTCGCCTCCTCGTTAACCCCACCGTAGCTGTCCGCCCCATGTTCTTTGCCGAGTACATCAGCCAGCTGGAAAAGCAGGCCCAGACTCCCAACCAACTTCCAGACCAGCACACCGCCGCCTCCCCCGAGCTCACCACCCAGGTCCGCGACACCCTCTTCGCCTCTCTCCCGCTCAAGACCCCCGAAGCCGCCATCGTCTCCTTCGACACCGTCCTCCGCTTCCCCATGTGGGGTTATTGGACCAGCCCCGGCTCCCCCTACGACCTGCACCAGCCCTACTCGCACGACATCATCGCCATGGTCGCCGACGTCTTCGATCGCCTCCCCGCAGAAAGTCGCGCAGCCCTGCTCGACCGCGAATGGGACCACGTCCGCTCGCCGTTGATGCTGCCCGTCTTACGCCGCGAAGCCGCCTCCGGAAACGGATACGCCCTGCTGCGCTGGCAGGAGCTCGACCCGATCCCCGCCACCGCTTTTATGCGTGTCGAAATTCTTCGCCCCATCCCGCGTTTCTCTGCCTTCTTTCTCCGTCTGCCAGACCCGTCTCTCCCCAAGCAAGAGCAACAACTAGCCGCAAACTTCGTAGCACTCAAAACTGATAAAGACCTTGTCGCCGAGGCCACTCTCCTCCACCGCTACGCCACCCCCGCCGTACTTCCCGCCGTACTCCCCTTTATCGACCAACATCTCGCTGACTGGTCCTGCGACGTCCAACTTCCCATCCTCGCCTACTTGCTTAAGGCAGCGCCAGACGAAGCTCGCCCCCGCATCCTTCAGATCTTTCAAACCAATCGGCGAGGCTACTGCCCCCGCGGCGAGTTCCTTCCCGGTCTCGGCTTCCTCCAGCCAAGCCCCGTCCTTGAGCAGCTTGCCGCCGACCAGATCGAAGCCGGCTCCCCTCAGGCCGTCGACGCCGTCGAGTACCTCAGAAAGTACGGTACCCCTGCCATGAAGCCCGTTCTTTGGCACCAACTAGTCCGCTGGCACAAGAGATTTGTAGAGAATGGCTCAAAAACCGGCGGCGGCAACGGGCCTACAGCCCAGCAGTACTACTATCTCTCCGGGCTCGATTCAAGCCTACAAAACACCTACACCAGCGCTCACGGCTGGGTCCTCTCGCCTGAAGACGTACATAATTTTCTGACCCTCCAAGGCCACAAGCAAACCGAAGGCGAAGCTGCTTGCACTTTCGCCTGCGGAGGCCACCTTAGTATTGGCCCCGCACCCGCCACTTTCGCTATCTACGGCACCGTCACCCAGCCCGACTACGCCCTGAACAACCGCGTTGACTACCTTAAAACAACTGAGCCCTACCAATACCAAATCCACCAATACGCCTGCTCCAATCTCCAGAGTCTGAAGGAAAAAATCTTGCAGTTTCCTCGTGGCTCGCAGTTTGACTTCGCTTGGACCGGTGCCGGCAATGACGCCGGAGACTGGCCCTCCATCAGCGACTTTCTCCTCACCAGCGGCTACGCAATCCACTACTGGCCTCCCCAACTCCAAACCAAGATCCCCTTCACCTCTCAATAACTGAACTCACATCAAACCAGGGATGCCCATGTTGGCGGCATCAGCGCGACGATAGGAAGTATCCGAAAACGGTTGTCTAGAGAAGACAAGCAAAGCTCCAACTTAGCTGAAGCCAAGAAGGCAAAGCTTCTCGAAGCGGCTTGTTCTATATGGTAGGTTGCAGCTGTAAACCGGTTTCCTGTGCCAGAGGCGTCCGGGCTGGCACCTGCAACGGACCTTCGCGGCGTGCACGGTCGAATGTCTTCTGCGTTTTCAACAAAGCGATCAGGACGCCGAGCAGTCTGTCGGCTAAGCCGCGCAATGCCCGTGGGTGCTGGTGGCCCGCCGCCCGCATTGCGTCGTAGTGCCTTCGGCTTCTGCTGTCGCAGCAGAGGCTGCTTGTCGCCCAGTAATAGACCGCATTTCGCAAGCGAGGACTGCAGGCCTGACGCATGCCGACGGTCTTTCTCTTGCCGCTCTGCCTGGTCACCGGTGCCGTGCCGGCATAACAGCGCAAAGACTCGTAATCCCGCTCTCGGATCGGCCTGGCGGCTTCCGTCAGAAGAGCTGCAGCGACGGCAGGACCGATGCCAGGGATAGACAGGAGGAGACCAGCATCACACGGCGGCTGATCTGTTCCGGCGTTCGCTTCAGTCATCGCGGTCAGCAGGCGCTTGATCCGATTGCCGACCTCCCGCAGTTGCTCCTCCAGCAGCTTCACCTGAGGGAGCAGTAATTGAACATGCTCGGAGGCCGCTTCGGCTGCACCTGGAGCCAGCACGAGCGGCGCGATCCTTAGAGCAGCATGCACCTCGTCCACCGAAAGCTTCCGTATCCGATGCGCCTTGAGAATGCGCTGAATCCGAAGGGAACTGATCTTCTTCCCTTCGGCAGGCGTAGGTGCCGCCTCGAGCAGATCCCACATGAGCCGATCGTCTGCAGCGGGGCTGATCGCCAGCATCTGTGGGTAGTACCGATGAAGCTGCTGCCATAGACGGTTGGTGGCGCGCCTGAGTTCGATCTTCAGTTCGTCCTGAAACCGAGAAAGCTCTCGTAGTCGAATCAAATCAGGTGAGTCGATCTCTACCCGCCTGTAGCTCTGCCTGTCTGTGTAAAGCGAGCTAGCCAACACCAGAGCATCCCGAGCATCGTCTTTGGCTCCGGCAACGGTGAAACGGTCACGAAAGCGGTCTACCTGTTTGGGATTGATCGAGAACACGGTAAAGCCACTTTCGACCAACGTTTCCACGAGTGAGCCCCAGGCGACCTCGATGCCGATTGCGACCAAAGCGGGCTCACACGCACTTCGTTGTTTCAGCTTATTAACCAAGCTGCCGAGGCCCTCGCCGCTGTGGTCTGCGTTGTACTGCTCTATGGGTCGCCCAGTACCGTCCAGCACGGCAACCCGGTGAGTCTGCGTGCCCCAGTCGATCCCGACAAAGTATTGAAATGATTGCTCCATGATGCCTCCTGGATTGCTTTGCGATGCTCTCGTCGCGCCTGTACCGGCACTCACCGCTCATGCGGTGGTGCTACTCCCCACTGGACGTTTGCATCACTGCTGAACCGTCAAGGCGCAAGTCCCCATTTGGTGATCAGATCACTGCGTTACGGAGGCACTCTTGACGGCAAGCTACGTGAGACTCGCCCGCGTACGGGAAGTCTTGAACAGCGTACAGGCGTTACGGGGTGCTTTGCTTCGGTGCGCGGAGAATATGCAAGTCACTCCACAATGAAGGACCACTTGGATCAACGCGATTTGTACTGCACGCGGCTTTGCCCATTGCGCGGGCCGCCGCAACGACTGTGAACCGTGGCTTGACATTCAAGAATCCGACCACGAGCCGATACTAAGGACGGATAGGAATAGGTTAAATGTCAGGATTGATCTAGGGACAGAAGAGCGCAGGCTTGAAGCTGTACGCAGCTGGGCCTGTTCGAAGCTGGGGGCCTGCTCGACAACAGTGCGGAACAGGCTTGCGACGAATTAGTCCAGCCAACAGCCTGCATCTGCCAAGTACCGCTGAGCTTGGTGACTCTGGTCGATGAGCAACGCTTATGTTTGAAGGCTAAAGTAGGTGTGCCAGTGCCGGAAGCTTGCGTCGAATCGTCAGGATGGCATCCTAGCAACGATTGTTCGTCCATGACTATTTTGTCGTTGGCGCTTGCTTGCTTCTATGACGACGGCTATCTCCACCCGTTCTGGTCGACCACAATGGAGGGCTCATGCTAGGAAAAGAGCAAAGAACCCGGCGTAGCTTTGTTGGTGTAACCGCAGGCACTCTCGCGGCTGCTTATACCGGCGTCTCGCGCGGAGTGTCGGCAGAGAAAGATCGAGCAAGCGTTACAGGAGCGACCATGAAACGAATCAACGCCGGCCAATTGGACGTTGCGTACCTGGAAACGGGACCTGCTTCTGGCTCGGCAGTGGTACTGCTTCATGGCTTCCCATACGACGTTCATTCGTACGATGCTGCGGCGCAACAACTGGCAGCGGCAGGTCGCTGTGTGATCGTTCCTTACCTGCGAGGATACGGGCCTACGCGATTTCTAAACGATGACGCGCAGCGCGTGGGCCAACAAGCCGCGCTTGGTTCGGATTTGCTTGCGCTTCTGGACGCTTTGTCAATACAGCGTGCGACCCTTGCGGGCTACGACTGGGGTGGACGCGCCGCTTGCGTTCTCGCCGCGCTGCATCCCGAGCGAGTGAGCGGCCTCGTGAGCTGCGGCACCGGGTACAACCTGCAGAACTCAATGCAGGCGCTGAAGCCAATCGAGCCGGAAAAAGAACGACTGCACTGGTATTGGTATTATTTGAACTCGGAACGCGGAAAGGCTGCGCTTACGCAGAACCGAGCCGGTCTTTGCCGCTATCTGTGGCAGAACTTCTCTCCCACGTGGCACTTCGACGACGCCACGTATGCACAGACGGCTTCCTCGTTCGATAATACGGATTTCGTCGATGTGGTCCTACAGTCCTATCGTTACCGTATCGGCGCGGTTCCAGGAGATCCAAGCCTCAACGAGATGGAAAAGCGACTCTCGGCGGAGCCGCGGATCACCGTACCCACCATCGTGTTGCAAGGTGCCGACGATGGAGTTGACCGGCCCGAACCGCCGGAGAAGATCAAGCCGCACTTCACTGCTCTGCGGCGTGTCGCGACGCTCGATCATGTGGGCCATAATTTACCGCAGGAAGCCCCCGACGCGTTTGCGGCTGCTGTCCTGGAGATTGGAAAGACCGCATGACGGCGGCAAGCAGCACTCTGTCGTTCGCACCATCCGAGGTGTACGCGATCAATTACGCCGAAGCCGATGCTCTACCGCCAGGTAAGGTCGAGATCGGGCTTGACCCACACCACTCGCTCTTCGACATGGCCTACTATATCTGGCTCATTCGGCGCAGGGAGGCACATCGACGAACCACGTCTCGACCGCCTTCGGTGTGGTTCGGAAACGCCCCCTGTCAACAAAGTCGCCGTCCTGGTTGAGCTTGCAGTGATGACTCCGGACATCGCCAAGATCGATCCGAATGGTGATCTCGAACTTGGCCCGTCTGCGTGGAACTTCAGCAATGAGGTGCTGCGCTGGCTTCTTCATGGGTATAGTGTCCTCCTCCAAGGCGACCTGCTCATCCCATTTCTCGTCAGTAAAGGCGGCGTAGCCAGGCAGGAACGCTAGGTGTGGCAAAACGGTCGCCGCGTCGCCCGCTTGCTGCGGCCGTTCGCAGATACAAAATATCGATTCTAAACGCCTATCCGGTAGCGACGAGGCGGCCTAGCAGCGAACCTACGCCCCTCATCAGAACGTTCACAGGAGTACCCGGCGATGTGCTTGCTTGATTCAGCGCACCGAGACGTCAGCGGAGACCGCCGCCAACCTGCAGCAGGCTTCCGGTGACCCAGCGCGCATCTTCAGACGCGAGATAGGCTACCGCAAGCGCGATGTCCTCCGGCTGTCCAAGACGTCCTAGCGGCGTCAGCGAGACCATCACCTTCGCCATGTGGCTCTCAACCATGTGGGCACTTCCTTCCGTGACGGTCATGCCCGGGTTGATCGCGTTGACACGAATCTTTCTCGGGCCGAGTTCCTTGGCCAAGGTCTGCGTGATCGCGTCCACGGCGCCCTTGGTGCCGTTGTAGACCGACATCATGGCTGGCGTTGTTTCGCTGACGATTGAACCGATGTTGATGATGCTTCCGCCGCTCTCGGGGAACAGGGCGAGCGCGGCCTTGGTGGTCAGCAGCAGGCCAGTCACGTTCACGGAAAACACTTCACGGATGCTCTCTTCTGTAACCTGCTCGATGGGAGCGTGGGCGTACACGCCGGCATTGTTGACCAGGATGTCAACCGTTCCAAAGGTCTCCTTCACCTCGGCGAAGAACTTGTCGATGTCGGCGGGCTTGGCTACACTGCCGCCGATGGCGACTGCCTTACCACCTGCCTGCACGATGGCGGCGACGGTCTTCTCCGCGCCTTCCTTGCTGGATGAGTAGTTGACGACAACCGACGCGCCCTGCGCCGCCAGTTCCTTTGCGATGCCTGCGCCGATACCCTTGGAGGCGCCGGTAACTACCGCGATCTTGCCCGTAAGCTTTGCCATATCCTGCACCCCTGAAGAGTTCCGTATGATGTTAGACGTTCATCTAACAGATGGGCCTGGCCTGCTTCCGGATTCACAACTTTCGCTAAAGTGCAACGAGACGATTACAGTAAGCGCGCCACAGATCGCGGCGGAAGGTGAGTAGCATGACACGACCTTGGCGCTCAGTATCCACGAGACCCGCTTCGACGAGCTCTTTCAGATGATGCGAAATGGTGGCGCGTGTGACCTCGCGCTGAGCCGCGAGCGCGCTGCAGGGAAGAGCTCCAGCAGAGGAGGCGATCTGCTGAAGGATGGCGAAGCGGCGCGGATCAGCAAGCACACGCGCAAGGGCGTGGAATCGTTCATCGTCGAGTTCGGTTTTTATCGCCATGTCCAAGTGTGACGCATAAGCGGCGTGGTACCTGCACGGGCTGTGAAATCTCAGTGTGTCTCGAACCAAACACCGGGGCTGTGCAACTCCACCCCAATCCAAGTTTCGCAGCTTCGGCTTGCAGGCGCTGCGTGGGAAGCGACGTCTCGGTGTAGATGCCGGCCTTGTGCCGTGGATCGGCATAATTGATCGGGCGCGTAGCAGGTGAGCCGCGACGGCGACCTACTCCCACGTCATGGTGGCCACTACCGGGCTGGGCGGCTGCAAGTGCGGCCATACCGCCTTGCACATCCTGCCGCCACCACCTTCGGTATAGCGTCGCCCGGACGCCGTCGTCTGCAAGAGCTTCCGCGTGCGCGGTCGCGACGCGTTGTGCGGTATATCGGCCATTCACTTCGTGAGTCTATCTGCCGTGAGCTGCAATGCTGCTGAAGCAAATGGAGCGACAATGTTATGCGCTTTGTCCCGATCAAGACCGACGACCAGCTCGACCTGCAGGCGATCCACCGGGTCCGAGACAGGCTGGTCTCACGACGCACAGCGGTGATCAACCAGATCCGTGCGTTTCTGCTGGAGCGTGGCTTGGTCTTTGCGAAGAGACCGGCCCAGCTCAAGGCCGTGATGGCAGACATCCTGGAGAACGCAGAGGCGGACCTTACGCCGATGATGCGCAACCTGATCAACACGCTTTGGAGTGAGTGGAAGACTGTAGAGCAGCAGATCGAAGAGCTTGGCGATGAGCTGGAACGGATCTGCGTAGCCGATGCCGGCTGTACCCGCATCCGGAAGATCCCTGGCATCGGACCTGTCGTCGCTACGGCTATCGTTGCCGCGATCGGCAACGGCGCTGCTTTCCACAAGGGCCGGGAGTTCGCCGCTTGGCTAGGGATCGTGCCCCGGCAGTACTCGACCGGAGGCAAGACGAACCTGCTGAGTATCAGCAAGCGCGGCAACGTCTACCTCCGCAAGATCCTGATCCATGGCGCTAGGGCATCCGTGCTGCGGATCAAGCGGGACAGGGTGCCTATCGGAGCCTGGCTCGATCGGCTGGACGCTCGGGCTCACAAGAACGTCGTTGTGGTCGCCATGGCCAACAAGTTAGCTCGCACCGCTTGGGCTGTCCTGTCCAGCGGCAACGACTACAGACCATTCGGCGTACCAGCGTAGGCGCGGAAAAGACGCCTCCGGCTTGGAAGCGCTTCGCGCTCCCACTTTAGCCGCACCACGACGACGAACAAGCTCTCCACCGAAAGTCTGCATAGATAGCAAGGACGAAAGAACAGTCACAACGACGTGTCTACAACCTGATCCTGATAATGGTCTCCAACGACCGCGGCGTTATAAGGACAGACACGTGCGCAACTCATCATGGCCAGGAGAGACGATCTCCACCCAAAGGCCGAATACATTTGCGCAGACTTGTCTTCTCGCCCAAGCTAACCCTTGCAGTCGCGCGGCGGACCATACATTATGAGGACTCATCTGGACGCGAAGTCCATCAGTCTAGCCCGTTGTGACCTCAAGCCGGGAACACAACGGGCCAGCGCCCTTGCTAAATCAGCGTTCCACCCGAGACCTCAATTCGCTGAGCGTTGACCCAGCCATTCTCCTCGGAAAGAAGCGAGGCGATCATGGGTCCGATGTCGTCGGGATGCCCGACACGGCCCAGTGCCGTCAGCCCCGCGATCTGCTTGTTGATTGCAGGGTTGTCCCGCACCATGCCGCCGCTGAAGTCCGTGGCGATCGCGCCCGGAGCCACGGTGTTCACGGCAATGCCGCGTAGCCCCAGCTCCTTTGCCAGGTATCTCGTGAGCACCTCGACAGCGCCTTTCATGGAGGCGTACGCTGAACTTCCCGGAAACGCGAATCGGGTCAACCCGGAAGAGATCATGACGATTCGTCCGCCGTCGTTGAGCAACGGCAAAAGTTTCTGCGTGAGAAAGAACACACCCTTGAAGTGAACGTTGTAGAGGCCGTCGAGGTCTTCTTCGGTGACCTTGTCAAACGGCGCATGGTGCGAGGTACCAGCGTTGTTGACGAGGTAGTCGAAACGCTCCGCCCCCATCTCTCTGAGCGCTGCCGCAACACTTTGCACGAACGCGTCGAAGGTGGTGATCTTCCCTGCGTCGAGCTGCAGTGCGATGGCCTTTGCCCCAGCCTCGTTCACCTCATTCACAAGGCTGTCAGCTTCTGTACGATTGGAGTTGTAGGTGAAAATCGAATGTACGCCGCGCCGGCCCAAGTTCAGCACTGTGTTACGCCCGAGCCCTCGGCTCCCGCCGGTCACGATGGCTATCTTCTGGGATGTTCCCGCTGCTTTTGTTTCAGACATGCTTGGCTCCTCTGACTCTCGTTCTTAGGTCAGATTACGTTCCACACGCAGACAGAACCAGACCGGAACTTTCTCCATTCTTGCCTATTCCTGCTCCACGGATTAGCCTCGTTATAGAGCGTGGAGTAGACCAAATGGAGGAACGCCTGACGGAACTCGTGTTGCGGTATACCGAAGCGCAACCGGGCCAGAGTCCCTACATCACCTGCGTCACAGGCTTGACGATCCTGCGCTCTGACTCCCAACGCCGGGCCAATCATCTGCTTTACAAGCCCGCCCTCTGCATCACAGTGCAGGGATCGAAATCAGCTACCATCGGCGACCATTGCCATCAATACAGCGCCGGTCAGGCTTTGCTCGTGAGTGTCGAGATGCCCGGCTTTGGCACGGTTACGGAGGCAAGCCCCGACAAGCCTTATCTTGGAGTCATCCTTGAACTCGACCTCGCGATCTTGCGCGCCGTTGCAAGTGAGCTAGCCGATCCTCCCAGGCCAAGCGATAGCGTAGGGGGTGGCGTATTCGTCACCGACTTCGACGGCCCGCTCAGGGACTGCACGGTCCGCGTACTTCGCCTTCTCGACGCGCCCAGCGCTATCCCCGTTCTTTATCCGACCATCATGCGGGAGATCTCCTACTGGTTGCTTTCCGGACCTCACGGAGGAGATGTGGTTAGGATGACCCTGAGCAGCGATCACGAACATCGCATACTCCAGGCCATCCACTATCTCCGCGATCATTTCGCAAAGTCAGTTCGCATCGGCGACCTGGCTGCGATCGCTCAGCTCAGTCCTTCGGCGTTTCATCGTCAGTTCAAAGCGGTGACCGCAATGACTCCGCTTCAATATCAAAAGCAGCTTCGTCTTCTTGAAGCTCGACGCCTGATGATGGCCGGCGCAGCCAACGTCGAAGATGCTGCGTTCCGAGTCGGTTATGAGAGTCCCTCTCAATTCAGCCGTGAGTACGGCCGCACGTTCGGCCTGCCTCCCCGACGCGACGTAAACCTGCTCAAGCGCACTGCTGCTTGAGCTGAACGCAGTTTCTAACTACAGGCGGTCTGCGTTCAGTCCTGTGATGTCGCATTTTCGGAAGTAATGAGCCAAATGCCTCAGCGCGTGAGCTAGAGCCCGAAGCTCTGACTGTTCCCGATCTCCGTCTGTTTCGGCGAGACCGGGATGGATAGGGACGGCTGCTCACCTTTCTCCGTCACCGGATGCGTAACTTCAGGACCGCGAGTAATCGCTTCCACCTGTTCCACACGCACCCTTGGGTCGTACATGGATCTTTGATCGACGGTGTAGATGGCGAGATCCTGGGTTGCTCGCGAGAGTGCTGCATAGGTGTCGCTGGAGCGATGGACTAGGGAGGGCTCTGCGAGACTCGCGAGCACCCGATCCGGCATAAAACCTTTGATCTCGGGGACCACATAGCCGTGCTCGATCTGACGCAGGCGGGTCGGTTCGATCTCGACCCGCTTTCCGGTGTCCATTCTAATAAGGAGGTCGTTGGCTTCCCCAATCTTCTCGACCGTTCCGAAGTCGAGACGCCGGATGCCGAGTTCCTTATCCGGTCCGACGAAGCGGATGCGATCGCCTTCGGCGAACTGCCCGATCTCTGGACGAAAGACGGTGCTGGTCTCGCGGAATCCTTGATACGGATTGGCGTTATAGGAGACCCGCTGGCCGTCCGGGCGCTCGACGGTGAGGCGGTTGGCGTCACGGTTGATCGCCACTACTTCTGCTGTGCTGTCCCTGGCGATGCCAAGCTTCTCGTTCCCGACGCGGTAATGAATTACATTTCCCACCTCGTACATCCGCACGTCCCGCTTATCGTCGCCGGTCAAATCGAGGCGCGGTCTGGCGGTAATGACGGTGTGTTCCTGTGGCGCGACGATGCCCTCGGACTTGAGTTCCGCACGGATCGCAGCGGTCAGCCGGTTGCGTTCCTGGGGTCACTACACCGAACGTCAAAAATCGTACGCTAACGATTTCCTGACGGCCCCGTTTGAGGCGACTAGGGTCGTACGACGCTGGGCACCTTTGGGGGCGGCTCTGCGGTCCGCCATGCGTAGCCAACGAGCGTGGTTGCGGAAAGGTAACGCCAATGAGTTTTTCATTGCAATATGTTTTTGCAAGGCAATTTGCAGGGCTTTGGGCCTGATTGCCGTTCCTTACTCAAACGCTCGTTTGTGCAAGCCGAAGAATGTCTGTCGGTCGCCGCAGCACCCAAACTTCCGATATTGCGACTTTTGAAGACTAATCCGCGATGCGCTTGTAGGATTGCGCATCATGGATATCGTCCAAGGGCAAAGAGACGTCCGTGAGACTTTTCTTGGCGGATTTGCCGGTCAGCTCGTTTCGGCTGTGTTGTGGGGCACTTCTGCGGCTGCGTGTACATGGCACTCCTTCCGGCTAGGAGCACTGATCCTTGTTTTCGGTGGGTTTCTGATCTTTCCCGCGACACAACTTCTGTTGCGCGCCATGGGGCACGCTTATGCGCTTCCCAAGGGCCACCCCATGAATGCGCTTGGCATCCAGGTCGCGTTTACCCTGCCTCTTTCTTTGCCGATTGTGATTGGGGCTGCCACGTTCCGTCACGCATGGTTCTACCCGGCCTTCATGATTGTGTTGGGGGCACATTACCTGCCTTTCGTATTCATGTATGGCATGTGGCAGTTTGCCGGTCTGTGCGCGGTCCTGGTCTTCTGTGGCGTTGCTCTAGGTATGTACTTGCCAAAACCCCTCAGCCTCGGTGCTTGGTTGACGGCGGCTGTACTGCTGATATTTGCCTTCATCGGGCCGCATGTCCCTACACGGAGGGTGCCAGCGAGTAACTCCCGCTAAACGCCGCTCACGCCAGTTTGCCCGTTCTGCCTCAATTCGCTAGCGTACGATTTTTGACGTTTGGTGTAGGGACCCCTTCCCGTCGTACTGAAGCTGGGTAGCTCTTCTCAGGACCCGCTATGCCAAGCCGCCACTTCGTGACCCACTTGAGAAAGAGCCTTTTCGGCTATACGGGTGTCAAGCGTATCGGTCAGCATGCCTGCGATGACCAACGGTGATCCGGACCCAGGCCAAGCCACGCCAATGTCTACCGTCGAGAACCAGCCTTCGTTGAAGGTACCTGTCTTGCCCCCGATCCGCCACGTTGCTGGCAGTCCGGCACGCAGACGCTTGTCGCCGGTTGTGTTTGCAACCAGCCAGCTCGCTAGCCTGCTGCGAGATGTGGGTGTAAGTACGTCACCGAAGATGAATTGACGATAGCTCTCAGCCATTGCTCGTGGTGTTGTTGTGTTCTTGATTTCACCTATCCTTGCAAGATTCAGTTTTGGTTCGGTGTCTGAGAGGCAGAAGGCCGGGTCGCCTTGTGATCGCATCCAGGCCGTTAGTGCTTCGGGGCCGCCTGTTTGACGAAGCAAGAGGTTTGCCGCAGTGTTGTCGCTGAGTTGCACAGCCGCCGCACACAACTCCCCAACGCTGAGTTGGCCTTGGGCTACATGCGCGCGTGTAACAGGCGCATAAGGCAGGAGGTCGGCAACTCCATAGTGCACATAATCGCTAAGACGAAGCTTCTGGTGGTCCGTCTTCCAGAGAACGAAGGCCGCCAGTGGGGCCTTAAAGCTTGAACAGAAAGGGAAACGCTCATCGGGCCGCCATGCCTGGCTTCGGCCAGTCTTCGTTTCGAGCACAAAGACGCCGAGCTTGCCGCCGCTCTCCCGTTCAAGCGCGGCGAAGTCCAAGGTGGGCATGAACGCCATGCATCGAGATGTGAAAGTCAACATGGGTACTGCTTTGAGGAGAGCGCGGCGATCGATCAGAGACATTCAACAAATCCTATATATCAGCGTCGCGCGACCAGGCGCGATAGCGTGTGCTTACAAACCGGTGTTCTCGGTCTGAAGAGAGCTGTTGTCGAAGCTGCAACGTTCATCTCTTCTTCGAGCGTTGGCCTCGAGTGCTTGTAGGTCTGCTCTCGTGTGACGAGCCCGAGAGCGCATTGACAAGAGGGAAGAACAACTCATCCACGATGCTCTCGATGCGCGAGCTGGCGACTGGCTTTGGACCCATGAGTAGATCATGTCGCACCAGATCAAACGGCAGGGCCAGAACTGACTTTGGAATGCGGTCTAGGGCAAGCTCGCCTCGCTTGTGAGCGCTTTCATACATGCCCTGCAGACGAGCGAGTCCCTCATTGCCCATGATCCGAACGCGCATCTGGGCAACTGTTAGCCCAGCGCTGGCGAGGAAGCCCGAAAAAGCGATCGTAAGGATTGTGGAATACGTTTCCACCCGGTGCTGCCCCATATCGGTGAGGGCCTGAAGCAGGTCCGTGCGCAGGTTACCCGTATCCGGGAACTCGACAGGGTCATGAATCAGGTGGTGTTTGATGGCGGCAAGCACGAGCTCATCTTTGTTCGGCCATCGACGGTAGAGCACAGCGATCCCGGTATGAGCGCGAGCAGAAACCGACTCCATCGTGAGACCGGCATAGCCGACAGCCACCAGCTCGATCCAGGCTGTTTCAAGAATTTCATTCTCGAGCTGTTCGCCACGCCTTCGTCGGGTCACAGCAGCTCCTGACTTCTTCGGCATAGCCTCCACTATAAGAGAGTCTTGCATTTCTTATCAAACCTCCCTAATATAAGAGAGTCGCGGCACTCTTATGCGCGATAGCGCAATCTGCGCGTCACTCACAGATTGGGAAGCATTACAAAATGCCCTCGTTAGCCATACTGCTCTCCATATCAACAATCCTCGCTGCGAACCAGGCAAAAGCACCGATTTCGCACGGTTGCCAAATCAGGGTTCTCGCTCCAATCAAGGACGACCTCGGCAACACCTGGAGGGTCGGCACCATTCTTCCAGTCGATATCGAGCGGGACGGCGCGAATGGTGGAGCGTTTTGCGCGCATGGGGGGAGCTGCCTGCCTCGGTCGACGGGTTCCCAACCTGCTCTGACGCTGTTGAACTGCAAGGTCGGTCCTGCGTTGGGCGGCGGTGACTTTCGTCTCGTGCCTAACGCGAAGCGGGCGGTTCGATAGAAGCAGGACTCCAAGACACGACACTGGAGGTTCTCAGTCTGCCGCTGCAACGCTGAAGCGCAGGAATCCTAACGGGCGCACGCTCAGGGGGTTGGTGACCGCCTCCAAGGTCACTTGGCCGGCACGAAGAGAACGGAAGGGGAAAGACAACGATGCATTTAGCGATTACGAGAAGTCTGAGAGGCGAACGACCGGTTTTACGGCTTGCGGCAGCGGCATTCACCACATGCGGTTTGCTCGCGGTTTGTGGCTGTTCCAGCAGTGCGTTGGGCGGCGGTACAGCCGCGCCGAAACCCCCGTCCGCCAATGCGGGCGGTCCGTACACAGCACTTCCTGGAGCTGCCCTGAGCTTCAGTGGCGCAGGGTCAACCGATCCGCAAAGCTCGGCTCTCACCTACGCATGGAATTTTGGGGACAACACGACAGGCATGGGAAGGAATCCGACTCACTCTTATGCTTCCGTTGGTAGCTATTCCGTCTCCGTGACGGCCACCGACGCCTTGGGGTTGAGTGCCACCGCGAACACAACGGCGACTGTCGCCGCGCAAGCACCTGCAGCGAACGCCGGCGGACCGTACACCTCCTCCATCGGCAGTCCAGTCACCTTCGACGGTTCTGGCTCCAGCGACCCACAAGGACAGGTGCTGACGTATGCATGGGACTTTGGAGACGGAACAACAGGGAGCGGTGTGCAGTCGAGCCACTTCTACCCGACGCATGGCAACTATACCGCGACGCTGACCGTGACAGATAGCACGTACAACTTAACCGGGAAGAGCACCGCATCCGTTACGAACGGACAGGTTGCTATTCAACCGATGACCAACGTCGTGCCGAAGACTATGGGGTATTTCTCGGATCCATATCCAATACAAACTACGGTGCCGAATGGTTCGTCCGTTTCAAGTTTCGCCGGGACAACGGCCGAGATCCTCACCTGCCCTGGTGCGCTTCAGGCGCGCTGCTTCACTTCGGCTATGAACACAATTGATGCAGGGCCCCTTCAACCAGCAACAGCTGCGGACAATACGTCGATTACGGGTTTTGAAAATCTGAATCCATATCAGGACAGCAAGGGTATTTGGCAGATGGCTGCTACCGCCTTCGTGACCTCTTCCACAAACAAGTGGACTGTCATCGTGCATGCGCATCCGGAGATGCCATCTGCGGGCATTCCGAACGCGTGGGTAGCGGATAGCGTCTTGGCCGGACGATTGGACAAATATGAGCACGACAATTACGACGGCAAGTACTTCGAAGATTCCGGCGTCCTCTACTTGATTTATAACAAGCAACTAGACCCGAACATGACTGGAGACGGCGTGGTTGCGCAGGCCATGCTGTCGGCTTCGCAGGTAAATATGAACGCGGCGGTCGTGCCGCTACTCGGTCCGGAGGTCCTGAACGGAGGCTACAGGTCGGAGCGGTCTTCTGACCTCGACACGCCGAACCCGGTGAAGCTGATCGAGACTGGCAATGTCACAAGGATTCAGGGCAAGTTCGTCATGGCCTATTCAACAGGTGTCTTCAATATGCCGAACTACAAAGCAGGTCTCGCGTGGTCTGACTCTTTCTTGCCGCCCCCCAACACTTACTACAAACGAGCGCAGAAGATCGACGTGGCGGGCGTGTGGGGAACACCGAACCACGCAGAGGTGACCTACCTGTTGCAGGCACAGCAACCACAATGGCCGAACTATGTAGCATCGCAAGTGTTGTCGCCGGGCGTTCCCTCCGTTGTGGTAGATACAAGTGGCAAATATCACCTCTTCTTTGCCGGATACGACCCTTCCGACGTCCTTTCCCCGGCTCCGCAGAACGGGTACAACGGACAGCTTCGCCGACCCTACTACGTCGATTTGACGGTGAACATACCTAGTGGAGCTACGGTCGGCGATGCTTCTCCGCTTGACCTGGCTAACTGGGTCCAGTTGGTGATGACACCATGAGCCTGCTGCGAAGTATCTCCGCTTAGAAACATGTTGTCTCCGACCCCTCCCGCTGAGTAGCAGGTCCGTCGGCAGCGGGCTCAGTGGCAAGGAATCTCCTGGGCCGCAGGGATGGTACGTGGCCACCTATCCACACGAAATCGGCGCAACGCCAAGAAGGAAATACATAATTATGACGAAGTTCCTCGCACTAGAAAGTTCACGATTCAAGACAGCCGTTCTGGGTCTTGCGATTCTTACAGCTGTTTGCAGTGGCTGCGGCTCGGTCGGCACAAACGGAGGCCAGTCCCCTGGAACAATCACGCCGACTGGCAATCAACTCGGCCTCTCCTATGCGGGCACCCCCAGCCGCTGGGGCACCGACGACTCTGAGTTCTCCCGCACCCACGCAACGTGGATACGCGCCTTTTACAATGTGCCCCAGTCCGTGGCCGCCACGAACCGTTGTGACGTGAAAGACGATCCGGATCTCAACGAATTGCGGATGATTCACCAGACTTACGGAGGCAAATACAAGATCATCTTCTCCCTGAAATACAACGCCACGGTCGCAAATGAACCGGCGCCGCCTCTCAGTGGTCCGCGGTACGACGCCCTCGTCTCCTGCACAAACACCGTGCTCGACTACATATACAACAGCATCGACATCCTCGTTTCTGGTAACGAGCCCTTCGAGCCCGACCAGTTCTCCAACATGACGGTGGCCACCTTCTACCAGCAGATCACCGACAACGACATTGCCTACCGCGCCAAACAGGCGACCTCTGTCCCCATCTACGTTGGTTCTTTCAACGACCTCCAGAAGCCCTACGCCCAATCACCCGCGGCTAAGGCCCTGCTTACTTATGCGAATAACAACCCATCCGTTGCAGGCGTCGATCTGCACCTCCACGTAGCGTCTTTCAACGGCGACAATGGCACGGAAAACAACCGATTTCCATCGCTTGACAGCGGACTGGTGGGCGCGGTCACCTTTGCCCGCACACTGGTGCCCACCAAGCCCTTCCTCAGCACCGAGTTCTCGCTAGTAAGCTACTTCCTGCCATTCCTCAGAGACCCCCTCAGCGCATCGTTCACATCGAAGTATGCAGCCGACGCGGCAGCATCCGTCGCACAGGATCCCGACGGCCACCAGACCGTGCTCGGGTTCTACAACTACGCAGTAGAGCGTGGCAGTGGCAATGCTGACAGCCCGATCACCTATCAGGAATGGTCTGATTTCCTCTCGTTCGGCGACGCAGTATCTCCTACCTGGTACACAGATCGCTTTGTAGGCAACGACAACTTTCTCGCGCAGGCACAGGACTTCTTCAACAAGAACAACTTCCTCGTCACGACCTATTCGTTGCCCTATCAGCAAATCATACTGGCCACGGGCCAACCCGGCACCCCCTATCAACTCCCGTTCTATTGGCTCGGTGCAGTGTTCTGCAATGCAACCTGTCCCATGGCCCCGGTCGGCGGATCGGGTGTCAAGGGCAACCAGTTTTCAGTCGGAGTGGCGGAAGATTTCATCAGCTTGCAGCCCCACTAGCTACTTCTGGGGTTTGGCTTGTGATGGTTTGACCGGCGTGTAAGCGCTCACAAGTGTACGGCTCGTCGGCCGACGGCGGCAGAAGAGGAGATGCGATGAACATGAGATGGGTGTGCGGCGGTGTCCTCTGTGTTGCGGCTGCTCTGACCGAAGCCCAGGACATGAACAACGCGTTCATGGACATGATGACGGTCAGCATGCAGCGCATGGACAAGGGAATGGAGCAGGCTCCAATGAACGGCAATGTGGACCATGATTTCGCAACCATGATGATCCCCCATCATCATGGCGCGATCGATATGGCAAAGGCAGAGCTGAGCTATGGGAAGGACCCCGTGATGCGTCGCCTGGCACAGGAGATCATCATCGACCAGCAGTCCGAAATCGAGGCCATGAAGCTTCAGCTGGAAAAGAACGCTTCACCCAGCGGAAAGGACAAGTAATTTGAAGCGTTTGTTGCTCTCTCTCTTGCTCGCATCCACTCCAGCGATGGTCACAGCTCAGACCACCGATCGCGTGTACACCGCGGATCAGACTTCCAACACAGTGTCGGTCATCGATCCCACATCCAACACACTGCTCGGTACGATCTCACTCGGCGAAGATGTACCTGCCGCTCTGAGCCCGTTGTACGACGGCGAGCTTCTAGTTCATGGTCTCGGTTTCTCGCCTGATCACAAGACGCTCGCAGCCATCTCAATCGGTTCCAATTCTGTGACGCTGATCGACACGGGAACAAACGCGATCCAGGGCAAGGTCTATGTCGGCCGTTCTCCGCACGAAGCCTTCTTCCGGCCTGACGAAAGGGAACTCTGGGTCGCAGTGCGTGGCGAAGACTACGTCAGTGTTGTAGATCCTGTTCAGAAGAGAGAGCTTCGCCGCATCAAGACGGCTGACGGTCCCGCCATGGTGATGTTCCGTCCCGATGGGAAGTATGCGTTTGTACCGTCAAGCTTCACCCCGGAGATGGACGTTATCGACACAGCAAGTTACCAGGTCGTCGCCCGCGTGCAGCAGGCAAGTCCTTTCTCGCCTAACCTCGCAGTCGATCAGGACGAAGTCTGGATCACGCTCAAGGATTCGGGCAAGGCGCAAGTGTACAGCGCTACACCACCATTTCAGACGCTGACGACGCTCAACACCGGTCCCATCACCAATCACGTCACATTTGTCACAAACAGTGCGGGGCGCTTCGCATACGTCTCCGTTGGTGGTACCGATCAGGTGCTGGTGTACCGGCGCAACGGTGCAACCCCAAAGCTGGTCGCAACGATCAAGACCGGAGACCTACCCCACGGGATCTGGGGCTCCAAGGACGGCCGACGTGTCTACGTAGGCCTTGAGAATGGCGATGCCGTACAAGCCATAGATGCGCTCACAAACAAGGTAATCGCGACTATACCCGTCGGCCAGCTCCCGCAAGCTCTGGTCTATGTGCCCGGAACCTCTGCCAAGCCCGGTGACAAAACGAACCTGAAACCAGTAGCAGCGGCAAACCGAGCTGACCATATCGAATTGATTCCGACGGTAAGAACCTCAGCAGCGCATGCCAGTGTTTCGATCAATCCTTTAGGACTGATCGACAATCTCCAGATTGCCGCAACAGGCCTGGAGCCGGGAAAGAAGTACCGCCTGGTGCTGGTGGGCAATGGTGAATCGCAAGATCTCCTTAAGCTGAGTGCCGGGACAGGTGGCGCGGCCATCGTGCAAACGCTCGGACCTTTGAAGCGGGCTGTGGCTGGGTCCGCAAGCGTACCTGCGATGAAGCTTGAGCTTCGATCGGAAGATACCGGTGACGTGGTGCTTCACCAGTCGAGCAATTAACGTGGACAACGCGATTTACAGCGTCGGAAAAATGAACAGAATGCGTGAGAACTTCGTACCCGTAAAGATGGCTAAGCTGAACCTGCTGTTCGTCCTCGCTTTCCTGGTCTGCAGCTATAGTGCACTTGCGCAACGTCTCAACGTGATAGCGCTTGAGCCTGCTACCGGAGGTCTGATGAAGGTTCAGGCCACGGTCGCAGGTCATAAGGGCACGTTCCTCTTCGATAGCGGAAGCGGTGTAAGCAGCGTCTCGCCTGAATTTGCCGCACTAATCGGGTGCGAGCCGTGGGGTCAGATCACGGGATTTCGCATGACCGGCGAGCGGCTGGACATGCAACGCTGCAATCGCCTCACCTTCGACTTTGGCAACAAGACGCTGCAGGCAGAAGCAATCGGAGTATTCGACATCTCCAAGTACCTTCCTGCCGAAGTGGGGCACGTCGACGGCACCATCGCTTTGGACCTGTTTGCAGACCAGGTGTTTACCTTGTCCTACGGACGTCACCTCCTGCAGCTCCTTCACGGCAGAGATGTCGCGCGCCGGAAGCCGGAGCTTCGCATGCCAGTTCACATTGTGCGCGATGCAGAAGCCTTTGCTTTGTCAGTAGACCTTCCAGTGAAAACAGCAGCGGGCACTGCATGGTTCGAAATGGATTCGGGCAACACCAGCCCTTTCGTGATCGTCAGCGATTCTGTGGCGGCGCTGTTCCAGTTACCGGCGGATGCGAAGAGGGCTCCAATCAAGCTGACGCTTGGGGATGGCACCACGTTTGAAGGAGAAGCTAGAGTACGAAAGCTGATCTTGGACGGCAATCTCGGAGTGAGCTTCCTTGCCACACACGACGTCACGGTCGACGTACCGCACGCTGTTGCGTGGGTGGATCAAAGCTCTCGATAGATGGCATGCGATTGAGCGCGCCGCATGTCTAAACAGGTCGGTGGCGGGTTTCCACCCAACAATCTGGGATTGGTTAGGAGGACTGACAATGCTCACTCGACGTGGTTTCATGCGGTCATCCCTGGTTGCGTCTTCAGCGTTGGCTCTTGGTTCCACATCGATGCGTGCTCTCACCGCCCCAGAAGCCACTTTCTCGAATGTGCGCCGCAACATTCGGAGTGCGGTGCAGGACGGCAAGGCGACCAGCCTGGCAGTTGCTGTCGTACATCATGGAAACATCGTGTGGGAAGAGGCGTTTGGCTTCGCCGACCGGGAACAGCAGAGGCGTGCTACTGTTCACACTCCGTACTGTCTTGCCTCTATCACCAAGACGTTCACCGCGACCTTGGTTGCTGCCCTGTCAGAGCACTCTCCTTTCTTGCTCGATGATCCTGCTGCGTCCTTCCTTCCAAGCACCATGCTCCAGGTTCCAAATGGCGACCTGAAAGCTGCGACCATCCGGATGCTGGGCGCTCACTGCAGTGGGTTGCCAGAGACATTCACAGCGCAACTGCTGCAAGGTGCCGCGCCAGCTATGCCAAGCGCGATCTTCTTGCGAGAGTATGCCCGTCTCGCGTACCCGCCTGGCGAAATCTACGAATACAGCAACATCGGTTATGCGGCTCTGGGAGGGATCGTCGAGCGGCTTGTAGGCCAAGCTTTCGGTCGCGTTCTGAAACAGCGGGTGCTCGTTCCGCTTGGAATGCAAGACTCCTTCTTTTCGGATGACGTTGAGCGCCTCACCACAGCGGCAGCTGGTTACGACGAGAAGGGGGTGCGGGTTCCACCGTATCGGACATCAACACCGGCCTCCGGTGAGCTCTATGCCAGCGTCCACGATCTTGCGCGCTACCTCATGCTCCAACTCCGTAAGAGTGGTTTGGCTCCAGTGCTTGATCTTGCAGGTTTGAACAACCTACGAAGCACCGTTCTGTCCGGTCCAAAGGGCGTTAGCTCCACATTTGGATGGTTCACGGCCAAGCTCTCTTCGGGAGAGCCCTACTACTTCAAGGCCGGTGGGCAGCCCGGGGTTTCCGCTAAAGTTCTTTTCTTTCCATCCCTTGATCTTGGCTGTGCGGTCCTAACAAACGACACCGGTGCGATGTCATTGGTGGATGAGTGCTGCGACACCATAATCCGTAAGTATGAACCGGCGTTCCACATGCCGCAGGAAGACGCGGGGCCGGAGAGTACCGCACTCCAACCCACAGACGATCTCACAGGCTCCTGGCGAGGTAAGCTCCTGAACGGCGGAGCCAACCAGAGCGTGCGCTTCAAGCTTGATCGAAGTGGGACGGCGACGTTGATGCTTTCGGGCCAAGCACCTCAGCCTGTCGTCAACCTGCGGTCCGAAGGTGTAGCCCTCGTAGGTTTGACCAGAGGACTGGTGGACTGTGCTCAAGCGGGTGCGTTTGGAGTACGACCTCTGAAACTGAAGCTTGTCCCTCGCGACGGTGAGCTCACTGGCCGCGTCATTGCGGAAGGGACACGGCCGGGACTTCTTGTAGCAAACGTCCCGTACGTACTCAGTTTGCGCCGTAGCTAGGTTGTGTCCCTAGAACCTGACACTTCTAATGAGCGCCTACGCACGATCAATACAGAATCACTTTGATCGGACCTAGCTGGCCAAGGCGCAACTCGCCACGAACGCTGGCGAGTTAGCCTCAAAAGCTTTTCGCCAGTGCGAACCTGACCTGGAATGGCTCCACTGGATGGAACACGTTGGTGAACGCTGGCACCGCTGCGGGCGTGATCTGCGAAGTGTAGGCGTAATCAATATCGTGATCGTGACGGTCAAGCAGGTTGAGGAGTTCGGCTGACAGCCGCCACTTCTCGTGAAAGCGATAGCCAAGTTCTGCGTTGACGAGCGCCGTAGCACGCGAACGGTAGAGCCCATCGGAGGTCAGGTCGCGGGGACCGAAGTAGCGCATTGTCGTCACAGCAACCCGTTCCGACCGCTCGCTTGAAGTGGGCTTCGACTTCGTGCGAGGTCCCATTCGTTTCCAGGCCACGGCTTACGACAGTCACGTCTCCAACCTGCTCACCTACCGCTACCTTGACCCGAGCGCTTTGCCGCCTGGCTTCAGCATCGGCGCACGGCTCATCAATGCGGGAAGCGCAACGAGCCGTGGCTTCGAAGGCGAGTTGAATTGGCAAGTCTCTCCGCACCTGAGCACTCTGCTCAGCTACACGTACGCTGACTCCATCGTGACTGCGAACACGGAAGACCCTGCCAGCGTCGGTGTGCAGCAACCCGGCATTCCGAAGAACAGGGCAACGCTTGGGGTGAACTGGAGCACCTTTCATGGCGTCGAGGTGTCACCGCATCTGCGCTACCTCTCGCGCACGAGTGGCGATCCCGACAACATCTACCACACCGATCCAGACTTCATCGCCGACCTTTCTGTCACCGCTCCGCTGACAAAGCGAGTACAAGCTTTCGCACAGGTCGAGAACCTTCTCAGCCGAACCTACGTGGGCACAAACGACGGCTTCACGGCCCCGCTCTACGGCAAGCCATTCACTGCTGTCGCGGGCTTTCGCGTGAAGATTCGCTAACGAAAGGACTGATGAACTAGGTGCGTCGGCTCCTCTCCATTGTGTTGCTGGCTGTCTTTGCCCTTCCCTTCGTCTTGCCCATGCTTGCGATGGGACAGGACGCGGAGGCAGGTCTGCCCGCGTGCTGCCGACGCAGCGGCAAGCACCATTGCATGATGAGCATGGCCGAGCGCGGCAAGCTCGCCACCAGCCATGACCCTCAGTTCAAAGCACCTGCTGAGAAGTGTCCCTACCTTCCTGCTTCGGTCGCTCCAGCGCATCCGAACCCTCTCACCGGACCCATAGCTGCCGCTGCGATCTATGGAGACCTGGTTAGCCATCCGACAGGCTTTGCGCAGACAGATGCCAAGCGTCGCATCTCTCGCGACCGGTCCAATCAGAAGCGCGGACCTCCCGCAATGACAAACCTCTGAATTCCTTGGCAGGCGCGTTTGCCTGCTCAGATTCAGTCCGGCTGAGTTCACCGTCTTCCAGACAGTGTGCTTCGGTCCACGTCATTGCGAGGATCACATGCGTTCCATAAGGCCTCTCCTCGTCGCGCTCAGCGTGACAGCAAGCCCGTTTCTTCTCGGGCAAAGTAGCTCTCCCCTGCCCTCTTTGTCCGGCACCGTCCTGGACCCGACCGGCGCTGCCATCGCGGGTGCGACAGTCTCCGTGGTCGATGAACGAACCGGCCGTCAAATGACCGGTCTAACGGATAGCGTTGGCCATTACGACTTTTCACGACTCCCAAGCGGCCATTACATCCTGAAGGTAACCTCAGCTGGTTTCCAAACCTTTGTTGCGTCCGACGCTCAAGTCACGGCCGCTCAACCCCTCCATATCGATGCGAGGTTGTCTATCGGTTCAGCAAGTACGACGGTGCAGGTCTCTGCAGCGGAAAGGCCCTACGCTGCGCTTGAGAGCAACGCTGGGACTCGCACACCGTCTCTTTTGATCGAAGTACCGCAATCGATCGAGGTGCTTGACCGCACGTTGATCCAGGACCAGGACCGCCGCACACTAGCCGATGCGCTGGTGAACGTCTCCGGGGTGACGCCCACCAAACCGGAGGAGATCCTCTTCACTCAACCGCTCGTGCGCGGTTTCCCTGCAGAGATCTACACGGACGGCCTTTCCATGTTCGGCAACACGACGACCGCCAACGACCCAACAAGCCTAGTCGGGACAGAGCAGATCGACGTGGTAAAAGGACCGAATTCAACCATGTACGGCGGCGGCCTCGGCTCGCCTCTCGGAGGTCTCATCAATGTGGTCTCAGTTCGTCCCGGGCCAACGTTGGGCGGCTATGTCGGCCTACGCGGCGGAAGCTTCGGGACCTTCGACCCCTACGGCGACATCAATGTCCCGCTCAACTCTGGGATCGCGGCTCGGCTCTCTGGCGAGTACCAACGGAACGACAGCTGGGTCGATGTGGTCAGCGGTGACCGGTGGTCCTTGCAGCCAGCCATGTCCTTCCAGTTTGGGCCGAAGACCAACCTCTTCGTTCAAGGCCGGTTCAACCATCGCGACCAGTTGGAGTACTCAGGCATTCCTGCGGTGCAGGCCATGGCGGGGCAGATCGACCGCAATGCGTTCGTTGGAGCGCCAGTCGGACAGCCGCACACAAGGCTCGACAACCGGATGGCGACAGTCGAGTTGAATCACGACTTCTCCGACACTCTCCACTGGAATACGAGTGCTCGCTACTACTTCAGCCAGGCCAACGAACATGGCAGTTTTGTGCTTCCCGCACTCGCCCCACCCGACCCCGCTACGCCCACGACCTACCCAATCCTCACGCTGGATATGTCCAACAATCCGGTGCGGGAAGGCACGCTCGACACGAACCTGTTCGCGAGTGTCCATGGGCTTGGCGGCCGGCATGGGCTTCTCGCTGGAATCAGCTATGACCACACGAACTTCTACTCTGAGATGGGTTTCTCGGGTGTTCCAGTAGGGCTGGAAGACCTTGCACACCCTTCGTACAACGTTGCATTTGGACCCGCGACGCCTGCGAATCTCTTCCAAACCGACCGTTACGAGACCACCGCGGTTTATGGGCAGGATCAAGCCACCTACGGACGGCTCAGCCTGACCGGCTCGGTTCGCTATACCAAGCTCGACTTCCGCGAGCGAGAGCAAGCTACCAATAAGACATACAACCACGCTTCCGGCCGCATCGGCGGCACGTTCCGCGTTGCCAACGGCGTGGCCCTATACGCAGCCTATGCAACGGCATTTCGCGGAGCGTTTGGCTTGGTCGTTCAACAGGCACCAAAGCCAGAGACATCGCAGAACGTGGAAGGCGGCCTGAAGCTGGCTCTGACCAGAGCGCATCTCGCCGGTACCGTCGCGATCTTCAACCAGACCCGAGACAACGTCGCCACAACAGACCCCAACAACTTCCTCTATTCCATCCAGGCAGGGCAACAGCGTGCTCGCGGTGCAGAGACAGATCTCACATGGGAGCCGTTACGAGCTTTTTCACTGCTTGCGAACTACGCCTACACCCAGGCGACTGTCACAAGAGACAATTCCCTCCCCGTGGGCGACTTTCTGCAGCGCGTGCCGCGCAACAGCGGTCGCGTAGCCGGCCGCTACAGAGTTCAAAACGGCGCCGCAAGAGGCCTGTCCTTCGGAGCGGGTGTCACCGCCTTCACCAAGCGAGAGATCACGCTTCCGAACACCGTGGCCGTGCCTGGCTATGCGGCCGTCGATGCGCAGGCAGCGTACGACTTCGGCAGGTACACCCTGCAGGGTTCGGCTGTGAACCTCACAGGGCGAACGGCCTTTGACCCGTACCAATATTTCGGCTTTCCGGTCGTCATGCCCAATCAGCCGATCTCCGTCTACATCACCCTCAAGATTCGCTTGAACAAGGATTAAGGATCATGACCAGCATCAATCGTCGCAAAGCGCTCCAACTCTCGCTTCTGGCTCCACTCGGGTCTTCACTCCTTGGATGCAAGGCCGCTCCCGCGAGCGCTTCCGCTCAGACAATCGCACAGCCACGCCCGATGACACCTCCGGCAGACACCTCCATCCCAGTCGCGTTTCTCATCTCGGAAGGTGCCGTTGTCATCGACTTCTGTGGACCGTGGGAGGTGTTCCTGCGTGTACCCAAACCCAGGGGCACCTTCCCTGCCTTCAAGCTTTACACGGTTGCGGAGACTACCGACCCGATCCGAACGAGCGACCATGGCTTCAAGGTTGTTCCCGACTACAGCATTGCGAACGCGCCGCAACCGAAGGTCATCGTCATCCCGGCACAAAGCCCTGCCAGCGACAAGGTGAAGGCGTGGATTCGAGAAGCCAGTAAACAGACGGATGTGACCATGTCCGTCTGCACCGGAGCTTTTGTGCTCGCCAGCACCGGTCTGCTTTCCGGCAAACCTGCAACGACGCATCACGGCGCTTACTCCGACTTCGTAGAAAAATACCCAGACATCAAGGTGCAGCGCGGGGCTCGCTTCGTGGAGATCGGCAATCTGGCCACTGCGGGCGGCCTGACCTCCGGGATGGATCTCGCTCTCCGCGTGGTGCAACGCTACTTCGGTGAGGACACAGTTCGCGACACGGCGAACATGCTCGAGTACCAGGGCGATGGATGGCAGCATCCAGACTCAAATGCCGAATTTGCGAAGCCGGTGCTCCAGAGTGCAGGGCATCCGCGTTGCGCCGTGTGCGGCATGGACCCGGACCGTTCGCTTGCCACTGTTTACAAAGGCCAGACTTACTACTTCTGTATGCGCGAACACAAGAAGCTTTTCGACGAGTCGCCTGAACAATACCTTGCCTCTAAGGGGAAGAAATGACACGTCTACGGACTGATACGCCATCGGGAGAGCAGAGCCAACGTCTTTACCGCGCCGTGTGGCGTTGGCATTTCTACGCGGGCCTCTTCTCCATTCCGTTCATCCTTTGGCTCTCCTGCACCGGAGCCGTTTACCTCTTTCGGCCCCAGATCGAACGACGGCTCGATCGGCCATACGACCATCTGCATGTTACCGGTGACAGATCGTCACCTGAGCAGATCGCGCTTGCGGCCACGGCAGCGGTGCCGCACTCCAGCCTGCATTACTATGAACTGCCGCCGAGCAACGACGGGGCTGTGCGCGTGGTGGTGGGAGTTGGCACGCAGGAGTATCGCATTTATGTGCATCCGGGGACGCGCGCTATTCTCCAGGTCGTCAACGAGGACAGAAGACCGATGACACTACTAGCGCATCTGCACGGCCAGCTGCTCGCAGGCAGGTGGGGCTCCTATCTGATCGAACTTGCGGCATCGTGGGCGATCGTGCTCCTTCTGACCGGCCTGTATCTCTGGTGGCCTCGACAGACCGAGAAGCTTGCAGGAGTGCTCTGGGTTCGAACTGGTCGCGGTCAGCGCCTCTTCTGGCGTGACCTTCACGCTGTTACAGGCGTCTGGGTCTCCGCGTTTGCGCTCTTTCTCATCCTTACCGGTCTGCCGTGGGCGAATGGCTGGGGCGCGTACTTCAAGAGGTGGCGCGACATCACGCACACTTCTGTCTCCAAGCAGGACTGGACCACTAGCCGCGCGGAGGTGCTGGCAGACCGCATCGCTAGGAACAAGCCGGGCCTGCAGTCGCCCGGCTTTATGCCGGACATGCCGGGTATGGACCATTCCGGACACCTGATGCCAGCAATGACCTCACCACACGCGTATGCACCGTTCAACCGGCTCGTTCCGATTGCGGCAAACCTTGGTCTCGCGGCTCCCGTCGAGATCATGCCCGCGACCCAGAGCGACGGCACTTGGACGATCAAGTCCGACGCGCAAAACAGAACCCTGCGCGATATCGTTCAGGTGAACCCGCAGATCGGCTCGGTGATCAGCCGTAAAAACTTCAGCCAGGGCATGATGCTCGATCGTCTGGTGGGTGTGGGTATCGCTGCGCACGAAGGACAACTCTTCGGTTGGGTAAATCAGCTACTCGGCCTCGCGGTGGCTGTCGGACTGAGTATGCTGAGCATAAGCGCTGTGGTGCTTTGGTGGCGTCGGCGGCATATAGGTGTGCTTGGAGCACCGGTTCCAACGGGCAAACCACGTTGGGCGGCAACACTGATCACCGCTGTCCTGGCGCTCGCGTTCTACTTGCCGGAGATGGCACTCTCCCTCCTGTTTGTGCTTCTGCTGGAGCGCTTCGTTCTACGTCGAATGCCGCACGTTCAGCATTGGTTAGGCTTGCAGCCGCTCAACTGACGGCCGCTTCACCTGCGGGATACTTCATTGTTCCTTTGTAAAGCGATGCTCCTCCTGATCCTGACCGGCACTACCCTTCTCTCCGCCCAGCAGGCGATCTCCGAAACGGTTTCTCTTTCCGCACAGGAACCGCTCCACGCACCAGCCGTGGTCGAGCTGAAGGGTACCGTCGTCGATGCGTCCGGCGCGGTGATCGCCGGAGCGACAGTGCTGGTGCGGAGTGCAAATGGTTCGGTGCAAAGGACCACGGAAACGGATAAAGGTGGCGGGTTCACCCTTTCCGGCATTCCTCACGGCAGCTACCGCGTGTTCGTTTCGTTGCTTGGCTTCCAGACCAAGGAGCTGCCGCTTCGCATTGGAGAAATCGAAACCCCCTTACTCATCGCTCTTTCTGTTGGTGGTGTCCGCACATCAATCGACGTGCAGGGCCGGGAGGATGACCTTACTGGCATTGCAAACTCCGCAACGCAAGGTACGGTAGGTGCGGCGCAGCTCCAGGACCGACCCATCCTCCGCTCTGGTGAAGTGCTGGAGACCGTACCGGGCCTGATCATCACCCAGCATGCCGGTGGAGGGAAGGCTAACCAGTACTTCCTACGCGGCTTCAATCTCGACCATGGCACGGACTTTGCGATCTTCATCGACGACATGCCGTTGAACCTGCCCTCGCACGCGCACGGCGAAGGCTATGCCGACATGAACACCGTGATCCCGGAGTTCGTGAACCGGCTCAACTTCGAGAAAGGCCCTTACTATGCCGACGTGGGCAACTACGGTTCGGCCGGATCGGCTCACCTCGAGTTCTTCAAAGTTCTGCCGCAGAACTTCTTCCAGGTTGAGGGAGGGATGTACGGCTATGGACGAGCCGTCTTCGGAGTGTCGCAGAAGCTCAGCCGCGGCAATCTCCTCTTCGGTGGCGAGGTTTGCCGTCGCGCAGAGCGCAACAAGCATAGGTCTGAGATGACGCACATGGTCCTCACAAAAGCAGGGGCCCTGCCGTCTGACTGCATGGAAGCGGCCAGGATGGCTCAAGCCGATCTGAACTGGACAGGCCGAAACAGGCCTGAGAAAGATCAGAGGGTGGTCTGTGAGGGAGGCCCGCGTTTCTGGTTGGATCGGTCGCGAGAGATGCGACGCTTCGCTTCGGTCTGCGCAAAGCCTGTGGGATGACTGACGAGGTCGCCGTAGATCGCCGCGGCCACCGATGGAGTCGCAAGTGGGTTGGGATGAGCGGGCGCGACAGAAGCGGGACTGTAGGGGCACTTCTCAGCAGGAGCTTTGAACTGAGGATCGTGGCTGACTGTGAGTTTGCCGCGCTCGTCCATGCTCATCATGCAGTGATGCTTGCCGTTACGTCGGCAGCACGCAGGCAGGCCCGCCTCCGCGTCCTGTCCCATAGCCAGCATGGGAAGGACAAAAGGGAGGCCGAACACGGCCAGCAACAAAATGGAGATAAGCCGTCGCAATGGGTCTATTGAAGCACTTTGCAATAGAAACCTACAAAGGCGGATCGATAATCAGCAGAAGGGTGCCCGACGGTCAACTGCACATAACACTCGTTATCAGACGTAAGTTATTCATTCTATACGGTTTATTTATATTAGGCTTGTTGCCGGTTCCGGTCAACCCGTTCTCCCTGAGGAGCCTTCCGTTCGGTCGTTGTCTCGTGTTCCTTGACGACGGCTCGCGGGTCTTTGT
>OZ241388.1:0-46956 GCA_965200815.1 Terriglobus sp. | reverse complement strand
GGATGCAAGGAACAGGATGGTTGGTGTTTTCATAGCGTGTCCTTTTGGCAGAAATGTGTGTCGTAGCGATGGAGAGCTTTTGTTCTTAATTCCCAAACCCGCCCGCCATTTTCCATGGCATATCTTGCTTGGGCGACTATTTACTACCCGTCGAGAGAGTCGAAACCATCCGGCAAAGGGCGTAGAGGATTGCGCCGGTCACGATGATGGTCCCGGTGTACATGCTGAATTGCTTCGCACACTGCAACGTGAGAATCATGCTGTTTCCCCCTGGGCAAATCGTTCGATCCCTTCGGCAAGGCCGTACTTCTCCACCAGCTTCGCGCGGCGGCTGCGGTCTTTTGGCTTGGTCGAGAACTTCGCATAACTGCGCTTGTCGAGGTTGAGGGTGATGACCTTGGTGAGACCGTCCCGGCGCACGTACAGCGCCTCACGCTGCTGCAACGACTCGAAAAGATCAAGCTGCTGCTCCGACAACTTGAACAATCCCTCATAAAGTTCCCGATTGAACGTGGCATCCGGCAGGAAGAGAAACGACGAACAGGAGTTCACAATGCTGTCCGCATTCGCGCCCAGGTCCTTTGCCGACTGGCCGATGAGGGTTACACCGCCCAGGTTCTTCCCGACTGTCTTGATGGAAGTGAGCGCCGATTCCAGAAGTTTTTTGTTCTTCATGGAGGCAAACAGTTCTTCGATCACGACGTGCTTGGGAACACCCCAGTTCGCCGGGTTGTAGAGAACGGCGTTCACCCGGCGCAGCAGCCACACCATCAACGGTTCCACCAGATCGGCGTCCTGCTCAGTGATGCCCTGGAAGTCGAAGCACTGGATGCGGCCCAGCTCCAGTTCATCGTGCACGTTGTCGAACACGGCGGCGTAGATGCCAGTTCCGGTCCACTTGGACAGATAACGGTCCAGGTGGCGTGGAAGCATAAGGTTGCGCAGACGGCGATTCTCCTCGCCGAGCTGGTACATGCTCCGTACGGCCCGGAAGATGGTGTCCTCATCTTCCGGCTTCAACTCCGCACCCCCGTTCGTGAGCAGGAGGATGATGAAGCTATTCAGGAACCTTAGATTGTCCTCTGTCGGCTCCAAGGCGAACGGGTTGACGCGCGGGCCGTCTTTGCCGACCCTATCCACCTTGCCGCCGTACAGCTCGACCACGCTTTCGTAGCTGCCGCCGACATCGAAGATGTACACGAACCCGCCATACTTCAGCTCCATGGCGAGATGCTGGTTCTGGTGCACGCTCTTCCCTGTGCGGGGAGGTCCGAGGATCATGCACACCTTCACGCCGCTCACAAAGGCATCCTGAAAGAACGGCGTGCGTGTGCGTGTCTCGAAGACATTCAGGTACTCGCTGTCGAGGTCATCGGAATGGAGATGGCCGATGCTCGGCGCATAGACCGATGCCAGCCGAGCGTTATGGTCTTCCGACAACCAGAGGGGAAAAATGTTGAATGGCCCGTTGCCGGGGAACATCGCATAGAACGCGGACAGATTGCCCAGCGATTCCTCCATGACCTTTGCGCGTGCGTCCACGAACAAGCGATGAACGCTGGGGATGGTATCGTGCAGTTGCTCCTTAGTCTTCGCGGCAAGCAGCAGGCGCATGGAAAACTCGCCCTGGCCAGTCTTATCGAGCGAACGGATTACCTCGCTCAGATCGTCCACATGGGCGTCGGCGGCTCTTGCCCCGGCACCGTCTTCCAGCGATGCGGTGTCGCGACCGGCCATGATGCGGCCGAAAACGCCGACCTTGAAAAAACTGATGAACTTCTCCTGCTGGTCGATTTCGGCGCGGGCCTTGGCCGCGCTCTTCGGTCGCCACGTCGTGCAAAGGATGCTGTCGCAGTCCAGCGTCATCAACCCGGAAAACTGGCAGGGACGGGAGATGTCGGGAGTGTCCATCAACGTGAACATCTGCACGAACCGCTTCCCTACCCGAAGGTGTTCGCCCTCAATGGCAACCGGGCTGCGGACGATCTGCCGGTCCAGACCGGCATCGGACTGGAGCTGGGCATGGTTGGCCCACGGCTCCAGGTTGAACAGGTAGCAGAAAAAGGGAAATGCCTCTGCCTTGTCGAGGATTCGCAGGCCGATGATGGAGGACAACTGCGTCTCAAGAATGCTGGCCGTTTTGCGGAGCGTACCAAGACGCCGTGTGTTGTCACCCTCGGCCTCCTTCGGTTTGCGCTGCAACGGGTTCGCCTGGGACGGCTCGAAGGTGATGCACCAGAAAAGCTTGATGGTCCTGAAACCGGCGTTTTCGTTCAAATACTCAATGCGGTCGCTCACGAACGATTCGAGAACGGGGTCGTCGTAATCCTTCCTGCGTGGAATTGCGAAGCCGGACTGTACGACGCTGAACTGAGTAAGGCAGGAGTCATCGGGCAAGCCGCGCAATGCAGCCTGGATGAGGCGAGTCCGCGACTCGATCTCCTGGTCCGTCAGGCTTTCCTCGTCGATGCCGGTCAGGTGGGCGAGGAAGCCGTAGCCGCCATTCTTCAGGGCAAAGATCGTGGGTGAAACCCAACGGGAAAGCGGGACGATGCTCGACGCCGCGCCTGCTTTGGCATACCACGGCATCAGACGGGCTTGTTCAGAACTTACGCGGGTCATAGTAGCTCTTCTGCTGGAAGCTGTGACCCCAAAGCTGGAACATCTTGGGGTGCTTGCGGGTGACGAGCCATGCCGCGCCCACCATAACGGGAAAGCTGCCAATGGCGGTGAAGCGAAAGCCCGCGAGGAACACCGCGATGGAAACGAACACGATCACCATCCATGTTCCGAGTTCCAGGCCGAGCTTGGTTCGGGAACGGTTCATTGCTCCATTGATCGGTAGCGGCGTTCCTCGCTTGCGCATAGGTATGGCTCCCTAGTTACCGGTGGAAACGGTCTGGCCGGTGAGAGAAGTAATCCAACCCGCACCCCATCCCAGAACTCCGGCACCAAACAAGGCACCGAAGAGGCCGGGGATCGCGTCCTGGAAGCGTCCACCCATCATGCGGATTCCAGCGAAGATCAATCCGCCAAGGCAGCAGATGGCACCCGCGTACATCGCGAATGTCTTGAACGCATTCATGACATTGGTCGCACCGTCGAACGTGATGCTTCCCTGCGCATGGGCAACACCTGAAACGGTCATAGCGAGGAGTAGCGGTGCGGCAGAACGGGCTGCAAGGGCGGCCTGCTGCTTCACCTGCTGGCGGGTGATGGTGACGTTACGAAGGCGCTCAAGGCGCTTGCTCATAGACACGTGTTACCTCCTGGGTTTTCTTGCGATTTGCCCTGCACCTACAAGTAACGAAGATGCATTACCGGGTGTTGAGAAAAAAGATAACCCAAAAGTTGCTATTCGTAAACAAAAGTTTTTAGTTGGACTTTTTTTGATGAGGATTTACTATCGCCGGGCGGGAGGCTCTATTTGAGTTCGTCGGATGATCCGAAAATACGAGCTTCCATGGCGTATTCTGCAAATTGCACACCGAATGTCAGTGAGCATCACAGTGCCAGCTCTGTGCAAAGAGAGGAGAACTCAAACACTATCGCTCAAATGCCTGCAAGATTTCTTGGGAGACAAGAGGATGTATTGCCCAAGGAAGAGCTGACAGCGTTTCTTGCTACGCTCGGTCGTCGGATCAGAAAGCTTCGAGAGGAAAAGAAGCTGAAGATGCGAGACATCATGATGCGTACTGGATACTACGACGCCCAGTGGCGGAAGTACGAGGGGGGAGGGAGCCTGACCATCGGCTCGTTAATGAAAATTTCTCTTGCCCTCGAAGTCACTTTGGTGGAGTTGCTAGACGGGTTGGGCCATTGGCCTGTTGTGAGCGTGCAAGAAACACAGAAGGAACATGGCATAGACCCTGCATCGCTTCCAAGCGAGTTGGAGTTGGAGCCGGAGTCCCTGGTAGTACAACCGTCACCTGCTGAAGCAAAGCACAAGCGGGTCGCAAAAAGTGCCCCGATCGTTGCCAAAGCCACTTCTGCAAAGAAGGCGAAGGTTAAACCTCCTGACACTCTTTCCAGAAAAAAATAGAGCATCACAATTCTGCTCAGGTCGATGGAGGGGAAGCCTAGAGCTTCCCTTTTCATTTGCACAATCGTCCCGCGAAGCGACTATCGGTGCATTCAATAGGAGAAAGAAACTACAGGTACTACCGGCTTCCTTATATACAGCTATGCAACTCTGCGTAGTTTGCTATGCAACTCTGCGTGGAAAAGCCCGATTCCCCTATGCAACTCTGCGTGGAAAAGCTTGATTTGCCCTATGCAACTCTGCGTGGGAAAAGGTAGCGTTTCACAGGCAAACTGTGGATTACTTCCCTGCTAGGACCTTGGAAATCGGAGGCTTGGATTGCCTAAGCTCGACTCGTCCGTCTTTCGTTTCAGCGATATTCGCGTCGCGATAAACGGCCTTCACCGCCGTGAGTGCCGCGCGGAATTGCTGTTTGAAGCTGCTGCTTCCCTCGGACGTATCTGCAAAGTCCTGGCCGAACTGTTGCTTCAGCGCAGCCCATGAAATCAAGCTGGGTTTGTTTGCTGGAACCCGGCATAAACGATGTGACAGCCATGTGTAGATGTCGAGCTTCATGGCCGAAGACTGAAGCGCACGGACTGCGTGAAGATCGAGCGGCATCGCGTTTTCTCGGAGGGATTCGTAAAACGAATCCGAGAGACGTAGGACTGTGGGCCAGAGCGTACGCTGCTTTGCTTCGGTCGGAAACCAAACGTCCATTCTCTCAATCATGGGAGCAGGATTGAACGTGGACGCTTGCCCGTCCGCTATCCGTCCGAACTGAACGTGTGTTGAGGCAAGGCGGTTCATCTGCTCCTTGAAAGACCTGATGGACCCTCGGACGCCGCCAGTGACGGCTAAGCCTAGGTCAGCCATCAAACCGCTCATGCTGTTGCCGATTTCGACTGTGGGTGTCTGATACCGCACCGCTTGCGTGCATAGGTGCAGCATCAGCAGTCGGGGTTTAGGGCCGTATGGAAGCCCTGGGAGAACGGCCTTACCATCTGGACCCATCAACGCGCCGGGAGTCAGCAAAAGCGTGGTGTTGCCGTTCGTCCGTTGGAATAACGGAACGTTGCCTGGATTCTTGTAAGGCAAGCCGCACTGAGCCAAGACAACGTGAAGAAAGCGCATGTCCCGCGCACCTTCCCCGTATAGCTGTTCTGCTACGTCTTGCGCCTCGCGTGCGTCGAGAAGCCGGTGTACATGCGTGGTTTGTCTCATAGCGGTTTTGCTGCCCATTCCGCAAGAAGATCTGTGATGAGATCGCCCATATCGCGGGTGTCGCCGGACTGAAGCATCTTCAGTTGAGCGTTGGAGATGGAGGACTTCAAAACCAGCCCAGACCATGCGCGGTAGTCGGGATTGTTTCTTTTGGCTCCGGATTTTTTCACTGCTATGGGCGCACCTGCGATGATTTCGGCGGGCGGTGGTTCTTTAATTGCTGCCAAGACACTGAATGGGTTGCTAGCTTTACCGGCCATAGCTCAAACACTCCTTTGCAACAGTGGCATAAGCTGCCCAACCGCGTTGCGCTCGTTCTTCCTTGATGTCACGTACCAACACCCCTTCACCTGATGCCTTGAGGAAAGCTTTTAGCCTGGGAATGGAGGTTGAGAACGTAGGTACGGCCAGCTCCATAAGCTGATCGGTAAGCTGTTGCGTTTCCGCCTCGTTCGGCGGTGGACAGGCAGTCAGCAGCACTTTGTAGTGCGTGATATTCAAGCGTTGAAACGCCTGAAGAGTTTGTTTCAATCCGTCGATGTCAAACGGTCTGGGACTGGTGGGGACAACGAGCAAGTCTGATGATTGGGCGATGTACTTTAGATCGTCGTCACTCGGGCGTGCTGGCGTGTCGGAGATGAAATGTTCGTAGTCACGCGCAACGGAAAACGCGTTGCGCATATCCACGATGCCGAACTCCACACCCGGTCCTCGTTCGCTCCACTCAATGGCATTGTGGGAGGTGTCACCATCCAGCAGAACGGTGGGCCGTATGGTTTGGAAGTAGGCTGCGAGATGGACCGCGGTCGTCGTTTTGCCGACGCCGCCTTTTTTCTGCACTACTGCGATGTTCAAGGCGTGACCCCTTATCTCGATGAATCGTTGTCAGGATGTACGGATAAATGCACGTCAGGCCATCTCGATAACTTGCTGGGACATTGCTTCTCGTACTCGCTTCAAATACTGGAAGATGTCGGCAATCTGAGGATCAGGACTTTTCTTAGTGAGTTGGTGCGTAAGGGTAATGGCCTCGATCAATGGATCGCCCCCGGCGACGTAAGTTCGGATCGCTTTGGTCACGACCTGATTTGGCCGGTAACTGCGTGTCAGACCGAGACGGCTCCTCAGAACATGAATGGCTGGCATGGTTGTTCTCCTGATTGGTTTCGGTGGTGTTTCCCGCACCCCCGACATCTGGTTTGAGGGCAATGTTCCCGCACTGCCCTAAATGTTTGATCTAGTTCAACTATAGCGAACAGATGACAAGATGTCAAGACAAAAATACAAACAGATGAAAAGTCAAAAGGTTAGCAGGCAAAGCAAAGGCCCCGCGGATAGCTGGGCCTTTCTTCCGATTTCTGGCCAATTCAGTGAGCGCGAACCGATTCAAGAGCGGAGATGCGTTCCGTCAAGTTGGCGAGTTGGCGCAAGATCATGACCTCATTTTCGGCGTGCCCTTGGGCTACAGCCGCGATGATGGCTTTGGTGTTGGCTTCCGTGATGGCGGTGAAGTGAATCTGTAAGGCGGCGAGGGTGGCGTCAGTAGAGTTGAATCGAGCGTCCATCCGTCGTTCAAGAGAAGCCGTTTGTTCGCGGTTGGCTTCTCCGCGTACCTTCAGTTCTTTTACATCGGGGGCGACAACATCCTGCAACGTGGTCTTGATGGTCTGGATAAGGTTTTCGCTCATTCGTATTCTCCTGATTTTGCATTGTGTAGATTGCCAGTTAGGAAGTTCCCGCTTCCTTATGTAATTACATCATCTCATCTCGTCATCAGGATGTCAAGACAAAAGTGCCTGTAGACTCAACAAATCAGCTTTGGCCTGAGTTTAGCTCTCCTCTCCTGTAGATGCTAGACCGGCCTAGGTTGGGGGCAGTGTTCCCGCACTGCCCCATTCGTAGCCTAGGCTGCAAGTGCCCTTGTACCGTCTCCTTCCTCGGCTTCAACGATGTACGAATAGCCGGTGATGAGATCGACGGCTTTCTGGGCGGCTGCGGCGGCGGTGACGATAAGGCGGTGATCCTGCTCCAACTTGGCAATCCAGTTCTGAATGTAGGCCGTGGTATTGCGGTCGGTGCGGTCGTTGGCAATGCCAGCGATGGCGGCGAGGAAAGCGGCTCCCGTCTCTGCGATGAGTTCTTCCTTGGCGTACAGGTCATTTCCGAACTGAGCGCCAAACGGACGGGCAAGACGGCTTTCGTGGCCGGTGCTGTGGACTAACTCATGGAACAGGGTGGAGTAGTAGTGCGGTGTATCGACGAACCGTGAACGGGCGGGCATGTGAACGGCGTCGGTGCCGGGGCGATAGTAGGCGCGGCGCTCGGCCTCATTGTCCAGGTGCAGGGAAGGGCGGTTCTCCCATGCGTTCACGATGGCTTCGCAGGCGTCGTCATCTTCTAAGGCGGTGCGTGGGGCTGTTGGCTCCATGGCTGGAATCTGCAAGTTCTCGCACTGCTCGACGTTGAAGACGGTGTGATAGGTGAGAACGAAGGCGGCGCGGTCGTCCTTGTCTTCAGCGGCAGCGGCGGTCTTTGCGGAGGGAGTTGCAAGCTGCTTGTAGAAGACGATCTGGGTTCCTTTCTCACCTTTGCGCACATTGCCCTTGAGGTCCAAGGCCTGTTTGAAGGTGAGCCAGAACGGGGAAGCGTAGGGGCTGGACCAAAGCAGAAAGACGTTGATGCCGCGATAGTCCCGGCCTGTTTTGAAGTTCCGGGGAAAGCTGCCTCCGGCGTAGGTGGGTGCGGTCCAAGGCTTTTCCCATGGGATGATGCCGTTCTTCAGGCTGGCGAGAATGCGGTCGGTGACGATCTGATAGACGTTCGGCTTTGCTGTGGTGGCGGTCTTCATGGGTGGCCTCGCTCTGAAATGGTTTGGCTGTGTTTGTTTTCAAACACGCCTTGGCCCTGGCCCACGCCAGCGAGGGTAGCAAGTGCAAGAGCCGGATTCCTTTCCCGAAGGGCGCCCCAACGGGGCGGTCTGCACAAGCGACGCAGGAGCGCGGAAGATAAAGGTGGCTCTTGCAGGCGCGAGGGGCAGCGCCCCTTAGGAGGCTTGGTTTCCGCATTGCGCGGAACGCGCGGAATTGCTCTTGGGGCGTTGCGGGGTGTCCCCGCAGAGGGGGTGGCGGAAGACGGGGCCAGGCTTTATCGGCCCTGGCTGGAGACAGGGGGAGACTTCCCCCACCAAAGCTTGTGGCAGGATGAACTCTTAGGGGTGGAGATGATCTACAAAGAAGTGACGTTAAAAAGTGGTCGTCAAGGAAGACGAACTGGACGTGCTTGTTCAAGCCTTGAATGACGAAATGGATCTGATGGGCAAGCTGATTACGGTATTCGCGTCAACGATTGAAGTGAGGGAAGTAGACGAACCGGAGAACGTCGGGGAAATTGCCGGCTTGGATCGCTGAAGGCTGCTTGGAAATCAGTGTCGGATGCCACGCACGCCTAAACGAAAACTGCAGAAGCAGGCTAAATCTTTGCCAACCGTCCCAAATTGGGCAAAGGCCGATGATATCTCAGTAACAAAGATGGATTCTTCTGTAACTCATGAGTAACCTTGCTTCATCGTCAGTCGCTTTTAGAGATAGCGCGATTGCGGTGCAAGCAGGATTCGGCTATTTATCCGACGCCTACACCCCCATATAGGATTGTTTGGAGATTTACCATGCCAATGAATGTTCCGGTGAAAGTTCTATCGAAGTTGCTTATGATGGCCCTCTGCAGTGTTGGCCCTTCGGTTGCCCAAAGTATTTCAACTGTGGCTGGAGGCGGCACGACCTATCTCGCGAATAACACCCCAGCATCCTACGCAAAGCTTTACGGACCGACGGCAGTGGCAGTCGATGCGAACAACAACTTCTACTTTGCAGATTGCAACCCCAACGCGACCTACGGCTGCGTGATTTACAAGGTGACGGTAAGTACAAACACAATCACAATCGTGGCTGGAACGAACACTGGCGGCTATACCGGTGATGGTGGACAGGCCACGAGTGCGACGTTCTCGAACAAAATTTACGGCTTGTCCATCGCCCCTTCAGGCAATATCTACATCAGCGATGCCGGTTACTGTGTCATCCGGAAAGTAACGGTTTCAACAGGCGTCATTTCTACCTACGCCGGGTCCAACTCGAGCAAAAGCACCAGTTGCGGAGGATTTGGCGGTGATGGCGGAGCCCCCACGAGCGCCTTTCTTTATTTCCCGACTGGCATTTACACGTCGAGCACCGCCCTTTGGATCGCCGATCAAGGCAATCATCGTGTGCGTGAGGTTCTTCCATCCGGAAAGATGGCCACAGTCGCAGGGAATGGCACTTCGGGGTACCTCGGAGATGGAGGTGCAGCAACAAGCGCAGAACTGGTTGCTCCAACTGGCGTAACCGCCGACAGCTCTGGGAACATCTACATCACGGACCAGGGTGTGAACAACTCGGAGTCGACAGTTCGGCGGGTGCTCGCATCGACCGGAGTCATCAGTACCTATGCCGGTGGCACCGGTGTAGGATCGTTCGGAGATGGAGGGATCGCTACAAGCGCCAGACTTGACGTGCCTAAAAACCTTGCGCTTGATTCGTCTGGGAATCTCTTCATTGCTGATACCTACAATCAAAAGATTCGAGAGGTCTTAGCCTCCAACGGATACATTCAAACCTACGTGGGAACTGGAAGCCAAGGATTCACGGGGGACGGCGGTGCAGCGGTGAGTGCCACACTGAACTTGCCGTATGCGACTGCCGTTGACGCGAACTCTGTGCTTTATATTGCGGATTTCCAAAACGCCCGAATCAGATCCGTTCGTTAGTACCCTTTGCGCTGGGCTACAGCACATACTGGATCGGTTTACAGGGTAGCGAGCATTCTTGCTCGCTACCCTATCGCCTTTGCAAGGCGGAATATAAGGGAGGCGTGTGACTGTGTGTTAGTTCAAGCAACTTGGCTGACCGTGCTGCCAGTATAGAAAGAATCAAGAGTGCTCAAACTCTCGCTCATCTGAATTCCGGTCTTCGCCTGCAACAGGGTTGAAACGATGTTCGACAAGGGATCGGTGGAACTCTGAGAGGAGTCCGACTGTGTCGTCTCTTGTTTTCCGGCCGCATACAAGGCGAGGTCCTTAACTTGCTGAAGGCGCGTCTGTGCTGATGATGTGGGGGTGTCGGCCGCACTCAAAGACAAACCTCCGATAGTGATAGCGTTAGCTTCAGCCGATGCACCTGAAGAGCTGAAACCCTGGGTGGATAGGTAATTCCTGATATTTGCGGTGCCTTCCAGCAAGAGACTAATTTCCCCTGAAACATCGCCCTTTGCGATGGCGGTTGATAGGCCTCCTGCCACGCTATCCGGTGCATCCAGTTTTGCCTTGGCGAGCGCTGACTCAGACTGGGCTCGGTTCCCAGAAGCAGCGGCTGTCTTCAAATCTGCTAAATCGGCTAAGTATTTGGCAGAAGGGGCAGTGTATGAGCTGTTGCTCACGTTGGAACTGGCCAGGCTGTTTGTATAGGAATCGATAGCACTTCCGACGCCGGAAAGGTTATTGGAATCCAGAATATTGGCGTTTAAAACACCAAACAAGCGGTTCACATTCGTCGCTTTTTGATTGGCTGTTTCGCCGCTGATCGCGGAGCTTACGCTCTCGGTGCTGAGCGATACGGAATCGCCGAAGGCCGCGGTTGCAGTAGACGTGCTGGCTACATTCGCACGAACTGCAGTGGTTGTCCCATACTGTGAACTGTTATTTACAGCGGTGATTGTCATCGAAGGCCTCCGAGCTCTTGATGAGACATGCCTGCACGTTAGGGACCACAAGCAATATTTGGCAATGTGGTTCTCCTTAGACTCAATGGAACCCGTCAGTATAGGCACCAGCTCGCGCTTAACCGTGTCCCGTTCGAGGCGAAGGACGGGCTGCGTCGCTGTGGGAGCGATGTTGTAGGCCGGAACGTAGGCGATCGGGTCTCCGCTCGCCTGGGCGCAAAGCGCCTCGGCGATCTTTTGCTTGTCGAACGTTCGATAGTAGCGGCCACACATATCTCCAGCGTAAGCGATGCCGGAACGCCGCTGAAGCGAGCGAAAGCGGGGAACTGCCCCTGTAGGTAATGCAGTTCAGCGGCTATGCTGGAGGCATGGAAATTCCTGAAATCGTTCGCGCGCTCGATGCGCAGATTGCTCAACTGCAGCAGGTCCGCCAGCTTCTCAGCGACTCGGCATCCACGTCCGTACCCTCAGAAGAGCCGGCGAAACGCCGCGGTCGTCCACCTGGCACCGCGAAACCTATTGAGGCGAAGCCGGCAGGGAAGCGGACCATGAGCGAGGAAGGGAAGGCTCGGATCGCGGCGGCACAGAAGAAGCGGTGGGCGAAGAGCAGGAAAGCCGCCAAGGCTGCAGCCTCGGCCATCGTTGCGAACACGGCTGCTGCACCGGCGAAGAAGGCTCCATCGAAGAAAGCCGCTGTACCGGCCTCAAAGGCCAAACCGGCGAAGGTGGCAGCAAAGAAGGCAGCGCCTCCGGCGAAGAAGGCGGTTGCGAAGAAGGCTCCAGCTAAGAAGTCTGCCAAGAAAGAGACTCCGGTACGCAAAGACCCACACGCTGCAGAGGCGGCGGTGCCAGCGGAGAACACGGCACCGGAAACTTCGGTGCCCGAGGCATCCGCAGAAGCGTAGAGTCCGGCCCGCCTGTGCCTCGGCAACCGAGGCACGGCTGCGGGAACCCGCGCAAAACGCTTGTTTTGCGGGGAGGGGATTGTTGGCAGACCTGCCAGTAACTACGCATACGGCGGGATGACAATTACCCACGACAATGCTCATTGTCAGGGGTAAACTGAGTTCGTGACAAAAACTGCATGTTTGTTGCTTGTGGAGCTGTTTGGCGTAGATATTGAGGCGGTATCTGTCGCCAAGAAGCTTGGACCGACATCACGGAACGTGTGACTTTAACTTCCGAACGCTTGGATCTTCTTGTGCAGCAGGCACTTGGCAAGAATTTCTGGGGGCGCGCTGTTGAGCGCCTCGGCGGCCCGTACGACAGATATCACCACAAAAGCTACGACAAATAATTACCTAAATGACATGCATGTTGTCTTGTCTCTCACCCAAACTGGCGCAAAGGCTATCGAGCTAAATGGCGCATCGTCAACTTGCTTGTGCGAAAGACTCAGCAAACTGTAGATAGTTGATAGTTACGTACGCCAAATAGCGTGAGAGAATCTGCGCCACATATCGTGAGAAGCTACAGGAAAGGAGCATGTTGAGGCCGCTTTAGGTGCGGCTTTCGCAGCACCGGCCTGGTTCAGCGATGCAGCGAAGCTTCTGCCGTTCGGCACATCGGCACCGGGCAGCGGTGAGTCCAGCAGTCCCGCCGCACGTGCAGGCGCAGGACAAGGCACGCGAGAGAGCGGCGGCGACCGCAGTTTGCGGAATCTCAGCCTGCGTGAAGGGACGGAAGCGCCGGGTAGCGGTGAGACCGGCGGTGGAGGCTACGTCTCAGACAGGCAACAAAGAATGATTGAGACGGCGGGCCCAGGGACACGTGAGTCCCCTGGCAACGATTCTCAACCAAATGGAGACAATCTCGACAGCCGCGATGGTCCGGGTATCTCCGTTGAGACGAGCGGCCGGAGCGCAGACCAGGAAGGCTCCTCCAATGAGGGTCGCGATACTGCAGAGGACGACGGGAACCACGAGAATGGCGGCGATCACGAGGGTGAAGACCACGAGGGTGAAGACCACGAGGGTGAAGACCACGAGGGTGAGGACCACGACGGCGACCACGGGGGTGGAGAGCACGAGGGTGAAGGCGAACATGAAGGAGGACGGGAAGCGGCCTAACAGCTCTTCGCGATCGTCTAGGACTACTCTGGACTGTAGTTTAAACGTCTCTTTGATTCTGGCTCACATTTAGCGAAGGAGCCGCGCGGGTCCTCAGTGGCTACTCCGGGTGGCGTAATGTCGAAGAAGTACGACTGGCCGATGACCAGCTGCTCGGCCGCTTTTGGGTTGTCGATGTTGAACTCGGCAGTTCCGGACAGTGTGGCCTTCGTGAAAGCCACTTTTCCGGCAGCGATGAATCGTACGAACAGCGGAAGATCGCTTTTGCGCCGCTGTAGGTCTGAGCGAACACCATCCTCGATCGTCATCTTGCAGTGGATCGCCATCTCGTTTCCTTCTTACCCATTAGCCATCAGAAGGCCTGACCACTGTGCGCCTGCTGGGCCGTGTCAAGGCGATAAATTCCCGGCGGGCGTGAGTTATAGTGATCCACACGTTTCCAACAGTTCGTTCGCCTGACACCTAATTTCTCCTGCGGAGTATCTCCATGCGGAATCGCCTCGCCGTAGCTGGCTTAATACCCTGCCTTGCGCTGACCGGCTGCATGAGCAGCCTACGGATCAAACCTGCGACCGACCTCAAGAAGCCGCAAGGTTTGCTGTTCTACACGAAGGTCGGAGCGTGCAAGCAGCAGACGATTTGGCTGGAGTACCGCTATGAGTTATCCGGTGAGAAGTTCGGCCCGGTTGTCGTCAATCAGCAGACCTACGACGCGATGCTGAAAGACCCCGACGTGATGGTGTCGGCCGGAGCGCTCACGGGTTTTCTGAAAGGCAGGACCGGTCCAGTCGCACCGTTCGTCTCTGATGAGACTTCCGCATCGGTGGAGAAGGCCAAGGCGGACCACAATCTGACGTTAGCAGCCAACACCGGCGAGTTCACGACAGTTGTCGATTACACAAATCCAATGTGGCTGAATTCCGGCCGACCTGTCAATGGAACCACGCAAGTGGATGGAAAGTTCGGCCCTGACGGAACTCTCACCGAAGCGAGTGCCCAAGTTGATAATGAGACCTTGTCAACCATCCTGACGGCAGTTGCCTCGGTGGCCGGGACACCGTTCGCTAAGTTTTCTTCGACAGCGGTGCCAGCGACCTTCCAGTTGACCGTCAAGGTCTCGGCCCGGGCGCATACGCACACCCGCCTGACGCTCATCAAAAATGCCGGCGAGCTGGCTCCTGTGGTCGCAAGCTGCGGCCCCTCGACCCCGCCGATCGCGGATGGCTCCTGGATCATTACCGATGCGCTGCCACCTGCTGATGTCAAGAAGCCAGAAGACAAGCCTGCGGCGGACAAGAAGCCATAACCTATGGCCTCAGTCAGACTCGGTGCATTAGTGCAACTGCGACGCCTATGAGCGCGGCTGTGATTGCAAGCGGCGCGAACAAACCGTACCGCTTCCAGAGCCACTTTCTGATTCTGCCGCGTTTCTCGAAACGATGGATGGCCCCGCCGAGATGCTCGGGTTTGATGATGTCGTGTGCCTGCTGGTCTTTGATCAGCATTTGGATCGCTCGTTCCACTTCGTGCTGCATTTCGATTTCTGCGATCGCGCGTTCTATTGTTGGCCATAGATAGCCGGCATGGAAAACTACCGCAGCAATGGCGACGAGTGCGGCGCCCCACCAGTGGGCATGGACGGCGTCCTTGTGAAGAAGCAACGCGCCATCGAACGCGGCGATGCCTGCCCAGATCGCGTAATTAAGCTTCCACTCGTTCTCGCGCCGATCTTTCCAGCGCGCCAGGGCGGCCGCGTGGAGAACTTTCAGAGTTTCCAACTCATGCTTGCCTTGTTCGAGTTCCAGCCAGTCAGCCTCCATCTCGCGCTTCGATGTATCGAGCGCAGAAGCTTCAGGCGTCGCGGGATTGTCTAAGGGCTGTGGCACTGCAGACTATGCTACAACCAGTCGCAGAGTAGGGTGTTCTACCTGTAGCTTGGAAAATATCTGTCGTAGTCATTGAGGCGCTATCTGTCGTACGAGCGGATTAGGCTTGACATGTCTGTAGCTTTTCACATTAATTGTCGCCCCACTGTCACATTATTTGTTGTATTCTCTCGAATGATTCGTCGTATTTCGATGCGTAAAACACAAATCAATAAATACTTACATGATGGAGATGGGCAATCACGCGCGAGCGATTCGCGCTCTCAATGCGACAAATAGCGCGTTCAAACTACGACAAATAATGGCTCTGGCTCACATTTGGTGAAGCTCTGCGGATGGGTGTAGACCTTCCGTATGCGAAGAGGAGAGTTGGTCCCCAACAGCACGGAAGTGACGCTCGTCTGCTTACGGCAACTGGTCGGAATAGTGCAAGTGGAACTGCGGACCTGTCAGCCTGATTCTGTATGTCCGAGCTGTGGCAAAGTCTCTAGCCGAGTTCACAGCAAGTACCGGCGTCAGCTCCACGATCTGCCGTGGCAGGGTTTGCCAGTAAACATCCTGCTCTGGACGAGGAGGTTCTTCTGTGTAAATGAACGATGCATGCGCAAGATCTTTACCGAACGGCTTCCTGGAACTGTTGACCGCTACGCGCGTAGGAGCTCAAGGTCGAGCGAGTCGCTACGATGGCTTGCGCTTGCACTAGGAGGAAGGGCCGGCTCTCGGCTCGCGCTAAAGCTCGGGCTGCTCGCCAGCGGCGCGACGCTCTTGCGACAGCTTCGTCAGCGGTCCAAGTCACCTTCTGCTGCACCACGTGTTCTCGGCATCGACGAGTGGGCGTGGAAGAAAGGCCATCGCTACGGAACCATCCTGTGCGACCTTGAACGCGGCACAGTAGTCGACTTGCTGCCGACGCGCGACACCGCAGCTGTGGCGGCATGGCTGTCCAAACATCCAACAGTCGAGGTCGTCAGCCGGGATCGCGCTTGTTCCTTCGCGGATGCAATCCGCCGCGGAGCACCCGAAGCTGTTCAAGTCGCAGACCGCTGGCACCTTCTGAACAACCTCTTCGAGGTGCTGACTCGCTCACTAGACCGCTATCGTCCAGCGATAAGGGCCGTGAGCGATGGGTTGCTGTCCGCCTCACCTGTCATGTCGCCGATTGGAAAGCCGACTCTTGCTGTAGAGCGCAAACAACAGAGGAGGGAAAGTAGACTGCAGCTCTACCAGGAAGCGGCAGCCCTGATCCAGAGCGGCGTGAGTCAATCAGAAGCGTCGCGAAGACTCGGCGTAAGCGTTCGCACCATCCAGCGCTGGACTGCTTGCGGTGTCTTCCCCGAACGCAAGCGGCGTGACTTTCCAAGTTCAGTCAATGCGTTCGCAGCTTATCTATCGAGGCGGGTAGCCGAGGGCTGTACGAACGTCTCGCAGCTATGGCGGGAGATTCGCGAGCAGGGGTTCGATGGGCAGTTGCAAACCGTCTGGAACTGGTTACGTTTGCGTTTCGGACGCTCGCAAGACCGTCGTGGCTCAACGATGTTGAAGAGAAGCTACCCGCTCTCTCCGAAACAACTCGCTTGGCTGATGTTGAAAGTTGACACGTCAAGAAGCAAATACCTGACAGCCCTGTCTGTAGCCTCCGCGGAGCTCGCGTCCATCGCTCGAGTTGCCAAATCACTCTTCGACTTGCTTCGCAATCGCGATTGCAACGCATGGACAGAGTGGATCGAAGCTGCGAAGCGATCTCCGCTGGCCTCCTTCGCCAAGCGCCTGGAGCGCGACAAAGATGCTGTGCTTGCTGCCCTCCGGCTGCCTTGGAACAACGGCATGGTCGAAGGTCACATCCACAGACTGAAACTCATCAAGCGACAGATGTACGGTCGCGCCGGCTTCGATCTCCTTCGCGAACGCGTCCTCAACGCGGCCTAGTCGCCAGCTGCTGAGGGACAACGCAGCGTCAGGTTCGAGCTTCACCAAAATTGATCCAGAACCCAAATAATTCCTCAAACTACAGCTGAGCGAATCGCCAACGACTTAAAAGCAGCTCACGGCAGGAATGCGAGCACGCCAAAACCATGCCATTCGGCAGCAGTTCGGTTGCGTCTCGACGTATCCGTCGATTTTGTCGCCATACGCTAGTCACCAGTGGATGTTCCATCCCTTTGGTATTCCACTCATTGTGCCTACTGCGGTGCCGCGCTCACCCCGCCAACCTCCCAGGAGCAACCGACCATTCACGGTGGCCATCATGTCCGCTATTGCTGGCTGTACAACCGCATTGGTTGCGCTGATTTGACCATCCTGCCCATTCCAAGTGATTGGTTCCTCCGTCGGTGTGAAGAACTTGATATAGGTCTCATAGGTTCCACGTATTGCCATTCACTTTAACGAACGCGGCTTGCGTGCCCCTACTCCAGCAGCTTTATACGTCTATGTCTCACTCTGCGGTGCGTGCCGACGAGAGGCGGCGCGAGCGAGCCTACTCTTCGTCCACAGTGGAGCAATCCTGCGAGCGGCTAAAGTCTGCGGGAAAGATGACGATGAAAAATAACAGATTCCAATGGGGCGTATGACTCAGGATACTGTTGAACAACGTAGGTTGCAGAACGTCCGGAACACTGGGCTTCTCGACACCGGTCCCGAACAAGCATACGACGACCTGGTGCAATTAGCCGCCTGTATCTGCCAGGTTCCGATGAGCATGGTCACGCTAGTCGATGAGCACCGCCTTTGGTTGAAGGCCAAAGTCGGGGTACCGATCTCAGAGGTGCCACGAGACTTTTCGTTCTGCTCGTACACGATCCAGCAGAACGATCTCTTTGTCATACCAGATGCGCTTGAAGATGCTCGCTATTCGGCGAACGCCGCAGTTACCAACAATCCCTACGTTCGTTTCTATGCCGGTTACCCACTCAGCACAAGCAGCGGAGAAAAGATCGGTAGTCTGTGTGTCTTGGATTCTGAGCCTCGCAACTTGAGCGAGCAACAGCAAGTTGCCATGCGTGTGCTTGGGCGGCAGGTTTCGGTACAGATTGAGTTGAAGCAGCAACTCCAAGCCCTTCATGAAGCCATACAACAGAAGCAAATAGCGGAGCTTGAACTACAGGCTTCGCAACGACAGCTTGAGTCCGCGAACGAGGTGCTCCTGCAGCAGTCGCTCACCGATCCGCTAACGAGTCTCAACAATCGACGGTGCTTTGACTACAGTTTGGAATCGGCGTTCTACCGTAGCCGCCGGACGAATACGCCGTTCTCGCTGTTGATGCTTGATGTCGATCACTTCAAGACGTTCAACGACAACTACGGCCACTTGCAGGGCGACTGCGTTCTGCGCCGTGTGGGCTCTCTTGTACGTGCGGGTTCGCGCGTAAAGGACACCCCCGCACGCTTCGGGGGAGAAGAATTTTCGGTCATTCTTCCCGACACGGATGGCGAGCAGGTTCTGCAGATCGCCACGCGTCTCTGTAGTGCAGTGTCCAATGAGACTTGGGATCTCCGGCCGATCACGGTCAGTATCGGTGTCGCAACGATCAATGCAGAAATGCTCACAGCCCACGAGTTGGTTGACGCTGCTGATCAGGCGCTTTATCAAGCCAAAGCAGACGGAAAGAACTGCGTTCGCGCCTTCCGACAGAGTGCTAGTGTTTGCAACCTGAAGTTTACCTAGTGCACACAGCATCACGGCAGATCCGGTCCTTGCTGAGATGGAAAGGTAACTCATCGTCGAGCGTACCCGTGCCAGCCTCGAAGTCGCGCGACAACTCGGCCGCAAGGGCGGCCGCAAACGGCAGATGCCTGGAACCGAAGTCAAAGCGGCAAAGAAGCTGCCGGTCAGTGGAGTTCCGGCACGCGACGTGGCCAGCACTCTGGGAGTCTCCGTGCCTACTCTATATAGATGGGTTCCCGCGTCAACGCAGCCTTAGTCGTGCTCCTTGCATCAGGGAGCGGACTTAAGGTTTGCAAGAGCTCGGTCGACTCTAGCTTTGTGTTGGGCCGCGCGATCCGCCGAGGCAGAAACCATCTCCGTGGTGCCGGGCTTCCGCTCGGTAGCCGCTTCATTTTCAAGAGCCGTGGTGGCGGCGACCGCCGCAGAGGTTTGAGTGGACAGAGCGGAGATCTCAGTCTTTGCAGTCTCGGGACGGTAACCGATGCGATTGCCGGTCTGCATGAGGATCGTTACGGCATCGGGAACAGCGCCCGTAGATGGAAAGTCATTGGAGAGCTGGTCGTATGCAGCACGTGCGCGGTGCATCAGCCCCGCAAAACCGTCCAGATTTGAGCGGCTGGTAAGCGAACCGGAAGCACGGCGAATGATGATCGTCGTGGGCTGACGAACATCGGCGCTCATCACTGGAATGACAGTAGTTAGACTGTTGCCTTCGATGCGGTTAGTAGCTGATAGCCACAGCGTGGCGCACATATTCTGTGTTTTCTAATGCTTTGACAAGGAAGTCTGCGATGTCAGCACGCGATACGGCGCCGGTCTTTTCCAGATCGGTGTCGACCGCCATCGTGTATTGCCCCGTCCATTCCCCGTGGTTCAGCGATGCAGGACGAACAATGGTCCAGTCAAGCCCGCTTTCACGAACGATGTTTTCCATGTGTTGCATGTCTTCGTACTTGTGCGACAAGAGTGGATGGACGATGGCTTTGTAATAGAGGGGGGCCTTTGCATTGTCGTGGACTCCCACACTGGTGATGCACAAGAGGCGCTGAACGTGACTGGCCTTCATGCCTGCGACAATGTTCGCCACCGTGTCGCGATGAAACGTCATCGGCTTTAGCGACTCGATCAAGCTGCTTACACCGACAGCGGATATGACTGCATCCTGCCCTGCAAGAGTAGGCGCAAAGGATTGCAGCTCGAGTGCGTCTCCAGCCACCACACGCAAGTTTGGGGCCTCAAACTTGAAAGACTCGGGTTTTCGCACAATCGCCGTGACCTCATGGTCTGCGGCGAGTGCCTGTTTCACCACCTCAATTCCTGTTCCGCCCGAAGCTCCGAATACGACTATCTTCATAGTTCCCCCTAAAGTTGTCTGTCCGAATGTTCGATTGAACATTGCTTATGCCCTTCAGCAAACTCAGCTATGACCAAAACCCATTTCAGAAAGGCTCATCGCTTTTGCGATCTTGTTGTAATCCTCATGGCTGATCTCAAACACTCCTCGACGGATAGCCATGCCCCAGCCGCTTCGGCCCTTTGTGAAGGTAAGGTCCCCCAACATGACCTGAATGGGCGCTTCCTTCGTCTTGAGATAGCAGGTATTCCTACGGAAGGGATGAAAGCCTTCTGCTTGCCTTACCTGAAAAGGCTCATCATCGGTAATCGTCCCAACAGCGGTGAAGGCATGCAGGGCTTCACCACCCTGCATGCGCGTCCGCGGCGAATAGTAGATAAGTTTGTCGTCGCGGTTCATTCGTCTGAGAGGAGCCTCTTTGCCGTGGTTCAACTGACAAAACCCACCGCGCACAGCGGCGTAGACATGCTCCCTGCTGGCCACTCCTACCCATACCCTGACCATCAATTCACCCGGGAAGGACGACGTGCTTAAGCTCGTAATCGACTGGATCGAAGGACAGTGCCAACGCTGCGGCCCCCTTCATATGCGCCTGCACCTCAGGGTTCTCGCTCATCGCCCGGTAATCTTCCTTCGAACGCCACTGGGCGTAATTGACGACCCGGCTTCGATCGGTGCTGATGTGGAGGCTTACTGAGATAAAGCCCGGCATATGGCGGAAGATTTCTTCTGTGGCGCTGTTCAGGGCTTCGAGCAGCTTTTCTGCATTGTCAGGATTGACTTTGAAGGTGTTGATGAACGTGAGATAGCCACCATCAGGGTTCAGGATGACGGTCGCGGTATTGCGTTGGCTGGCGTGAGAGGATGTTGTCATGGTCCTTACAACTTATCATATAAGGGTCCTGGCATGATCCCGGAGCAAAATGAAAAAAACGCGAGTATTAGACCACCCCCAAGCGCATCGATTAGGCTATCTACTCAAAGGTGCTCAACATGCTCTGAGGCTGAGGATGGACGGGCTGTTGGAACCTCTCGGGCTCACCACGCCACAGTACAACGTCTTAGCGGCTCTGGAGCTGCAGCCCGGCATCTCCAATGCCGCGCTAGCCCGTTCCGCATTTGTCACGGCGCAGAGCATGCTGGGAATCGTCGTCAATCTCGAACGGCTGCGACTTGTCTGTCGTAAGGCTCACCGAACGCATGGTCGAATCCGGGTAAGCGAGCTCACCGTCGAGGGGAACAATGTTCTAACGAGGGCGCATGTGTTGCTAAACGGGGTCGAAGAGAAGATGACCTCTGGACTTGATGACAAGGAAATTAAAAGCCTTCATTCTTTGCTGCAGCGATGCACCGACAACCTGCGGGCAGTGTCTTGATGATGCAATCGAAGTAAGCGCTTCAATGATGCTCAATTCCTCCGGAATCCCGAGTGGATTGATACGGATAAATTCTGTTCTCACACCTTTCTTAGGGTTGGGCCTCTGCGCGAGCGGAACGATGGAGAATACAGAGATCTTCTACGCACCGGATGCTGCCGACCGCATTGTGACCATGTTCCGTAGCTTTGGTGGAGCAGAGGCGGTTCCGCTTGTCGTGGAAGCGTAATGGGCTTTGACCGCGTAACCGGGGCAGGGCACAGGCGTTGCTCATCTCCTACAAAGAGATTCTCCTCTCCTGCATGACTGGTCCGTTATTCTCAACGGATGGCCAGAAAGTCTCCGAGTCGTCGCGATGAACGGAAGCAGCACCTTCGGGGCGAGATTCTGCGTGTGGCCAACGTGCTTTTCGCGCAGCACGGGTATGAGAACGTCACACTGAGAAAGATCGCTGAAGAGATTGGGTACTCGCATGCAACGATCTATCAGCATTTTGCCGACAAGTCTGAGATCTTCTATGCAGTCTTCGAAGGTGCGTTCCACTCGCTGGAGAAGGAGTTCGACGAGCTCGCCTCGGCTCCTCTAGAGCCTGTGGACCGTTTGTTTGCGACTTCCCGGGGTTTGATCCGCTTCTGCATTTCCCATCCGGAACACATGCGGGCGGCCTTTCTCGGACCGGAAGACATGCTTGGTGCGAAGGTAGGGAAACAGATCGCGGACACCGGCAGGCCCCTGTTCGGGAAATTCCTGAAGGTCTTCCAAGAGGCTGTGAAGAGTTCCGGTTTCAAGCTGAAACGACTCAACGATACAGCCGTTACCTGGGGGCACTCAGTATTCGGTCTGGCCATCGTGCTGAGCGTCCAAGGGAATCTCCCAAACGGCTACCTGAGTGCGGTTCCGCCCAATTACACCATCGATCAAGCCCTGCGATGGATGTGGGCCGGCATCGCCTCTGAACCGTCTAGTTATGCACGCCCACGCAGGAAACCCACCACAGCTGGTTGATGGGTAAACATTCCAGCAACACTGAACGGGACACGTGAGCTTCTTGCGTACGACTCGACACGCGTTGAGACTGAGCTGCTAATGCGGGCGTTCGGTTGAATTCAGCTGCTTCCAGGCCGTGAAAAGTTGACAACCAACCATCAATAACTGACCATTGGTTATCTCAAGACACCGAGAGCATACATTAGTGGCACTTCTTTGACGCTCCGCAGGCCCAGCACAACCTAGCGGTTGAACCCTACCCTTCACTCGGAGTTGCACAACAAGCGGAAAACGGAAGCAACATGTCTGATCCAACAAACAACATCAGCTACGACACAGACGTGATCGTCATCGGAGCTGGACCTATAGGGCTCACGACTGCATGCGCGCTCGGGCACCATGGAGTCAGAACGCGAGTCTTCGAGGAGCGATCAAAGCCAAAGCCAAACTCCCGTGCCAACAATGTTTGGGCGCGAGTGCAGGAACTTCTCCATGGGCTCGGCGTGCGTGACGCGCTTGCCAAGCAGGCGTATGAAGTCGAGAAGCAAACAGCTTTTCTTGACGGAGCACCGTTGGACCAAGTTCCTCTCGATGAGGTCAAGAGTCCCTTTCCCAAAGTTCTTTACAGTGGTCAGGACGTCATTGAGAAGACTTTAGAAGAGCAAGCGAGTTTAAAAGGCGCGCCTGTTGAGCGTGGACGCAAAGTCACCGGTCTTAGCCAAGATGAACACGGGGTCACAGTCGTGGTCGAAGCCGTAGATGAAGAAGGCGAACCGACTGGTCATAACGAGACGTTGCGCTGCCGATACCTCGTCGGCGCAGATGGTGACAAAGGCTTCGTGCGCAAAGCACTGGGTCTCGAACTGGAACCGACAAAGCTGCCCGGCCGGGCCAATCGCCAGATAGACGCCAAACTGAAGTGGCAACGCTCCACGGATGCCAATCAACTCTGGTTCTTCGTGTACCACAATGGCTTTGCAGGCGTACTTCCGGTGTGGGGTGGCTATCATCGTATGTTCTTCTTGGAAGACGAGAACGGCATGCCTGATCGCGACCCCACGCTTGAGGAGTTACAGGCGCGAGCGCGAGAGGTAACTGGAGATCAGACACTGACCTTCTCGGACCCTGTTTGGCTGAGTCATAGCAGATTTCAGCATGGAGTCGCCCACAGCTATGCCAAGGGGCGAGTGTTTCTGGCGGGTGACGCGGGCCATTACACCTTGCCAATCGGCGGTCAAGGAATGAATGCCGGTATGCACGATGCAACGTGCATCGCTTGGCGGCTCGCAATGGAGCTTGCCGGAAAAGCCGGCCCGGCGGTGCTCGAATCGTACGATGTAGAGCGACAGAAGCAGCATGCAGATCTTGATGAGCGTCAGCTCACGGGTTTCAAGCGGCTTGTATATCGCAACAAGGTCGAGGATTTGGCGCTGGATGCGGCGGGAAAGCTTATTCCCAATCTCGGGTCCAAAATGTTCGGCAGCGACGATCTGCAGCAGCTGTCTATTGCTTACCCGGACAGCCCGCTCAGCGAAGACCACCTCAAGCTTCAACAGCTGCTGAAACGAGGTGTTCCTCAGGCGGGTGATCGAGCGCCTGATGCGGAAGTAATTGCTTCGGACGGGCATACCGCAACACTGTTCCCGATCATCTACAACGCGGATGGCCAGAGTTGGGGATGGAACCTGTTTGCATTCGACGGCCGTGACCCAAAGGCTGAGACACTCTTGCGAGCAGCAGCAACAACAGCCGCACGTTGGTCTTCCGTGAGGTCTACGCTTATCATTGCTTCGCCAGGCACGATGAGCAGCGAAGCGGGTGCGAAGGACAGCCTATCGGATCTCGACGGTGTCGCCCACGCCGCGTACGGGCTTGAGGGGACTCCAGCGCTGGTGCTCATTCGCCCGGATGGACACATCGCATTTCGAGGTCCGGCAGGCAGGCCCGAGTTGCTGAAGGAATACTGTGAAAGGATCTTTGTCGCTTGAAACTCGCCCTCGTCGCCACGATCCGGACTCTTCGGGCGGCACCTTCACCCGCTGGGAGAACGTCCGATCCCCTGGTGACCTTCTGTTCCTCGATTGTGAACTGGGAAGCCTTGGTCGGGATGTGGCCTCCCAGTATGCTGTGCGAGTTCGCGGTTAGAGTTGCGCGCCTTTGGCAGCCCATGCCGCCATTTCACCATCGGCGATCGTCAGCGACACCCGCCAGCAGTCGCTACGACGAAGGATGTAGACATGCTCCCACTTGGCAACGAGTTCCTGGCCCTCGCCGCGCATCCTGTACGCCATGCGAGCTTGCGCAACGTTTGGAAGAGTTCCGTCGCGGAGAGTAACTCTCCCTCAGGCCGGACCACGCCCTGCTGATGATAGAAAGCCATCAGCGTTACACAGTGATCGCGAAACGCCTCCCGCTCCATGGCGAAGTTGCCGGTTGGCGAGGGAAACAGGCCAACTTCATCCCACAGCCCGCTGAGCGCGTCGGCGTCGTTGCGGGCGAACGCATCTACATACGTGGCAAGAACCCAGCGATTTCCTCATAAAACCCTATATTGTTCTCCCAGGTAACTGAGGGTGCTTGTTCAGGCAGCAGCGGCTTCAACGTTGCTACGTACACCATTTACAGGGTGCTTCCACGTCACCCCTCCAGGCTCATGACAGCAAACGGATTACCACTTTGCTCCACCATTTACCGTTCTAATGCAGCTGATGGCGGCACTCGTTATGGAGTGCTTAGTCAGGGTAGGCGTTGGTGCTAGCCGGTCACGACGCTCCGCTTTTACGAATCGGTACCTTCAGCTCGCTGTCGTTCGGCAGGTGTCTTAAAGCGAGGAAGTGAGATCGCTAAGAGCCTAGCGTGAAAACCGCTACGTCCTAATGGCGTTTGTCGTCACCTACGGTTCTCAACGATCTCTGCTGCCTTACTGCGCGAACTTCCTGATCGCTTCTGGAGTGACTGGGGTGAAAAAATTGACTAGGTTGCCGTCGGGGTCTCGAAAGAGCAAGGAGCGGTTCCCCCAAGGCATCGTCGTCGGCTCTTGAAGGAAGGCGGGCACTTGCCCTTTCAACTGCAGGAATGCCTTATCGACATCGCCCACCAGGAACTCGATGATGACGCTTCGGTTCGTCTCCGGCTGTAACTCAGTCTCTGCGCCAAAGGCACTTACGGTTCGTGTGCTGCCGATGGCAAGGGTGCCTCTCGGCGTTGTAAGCTCGGCAAAATCCGGTGTATACCGGGTGGCGGAACCGCCGCCGATCTTCTCGTAGAAGCTGACCAGCCGTTCTACATCGTTTGTGATGATGCGTATCGAAACCAGGTTCATTGTGTCCTCCGATGCTGAAGTCCCCAGCACCTGAACGACACTAACTGAGCGCTCCTGACAGCGTTATGTCAGCATTGTCCTGTATGCGCCGAGCCGACCGACTCTTTCGGGTAATTCAAATTCTTCGCCGTTCTCGCCGACCCGTTACTGCAGAGGCGATCGCAGCAGAGCTGAGTATTTCGGTCCGCTCCGTCTACCGTGACATGGCTGATTTGAGCAGCCAAGGTGTCCCAATTCGTGGCGAAGCAGGTGTCGGCTACACACTCGATCGTCGTTACGATATGCCGCCGCTCATGCTGACTCCGGAAGAGTTGGAGGCAGCGGTTCTCGGGGCGCAATGGGTCGCCCAGCGAGGCGATGCTGCACTGGCCAATGCAGCGCGGGACTTACTTGCGAAGATCACCGCCGCGGTCCCACAATCTTTGCGCACGTTCATCACCGAGCCTACCCTTGGCACACCGGAAAATAACCTACCCGTCAGGGACGGGCTCGATCTGGCAAAGGCCCGCGCCTGGATTCGCGCCGGACGGAAGCTCCGCCTTCATTACCGGGACGAAGCCGGGCAGGAGACCGAGCGGGTTGTGTGGCCGGTCATCATCGGCTACGCAGACACTGTACGACTCCTTGCTGCCTGGTGTGAGCTACGCAATGGCTTCCGGCACTTCCGAACAGACAGGATTCTTAACGCCGACTTCCTCGATGAGGCGCATGGCTCCACCTTGCCAGACCTCAAAAGGAGTTGGGAGCATTCCATGAGGACGACGCGCACGCTTCGTCTTCCCAAGCCATCCGGGATCTAGTAGTCCCGGAATGTCGCACGGTTGAAACAACCCTCAGAATGGTATTGTCGAAGCTGCCCCGAGGCTTCAACTTCCGCCAACGACATTTGTCGGTAGTGCTGTTCTCCAACATTAGCTTTGGAAGGCTCTTCCTCTGAGCGGTTCATCTGCCAAAAAGGGCTAGTCCGACCGCAAAGAGCACAAAAACCCCAAACCACATAGGAGACAAGTCACCCGGACAACGGACCGGGCTGTGAATTTCGCACGTCCACATTGACGTGGCGCAAGCCTTTATTCGTTGTCAACTGCGCTGGATACGGCCAAGAATTTGGGCACGACGGCCAGGCCCCTTTTTTCATGGAAACCGTGAGCACCTCTCGACTTTGTTGCTTCCGCTGCTCGCCTTGTCGAGGTGCGCGCAGCGGCAGGTTATCTGGATGCACGCAGGTTCTCTGTGCTGCGGTGCAACAGGAGCTTGAGCGTTTTAATCTCGCGCTCTCCAAAACCGGCAGTCATTACTGTTTCCACCTCGCTGAGCAGGATATGGGCTCTCTCCACGATCTCGTTGCCTCTCTGAGTCAGCTCGCTTCGGCGGATCCGTCCATGCGTCGGATGAGCTTCACGCTGGAGCAAACCTTCGCGCTCCAGGTTCGCCACGATGCCCACCATGCTTTGTGCTGTGACGAAAGCGGCACGGGCCAGCGCGGCATTGGAGATGCCGGGCTCTGACTGCACTGCTGCGAGTACGTTGTATTGGGGGGTGGTCAGTTCCACTGATTCCAGCTGTTTGTCCATCATCAAGCGCAGGGCATGCTGCGCAATCTTGAGTACGTAGCCGAGGCGGTGCGCTTGCGGGTGCTCCGTGAGTTTGCTCTGCTTCATGCTCTCTCACTTGACATATAAGGGGCCTTACATGTTCTTATAGGGTCCATGACAACATCATCTCGCACGTCGCCACCATCCTCTGCAAAGGTCACGCTTGATCCGCAGGACGATTGCCTGACCTTTATCAACACGTTCATGGTGGAGCCGGAGAACGCGGAAGAGCTCTTGGAAGTGCTCGCAACCGCAACCCACGAGATTTGCCATGAGCCAGGCTTTATCTCGGTGAGCCTGCATATGAGCCTGGACCGGCGGAGGGTGATCAACTACGCCAATGGAGAGCGAAGGAGGATTATAAGGCAATGAGCGAGAAGCCCGAGCTTCAGAAACACATGAAGAAGGCGGCCGCTCTGGCTAAATCCTACGATCCAGTCGACTACAAGCTTCGTGACGTCGTCCTTGCCGGCTAGCATGGAGACCTACTGGGTGGGCGTCGCTAGCCGGGACCACGTGCAAGCTGCGGTCGAAGGAGGCTTCTGCCAACTCGGACATGGTAAAGAGGCTCCGGTGCGGCGACTCAAGAGGGGTGATCGGCTCATCTTCTACTCGCCACGCGCGCGACTGGACGGAGGAGAGACGGTGCAGGCTTTCACCGCTGCGGGACAGATACTCGATGACGCTCCCTTCCAAGTTAAACAAGGGAACGCCTTCCATCCGTTCCGTCGCAAGGTTCATTACGAAGCCACAAAGGAGGCGCCGATCCATCCCTTGTTGGAAGAACTATCGTTTACGGAGGGCCGGAGCAACTGGGGTATGGCATTTCGCAGGGGAACCTTCAAGATCAGCCAACAGGACTACGAAAGGATCATTCGTGCCATGGAGACGAAGTGACCAGTTGTCCCCTGCCGTTCTTCTGAGCCGTCGCGCTACTGTGCATACTCAGCCGATACGAAGCCACTGCTCTCAAAGCAGGTCTATTCCACCAAGCACCGGTTCCGCCACGAGTGGAGTACGAGCTGACCGATCTCGGGCTCAGCCTCTTAGAGCCGATGAGGAACTTAGTTCAGTGGTTTGAAAGCAATTGGGACTCCATCAAGGAAGCAAGAGTTGGCTTTGACGGTTGCGCGGTTGCTTCAAGATGATCCCGTCGGTCTGACCTCGGCCCTGAAACGCGTGTAGTGGAAATGTAACGTTCGCTGTTCACAGAACTGCGAGTCTCTTCGCACAGATCGATCCACGCTCCAATGCAGTGCGTAGAGCCGCCCACCTGCCCTAACTACGTGGACGCAGACCCACGAGAATCTGACGTGTCGCGTACTCGACCAGTTTCTCCAGCGACATCCCTTTGAACGATCCATTGCTGGACACGACGATGAGGCCTTGTACGGTCGCGAACGGAACAAGCGCAAGTAACTCTGGGTCCCCGGACACCACATCGCCAGCTTTCTGACCATCGGCGATGAGGCTGACACCGGAGGAGAGGGAGACCACGCTAGCTTCTAACAACTCCCCCGAAGCGTCAGGCTGATGTTTCGCCGCGAACATGTGACCCAGCAGCGCCGGGTGCTTCAAAGCGAAGCGAACAAGAACTGCAGTTGCACGTTGGAGTCTGACCTCGAAAGTTGAGCCCGGGAGCTCTAGAGCACGGGCCAACAGATGGCCAAGCTGCTCGTACCCGTGGATGGCGAGCGCATCGAGTAACGCCTGTTTGGTTTCGAAATGTCGCCTCGGAGCGGTGTGACTTACTTCCAATTCGCGGCTGATCTCACGCAGCGAAACGCTCGCGATGCCTCCGCGTTCTAAAGCTTTCTCAGCCACCTGCAACACGGCCGTCCTGAGATTGCCATGATGATAGGCGCGTTCCGCAGGCTTCGTGACTTTGATCTCGGTCCCCATACAACTCTTCCCTCGCACGAACCCTCTCATGTTTATGTGCCCACTGACAACATTGTGCCCAGAGGACACATTCAGTATAGGGCCAATCGAAATACCACATACACAGGAGAAAGCTTATGAAAGTGACAGGAAACACAGTGCTGATTACGGGCGGTACGTCGGGCATCGGACTTGAGCTCGCGTTGCAACTCTTGAAGCTGAACAATCGGGTGATCGTCACTGGTCGCGAGCAGGACAAGATTGATGCTCTCGCGACAGAATACCCTGATCTCGTGACGATCAAAAGCGACGTGTCAGAACCGGTGGCAATCGCGCAACTGTACGAGACAGTCACCAGGAACTACCCCAATCTCAACGTTCTGGTTAACAATGCCGGCCTCATGCGCAAAATTAATCTGCAAGAACCGGGCGTCGATCTGGAGGACATCACTCGTGAGGTCGACGTTAACCTAAACGGGCCGATTCGCATGGTGAAGCAATTTCTCACCCATCTGAAGAGCAAACCCGACGCCGCAATCATTAACGTGTCCTCAGGGCTTGCATTCGTTCCATTCCCCATTTCGCCGGTTTACAGCGCAACCAAAGCTGGCGTGCACGCGTTTACCAAAACACTCCGGGTTCAGCTCAAGAACACTCGGATTCGAGTATTCGAGCTCGCTCCGCCCTCTACTCAAACTGCATTGCAGAATGCGTTCAGTGCGAGTGACGTGAAGGCTAGTTCCAACATGGACGTGAAGACCCTCGTGAAGAAGGCAATTGAGGGACTTAAACGCGATCGACTTGAGATCCGGCCAGGTAGCAGCAACATCCTCCATCTCTTAAGCCGCATTGCACCCGGCGTTGCATTGCGGATGACCAGCGGTCCCGTGAACGATATGCTCGCCGGTCCACGGCTCTAAAGTTCCAGGCGGGGGAAGGCGCTTCTTACGGGCAGTCGTTTCACTTGGAACACCGCCTGGATCGTGAGCAGTGCATGCGCCTCAATGGACTTCCTGATTATTCCCGCCAAGTCGCAATAGCGGAAGTTAGCAGAACGGTGGAAGGGGATAGGCTGGTACGGTGAGCGATCTTCTCCTGCGTACGTGACGGCTGAACCACGGACAGTCTGAGGTTCGTCTAGAACGTGATGGCAAGAGCGGGCCATTCCGCACGGTGGCTACCAACCGGGTGCTGCAGGTCATCAAGCAGCACAGCCAATCTTCCGAGTACACGGAGTTCGTCGGCCAGTATGGTGAGCATGTAGGGAAGGAATCAACTGTGGCCTCGGGTGCTGAAGCAATGGGCAGAGATCTAAATCTTTCCTCGTAACAATCAAAAGGGCCGTGGAAATGCCGTGACCGTGCAAAGCATGGAAAACGGTAAAGCTGTTTCCCACCCTTCGCACCGCCCCTTGGAAGACGCCGGTGGAGCTGGCGTCTCCCACATTCCCCAGCCCTCGACGGCGGCGGGTTTATAAGGGTTTAGAGAGGTGGAGTTCCATTGCTCTGCTGGTTCCACGCTGCCCGTTCTTTGGCTGCAATGCTGTTGTCTCCAAAGATCAACTCGTTTCCTCGGAGAACGAGGGCCGGTCCATCGGGAGCGCACACGTATTGTCCGGCTCCAGTAGAGGTGCCTTGGTTGCACCAGCGACCGCCGCTTCCTTTTGTGTACGCAACGGGTGGGCCATACTTCGCAAGCGCCGCCTGCTCGAATTGATCGCGGTCCGTAGGTAGGCGTGGCAGCCGTGTAGAAGATGCTGGAAAGCTGTTCGGGCCGTTGCGGGTCGAACGGGTAGGTCTCGGTAAATACCAGCATGACGTTGAACTTGGTTCCGTTGGCGGAAAAGCCCGACGTGAACCGGGCCGTTGGGGTGAACTGCGGCGTGCCTCGCTCAAATGAGGTTTTGGAAACCTGCGGAATGCGTGCAGTGATGGCGGCTGAGGCTTGCTGCGCCGTCATGCCGAGCTTTAGACCGACAATATCGAAGCTGTAGGGGTCCTTTTGTCCGGGAATGATGTCGCCCGGCGAGCTGGGGCCGGTATCGCCACGCACGGCCAAACCGACGCTATGGGCAGCGCCGTTGGCGATGTTGCCCTGCGGCGTGAGGTCGAGTTCGAGGCGGTTTGGAATTGCAAGAGTGCTTCCGAAGCAAGCACGATCTGCTGGCCGGGGCGGAGGATGTTGGAACCGACGCCGAGAGCGCCGCCACTGGCTGCACCGATGCCTGCTCCTGCTCCACCTCCCGCGATGCCTCCGATGATTGCGCCCAACGCAGCACCGCCGCCGGTGCGGACTGCCGTGTTGGTGCCACGTCCGTTGTTCTTGCTGGAAAGCTCGCGCGTTGTCAGGGCAACAGGTTGTCCGTTCATCTGGACACTGACTAGCTCAAGGGACAGCTCTGCCGCACCACTCAAGCGGCCTGCGGCCTTGGCCGCGACGACGCGCCCGGTAACAGGTGTCCCGGTTGGCAGGGCGACGGTTCCACCGGAGAGAACGGCGGCGGCCATGGAACCCTGGAAGGTGTCGCCCGCCTTCGCTGTCTTGGTGTCGATACTGCCGTTCAACCGGACAGGCAGGGTCGTTCCTACAGGAAGGGTGAGTGATTTTGCCTGCACTGGGGCGGGGAGATTACGGACGACGACAAGGTTGTTCATCACCGTCTTTACCGTGTCGATGCTGCCAACCCGCTCCGAAGCAAGTTCCTTCTCTTCTTCGCTTCGCACGCTGCCGGTGAGCTTCACAACGTTGTCCTTCACGAAAGACAGGATGGTGGAACCGACGAATCTGGGATCGGCAAGGGCCTGTTGCACCTTTGTTTCCGTTTGGCCGTCTTTGTACCACTGGGCGCTTTGGGCAGGTAGCGCGGCTGGTGGAAGTAGAAGCAGTGCGGCAATCGCAAGGGAACTGGCGCGGAAGATCATGGGGCCTCTCGATGTCGTAACAGTCTAGTGCTTTGGTTAAAATCCGATGCCGAAGTCATGCTGGTGCTGGATGGGTTTCGCAAGTTCGGGTGCGGCAATGTCCTTCGCGGCGGGTGCGACCTGTTGAACCTGGGCTTGTGCAGGTGCGGGTGTGCCGGTGTAAAGAGTAAGGTCGGCGGTGTGTGAAGTACCCTGAAACGCCTTCTGCTGAGTGAGTCCGTCGCCGGTGGCGATGACGCGCTCGGCGCGATTGCCTTTCAGCGCATCGACGGCGTAGCCGTAGTCGATGTGCCTGGACTTCTCCGGCGAGACTTCGGCGGTCTTGCCGGAATCGAGCGTCACCGTCATGGACTTGTCCTGGCCGATGCGGGCGACGGTTCCGAGTTCGCCGGAACGCACGCCCATCTCCTTGTCGTAGCGGGTGAAGCGAATGCGTTCACCCTCGGCGATTTCCCGCGTCTCCTCCTGGAACAACCTGCTCTCGCGGCTCTGCGTGCGGAGTTGGCCGGGGTTGTAGTTCACCACCTCGCGGCTGGCGTCGATTTGCACGCTGATGAGGTTGCGCTTCGGCGTCGTGGAAAGCACGGTGGCTTCGCTATCGTGGGGGATGCCTTCAATGCCGGGGCTGCCGGTCTTGAAATGAATCTTGTCACCCGGCTGGTAGCTCTCGGCACGCAGCCGGCTGCCGGAATCCTTCTCGACCAGCACCGGTACAGCGTATGCGTCCTTGTCCAACTTGCCCTGAGCGTAGAGGTCGGCACGAACGAGCTGGGTCAGCTCGGCGCGTTCGGCTCGATCCGGCGCAAGGATCACGCTGCGTTCTGGCTGAGAGACGTATGCGGTCGCAACGGCGGCAAGCCGCGAATCCGGGTTGTTGTATTCATGGATGCTGGGGAGCTTGGGGGCTGCAACGATCTTGGACGGCTCGGCCTGCTCGATCTTTCGCGAGAAGTCGAGGGCGGCGGTCTTGGTCACGTCGGTACTGAGCCGCTTGCCCAGCGTCTCGGCGTTGTTCGTGTAGATCCTCGCGTCCTCCGACGCGCGAGAAATGGCGACGTAGGCAAGCCGGGTATTGATGAGGCTGCGGCTGGAATCGGTGTCGATGTTGGCGATAACCCGGCCAGTCGTCAGCCCCTGGGCGCTGTGCGACGTGACGGCGTAGCCGTGGTCGTACTGCCGGAACTCTTTTGGATCGAAGCTGACCGAACGCTTTTCCTTGCCGTCCATGAGGACGGTGAGGCGGTCGGCTTCCATCTTCGTGATGGTCCCCATGTCCCGGTTCGCAATCCCCAGCTCCTTATTCAAGGCAGAGAACTGGATGCGGTCACCGGTCGCGAACTCGCGGGTGGTTTCACGAAAGACGTTCACGCCGTAGACCCGCTTCGGGTCGTAGGCGGCGGTGGAGCCGTCGGCCAGTTCGACCGTGACGCGGTTGGTTGCGGCATCGCTCGACCGCACAACGCCGAAGCTGCCGCGCTCGATACCCTCGGCCTTGCTGCCGCGTTCGTACTGCACCACATCACCCGGTCTGTACATCGCAGCCCATGTCCGGTCCGGGCCGGTCATGTCGGAACGATGAGAAAGCGTCTGGAGCTGCCTGCCGTCCTCGGCCAGCAGTCCAGTTTTCACCAGCTCGACACGCACCGCCTCATTGATCTGCTGACGGCTCTTGTTGTCTGGAGAGACGATGATGGAGTTCTCCGGCTTGGCTGCGTAATCCTTGGCGATGGCTACGATACGATCCGTCGCACTCGCAAGCTGGGTGACACGGCCTTGCTGGGCAAGCAGTGCGATTCCCTGCTCCGTTTCGTTGGCGGCAAGGTGCTGCACGGCCTTCAGCAGCTCCGGGTCTTTCTGCCGCATGATGGTTTCCAGTCTGGAAGTCTGCATGCCGGCTTCCTGCATTTGCTGGAATGGTCGGCCCGCTTCCACGCTCTGATGCTGGCGCGTGTCACCGATCACCAGCACCCGGTCTTCGAGTTTTATCTTTTCAAGGAAAGCCCGCATCTGCCGGGTGCTGGCAAGGCTGGACTCGTCCAGCATGTAGAGATGTTTGCTGGAAGGCTCGTCCTCCTTCACCTTCCGCCTGAGGAAACCCTGAAGCGTGGTCGCCTCGATCCCGGCCTCGCGGAGCTGGCCAGCCGCCTTGGACGTCGGGGCAAAGCCCTCGACGGTATAGCCACCCTTCTCCGCGCCCTCGCGGATGGCGGCAAGGGTCGTGGTCTTGCCGGTTCCGGCAAGCCCCTGGAATCCATGAACCCGGTCGGTGCTGGTCAGTACCTCACGGATGGCGGTACGCTGGGCTTCGTTCAAGAAGTCCTGCGCGTTGGCCTGCCGCTCTGCTGCGGCAACGGACAGCAGGGGCTTTACCGCTCCCTGACCGGCTTGAACATGGTGGACGTTCGCTCGCTCGGCCGCCATCGTCTCCGGCGTCGTGAAGCTCCGACCGGAGTCATGCTTTTGACCCGGCATGACATAGAACTCGCCTTCAATGTTGCGCCGGGTAAACTCGTCGCGAATGTCGGCAAAGCTGACCTCGCCCATCCCCCGGCGTAGCGCCTCGCGCATGATGAGGCGTTCGTCCACCACAGCTTCGCGCTCAAAGACTTTCTCTTTGGCGAACGCCACGGCCTCGCGAGCGTCCGTGTGAAGTCCCGGCTGTGCCTGGCTCAACGCCCGCTCTCTGGCGGCGGCAATGACCTGCTGCGGCTGGTTGCCGAAGTCCGACGCCATCTCTTGGTGAGCGGCCAATACCTCGGCGGGTGTAAGGGTCAACTTGCGGTCGCGGGTGGAGTGCGCCGCGATCTGCGCCGCCTCCGGTCCCTGGAACCCGGCTTTTTCCATCTGCTCCTTAATCTGCTGGGAGCGTGGGCTAGACGCGTCAAGGTATGCCTGTGAGTAGCCTTTGACCTCCGGTGCACCACTCTGCCCCGGCTCGATCTCATACCCCAGCTTGCGAAGCTCAAGCGTGAGTGCCGACTGATACACGGCGGTCGCATAGTTCTGTGAATCGAAGAGAGCCTGGGGCTGTAAAGCGCGAGTGGACCCGTCTTCCCGCTGCGTCATATTAAAGATGACGACATGGGTGTGGAGCTGCGGCGCGGCGTAGCCGTTCACTGGCCGCGCGGTGTCATGCTCGAACTTCGCGGCGATAAACTTGCCGGTTTGCTCGGCGGGGTTGTTGCCGCCGATCCGCGCGTGCGTGTACTTCTCTAGCTCGTAGAGCGCTGTGATGACGGCGGAACGATGGGCCTGCCTCACCCGCTCGTCGCCGCCTACCAAAGCGGTAAGCGAAATGGACTTGGGAGCGGAGAACGTCGCATCCCACCCGGCCCGATGCTCGACCGGTTTGGTGATGCTGCCGTCCGGGTTGGTGTACTCCTTCCCTTCCCGGTGCTTCACCATCTGTTCTTCCGTTTGCGGGTGCTTACCTTCCGTCAGGCGGGAGAACTCCAGCGGGGCAACTTCGCCGGACAGACCGAAGGAGGCGGCAAGTCTTCCCTGCCACTCCCCTTTCACCGTGTCCTCTTGTTTGTAGTAGCTCTGCGCATCGCTCGTGTATTCGAGCTGGTGGTACGTCTGCGCCTGAGCCGGGCTGATCGCTTTGGAGATGGTGAGCATCGCGCACCCTTTCACAACTACATGCTGAGGGAGTGTTCCTGGACAGGTGCTTTGTCGATCGCGGGAGCGACAGCAACCGTGAGATCACTGCGAACAGCTTCAACGTTCGCGGCCTGAGTCACCGGTATAGGAATACCGTTCGGGGCCGGTGCGATGAGCCGGTCCGGTTCGGCATGTTGGATTGCGGCGGCCTGCGGAATCTCCTTCCGCTCCTGGTTGTAAAACCGACCCTCATTGTCGGCATGGAGGTACTTGCCTGTCTCTTTGTTCTGGAAACTTTCGATGTTGCCGCTGGTCTGCTTCCACTCGTACTGCTCCGTCCGGTCCGCTCCGACGCTGTATTCCAGTATGCGGTTATGACGAAAGATGTCACGATCCCCGACTGACAACTGCTGGTCGGGCTGTTGCCCTACACGCTGGCTGTTCTCTTCTTGGATGGTGTTCTTTAATTGCTTTTCGCCGAGATGCATCGGATTCTGAACGGCCTCCAGCACCTGTGGTTTTGGAACCTCAGTTTCGGTCTTCGCAGATGCTGGGCTGCCCGGGAGCGTGTGGTCCATCTTGTTTTCCCAATCTGTCTGGAATCGCATGGCGCGTTCATCGCGGCTTGTGTCGAGCTTGCCAGTGGCAAGTTCGTTATAAGGAGCGACGGTGTGCGTCTGTTCCGCGTGACTGAGGGCAGCGGTGGCATCGGAAGGGGTTCGGCTTTGATCGTAGAAGCGTGAGTTTCCGTCGAGGTGAACGTATCGCCCGGTGGTGTTGTGCTGATAGCTCTCGATGTCGCCGCTGTTCTGTTTCCAGGTGTAGTGCTCTGCAATCTGCCGGCCAACTGCTCGCTCCAGAATGTCAAGGCGTTGGTCCGCTTCATCGCCTGCTTTCCAGTGTGCGCCTTTCACCTCTAATGTCGCGATGGCAATGGGGACTTGCTCATGCCTTGAAACTTCCTTGCCTACCTGTAGCACCTGCTCATCGGTTAGTTGAGCCACGGAGACATTGTTCTTCACAGCAAACGCTTCCAACGCTGGCTCAGCAACCGATCTGGCAAACTCCATTTCCCGAGACTCTCGCATCGCATTCGGACCATCCTTGCCACGCAGCGTATCCAGGTAATGTTCGTGCTGCATGTTGTCGTCCATGGTTAAGGCCCGACCGTGCATTTCTTTTTTCTCCATCACCTGCTGGATGACGGCGAGTGAGGTACTTTCCTCTGCCAACCCGAGCCGCTGTTGAAGGCGCTCTCCAAGCTCGTACTGCTGCGCGGGAGAGGCATTGTGCATTCCGCCGAGCTTCTGTTCTTGAACGTATTCATCAATTGCCGGTTGGGTGAATTGCTTCAGGTGTTCCATTAACTGGCCGGTGTCATCGTGAGCCCGGCCCTGCCATTCGGTCGTCATCCGCTGATAGCTGGAAGCTGCATCTCTGTCGATTGGCCGCAACTCACCGTCGTAGAACTGGCCATTGGAATCGACGTTGATCCTGCTGCCTCCTTCCGCAACATACTGGCGCACATCCCCCTTCGACTCTGCATAAACGAACGTGCGGGCTTCCGGAATACCTACTATGGTCTCGATGTGGAACCTGTCATACCGGCTATCACTGTCGCGTTGCGGTTCAACTCCGGCTCGCTTCTGCTGCTCGGTCTCGGGTTCTTCCTTCGCTTGATTCCATGCTTCGCGCAAACGGTCCATCAATCCCATATGGAAGTCCTTTCAGAGGAAGGGTGCGTTAGAGTCCACCGACGCGGTTTTGAACCGGGCCGGGCGTCGAAGGAATGACAAGGGCAGGCGCCAGTCGCAGCTCGTCCTTTGGTAGGGGGCGAATCTCCGTTGTGTGAGAAGGTGCTTCACCTGTGGGCGGTGCTGCTGGTGTCGGTGGTGGTGCCGGTGTCGGTGGTGCCGGTGTCGGTGGTGCTGCCGGTGCCGGTGGTGCTGCCGGTGTCGGCGACGCTACCGGCGTTTTGGCCTGAGCTTCCGGGGGAGGTGAGGGGATCGCACTCTCTGCAGGTGCAAGTGGATCGAACCACATATCCTTTTCAGCGATGGGCCGCGGAATCAAAGCGGGCGCGATGATCGGATAGTCCTTGTGCGGGAAGCTGAAGCGCGAAACGGAATTGCCCAGCTTTACAAAGGTATGTAGATCGTCCAAGCCCTCGATTTCGGAACTCATCACCAGTGGCTCGACCTGCCGGTCTAAGGTGAAGCTCTTGCCCTGGCGCTTGCCATCGGCGACTGTCTCACGCACGCGTTCAATCTCAACTTCTCCGATCAACTCGGAAGCCCACTTTGCCGCCTTCGGTTCGGCGGTTTTGAGAATGAACTTAGTGGACGGCTGAGACAACATCACTTCAGCAAGATGGCCATAGGTGACCTCCAGCTGTGCCTTGCCCTGATAACCGAAGACGATGGGATTCGCACTCTTCCGGCCTTTGGTCAGTGCCGTATGGAACTGGGGAAGACGCTGCAGGCTGGCCAATTCGTCAATCACTAGCCATGCCGGTTTCTGTCCCGGCTTCGGCTTCGTGAGTAGACGCAGGATGAGCAGGTCGATCCAGAGGGAATGCAGTGGGCGCAACGCCTCCTGCTCGGCTTCCGTGGACGTGAGAAATATCCAGCCCTTCCGTTCTACCGCCCAGTCGGTGGCGCACCACTCGCGGCCTTTCGCCTGCTCCTTGGTTGGCAGTAGCCGAAGGCTGTCCGCGACCAGACCTAACGAACCAAGCACGCCGTTCCGTTGCTGCTGTGCGCCCTTGGCGATCATGGCGGCAAGTTCGGTCCCCTGCACACGCCGGTCGATCTCGTCCTCGTTCGACATCCAATACACCAGCTCTTCGGGAGATGGCTTGTACTTCAGAAGGTGGGCGAAGATCTTCTGTGGCGTCTGCGTGAAAAACTCGTTCTTCTTTTCCTCTGTCGATTGGTACAGGGAAGCGGCGATAGTCCGGGCTTCCGCTGGCGTCCTCAATTCGCTTGCCGGTGTCCAGTACGGCATCCGCACGTCCAACGGGTTCAGGATGTAGTCGCCCCGCTGTTTGCGCATGAAACGCTCCGTGAACTCGCCCGCTGGATCGTAGACGATGGCGACCTCGCCTCGGTCTTCGATCTGCTGAAGCAGCTGCTTGATGAGCGTCGACTTGCCCGAACCGGTGTCGCCCATGATCTGCATATGCTTCGCTTCAGCGGTTTGTGGAATCCGAAGAACTGCGCCCTTCTCGTTCGTCGTAAAACCGATGCCATGCACACGGTTGGCTTCTGGCTCACGTATCAAGGTCGGCAGCAGTGGCCGCAACTTCGCCACGCTTGGGCGTCCCTGGAACATCGCCTTGTTCACCGTTGGCGGAATCAGCATGGGGTAAGTCAGCAGCCGTCGATAGCGAGTCCGGAGTGAAACCGTATCCTCGTGCGACACGGTGAACTCCTTCGGCGTCATCATCACTGGCCCCTTCAGGCGACGGCCATACTTCAACCCCTTGAACCGCTTCACGTCCGATCGGACGCCGATCACAAGACCAATGCAGAGAAGTACAAGGCTGGCGAAGAGAGGCACACGATAGGTCGTGAGCAACCCACCGTTGAAATACAACTGCCCCATCCATCGCGATAGGTTCGCATCGACGTACTCCCGCTCCGCCCCGGTAAAGAACGTCGTGTGCCCCTCCCGCAACGAAGCTGGCGAGAGCCGCACTAGAACTGTCTTACCGTTTGGCAGGTCCGTTTCGCCCTCGGTGAAGTCGGCGGGTACGGCCAGCCGAACGGTGGCTCTGCCTCCGCCGACGTAGACGAGCCGATACTTTCCGCGCTGCTTGAGCAATGCCCCGATGCTCGACTGAATGTAGGGCACGGCATAGGTCTGCTGCATCGGGGTTTGGAGAAACCGCAGATGAAGCCAGCACAACGAGAGGGTGAGCAGCACACCGAAACCCAACGTCATCATCGTATAGACCGGAGCGTGCGGCGGCCAAACGATGGTCTCCTGCCTGCCCCACTCGGTTGTCTTCTTCATCGCGCCTGCCCCGTTGTGTATTGCTGCATCACTTGTTCCGCCGCCTTGTGTTTCTCTTTGCGGATCGCCTGGACCTCGGCATCGAATGCTTCGGTGGTCTTCAGGTCGCCCCGCAGCGCCCGGTTCAACAACATGCGGATGGCAAGGACCTCGGTAAATATCGGCGTCACCGTTTCCCCTCGCGCCGCTGACAACAACACCTCTCGGCACCATTCGCTGAAGCCTTTGCCCTGGGCGACGGCTACCGCCTGAAGCTCATTCATTTCCTTGCGGCTGACCTTCGCGGTAGCACTGAATGTTCGTCCGGTCCTGCCGGTGGAGCGGCGAATGCCTTCTTCAAGATTGAGAAGGTTTGTGGTGGTTTGCGATTCCATAGCCGCCTACTCTGTGGGAGCCTATAGGAGCTTAGAAGGCTCCTATAGGCTCCCACTTTCTGAGAAGTTGTTTGTTTTGTGAGAGGGAGCCTTTAAGCTCCCGGTTCGGCTTTTTGCGACACCCTGGAAGGGGTGGAGTGTCACCCTTCTCATGCGCAAAGCGCATCCGCTCTTAAACCCGCACCCGCCATCGAACTTGCATGTGTCTGTCGCTGTCCGTGCAGGGTTCGGTCGCTGCTACTTCGCAGTCGCGGCGGTGGTACTGCCGGTGTCAGCCGCCTTCTTCTTCGCAGCCTTTGGCGCAGCAGGAACCTTCACACGCACCGTCGCCATCACTTTCTCATCCGGTCTCGCAGTTAGGTCTTGCTGAAAGTCCTTGTCGCGTTTGAAGATGTATTCCAGCGCCTCGTTCACTACATCGTCCGCAGTTGCTTTGTGGAAGTGAGCGTACCGGTCAAGCATTTTCGCGGTTGACTCTTCAAGCCTCATGCTGGTGTCGATCTTGTTGGAAGTCTTCACGGTGAACAGTGCCATGGTGTTTCTCTCCTCTTCTGGTTATGCGATTTGCGCTTTGGGTGTCTCAGTTGGTGCGCCCACAAGCATTAACTCGCGGTGCGCTTTCGCCTGGGCTGCTGAATAGATCACGTCGCACTGGAACTGTTCGGTGCGGTAGTCGTAGCCATTGACCATCACCACCTCACGCACCTGACGGCGACCGTTGGGCGCACGTTCGCAGTACAGCGCATAGTCGATGGCCTTCGCTGTCTCACTGCGCATGAACCCGTGATTGAGGTTGGATCGTGCGCTAAGGGCAAGGTTGGCAAGGCGGTCCAACGCTTCCACCGCACTGCTGGCATGGATGGTAGACATCGTTCCACCGTGGCCGGTGTTCATCGCCTGGAGCAAGTCGTACCCTGCTTCATTCCGAATCTCGCCCATGATGATGCGGTCGGGCCGGTGACGCAAAGCAGCGGCAAGCAACTCGCTCGGCGTGACGGCAACCTGTCCTTCAATCGCGCTGACGGCCTCCCAGCGCACCGTATTCGGTTGCAGGATTTCCAGCTCTGCCGGTTGCTCGATCACGCACAACCGTTCCGTCATCGGTACATGGTCAAGCAGCGCCTTCATCAAGGTGGTCTTCCCGCTGCCGGTTCCGCCCGCGATGATGCCGTTCTTGCGCTGGCCAATCAGGGACACAATCAGGTCAAGAACCTCGCGGGGAAGACTGCCGCTCTCCACCAGCTCTTCGCTCGTGAACCACTTGTTGAACTTACGAATGGTAAGCGTCGGCCCACCGATGGATGCAGGCGGTCCCACCACCGCAACACGCGAACCATCGGGCAGGCGTGTGTTGAGGATTGGATTCTGCAGCGTGAGGTCCTGGCCCAGCACGCGCGCAACCCGCTCGATGGCAGCGGTCAGACGTTCGTTGGTGTACGCCTCGGCCAGCTTCACTTGCTGGATTTGGCCGGAGCGTTCCGCGTACACACCGCTGATGCCGTTAATCATCAGGTCGGAGATGGACGGGTCTAAGAGGAGCGTCCGAATCTCTTCTGGAAAGAATGGAAGGATGAGGTCGTAGCTCATTGTGCGACTCCTGGCCTCGCATCGGGAAGGAACGGGCTGACGGGCGCAATGGTGGAAGCGACAGGCCTCTGCGGCGTCGGCAAGGTGCCGGGCATCGCAAGTGGAGTGACAGATAGGCGGTTCTCGTGAAACTCGGTGATGGTCATTCCCAGGGGATTGATCGTCTCGAACTGTGGATTGTTCTTCGCCTGATCGCTTACCTGCCTCGGATTGAGGTAGTACGTGACGGACAGCATCCAATGCTCAGTACGCGGCTGCTGTGAGTTCCGCACCGAATACAGCTTGTCGATGTTCACCAGCGCCGTGCCCTTCGCCATCACCGCGCCCTGTACCTGCTCGGTGGACATGGACGTAATCGTGACGTTGCGCACGTCCACGTCGCTCTGCTCCATCTGGCCGGCTGCGACCTGGGACACGAGGTGCGCTGTGTTGTCTTCCTGCATCAGTTGCGACGCGAGCTGCTGCGAGAGGAAGTAGTAGTTGAGGTGGTACTTCGCTGCAACGGTGTCACGGTTTAGGGTGAAGCGGTAGTTTGCCCAGTCCGTGAGATAGGTCCGAACCTCACCCTCGCGCGGAGTGTAGTTCAGGTCGCTGTACACGATGGCCTGCGCCTTACCCACGTCATCAATGCGGATATAGCGGTTGACGACAGGCTTGTGCGCAAGCGCGACGATGGACGCAAACGAGCCGAGCAGCAGCAGGGATAGACCGCCGATCACAATGCGGCTGGTCCTGCGCTCGTTGTAGTGCGCGGCGTAAACCTCATTCGCGATGGTGTCCGTCATGATCGCTTCCCGCGTGGTGTATGCGGCGTCGGTGAGCGGTACAAGATGTGTTGCCATGGTTGTCAGTCCTTTCGGTGTGAGTGTGCGTGCATGACGACGGTGGAAGCCCGTCGTGCGTGGCGTGCTGTGTGGAAGAAGGACTGGTAAGCCTCGAAGCACATGAACGCAACCCACGTCATGCCTAGAATGGCGACCACCTTGAACCCTGTCGTGTCGAGAAACCGCCACGATAGACCGGGTTCCCAAACTATGTCGTAGTCGTCTTCAGGCAGGTTGCTTTGGGTGCGGCCATAGTCTTGACTCGGCGGAATATAGTTGGGCGTTCCCCAATCCATGCTCATGCCTGTGGCCTTGCTTGCTGACGGACTGGCGGGCGGGACGCAGCACGTGAGACAACGTTAGTGGCTAGACTCAGTGCCGATCCTGCAAGTCCAGCACCACCTCCGAAGATCGCCTGTGTGATTTGCGGAATGAACAGCATGTTGATGGCAAACGCAAGCATCACCATCGACACTGTAACGAGGTTCGCAATCCAGTTCAGAATCGAGTAATCCCCGTTGAATGTCTGCTGTAGAAAAGTCGTAATGAACCCTCCCCAGACAAAAACGAAAGCGGCTGCAACCGCGCGAATCATGGCAAAGCTGAGAAGCGTATCGAAGAATTGAAAGAATTTTCCTCGGAAGCTCTCGGTCATGTAAAGCGGAATGAACAGCGGTCCGAAGAGTGCAGCAACAGCATAGAAGACGACGCCGCTGATGTTGATAACGAACATGATCGCCGACGCGACCGCCATAATCGCCTGCACGTACATGTACACAAAGACCTCAAGTAGTGACAGCGGATTCGGGTGCGGAGTCCCTTGCCAAGCCTGGGCAAGGGCGCTGCTGAGCTGGTTGGCAGAAGCATGATCGAGAGTAGTGACAATCTCCTGCGCGGCGGCTGCGAACAGCTTGTTAAATCCCCAGCTTGCTCCTGGTAACGACTGTGTCCAGTAGCTTTCCAGAATGCAGCAGAATCCCAGCCGAAGCATGAAGCGGACGATTTCACCACCTTGGAGTGGGGAGGGATTCAAGCTGAAACTCATGCTCGACGTGCTGAAATTGATGACCATCTTGACCAACTGCATGACTGCAACGAAGCTGAGGAGTGTCATTCCGAAGCTGGTTAGCGCATTGCCATTAGCCGTCGTAAGAGCCGTAAGGTTGTTCGTGAACTGATAGAACCAGTCGATGTTGGGGAGAGCCTGGGCAAGTACGAACGGGGCCGTGTTGGTCATGACGCGATCACCTGGGAATTAAGGAATGTACTGCGTGTACGCCTTCGACTTGATGACGTAAGCCGATCCACTCTTGCGCTTCTTTTTTTTCTCTTCCACGCCTCGCCATAGCTTCTCGTCTGCAGCCAGCCGTTGTGCGTCAGTACCGGGGATGATCGGTGTCGCGACCGGCGCAACAGCGGTCTTCGCGGGGGTTGTGGCAGTGGCGGGGGTTGGCGTGCTGTTGCATCCGCAAAGCGTCAGCAGTGCTGCGAAAGTTACAGGGACGATCTTGAGATGGCTCATGTGTTCTCCTGTCGAGTGCGAAGAGAGTGGCACCGGGTAGATCGGTGCCACTTCTGCTGTGCCTCTACGGGATGTAATCCGTATAGGCGTTCGTGGAACTAACGTAGGCGGTGGGGTTGGCTTTTCTTACTGCTTGCACGTTTGCCGCAAGGTTTAGGTCATGTGCCATTGCGTTGCGCTGCTGCATGTTCTGCACCATTTGCTGCTGCGCAATGCAAGCGTGAAGTGCGCCCTGGGACTGCTGCTCGTTGAGCTGCTGCGCTTGGGCGGCATTCATAAGGTTCAGTTGTTGAACCTCGCTGTTGGTGGAGCTGGAGCCGTCAAGCTGGTTGGCTTGAAGGTCTGCGTTCGCGGTTGCGGACGCGGCACGTGCTGCACGATAGGAGCCTACTGCATTGATACAGTCGGGCGATACTGTGTCCGACGTTTCAACGATGGCAAGCTGAGTTAGCCGGTCACTGTTACCGGCACTTTCACCGGCAAGGTAGATGGAGGTGTTTGATGAAAGCGCCACGCTCGAACTGTTCCACGCCATGGTTGCGGCGGTGGCGGAGTTCTGGTTGATTGCCGTCGTCATCCCGTTCGTTTCGCCGTAACGGTTTGTGACCTGCACGTTCTTCATCGCATTCAGCGTCGTTTGCCACTGATTCTTGAAGGAGAAGTTGACGACATTGTTCTTGAAGCTGGTGTACTGGTTTTCCAGCGTCGTGAGCTGCGAGATGAGCGACGCATAGCTTGTGGGGTCGAACACGATGTCTCCAAGCCCAAACAAGCCGAAGCTGGGGGTCGCCGTGCTGAAAAGCAAGGCACCGGCGATAATCCACTTCCGGCGCTTGGTTAAGTTGAATTTCATACGTCCTCCTGAATGCAGAGTGTTAGAGGGCGGGGTCTACGCGGTGTTCCGCGTAGGACGGAATAAGCATGTCCTGGTTGATATAAACGCGGGCTCTCGATCCCTCCTTTACGGTGATGACGGGCAGACGATTGAGGAATTTGTTCAATATCTGCTCGCTCTCCTGCGCAGTCTGTGCGGAGATGCCATTGCGGATTTGCGTGTTCGTGTCGAGAACGCTTCCGCTGTTGCCAACCTGTGCAAGGCCACCGATGCCGCCCACTGCCGCGGCTGCCGCAAAGGAGCTGAGATAGTGGTTGTTCACGTTCGTTGCAAGTCCCGTCGTACCAAGTGGATCTAGGCCAATGAATTTGTTGAGGTCCAGCGAGAATCCATCTGGGCAGATGGCGCGGTTGAACACTACGAACAGCTTGCGCTGGCCCGCTCCGGAGACACTGCGCACGTCTCCGATAAGGCGGGTTCCCTGCGGCAAAAGAAGCTGCTGGTGGTCGTGCGAGTAGTAGTCCGTGGTGAGCATCACGATCATGGGACCGGCGAAACCGCCGTCGATGTGGTTCGTCACGACTCCTTCCAGTACCGTTCCCTCGAATACGCGATAAAGCCGTCCCTGATAGCCGTCAAAGTCGTAGGAGGCCATGGGGTCTTTGCGGGTAGGCACTTCTGCCGACACAGGACGCACGCCTGGGCGAGACGTAGGCCGATCTTCTGCTATGTCCTGGCCGTCGCTGCTGCCGGCTGATGCGTTAGAGGAAGCCGCCTCTACGCTGGTATTGTTTCCGGTGCTGGAAGCCGGTTTGGCGAAGTCGATTGCGACCGTCCCGCTGTCCACGGCCTCCTGATGTTTGCGCGCCCGCTCAAGCTGATGCTGCTTCGCTTCCGCCTGCGCCTGGGACTGGCCGGAGGTCTTCTGCGGTGCATTCGGATTGCCCTTGCCGTACATTGCTTCACGCTGCGCCTGAGTCATGGGTGCAGCGCTGGCCGATTCTGGACCGGGCTGAGATTGCTCCTGCATGAGCTGGGCATTCTGCGTCGCAAGTACCTCCTGCCGTTGCCGTTCGTCCAGATCGCGCTGCTGTTGCTGCCGCTGCTGTTCGTGAAAGCCGTTGACCTGGGTTGCATTGGGGCTGGCTGGTTTTGAGGAAAGTGCGCTGGTGTTGATTGCGCCCGGCTTCGTGGCGTTGTGCAGGTTGGAAAGGCCCACCACGAGAAAGACCGCAGTCACTGCTCCGATGGCGAGGTAGGCTTTGATCTTGGATTTTTCCGTGTCGGGCTGCGCCGGGATCGGCCCTGGTTCAAGGATTTCAGGTTCGGGGAAGCGGCCTGCCATGGTGTCTAGTTCCCTTCCTTGCGGAAATCTACCCGCGCTTTGCCGATGGTGAGATAGCCCTGAAGCATCGTCTTGTCCACGGTGTACAGGCCGTCGTTGTAGCTCCAGTTGATGAGGCTTCCCTTGCCGTCCTTGGTTTCGTACAGCACCGGCGTCTCCTGGAACTTGCCGCGCAGGTAGGTGAACTTGTCATCCCGCCAAACCTCCTGCAAACCCAGCGGCGCGGCTTTTTTGCGGTCCCACGTGTAATCGAAGTGGAGCTGGCCGGGGTACTGGCTGCGATAGGCTTCGGCCTTGGTTTCTGCTGCCTTGCGCTCCGTGGCTTCCTTCGATGTGGCTTCCGCCGCTTCACGCTTCGCCCTGTCGAGGTCCGCAGCCGGTACGAAGACGGGCATGGCTGCGAGTTTTTCCTTCCCGGCCTGGTCACCCGGCGTCACAAACACCTTGGAATCGAAATGCGAATCACCGTCGTGCGAGATTTCGCGAAGCTGCAGGGTGTACTCGTTGCCATGGTCGGACACGATATGAACGTCTGTCGTACTGCCTGCAACCTTGGGCTTGATGGAGATAAAGCGGCTGGCAACATGGCCACCGTCGAACACCCACGAAACCGTATCGCCACCGAACACGGTCGCAACCTTCTCTTCGGGTGGAAGCATGATGAGGGTCGATTGCAGCAGACCCGCGCGAACAACGGGCGGCGTGTCCGTCTCCACGATCACGACGGTTCGGGGTGCGTTGGGAAGCAGGGTATGTTTCGTTTCCGGTGTTGTGGCCGCAAAGCACGTTGCGGAAACA
>OZ241387.1:0-165581 GCA_965200815.1 Terriglobus sp. | reverse complement strand
TACAGTGGCATCCTGCAGGCCGATGCCTATGGCGGCTACGGCAAGCTCTACGACCCCGGCCGGATACCTGGGCCGATCCTGGAGGCAGCTTGCTGGGCCCATGCACGCCGCAAGTTTTTTGTGCTGGCCGACGTCGCGGGCAGCGCACGCCGGGCGGCGCAGGGCAAAGCGCCTGCGGTGCTGTCGCCGATCTGCCTGGAGGCGGTGCAACGCATCGACGCGCTGTTCGACATTGAGCGCGAGATCAACGGCCAGCCTGCCGAGGTGCGCCAGGCGGCCCGGCAAGCCTTATCAGCGCCACTCGTCGCCGACCTGCACCGATGGCTGGGCGAGCACCGCAGCAGGCTGGCACGCGGCAACGAGGTCGCCCGGGCCATCGACTACCTGCTGAAGCGCTGGGCGGCGTTCACCCGGTTTCTGAACGATGGCCGGATCTGCGTCAGCAATAATGCTGCGGAACGGGCGCTGCGGGGCATCGCCCTTGGGCGCCGGTCGTGGCTGTTCTGCGGCTCGGATCGTGGCGGGCAGCGCGCCGCGGTGATGTACAGCCTGATCGTCACGGCCAAGATGAACGACGTCGATCCGCAAGCCTGGCTCACCGACGTGCTGGCCCGCCTTGCGGCCCACCCGGTCCAGCGCCTCGATGACCTGCTGCCCTGGAACTGGGCTGCAACCAGAGCCGCCATCAATAAGGCCGTCTGAGGCCCTCACTAACCAGGTCCTCCCAACACCGCGGTCCACGCCGAATGCATACCAGCCTGTTCGGCGCAGGGGCACGGAACTGGCGGTTGACGTGGTCGAGCGGGCACGGCGCTGCCTTGTCGCTGATGGTCGTGCGCACCGGCTTGCCCCGGATCACGCCTGCCAGACCCATGTCGCACATCAGCCGCTCGACGGTGCAACGGGCGATCGGGAAGCCCTCCCGCATCATCTGCCGCCAAACCTTGCGAACGCCGTATACCCCGAAGTTCTCGGCGAACACACGGGCGATCTCGGGCTTTAAGGCCAGATCCGCCCGCGCCCGCGCCGACAAACGCGTCGCATCCTGCCGCTGCGCGACGTGCTCGTGGTAGGTGGATGGGGCGATCGGCAGGACGCGGCAGATCGGCTCGACCCCATAGGCTTCGCGGTGATCGTCGATGAACGAGATCATCGCCGGAACGGGCGGTCGAGCTCCGCCTGGGCAAAATACGCGGACGCCTTGCGCAGGATCTCGTTGGCCTGCCGCAGTTCGCGAACCTCGCGCTCCAATGCCTTGAGCTTGTCCGCCACCTCGGTCGGAACCCCGGCGCGCTTGCCGCTATCGACCTCGGTCTTCTTCAGCCACTCATGCAGCGTCTGTGGCGCACAACCGATCTTCTCCGCAATGGACACCACCGCCGCCCATCTCGACGAATGGTCGCGCTCGTGATCCAGAACCATCCGCACCGCGCGCTCGCGGACTTCAGGCGCAAACTTGTTCGTCGTCTTGCTCATACAGGCTCTACCTTCTTAGGAGTGGGAGCCTCTGACAAACCCGGGGCGGTTCAGGTATCCCTCCAAGCGTGCTGGCGCGCGCAGAAGCTCTGCTGACCGGCTTCCAAACAGGCTGATGTAGCGCTCCTGTCAGGTGGCTCATGCAGGCGACAGTTGGAGCAGACCCCACCACTGCCGGTTGCCCGCCTCCGTCTTCGTGTTCGCACCAGCTGAAGGTCTAAGGCTCCACGAACAAGCAGGAGCACATCGTGGGCACCATCAATCTCGCGGGACACTCAATCCCGCTCTGGATCATTGTAGTCGCAGCGCTGGTCATCGCAGCGCTGGCGTTCCGACGGCCCCGCAAGCGGGGTCGCCCCGACCAAGTTGCGGCAGTCAGCCACCAAGCAGTGTCATGGCGACGTCGGGCCGTGCTCAACCATAACGAGGGCCTGGTCTACGAGAGTGCGCAGGCCGTGCTGGAGCAGCTGAAACCGAGTTGGAACGTCTGGCCGCAGGTGAGCCTGGGCGAGGTGGTCGAGACCCAGGGCCGGTCCGAGGCTGACAAGGAGGCTTATCGCTGGATCAACAGCAAGCGGGCGGACTTTTTGATTGTGGACGACATGGGCTGGCCGCTGGCCGTCATCGAGTACCAGGGAAAGGGGCACTACCGCGGTAACGCGGCCGAACGTGATGCCGTGAAGCGGACCGTACTAGCCAAGGCAGGGATCCAATATATCGAGGTGCCAGCCGAGATGAGCAAGCGTCGAAGCCAACTGGACGCCCACCTCCGGGCCGAGCTGCAGGAAATCGCTGCTCTCGCGTGAAGGAGCCGAGCTACGCCGCCCGCAGCGGTAGCCTCCCGGCCGAGCCGCCTACCGCCGGGTTTGGTGGTTTGCAGACTCAAGGTGGTCACCTCTGGTCGAAGCGGAGCCGCAGCAATCCATAGGCCAGCAGCCCACTGCAAACGACCGCACCCAGCAGGTATAGGCTTTGCTGCAATGCACTCCCGAAAGCATGGTGACCATGATACCCGGACATGAAGAAGCAACCGTCGACCAGATCGCGAAGCTGTACGATCGCCACGACCAACGGACGACGCGGGTGCAGCGACTGGCGAACCGCGCCACCTCCGTGCTTGGCAAGCCGATGTCGCTCGTCATCATTTTCGGTGTCGCCATCGTCTGGATCATCGGCAACTATGTCGCCCGCGCGACAGGTTCCGTGGCGTTGGAGGAGTTCCCGTTTCCCGACCTCGGCTTCATCGCGACCATCGGCGCGCTGCTGGTGGCGCTGCTGATCCTGACGACTCAGCGACATGAGGAGGAATTGGCCGAAAGCCGGGCGCAGCTCACGCTTCACATCGCCATGCTGAGCGAGCGCAAAATCGCCAAGGTCATCGAACTGCTGGAGGAGCAGCGCCGTGACAACCCGTTGCTGCCTTCGCGCATTGACGATGAAGCGACTGAGATGGCGCAGCCTGCGGACCACAAAACGACCCTCGGGCTGATCGACGAGGTGGTCGATCAGCGCCGCGAGCCCACTGAGGAATAGCGGCTACCTCAACCGTTGTTCGGGAGCGAAACGCCTTCATCGATCATTCGGCGCAGCTCCTCGCGCGCAGCTTCGAGGGCAATTACACGAGTGCGGGCATGGTGGATGCGATCGACATCGGCAGGCTCCCGACCTGACGAAGCTTCCTTGCCCGCCTCAAGGCCGGCGAGTTCGAGCACGGCATCCCGGTATTCCGCTCGGGCAGTGGCGAGCGCACCCTCCAACGCATTGGTCAGTTGTTCAGGCATGGACATCGTTTCACTCTCTCGTTGGCAGCCAGGACCGAAAACCGGCGCAGCGCAAACAACCTGAACAGATCATCGAAGATGTGGTTGCCAGACATGCGCACCGTCCACCATTTCCGCGCTCGTCCTGATTCCAGAACCGGACCGTTAGGCGCAGTCGGTCGTTCGGCCACTATGGCATTTTGAGAATCTCCGGACGGCACTGAGATGAGCTACCGCTGCATGGTGTGGATAGCCGACGTTCAACGTTCTGCCTTCTCAAAGATATCTCAGTGTTCTTCTGACTTGTCGGGCAAGTCAGCAGGGGTCATCCGTCACATGCTCGATGTAGAAATTCCCTATCAGGTGGTACCTGTATGTACATATTTGGTACTTGTCTTGTACAGGTTTAGCTATGATGGTGGTTGCGCCCGTATCGTCGTACAATAAGATTTGCATTTGATAGCCATCGAGCACGCTTAATGCTTGGTCGCCCCACTTAAATCGCACCGGTCTCTTCGATGTCTGAGCGATCTTCTCGCGATAATAGGGATATAGAAAGGCGAGATGAACATAGTCCCCCAAAGGAAGGCTGATAAGCATGATGGGGACAGCGAAAACCAGTAAGATGAGACGCTTGCCAAATAACTGCCACCGTTTAGCAAATAGGGCCGACCCGGCCTGGCACAAAGCCAAAATGAGGCTAATGACTGTTACTAGAGACAATATAGTTAGGAATAGAGCACCGTACGGGCCGGGAAAGGCCGACCACAGAGTGCTTCCCGCTAGCCAGCCCCCAAACAGAAACAATACTGTGCGAACTCGCCGGATTGCAGTGAAGGCCAAAACCTAGCCGTTGGTGATATTCATGCAGCGAAGCTAGTCGTTTTCGACGGCGTTAGAAAAGTCTGTCTAAAGTCCGCTTTTGGTCGATGGTGTTGAAAAACTCGGTTGAACTGGCTTGCGACCGCTGATTCACTCTTGGGAGGGTTGAGCGAGGTTACGGCCATGATGGGCGAGCGGACGGTGCTGCAGGAGTCGTTGTTCTACAGCTTCAACCTGGACCGACATGTCCCGATGGATCACATGCTTCGATCGGTTGATCGCTTCGTCGATCTGTCCGGCATCCGCGAACACCTCAAGCCCTATTACAGTGACATCGGCCGCCCCTCGATCGATCCCGAGCTGATGATCCGCATGCTGATCGTCGGCTACTGTTTCGGCATCCGGTCCGAGCGGCGGCTATGTGACGAGGTCCATCTTAACCTTGGCTACCGCTGGTTCTGCCGGCTGAGCCTCGACACCGCGGTGCCGGATCACTCGACCTTCTCCAAGGCTCGGCATGGCCGGTTCCGTGACGCCGACCTGCTCCGCCAGGTGTTCGAGACCGTTGTGCGCCGCTGCATGGCCGAGGGCCTGATCGGCGGCGAGGGCTTCGCCGTGGATGGCAGTCTCATCGTCGCTGATGCGTGTCGCCAGAATGGGGTGACCAATCCCTGCGAACTGAAACCCGAGGTGAGCCGGGCTGTCGCGGAGTATCTGACCGTGCTGGACGACGCGGCGTTTGGGGCCGCCACACCGGTCCAGCCCAAGTTCACCTCGCCGGTCGATCCCGCCGCACGGTGGACGGCTGCTAGCCGCGGGCCGGCCGTGTTCGCCTATGCGAACAACTACCTGATCGATCTGAAATGCGCCGTCATCATGGATGTCGAGCCGACCACGGCCGTGCGGCAAGCCGAAGTCACCGCCGCCAAGACCATGATCACCCGCACCGCCGAGCGGCTCGGGATGGAGCCAGCCCGGTTGGCCGCTGACACCGGCTATGGCTCGGCCGAGATGCTGTCCTGGCTTGTCGAGGAGCGCGGGATCGAGCCGCACATCCCGGTGTTCGACAAGTCAGTCCGCACGGATGGGTCGCTGTCACGCGCGGATTTCACCTATGACAACGCGGGCGACGCCTACACCTGCCCGGCCGGGAAACTGCTGACCACACGCGGCACCGTGGTCAACGACGACACCACCCTGATGTATCGGGCCAGCACGTTCGACTGTGGAGCCTGTGCGCTGAAGCCGCGATGCTGCCCGAACACGCCTGCGCGGAAAGTGCCAAGGAGCATCTACGAAGGAGCACGCGACCTGGCCCGCGAGATTGCCTTAACCGACGCCTACGTCGTGTCCCGACGAGAGCGGAAGAAGGTTGAGATGCTGTTCGCCCATCTCAAACGCATCGTCGGCCTCGACCGGTTGAGATTGCGAGGACCAAACGGCGCCCGAGACGAGTTCCTCCTCGCCGCAACCGCCCAGAACCTCCGCAAGCTCGCCAAGCTGATCCCGCTCCCTCGACCCGGGATGGGCTGAGGGCTGCGTCAGCAACCGTCAGCCGCCTGGATGCCTTCGCCGAGAAGCGCCTTTTTCAACACCATCGGTCGAAGGCAGCGATAGCCTTCCCGGATGGAGGGTAGCGCCGAATGGGGTGGAAACGGACATCTGGTCGTATGGTGCGCTATCAAACGTTCCGGTAGAACTTCCAGCCGAGATTACCTACTAAATATGTTGCCATCATGATCGCTATGACTACCCCAATTTTTGTATGAGTAGTTTGAGGTCCATTGGTGGCAGCGTAGTAAGCGAGAGAGACGATCGCTAGAGTGACACAGCAATAACCTGTTATGTAGCGTTGCCGTAGCGATTTTGGTGCGTCTGCCGCCCAAACATACATGTCTATACTGTGCCTAACCGTCAAGTTGCTGAATGGCAAGTGCATTGTCGTTGCGACAGTGCGATGAACGCTGAGGATACATCCGCCCGCGATGCAACCGAAGACGATGAAAAACAGCAACCCCATTCCCGCGTTCCCTATCAACTCAGCCAATAGCCATGGTGTCAGGCTACTCCGAAAAAGTTAGCCATTGACGTCCGCTATGTGTCGGATGCGGCGGATGGAAGCATTGAGACGCTGCAGGTGAGGTGATCAGACAGGAGAAAAGGCCACCCGACGTTGGCCGGACGGCCCTGAACTCATTGGTGCAGAAGCCGATTTAAACGGCGTCCTTCAGTTCCTTGGCGGCCCGGAAGGCAATCTTGCGGCTAGCCGCGATCTGGATCGCTTCGCCTGTCGCGGGATTGCGTCCCATGCGGGCTGCGCGGCTGCGCACTTCAATCATGCCCAAGCCGGCGATGCGGACCTTGTCGCCGTCCTTTACGTGCTGAACCACAGTGTCGAACACTTCGGTCAGCAGGCTGGCTGCATCCTTGGGCGACATCTCATGCTTTTCGGCATAGGCCGCGGCCATCTGCTTGACCGTGACCACACGGGCCTTCTCCGGAGCGGGAGGCGGCGGTGGTGGCGCCTTGCCCTTGGCGGCCTTTGCAGTCGCGGGAGTGGCAGGCTTTGCAGCCTTAGCCGAAGCGACCTTCGGGGCAGGGGGCTTAGCAGGCGTCTTTGCCATCTCTTTTACTTTCTTGGTTCCAGGAAGCGGCATACCACTTCGCGCCCGAAGTCTTGAAGGGATGAGTAGGAGAGATCATCAGTTCACCGGGCGTCTGCGCCTTTCGTGCAGAGCAGCTGGACGACAACGCCGGGCCAGATCCTGCGGCCTCCTGCGCCATGTCGCCTGTGTGGCTGGTGGCGGATCCCTACTCCTCACCTTTCCTGGTTTCGGCGGCGAACACCATCTTGGTGACGTTATTGCGCCAGAGATCGGCCGGCCGGAGATAGGCGAGGGCCACCTGGGTGCTCTTGTGCCGGGTCTGGCGCATGAGGTCGGGCAGGGCAGCTCCGGCGTCGCCGGCCGCAGTGGCGAGACCCGCCCGTAGGGAGTGGCCACTGTAGCGTTCGGGATCGAGGCCGGCACGCTCGGCGGCGCCCTTGACCAGGCGGGCCACCGCCTTGTCAGACAGCGCCGCGCCAGTTGGTCTGCCGGCCTTGGTCACGGCGCAGAACAGGGGCCGTTCCCGCCGCATGGTCTCGGAGGCCGACCAATCAACGTCGCGGGCTCGGGCGCGCTGGGTCAACCAGGCGTTCAGGGCGATCACCGGGCAGAGTAGAGGATTTGCCGGGTTGGCCCAGACGGCTATGTGCTGGCCCTGGCCGTGCTGGTCGGTTTTGGAGCGGCGCACTAGCAGGCGCACCCCGCGCCCGGGCACCTGCTCCAAGTCGCCGAGCTGCAGGGCCACCATCTCGGAACGTCGCAGAGCGGCCCCGAAGCCCAGCAACAGCATGGCGCGATCCCGGGCACCGAGGGCAGTGTCGGCAGGCCGGCAGGCGGCGAGCAGCAGGCGAAGCACGGCGGGTACGGCGGGGGCGGCCTGGCGGATCGGGCGGGTGCCGCGCCCGCGTGTGATCCCCTCCACCACCATGGCCAGGCGAGGATGGCGCAGGTCGAGCGGGATGCCGGCGAGCAGGTGGGCGGTGCGGATGGCGGCCAGGTCGACGCGCAGGGTGCTGATCGCCACGCCGTCATCGGCGCGTCTGGTGGCATACATTGCCAGTAGGTCTGGGTCGCCGCTGAGCGGTTCGCAGCCCAGCGCGCGGCACCAGGTCTCGAAGCCGCGCCAGGCGGACCGGTAGACCCGGCGGGTGCCGTCGCCGCGAGCCCGGGTGGCGTAGATGGCAGCACGGACGCTCAGCGCCTCGAGTTCGGCACCGCGGCCGGCTGCACCAGGCACCTGGAGGTCGCCCAGCAGGTCGGTATGCAGGGTAAGGCTGCCATCGTCTGGCGGGGGCAGGGCGGTCGGGAGGGGGCCGGGTTCGGACATGGCGCATGCTAATCCGCTCGCATTACGTCCGCAAAGGATGTTTAGCGGACGTAACTTTATCTGAAACGGTGGATCTGCAAAATGCATTACATGGTGTTAGGCAGGGCGCCTTATTCTTTACTGCGCCGCAAAACTGCGGCAGGGTTTGTCATCAGCAGAGAACGGAATTTTCGTTTTGAAAACAAAGGGAAGCCACCCAACGCCTTACCCGGAAGCCCTTAGTGTGTTCATCATGAACACACTGAGGGATGACACCCTATGTGCGCTTTGCCATCTCTAAAATCACAGCATCTGACCCATTGCGCATGTAGCTAAGTTGCGTAGGGATATCTGGAAAATTGGCAGCACGATTGTGCTGCGCCCAGCGTCGTGTGACTGCTTGCTGGGAAAAGTAAGGTAGCTCGCCCCCAGGGATCGTGCGTGCCGCCTCCATATCAATGCGGCGGGCTACGGCATCCAGCACCAAACAATCTCGAACCTGTCGGGGAAGCGCAGCCTGCTGATAGCAGGACTGGATGTCAGCACTAACGCCAACCATGCCGCCCGCCTGCCGGGCACGCGTGAAGCGAGCTGCGAGACTGGCAACCATTTGCCGCACTGTAGCATCAGTGACGTCGTTCGAGGTGACGATGGTTGGCGGTGTCGTTGGCATCTGGCAGCCCGCGAGGGTCAGGATCACCAGCAAGGGTACGCATCGGGATACGCGGCTGAACATGGGCATAAAACCTTCCTTTCCGGGCGCAGGGCCCCTCACTTGGCTTTGCTATCGAACTTTGGCCCGGAGTGCTGACGGATTTTGGCCCAGCTTCTGTCCTCAACCTAGGGTTTGCCCGGTTCTGCCGGGAGGCTCGGAGTGGATTGGAAAGCCAAGTTGGAATTGTTCGAGCAGCTCCGTCAGGAGCATGAGTTTGGTGTGGGCACGATCGCCGGTGTCGCGGCCAAGTTCGGCGTGCATCGCCGGATGGTGCGGCAGGCGATTGCGGGTGCAGTCCCGCCACCGCATCGCTACCCGGCACGGGTCAAGCCCAAGCTGGATGGGGTCGCAGGCTTCATCGACCAGGTGCTGGAGGAGGATCGGCGGGCCCCGCGCAAGCAGCGGCATACGGCGCGACGGATCTACCGTCGGATCCTGACGGCGTTCCCGGATGCCGGGATCGCTGAGTCGACGGTGCGCAACCACGTCCGGGCCCGCAAGCGTGCGATGGGCTTGGTCCAGCGCGAGACGTTCGTGCCGCAGAGCTATGTGTTGGGGCATGAGGCCCAGGTGGACTGGTATGAGGCCTGGGCGGATCTCGGCGGCGAGCGGACGCGCATGCAGGTGTTCGCGATGCGGTCGATGGCCAGTGGGGCGGCGTTCCACCGCGCCTACCTGCACGCGACACAGCAGGCGTTCCTGGAGGCGCACGAGCACGCGTTCGCCTATTTCGGCGGGGTGTTCCGGCTGTTGCGCTACGACAACCTGGCCAGTGCCGTTCGCAAGATCCTGCGGGGACATCGGCGGGAGGAGACGGTTCGGTTCGTGGCGTTCCGCTCGCACTGGCGGTTCACGGCGGAGTTCTGCACGCCGGGCGAGGGTCATGAGAAAGGCGGCGTGGAGGGCGAGGGCGGCTATTTCCGCCGCAACCACCTTGTCCCGGTGCCTGGCGTCGCCGACCTCGACGCACTGAACGCCTTTCTGCTGACCGGCTGCCGCGACGACGAGGCGAGGATCCTGGACGGGCGCACGGAGCCGGTGGGTGCTGCGATGGTGGCAGAGCGCGATCACCTGTCGGCCCGCGTGGCGGAGGGGTTCGACCTGGCGGACGTGACGTTTCCGCTGGTGGACAAGCAGGGCTGCGCGACCGTCAAGACCAACGCCTACTCGGTGCCGGTCCGGGCAGGCAGCCGGGTGGAGGCGCGCGCCTATCCGCTGCACATCGAGCTCTGGCACGCCGGGCGCCGGGTCGCCCGTCATGAGCGTTGCCACAGCCGCCGCCAGCAGGTGCTGGACCTCGAGCATTACCTGGACGTGCTGAGCCACAAGCCCGGAGCGTTTGCCGGATCCAAGCCGCTGGCGCAGTGGCGCGAGGCCGGTCGCTGGCCGCCCTGCTACGACGAGCTCTGGGCGCGGCTGCTGACCCGGCACGGCAAGCAGAATGGCACCCGCGCCATGGTGGCCGTGGTGGCATTGGGGCGGGAGTTCGGCCACGACGCGTTGCGCACCGCGATCGGCACGGCGGTGCGGCTGGGCGCCTGCGACGTAGCCGCGGTGCGGTATCTGTTGACGGAGGCGGCGCTGCGCAAAAGCCCGCCCGCCGCAGTCGATGTCGGTGCCTTGGCACGTTATGACCGGCCGATGCCGACGATGGCCGAGTATGATGTGCTGCTGTCGGGCCCCTACGCGGGCACGGCATGATGGCCGATCTCCAGGACCAGGCGATCCGGCAGCACTGCAAGGCGCTGCGTATGCCGACGATCGGTGGTCAGTTCGCCCGCCTGGCGGACGCCGCCACCCGCGAGGGGCAGACCCATGTCGGCTACCTCGAGGCGCTGCTGGCGGCCGAGATGGAGGAGCGTGAGAGCCGGGCGATCGCGCGCCTGCTGCACGAGGCACGGCTGCCGCGGATGAAGACGCTGGACGCGTTCGAGTTCGACCGCTCCGGCGTGGCCGCCACCCAGCTCCGAACGCTGGCCGAGGGCGATTACGTCACCCGTGCCGAGCCGGTCCTGCTGGTCGGCGAGGCTGGCACCGGCAAGACCCACCTCGCCACCGGCTTGTGCGTCGCTGCCTGCCGCCAGCGGCGCCGGGTTCGGTTCACGACAGCGACTGGGCTGATCAACGAATTGGCGGAGGCGGCGCACGCCAACCAGCTCAGTCGGGCGCTTGGCCGATGGGAGCGGCTCGACCTGATCTGCATCGACGAACTGGGCTACGTCCCGCTCGCCGAGACGGCCTGCGAGTTGATGTTCCAGGTCATCGCCGACCGGGCGGAGAAGGCGACGGTGATCGTGACCACCAACCTGCCGTTCTCGGAATGGTCGCAGGTGATCCCCAACCCGCGACTGTGCAAGGCGCTGATCGACCGCCTGACGGACCGTGCGCACATCATCACCACGGGCACGGATTCCTACCGGTTCCGCCGCACCACGGCTCAGCGCAAGGCGGGCAAACAATGACGGGAGGCACACAAGCAAGAGGCTAACAGGCGGTGCAGGCCGACGGCCTGTGCCACGCGATCATCGGCCGGATGCTGGGCCAGAATTCATCAGCACAGATGGGCCAAAGTCCATTGTCATAGCCACTCACTAAGCCATAATCATCGTGAGCTACGCCGGGTCCGGCAGGCTCTTCCTGACAGGTGCAGACTATCTGGTCCAACCACGCTTCGCATTGAGATGCGTAGGCAGCCATTCCAACAATCGGGTTATCCGCTGCGACCATGCAGTGTGTCTTTAAATCCTTGCCTAGCTGCCTCCTCCACTCCGTCCATAGGAGCTAACCTTGGTGCGAATAGGCAACTGTGCAGCTGCTTGATCTCACCTGCCATGTTGCTGGTGGTCAGTTCATCCCAGGAGGCTATCTAAGGTTTCAGATGCTACCTCGGGACGTCGCTTAGCCTTTCCCTGTCGCCCAACCATGTCGGCAAGGCCGTGCAGTGTCTTGTCGAGGCGTAGTTCGCCCTTGAGGTGCTGCTCCACCATCTTTCGGAGATAGCCGGTCGGGTTATGAACCAGCTTGGCCTCATACTTGGTCGCGATAGTGCCAACCACGATTGCTGCGCCTCTACCGCCCATTACCAGCTGCGCCTGTCCATAAGCGTGCGCGGAGATCCGCATATGCTGCCGAACCACTTGGCTAGCTTTCTCAACGTCAGACCAATTCGGTGTCGGGGAGTTCACCCAGTCACGGTAGGTCGGGACAAGATGCAGCAGTACTTCCGGGCTCATTGGAAAGCCGCGAAGTAGGTCGTCCTTTGCAAGGCTAGCCGCCGCAAGGGTCGACTTGGTTGAAGTGCCAACCTCGCCGTCTACTCCATTTACCTTTTGAGCAGGGCGTGAGCCTGCCGCTGCAATTGCTTTAGCAATTAGTTTTTCATTTGTAGTTGTAATAGGGGTGCCCGTTTGGGGACCCTGGGGTTCCTTATCAACGCGTTCCACAAGCTCAACAGCCGCCTGAAGCGCGTCGGCAACGCGATAGTGCAGAGCCTTCAAACGGGCCTCGATCGGCACCAGGCGGCGAGGCTCTGACACGCCCTTGCTCGGCACAGCTAAGGCCTTTGCTTCAATGGCCCAGGCGAGCCAATCGCCACCTTCCAACGCGTGCTCGATCCCGTGATCGGTCATGGACAGGACGCGACGCGACCAGGCGCTGCACTGGGCGCGCAGGACTTTAGCTTCCTGCCGGCGGGCCTCGTACTCGGCCGAGGCGGCCATGAACTCGGGCATACGCTCACCCACCGGGCTGAGATCGAAACCGCAGGACTGCAGGATCCGCTGGGTCTGCGAGCAGCGCCGCCCCCAACGCCTGCAATTTCCGACGTCGATCGCTCGGACCAGCCCGAGGTCGATGAGTTTGCGTATGCGCTTCTTGAGACCGTCGGGAGTGAGGTCGAGGTGACGGCAGAGCTCCTCGTTAGATGGCCAAACGATCCGTGCCCAGCCGGCCTGCCAGTCCGCCTTTCGACTGTAGCGGAAAAAGGTATCCACGGTGTCCCGGCACCAGCGCGGGAAGCCCATGGGCGCGACAGCCGCCTTGAAGACGGCCAGCACCCGGCCGCGATCCAGTTCCTCCAGGATACCGGTCAGGTTAGCCGTAGCCTGCAGCTCGGCCACAGTCACCGCTCGACGACCAGTTTTCGGGCGTAAGACCGCTTTAGAATGAACGCTCGACATAGCTCGCTCCTCGCGAGCGCGCAGCCGCACCGTCGACAAAGCTTTCCCGTTGCCACGCGAAGTCTCGCTTGACGAAGGATGGGCTCGGGCCTAAATTGGGGACTGTGACCGTTCCCAATTTAGAGTTTTGGTGCGGGAAGGCTGGTGCTTGGCGGCACCGGCCTTTTTCGTTTTCAGCGCGCTATGGGTTGAGGTCCTCGCAGGACAGTTGAAAAAACGCCTAGGCTCGTTGGCGGACGATTCCAGACGCTGAACATTGACGGCATAACGTGCCGGCTGTCTAGCCATAACGCTACGCTAAAAGCGTCGATCAAGCTGCGACTGCCTGATCGAGCATGTTCCATCGGCGAAGATAGTTGTGCAACGCCGTCATCACGACAGCCGCCCGGGTAACGCTATGCTCAGTGGCTAGGCGGTCTACCCCTGCCTTTAGGCTCTCATCCACCCATAATGATTTACGAGCTCGGGCCGAAGGTGGCGCTAAAAACAATATTTTTTCTCCAGCGTCCGCACGCTGAATGAGTTCGGAAATAGCCTCTTCGTTCAAATCCCGAGCATAAAGACGCTTATGTTCCGGGCCGCCCTGCTGATTACGCGTATCTACGAGGTGCTGGATAGCATCAGCAAAGCCAGGCGGTAGCTTCGCGTCCAGCTTGGCCATGCTCGCCGTTCTGTCAGTTAAGGGGCGAACCATTCTTGCGTTCCACAGGGCTCCAGCCCCTGATCCCGAGGCATACAATGTTGCTTGTGTTTCAGAGCATGCCTGAGAACGCCCAAGAGGGCTAGAAACCTCGTTGTTCGCAATGGCAGCTAACTGCCTCATGTCGCGCCCCTTACAGATCTGAAAGCTATCCTGCTCCTGTCCGGTGCGAACGGAAGCAACACCTGCACCATTCAATCTCGCTCGGGTGCCACGAGAACATTGCCACTGTCAGCTGGAAAAGACTAGAACATAACAGGAACGCCCTTAGAAGGCCGACCTAGGGCGACGTGCCTATTGAGCAGTCCAGGTGAGGTTCGCCGCACCGCTGGAACGAAGGGTGACATGGCAATGACCGAAGCCGGGAAGGTAGTTGAGCGGCTCGCGTACCTTCATCACCCTGGCCTCCATCCAGCCTCGCTGGCCGTTCTCCAGCAACACGGGCAGGAAGTTATCTACCTGCTGACCGGTCACGGCCACAGCGGTTCGTTGGAAAGCGACCCTGCTACTCGGCTCAGCCAGGCGCGTGGCGTATACCCAATCGCCGTAGGCAAGAGCCTGGCAGCGGAGACCCGGTGCATCCAGGCCTCGAACAGGCGGTCGGTAAAAATTGAGGATCTGAACTCGTTCGATCGGGGGTTGGGTAATCGTGAGCAGGGCGGCAGCATAGATGGTTGCAAACATAGGCCTCATGCGTCCTTCCGTGTTGTGTCCTGGCCTGCAGGAATAGTCAGCTCAAGGAACCTAACCCTACGAGGCCGATGCCAGCAGCGGGCAGATTATTTTGAAAATCTCAGTCCGCCACCATACCGCAACCCCAGATTGCACCGTACGATTTTGTGAAAATCACCATTGCATCCATAATGAGATTGGGGTTTTTTACCATCACTTTTGCGTTCGGTGGGTATACACAAAGCTTCAGGCGACAACTCACCTAGCTAAATGAACAAGGATAAGGAACGTTCTTTTGAGCATGATTTACAACGAATACGAAATAGTAGTTGGCGATCTTGAGTCCTATCCAGGATAATTCCCGGACGCCTATGAAGATCATTCATGTTGTTCCTTCGTTAGTTGAGAGCTAGTTGAACTTTGGAACCGAGATCCTGCTCTGTCTAGACTCACTCGTTGAGTAATAGCTTTCTAAGTCCGTAGCAAAGGTGGAGCGGCGCGTTAGATGCTTGACGTAGGGGGCAAAGAGTTGATTCCGAGCAGCAGTGCGCTGATCCGAGCCAATCAGCGGCGGCAGTTCTGCATGTGGAGAGCCAACCCTTGGATCCAGCTAAGAGCCGAAATCCAAATCCAGCGCCCGAAGGAGCTGATTCGCCCTTTGGTGTGCCTAGCGACATGCCCGGCATCACCCACGCCCAAATTGTTCGCGGCATCGCTGACGGTGGCTACATCCGAGGCGTCATGCTGGAAGCAGAGGACCCGAGCATGCGGGCAGCGCAGTATGCGGTCTATATTCTTGGGACCTGGCAGGTTGGCTACACCGTGTTCCACATCGCTCATGCCCCCCGCCCCAGACTGTTCAGGGATCTCGACCGACTGGTGGAAATGCTGCGCTTCGAGTTTGGGTATCGCGGACCGATCAACTTGCGACTTGCCGGTGAACAGGTTGCGCAAAAGAGTGCCCGCTTGCGGTCCAAGAAGGTCGGACCTTCAGGCGGGATCACCAACGTATAGCGGTGCGGTGCATTGGCAAAACGCCGATCCCCGCAGGAGGCCATCCGATGTTCCTCAGTGACCCTCGTACACAACAGGCATCACACGGATCACATGAGGATGTAGCGTGCCCTGAGCACGCCTCCGACCCTTTGGGCGCCGGCCCTGATGATCAGCTCATTGCTGACTGTCGCTCGCTCATGAATCAGATGGGTGCCTTGCTCATTAACATCGAACAGGCTGCGACCCTAAGGAGCGGTGAGCAAGCTCCACGTCAAGTCTCACTGTGTGAAGCTGATGACCAGGCCATTGACCTGATGGAACGCATCGTGATGACCCGGGCATGTACTGACCTCGGCATGCGAAGCAAGCATGCCCTCGCAGAACTTCTGTTGGACATTGATTGGTACGATGAACCGTCTCCTCATCGGGACAGGTTGCTCTTGTCTTTCGTGCGTGATGCCAATCGGCTTTCTTACCCAGCGCTGTCGGATGGCCAGGCATTTTTGAGCGAGGACTTGGACGCGACAGCGACAGTTATCGCTCGTGCCACCACCTGCCTTGCCGTCATCAAGGAGCTGGGCGCAGGCTTCGCGCAGAAGGACCAAGAAGCCGAACACGGTGAGGTTGATCAGGATTGTCTGAACGCCACCATCTCTGCACTCAACGAGCAGCAAAAGACTGCGATCGAAGCCCTCACCAGCATCTCTGCCTTGTCGGCATCCGCCCTTCATGCAAAGCGTCTGGTACTGAGGCGCATGCTGGAATTCAGCATGAAGGACAGCGACACGCATCAGCTGCGTGTTGAGCTCGCCCGGTCCTACTTTGGCGATCTGAGAGCTTTCTTTCGAGCCAATGCACAGGAAGAGCACGAAGCCTTGTCGGGGCAACATACGATCTGGACTAGCCTTTCCAGCAGATTTCGCTGGCTAACATCCTCCGTTCACTTTCGCTGAGCGAAACGCCGTTCGCACCAGCCCTCGATAGCCTCCGATGCACGAGTTCATCGGAGGCTTTATGAAAGCGTATCTCTTGGCCACATGCCTGGTCGTAGCACCCGGGCTGGCACAAGCCGAACCACACTGCAGCTTGCCGGATCCGCTATCGGCGGCAGAGACCACGAACCAGGTCCGTGAGCTGCCTAGTGTCGCCGCAGCTCCGGGAGTGCTGGTTCAGGCTGTACCAGCGCTCGGTGTAGCAGTCCCGGCGATCACACTCCCGCCAAGTGGCCCCAGGCCAGATTCTACGGGAGCAGCAGCCTCTCTGTCGGCAGCCCTGCAGCATGTTGCGTCCGCTGGAGCGGCTATCACCGACATGGGCGATTACCACGGCCTACGCCGTGTGATCGCCCGCACAGGGGATCAGTTCATGATGCTATCCTCCACCCCGGACGGGCAGGCTGTGGTGGCTGGTCTGATGTCCGACCTCTCGGCAGCCGATCTATCGCAGATCGCCGGAGGAAACCTCACCGAACTCGGCATGCTCCACGGGCTGCGCGGCCTTCTGGTGAAGAGCGGCGCGCAGTTCCAGGTGTTCTACGCGACACCGGATGGTCAGCGCGTCATCCCTGGCGTGATGTGGGATGCCAACGGCAAGAACTTGACCCGTGACCAGGTGGCACCGGTCGCAGGCATCGTACCAACCGTGACGATCGGCCCAGTTGCGAACCTGGCTCCCCAGGATACGCCCACGGTGGCCGGCCCGGCACTCCAGGCCACTTCAGCGCTCAACATCGTGCAGGCGACCAGCTTCGGCACGATTGGCAACCCATCAGCGCCGCGGCTTTGGATGTTCATTGACCCGCTGTGCAGCTTCTCGGTTCGGGCGATGCAGCAGCTGCAGCCCTTCGTGGCCAGCGGCCGCGTGCAGTTGGCCGTGATCCCGCTCGCGGTGATCGACCACGAGACCAACGGCCGCAGCACGACCAATGCACTGGCCATGCTGAGCAAGCCGATCGACCAGATGGTGACGGCCTGGAGCCGCGGAGACCTCGGTGGTGCTCCCATCCCGGAAGCCACAGCCCGCTTGCAGGCTAACATGGCGGCCGCCCAGGCGATCCGTCTTGAGGGCACACCCACCCTGATCTGGCGGAAGGCCGACGGATCGGCAGGACGGACAGACGGGCTGCCCGGCGATCTTAACGCCGTCCTGGCTTCGCTGGGGAGCTGACAGATGACGCACGATCCGTCACGCCCGATCGAACTGGTCGCGCCGCGACCTGCGGCGACCAGGCGCGGTCGCTTCTCGCGCGTGGTGCTGGCAGGGCCTCGCTGGTTCTGGTCCCGCACCAAGGAAGCGGGAGGATTGGAAGACATCCGCGAAAGCGGCCGGCTGATCCGTAATTTGGGTGCTGCCCTGCGCCAGGGTCCAGCAGGTCCACCCCGCATCTACGCAGATGCCGACCAGCACCTGGACATGGCGGCCACGGCCCTTAGCCATGGACTGAGTGTAGCTTCACTTGAGGGGAGGATCATTCAGCGACGACGCCAAACAACTCGCTTGGCCTGGCTTGCCTTTGCTGGTGGTTGGCTGATCTTTGCCTTGTGGCTCTGGCAGGCGCTGTCCACGCCTTGGAGCGCCAGCCGCATGATCCTGGGCCTGGAGTTTATCCCTTTTTGCGCCGTATTCTTTCTAATCGCGTTCAAGAGCGCTTGGCAGAACTGGCAGCTTCGCACGGGCCGCCTCGGCTCGGCCATGGATTACCTCACCACAACCGATCCGTTCTGGCCGAGTTGAACGCTTAGAAGGTGCCGGGGGGTGCCAGCCGGTCCCCGCCGGCCGCCCCGGTGGCCCATTCCGCATGCTCGTAGTCAGGGCGTCCGGAAAGGACGCCGAGATCATTTGGCCGCACCACGGTGCCGTGTCGGTTCACCACTGGCGGCACCCACGTCGCGTTGGCAGTCCCATAGGTCGAATAAGGATTATAGGTTGGGTAGCGCACGGTCGGTGCCGAGGGCGCCGAATAGTCGCTGGCGGTTTTCAGATTGCCACCGCTGCATGCAGTCAAAGCAAGCACGGCTCCGATAGGAGCCAGAAACTGGAAAAGGCGCATAGAAATCTCCTGCTGAGGACAACACTATGCGCCCGCTTGGTGCGAATGGCGGAAGTGCAGTTATTTCTCTAAAAGGCCAAGCTCGTCTAGCTTCTGTGATGTCTGCATCGCCCACGCTTTGAGCCGGGTGTGATTACCTTGAAGGATGTTGAAGTCAGCCTGACTATCGGCAAGCTGCCGGCGCAGCATCTCATTTTCAGCCATCAAGGCATTAACATCCACGGTGGGCGCAGCAGGCCGAAGGCGACGTTGAACTGCCTTGCCGAAGTTTTGCAGATCACGGTCGCTCTGAGCCGACATACGGCCCAGAGCATAACCAGTTAAGCCGCTGAAACCGTCGTCCATCTAGGCCTCCTCCCGCGGCGGCGACGTGTCGGACGCCGCTCGCACCGTCGAATCTACGTCAGCAGCGCTCCTCTGACCACCGGACCCAACACCCTTAGGAGCTGGCAGAGCAGCACGTCCTGTCCCAGGAGAAGCTAGCTTCTCCTGCTGGTCTTCGGAAGAGCTTGCGGCCGTAACGAGGCCATGACGGATGGCATTGAGCGTACCAGCTACCCCGACCACGGCTGCATCGCGACCATACTGGTCCATATCAACCCGATCTGCGGATCCAAAACCGATCAGCTTAGGAAGGTGCTGCGGCAGGAGCGAGATCATCCGGAAGGACATGAAGGCCAGGGCGACGTGCATCATGACGAAGATCGACACGATCACCATGACGCCGAGCACGTTGGTCAGTAAGCCGCCATTGCTCAGCGTGAAGCCGGCTGCGATGCCGAACCCCTGACGGATTAGCCAGGAGCCGCTGGCAAACACGAAGTAGCCGAGGAAGAGACCCACCACCATCAGCGCAGGTCGGAAGATGATGTTGAACAGCAAGCTGTAGCCCTCGGCTCCTCTGCCGTGCAGCCCTTCACCCTGAAACGTCATGTGGGCCAGCATCCAAAGCGGCACCGCGATCACCGCTTCGCACACGAGGATGATCCAGCCCATTACCCCCGCAAACCACATGGCGAAGGGGATCATCGGCAGCACGAAGGCGATGGTCAGGCCGGGGATTAGCATGCTTGCTGCACCAACAAAGATGGGCGTCGCCAGGAAATTCACGAGATCATGGGCCACCACAGTCGCCGCGGCGCCGCCCCACTGCAGCGTGAGGACCTGCCACGCGGTCAGGGCCGTGCTGGTGCTGCCGGCTGCGAGGAGTGCTGCACCGCCAAGTGTCACCAGAGCGACATTGACGAGGAAGTTGCCCAGCTTCATCAGACCACCAAAAGGGTCAGTCCACATGCTGTTGCTCGGCAGCATGTAGCTGGTGATCTTCTGCAGCATCCATTTGCTGACGCCGATCTTGGCATACAGCCGCTCCAACACGCCTGCACCGTCCTCGCCTGGTACTGCTCCCGAGAACAGCTCAGCGTTGCCTCCTGGCGGGTTCAGCCCGTCCGTCGTGGTCACGTAGGACTGCAGGCGAGTGAGGAATGCCGCGCTGGATTGGATGAACGGTGCCATGTCGTTGGATAGCGAGCGACCCAGCCCCTGGTAGCTCGGCAGGTTGATCTGTGGCGTCGAGTTGACCAGCGATAGAGTGACGGCATTCAAGCGGGCAAACTCGAGGTAATAGGCGGCGGCCGAGCTCCATCCCAGGGCGGAAATCTGGGTCTGCCCCGTGCTCAGTCCAACGTTGCCGTTCCGCGCCTGGGTAGCGTCCTGCATGGCACTGCGGAGCGAGGACGCCGCATCTGTGGCGACCTGGGTTAGCTTCTGAGTGTAGTTGGCGGTCGCAGTGCTGAGAACGCCCATGAGCGGCTGCAGCGCGGAAGCCTTGCGGGTGGTGAAATAGGTCTGCGCCACCTGCTGCACCTGGTTGCGGATATCGCTGGTCAGCACCGTCGTGACTGCGTTGGTAAGCAGCGCGGCCTTGTCGACCGTGACACCAGCCACCGACTGCGCCGCGGAAGACGTGTTGAGGAGCGTGAGGCTGCCACACACGGGCGTCCCGATCTCATTGCCAGCCGACATGGAGTAGGACCAGGTCTGGACCTGCGTGCCGTCCACCGCCGTCACGGTGACGGGGTTCGGCGCCGGCACCAGGTTGCTGTTGCCGGAAACCACGTTCACGAGGCTGCGGCACAGCTCGTTCTGGATCAGAGCGGAGACGACGGATCGAGTGCCAGGGATCATCGGTGGGTCGATGACCATGGCATCGGGTCCGACCGCTTTGACGACGTTGGTGTAGAGGCTCCGCGCCATGCCAACGCCCCACATTGAAGCCTGAACCACGGCCGACTGTCCGGCGCTGAACCCGCTGGATAGTGGGTACATCATCACGGCCGCGAAGCCGAGCCGGACCACGAACATGGATGTCATGTTGCTCGACAGCAGGCGCGAGGTCTCGGCACCGCGATGGATCTGCATGATGGTGGCGTAGCAGAGCCAAGTCATGGCGATGGCCGCCACAAACCCGGTCATCTGGCTGACCAGCAGGCCGATCACCGACGATGCTGCGCCGATGCTGGTGGAGCCGGCACTGATGGGGAAGATCGACCTGATGACCTGGGCGGCCCAATCGTCACCTGGGTCGAGAGCGCTCCAGTTGATGTTCATGCCGGAACTGACGGTGGTGTCTGCCATGGCTGGCATAGCCAGCAGCACCAGAAACAAGCTCAGTGTCAGGGGCCAAAAACGGCGCATCGCATCCTCGCGGGAGTAGGGCTCCCGGGAGGATGCGCGCCGTTGGTGCGAACGGTCCGGTCTAAGGGCTTGGAGACGGGCTGTTGTTGGCGCGAGGGGAGTTGGAGAAGGCAGCTCGCACCTTGTCGACCGCCTTGGCGATCACCTCCGCGGCCTTCTCGGCGAGTTCCTCCAAGGCACTCTTGCCTTCCTTCCGGCCAGGAGTGCTACCTGCTGCTTCGCCGATCTGGGCATCGAGCTTCTGGAAGCGGCTGGTCAGGGCATCGACGTCTGGCCGCTGAGCCATGATGGCGTCGACCGCCGAACGGTCTTTGCCATACTGCCCGGCCGCAGCCGAAGCCTTGTCGTAGGCCGCGGCGAACCCCTTCTCCTTAATCATGGCCCCGTCGAACTGTGTCCGGAGTTCGGCATAAATGCCGCCAGGCCGCATCTCCGACATGACGCCTGCCATGCCACTCGGATCAGACTTGGCGGCATCTCGAATGCGGCTCATCACGCCTGCGCCCGGCCCGCTGGCGAACGCCTGCATCGCCTCGACGGCAGCCCTGCCGGATTGTTCGGCTCCTCGAAAAGCCCGCTCCTCCTTTCCCTCCCTTAGGTTCTGCTCGAATCGGGTCACGCGCTCAGCCATCGGGCTTGGTGTCGGGTCCAGCGAGGATGAACGCTGCTGTTCCGGCCTGTGAAGGGCGGACAGTATGGATGCGGCAAGGCCCGGAACCCGTACTTGGCCAGAGGGCTGTGGGGATTGGGCCCCGGTCGGCTCCCGCGCGATAGCCTGGTCAGCCGGAACTTGGGAAAATTGGCTAACTGGCTTGGTCCCGCCCAACTGGTCGCGCTTCGGCCCGTCAGACACTGATAGCCCAGCATCCACTTGCTGACTTGGGGAAACCTCCTTGGGGGCCGGAGCTGCTACAACGCTGCTCAGCCGAGCCTTGTTTTCCAGAACCTCAACCCGCTCGCGGATGGCTGACGTGTCTTGCGAAGATCGTCCAGCAGTGTCCGTGGCAACGATCCTGATGTCGCGGACGAGCCCGCTATCAGGAATTTCGGCTGTCTTCCGCATGAGATCCTGCAGACGTTCGTTCTGCAGGCCCCTGACGCTGGTGCCGAGCTGCGTCATCTCCTGTCGGAGCGGTTCAGGCATGTTGCTGACAGGCCCGGCAAGCTTCTCCAGATCCAATAGGGCGTAGGCCACCCGGCCACGATAAACCGGGTTCTCCATGATGCCGGGCCGATCTGCTCGTTCTGCCAGAACCTTGATGGTGTCGCTCAGCTGGGGGTCGACTTTGCCGATGTGCTCGCGAGCACGGTCCATCCGGTCAACGACATCGCGAAGGGGGTTGCGATCTTGCTCGGCTGGCGGACGACGCGCTGGATCGGCGGCTACACTGGTATCGGACATGACCATCTGCTCCGTCTGCTCAGTTGGCGGCGATGGAAGGGGAAGGCATCATCACGGCGCCCGGCATCTGGCGCTCGGCCATGGTGGCGAGTTGTGCCGCGGCAATCGAGGCGTTGTAGAGCTGCACCCGATAGGTCTGCATCGCAATGTAGTTGCTCGTCGCGAGTTCCAACGCGATCTCCCGATTCACGGAAGCGGGCGGCATACTCTGCAGGGATGCGGCCCAGCCGACAGTGCTGACCCGGCGGCTGACCTCCAGGTTCATGGCCTGGAACCAGGAGGCAGTGTCGACGGGCGTGAGCCCCTGGTCGGTCATCTGCTGCTTCTGCGCGTCCGTTAGCGCAACCGCTGGGGTCTGGACAGCGATTGCGTAGCTCAGCGCGTTGCGAGCCAGTGACATCCTCGCGGTGTAGGCGCGACGTTGCGCTGCCGCGTCCTGCCCGTTCACGGAGGTGAGCTGGTCGCCGCGTAGGGCTGCCGGGACGATGGGCTGGACCAGGTTGGTGGCGTAGTCGTTGGCTGCGTTGACGCCCGTGGTGCCATCGAGGGTATCGGAACCGAATAGACTGGTGCCGCGCTGATCGCCATTTGGCAGGTTAGACACGGTGCAAAGGCCAGCTTCGGCCTCGCGCCGGTCGCAGTAGCGCGACAGGTGGATCTGCGTGGACGCCGCCGCAGACTGCGCTGCCCCGTAGTAGGCGGGTGTTCCGGGACCACCCTCGCTCCGAGGGTCCATGACATTGCTGATCGCTGTGGCGACCCGTCCGGACTGACCGGCCGCTGCCTGGAGGGCCTGTCCAAAGTCTAGTGCATTACAAGCCTGTGGGCTCGGCGTCTGCTCATCGCGGATCTGCGAGTTGCGGATGTCGCGTTTCATACGGCCATTTGCAGTGTTCGAGGCATCAGCGATCTGCTGCTGAGCGGCAACCTGCGCCTTGGCGTAGTTGGCGTTTTGGGTGAAGCCGTCGCGCAGCACGCTGCTGACCGACGTTTCCATCTTGGTCACGGCTCCGGTGATTTGGCTGCCGATATTGGAGATCGCGTTCGTCAGTGCGGACTGCGCGGCTTGCAACAGACCCATCACGCCGAAGTCGGCGACCGGCAGGTCAGCCCAGGCCGGGGCAGCACCGAAGACCATGGCTCCGATGACGATGCCCGCGCTGGTAGAAAGAAGCTGCTTCTTCCACATGGTCACTTCACCTGGCTGGGGACGGTGTAGCCGGTCGGAGCCGTCGGCCTTCCGTTGACGTAGAGGCCACTGCCACCGGAGTACTGGCCCGTGGTGACGCTGCCGATCGTCGGTCCGCCACCACCGAAACTCAGCTTGGGGCACATGGTGCCACCCCCGAAGCCACCGAAGCCCAGGTTGAATCCACTGACGGTGAGGCCGCATTGCGACGATCCCACGGCGGACTGCCAAGCCGACTTCACGGCGTTACAGAGCTGGCCCTTGACGGAGTTCAGCAAGGCGGTTGGATCGAGCAGACTGGTGATGACGTTGAGCCCGGAGCCGCTGAAGAAGTTGTCCAGGCAGCTGAGCGAGGCCACGCTCTGAGGAGCTGGGATGCTGGTGTCGTCGGCCTGGATGCGGGCAGCAGCACCGTCCACTGCAGCCTGGGCAAGGGCCGCACAGCCCATGCTTCCGGTATCGGCCATGGCGATGCTGGGCAGGGCTGTCACCATCAGGATTGCGACGTAGCGGCGGAACATCATGCGGCCTCCGGCTGCTTGTCCTGGCAGGCGGCCAGGAGTGTTTCGAGGCGGCCTCGGCTGAACAGGCGGGCCAGCAGTTCTTGGCGGTTCATTTCCTGGACGGCTTGCCGGAGCATCTTTCCAACGCCACTCGGTTCATCCTGCAACAGGCCGCCCAGGACCTTCCCGGCCTCCGGCAGCCCAGCTGCCGAAAACCAGTGCAAGAGGCGGAACAGGCGGGCTGGCCCAAGTTGGACCAAGACGCTGCGAAGCGTTGCCTGGATGGGGGCGTCCTGCAGTGCTGCTGAAAGTTTGCCCGCATCCTCGTTGAGGGAGTTGTCTAGTGTTTTACCCATCTCGCTGAGGGCACTTCGCACGTCGGCATCGTCTTCGATGGGCCGGACCGCCCCGCCCCATAGCTTCGCCACCTGGGGATCCTGAGTTTCCAACCAGGTCTCCACCTTTCCTTTGCTGAGGTCTGGCATCGCTGCTCCTTAGGTTTCAGGAGCAGCCTGAACTGGCTTGGTGCGAACGAGCCGGACCTAGTATCCGATCGTCACCGTGCGCCCGATCAGGACCATGTGAAGCCCGTGCTGGCGAAGAGCGGTGCCGAGCGCCTGGTTCCAGGGTCGATTGCCGACCCATGACGTAAGTTGGTTTTGGTCAACCCCGTTTCGATAAATCACCCGGAACATTGATGGAACTACCTGTTTTACCGCAAAGGACAGCGGAACCCCGTTGCCGAACCCGTGAGCGATGCTGTACCGCGGCGGAGCGTCGGCCTCGTCTTGCTCGTCCAAACTCGTCCCTGCAGACATGGCTATAGGGTTGGAAGGCCGCGCTTGAGGGTCCGGCGTCAGTTGGAAGTCGATAGAATGCAGAGGGGAAGTCAGCAGGTGTCCGGCAACAAGCCATGAAGCGACGGAGAGCATGGAATCCTCCATTAAGGAGTTCACTCTCGGCAAGGTCGGTGCGAACGGATCTAGCAAAATGTTCGCACTGGCAACGTACCCGTCGATGCTCTGGCCGGGCTCTTACTTATTGGGAAAAGGCCGATGCTCCGTCGCTCCAGGTGCCCGTAAATCTGGCTCGTCCGAACACTGGAGCTGGAGCTGGGCATGCACACACTTGATTGGGAATCAGATATGAGCAGGAAGCCAAAGGCATCGGTCAATCCTCCACCGATCCTCGAGGACGAGGAGATGGATGCAGAAATGCCGCCGCCGCCTCCCAAGAGAGGCCCCCCTAAAAACGAAGCGATGCTCGCCGCGATAGGCCAGAAAGTTGTAGAGATCCGCAAGTCGATGCATTTGTCGCAAACGCAGCTGGCGCGTGCGGCAGATGTCCCGACCTCGACGGTGTTCTCGGTCGAGAACGGTCAGCACAACACGTCTTTGACCACGCTGCAGAAGATCGCTGACGCCTTGAAGTTGGAGGTGCGCGATCTGATGCCGGGAACCATTCTTCCGCAAGCGACTGACCAGGGCATCGCGATGCTCAAGCTTGTCGAGAGTGCGCTGCAGACAACCTTGGGAGAGACGAATCGCTTGGCGGCCATGCTTCAGCAGGTTTTGAAGATGGTGAGCGACATGAAGCATCCGGAGGACGCCAAACCGGGCACCGGGCACTAGCACACCCGTTCGCATCACACTTCGAAGTTTCTTGCGATCTAAGAAAAAAGGTTTCGACATTATGAGTTCTCTCCGGTAATCCGCTTTTGCGGATTACCGGAGGGATCTTATGTCCATATGCCTTTCCCTCGGGAGTAACCCTGTTGTCGGAGGGCTGCCGCTCCCGAGGGCCTTTTCCACCAAGCCTCACGTTCCAAACGAGACTGTTCTGCGTGGATTGGTTGAGAAGGGGCATGGCCTCGACGCTATCTCCACCTTCCTGCGAGTAGACCGTGAGACAGTGCTGGATTGGGCTGTGATGCTCGATCTTCCCACCCCGCACGACCAACCAATGCGCCGAAGCGCTGGCTCCAAGGCATGGGCAGTGAGTGACTACTTCCGATTTATCGAAAGTTGGGTAAGCGGGTGGCGTGCTGCCAGCATCGGCGAGCAGTTCGGTCGATCTGCTGGTGCCATCTGGGCCAAAGCACGGTGGCTGGGCTTACCTCGTCGCGACCGCCGCAATGTTTTCAGACCCTCTGCAGATTCAGTCCACGAAGCGCAGGGTTCCACCCGCACATCTGCCAGGTTGGAACTCTGCGTCACCACCTCGACCGGGGAACGGTTGCCGATCCGCAAGATCCTCAAGCGTGGCCACGTTTACTGGACCCCGGAACTCGATGCGGAACTAGCCAATCGCTATTGGGCCAATCAGCATTACGAGGCCATCGCCGCCGAGTGGGGGCTTTCTGCCCGCTCCATCGCGTCGAGGGCCTGCCGTCTGGAGCTGCCACGGCGTGAACGCTGCAAGCTGGTCAGGCACTACGACCCCTCGATGATCGACGCCAACATCGCGGAAGCCCGCTACGTAAGGCGCGAGTGCATGTTCATTCGTGGCTGGCACTTCTGGGGTCAGAAGAACGGGCTGCGCACCAGCAAGCGGGGTCAGAAGCTCCAGGCTCGGAGCGGAGCCGGCTACGGCTTCGGCATCGGACACAGCATCGGCGGCAACTACGCTTTCGGACTTTAGCCGTTCGCACCGAACCACCGGAAGGTCGGCCTGTCACTCACTTCGGAAGCCAGCTGCATGCAGAACTCAGCAACCGCCGTCCGGCGCCGCATCTCGGACCCCGATTTCCAGGGATCACTGGTCAAGTGGTGCATGGGAATGACCGCCACGATGGCCGTGCTGTTGGGTCTGGCGCTGCTGCACGACGTGTGGGTGTGGTCCAACCCGCCAGCCTCGAAATACTTCTTCGTGGATGGTCGCAATCCGCCCCGTCCGGCCGTGGCGCTGGACAGTCCAATCGTGGACGACGTGCAGCTGCTGCAGTGGACGGTTCACGCCGTTCTTTCCACCTACAGCGTCGACTACCACAATTACCCGACCCAACTTAACACGGCTGGAATGAGCTTCTCCCCGCAAGGTTGGACTTCCTTCGCGCAGAGCTTCATCAATTCCGGCAACTTCGATCAGATGAAGAAGGCCCGGCTGCTTTGCTACGCGCAGGCGCAGCGCGCTGCCACCATCCCGAGAACGGAGATCATTGGCGGGCGGCTCGCCTACCAGGTCGAGTTTCCGATGGTGCAGACCTGCGAGAACACCCAGCAGTTCACCACGCAGGCCATGGTCATCGCCGCCACTGTCATGCGGACCGACGACCAGCGTCATCCTGACGGTCTGGTCATCGAAAAGCTGGTCGCCTCACCTCGATAGAAGGGAACAACCTCCGTGCTCGCACGTCTTCCAAAAGCGGTTGCCGTTGCGGGCATATGCCTGCCAACGGTGTGCTTCGCCCAGGCTCCAGGGCCGCTGCAGCCGAACACCGCACCAGCCTCCAGTGTGCCGGATGGCCCGAGTGCCTCCCGGCAGCGTATCCTCGACGACGCGATCCCTCTCACACCCGACATGGTGCGTGACCTCACCCGACGGTTGGGCGAAAACCAGCGGGCGCGCGAGGAAACCACGCTGCAGATAGCCTCGCCGGTGAGCCGCCCGCTCAACGTGACTTTCGCGCCCGGTCAGGCCACTGCCATCATCCAGACCGTGCGCGGCTATCCCACTGCCGTGTCGTTCTTCGACAATACGGGCCAGCCGTGGCCGATCACCTGGGACAGCAACAGCAACGCGGCCAGCGTTTCCGCGGGCGGCAGCACCAACGGCGAAGGCTGCAACACCGCGCCAAGTGCTGCCGGGCCCAACGGACGCGCGGACCTGTCCGGGTTCCAGGTCTGCGTTCCCGTGCGGGGCAGCAACACCATCCAAATCACCCCCATGTCGATCTCGCCGCGAGGCGGCCTGCTGGTGAACCTGCAGGGCGCTCCGAAGCCGATCACCTTCATGCTGATGGCAGGACGGGATCGCTATGATGCCGAGATCAGCGTCCACGTCGCCACGCGGGGGCCGAACGCCCGCGTGCAAATCGACACGCGGCCCAATGCGCCGTTTACCGGAGCGCCGTTCCTGACGGCGATGCTGTCGGGCATCGCTCCGGCTGACGCCGTGCCGCTTGCGGTCAGCGGCGTGTCTCCGGACGAGGCGCGAGCGTGGCGCCTGGGCGACCACATCTATCTCCGCACCAGCTACACGCTGATGTCGCCGCCCTGGGACGGTTCGCAGTCCGGCGAAGGCGGCACCACGATCTACGCGCTGCCGATCACTCCCGTGGTGCTGCTGTCCGTGAACAACCGAACGGTCTCGGCCGAACTGAAGGAGGAACGCTGATGTCCGTTACCTTGGGCAAGATCCCGCGCAGCAACCCGTTTGGGCGGGGCGGCGTGTTCAACAAGACCGGCCGTGCCAGTCCGACCCGCTTGGCGCTGGCGGGTGGCGGCGCCATCCTCCTCCTCGGCGTCATCGTGGTGGTGTCCTTTACGGGACAAGCTACGCCGCCGCAGTCACAGACCGCCCGCATGCCGCCCGTGAACTCGCTTCCCGGAGGCATGAACACAAATCCCAATCAGGACCGGATGGCGCTGCAGCACAACCAGGAGCAGGCCGCGGCTGCGGACCGTGAGGGACGCTCCTTTACCCCGCAGATGGCTCCCAGCAAGCCTCTCAACGTGCCCCTGGCCGCAGCAACGCCGGACGTGGCACCTGTGGTCACGCCTCCAGCACCTGTGCCGATCGCGACACCAGCCCTCCGGCTGGCAACTGCCCCTGCGCCGCGGCCTGTGCCTCCGGAGGTACGCCCAATCCAGCAGGTGGCGCAGCAGACCAACCAGGCCGATCCGCGGCAGGATCAGGCCTTTCACGCCGCTGTGGCTGAGGTGGTGAACGGCTGGGGCGCCCGTCCCAGCCGAACGGACGTGGTGATCCCACCGACGCGCTCCGAACATGCCGGTCGCGGCAACGACGAAGAAGGGGCTTCCGGGGAAGGAGGCAAGAGCTACGGCAGCGCCCGTGAGGATCGCAGCGGAAGCGCGCAGCCGGCCTCTACCATGGCGCGGACGCTGCCGCAGCAGGTTCTCGTGCCAGCGGGGCGCGGCGTCTACGCCCACACTGTGCTGGCCGTGAACTCCGACACGGGTGGCCCTATCGTGCTGCAGGCCGACACCGGGCCGATCGCCGGCGACCGCATGGTCGGCACCTTCAGCCGCGCCGGCAGCAGCGACCTGCTGGTGGTCAAGGTGACGAGCATCGTCCACAACGGCCAGACCATCCCGGCGGATGGTGTGGTGATCGCACCCGACACCATGGAAACCGCGGTCGCCACCAGCGTCGACCAGCACTACCTCAGCCGCTTCCTGCTTCCTGCAGCCGCGGCCTTCGTCCAGGGTCTCGGCCAGGCACTCGCCACCACGTCGAACACGCAATCGGTGCTGAGCCCGCTGGGCGGCGCTTCCTACTCGACGCACCTCAACCTCGACCAGCAGCTGGGGGTCGGTGCCGGCGTGGCCGGTGCCCGCATCGGCTCGGCACTGAACCAGTCGGCGCCACGCAACTCGACGGTGAACCTCGCCGCCAATGCCGGGGTCGGCATCATGTTCCTGTCCAGCGTCACGGTTCCACAACGCTAGCGAAAGCGTTCTCCGTTCGCACCGTGTCCAGTGATCCTACCGATGACACACCATCGGCAGGATCATCATGGACACGCACTTCGAGCAAAACCTGCCTCGTTCTTCTGCCCGTCCGGAGCTGAGCCTGCCGGGCGAGAACGAGCAGATCTCCACCCTTCACGCCGAACCCAAGGACCGCATCGGCACTCCACACGTCAGCGACGATGCCGGTGCGAGCGAGCCCAAGGCAGCCCAGGATGCAGCCGCTCAATCCGCAGTCGAGGCGAACGCGGCCGCGGCTGCGCCTGATGCTGGTTCACCTGAGCCAGCCGCAAAGACGGCGAACAAGCGCCGCAGTTCGCTGATGACTAGCGCCGCAGTCGGCGTCACCCTGATAGCAGCAGCCGGCGTTTTCCTCATCTCGCCCTATAACCACATCATTCCGCTGAACCTGGCAGCGCTTCAGGGCAACCGCACGGCGCCACCCGGCGCCACACAGTCCATCGCGATCCCGGCTCCGATTGCCCCATCAGCCAAGCTGGCGCGAGCACCTTCCCCGCAGGCAACGCCCGCTCCCAACCGGCCGATCGCTTCCTCACGTCCGCGGGCCGACGAGATGCGGGAGATCGTCAACCTTCGTCCTGGCAGCTCCACGCGGGAAGCCCCGGCCAGCGACAAGCCGGCCGAGGATCGTCAGGCCGCGGCTCCCACCTCAGTTGCCAGTGTCGAGGCACCCGCGGCCCAGTCGCCGATCATCACGCAGGCCCCGGCGATCCCTGTGGTGTCGCCGGCGCCGGTGCTGCAGCCGGTGCCGACGCCCACCCCCGCTCGGCCCACCGTCACAGCACCCGCACCCACGGATCCCGTGGTGGTGGCCGCCACGCTGCAGGCGTCACCAATGAGCACGCCGCAGCAGGTCGACGTTCTCAACGTGGTTACCGAATTGGGCACACTCCTGCGGAACCAGCGGGCCGAGAACGCGCAGCTGCGCGACGATGTGCAGCAGATGCGGGAGCGGCTCGACACGCAGCTCAACGACTACGCTCGCCGCCTCTCCCTTGCCGAAGCTCGCGGGGCCATTAACGCCGCCATGGGCGCGAGCACACCGGCTGCCGCGCCCTCCACCAACCCGGGCACTGTGATGCCGGCGTCGATTACGGTGCTTGCGCCGGTGCCGGTAAGCGCTGGGGGAGCATCGCGGGGGCCTCGTGCCACCACGCCTGCCCTGGCCGCGTCGCCGGCTCCCGTTGCAGCGCAGGACGCGCCGCGCCGCTACCGCGTCCAGGCCGCCTCACCTGGTCTCGCCATGCTGGCCGAGGTGGACCGCACGGGGGACGCCGGCAACCTGCTGCAGGTCTCCATCGGCGACGACGTGCCGGGCTACGGCAAAGTAAAGTCGATCGCGCAGCAGGGGGCCGCCTGGGTGCTCACCGCCGAGCGCGGCACGATCCGATAGGAGGCAGACATGCAGGGCCTCACCACCTTCGCCTACGCCGTCGGCCAGATCTTCGCGGCCCTGTTGCCGACGCTGTGCTACCTGGCCGCCTTGTCGCTGTTCCTGTTCGCCGGCTGGGGCTTCTGGCGCCAGGCCCAGCCGGACAACCCGTTCCGGGGCAAGCCGTGGGTTCCGATCACCGGCCTGCTGTTCTGCGGCGTGTTCGCGTCGTTTCCCAAGTTCCTGACCATGGCCAACCGCAGCGCCGGATCGAGCATCACCGTCGGCGTTTCCAGTCTGAGCAGCTACAGCACCCCCACCTCAACCAGCAGCATCCTTGGCACGACGCCGGCCGACAGCGTGGTGGCCATCGTGCAGACCTTCCAGCTGTTCTTCCAGGCGTTCGGGGCGATGATGGCCTTCGCCGCCATGTACGCCCTCTGGTCCACGATGCGCGGCACCAGCCGGCGCACGCCGGGCGCCTGCTTCGTGCAGTTCGTGTTCGCCGTCATGCTCATCAACGTGGTGACGGTCTCGCAGTGGCTCGTTGGCTTCTTCGCCTGACACCAACAGACGCCGGAAATGCCAGGAAAGCCCGATCAGATTGGTCGGGCTTTTTTCTTTTGGACCGTCCCATTTTCCGCGGCCCGTTCGCACCGCGTCCAAGGATTCTGATTGCAGAGAGGCCCCCACCCTCCTCTCGGCAACAGGAGTTTTCCAACGTGAACCTTTCCAAGCTGAACAAGACCGTGCCGGCGGTGATCGCCCGGCAGATGCCACGCCACGGCCGTGCTCTCCTCGCCGGGGCCGCCGGCCTGGTCGGGTCGGCCATGCTGTCCGGCGCGGCCATGGCGGCGGACGGCACCATCGGTGCCCAGATCGGCACCATGGCACAGGAAGCCTCCACCGCCGGCGGCTTCCTCGCTTCCACGGCGATGTATGTCGCAGCACTGATCTGCTTCATCGGTGGAGTCTGGTCGCTCTGGCAGTCCCGCCAGCCGCAGAACCGCGAGGGCGGCAAGGTGGCCATGGGCATGGCCGGCCTGGTGCTCTGCGGCCTGTTCGTCACCGGCGGCGGCTGGATCAACAAGGCAGCCCAGTCCACCACCGGCTCCACGGCCTCGATCAGCAGCACCGCTGGCACCGTGGCTTTCCAGTAAGCCGGCAATGCGTCTCCTGCCCCTCCCCCTTTCGGCACACCCATCGGCTTGGGTGGTCGGTGCCGAGCCTGCGGAGGGGCAGGCCACTGCCCCCTTCGCTCCTTGCCGGTTCTGCGGCTTCACCGCCGGGAACTGGCAAGAGCGCTTCCACTGCAACGGCGACCACGCCGACGACAGCGCGGACAACCTGGTGCTCGCGTGTCCCCTCTGCCACCTGGCCCAGCATCCCGAGCGCCCGCAGATCGACGCGGAAGCGACCCTGATCTGGATGCCGGAGATGTCGCAGGCGATGCTGAACTGCTTCGTGCGCAACATCCACCTGACCCTGCACGGGAACGACGAGCCGGCCGACATGCGCCGCACTCCGCGTTCTGGCGCGGTCGGCGTGCTGGAAGCCTTTCGGGCCTATCGCGCGCTGCGTGAGCGTGCCGCGCCCGTCCTTGATCGCCTGGGCAGCAACTCCTTCGCCGACCTTGGCGCGGCCCTGCTTGGCCTTGGTCCAGAAGCCTATGCGGGCCGCGCCGAGTTGCTCGCGGGCCTGCGCCTGCTGCCGCTCGGGCAACTCTTCCACGACGGGCAGGACATCTACCCGCAGATGCTGACCGCCTGGACCCCGAAGCCCTAATCCCACCTCTGAGAGGCGTCCCAATGTTCGGCATCACCAAGCTGCTCGCCAGCTTATCGCTCAAGCTCCGGCAACCGCTGGAATCCTTCTGCGAGATCGAGACCACGCACGGCAACGCCCTGGTCACCAAGAAGTCGGACTACGTCACCTTCCTGCGGATCGACGGGCTGCGACGCCAGCCCACCCGGGCCGAGATCGAGCGCATCGCCAACGCTCAGCGGCTTGACCTGTCCGGCGCGCTGGAGAACCCCGGCCACGCCATCGTCGGTTTCTACATCTCGGACCCCGACCTGGCTGCGGTGGAAATCGAGCGCATCAACATGGAGGGCTGCCGCGGCGTTGCCCGCGAACTCGGCCTCGACCTGACGGACATTCTAGCCGAACGCTCGGCCCGCTGGCCCAAGCTGATGCGCTGGGAGGCCGCCTACTACGTCCTGTGGACCCGGCGCGGCGTGCTGACCAAGGAAGAGCGCAAGCAGATGAAGGAGGAGCAGGACGCGCTCGCCCGTGAGTGCCCGGGCATCGGCAGCAGTCAGCGCTACTATCTCCGCAGTGAGGTCATGGCCGCCCGGCACAACGCTTTCGTGGCGCGGGTGGAGGCGTCCCTGCACGGCAATGGCATCGCCACGACAGAGCTCAAGGCACACGACGCCCTGCAGGTCATTCGCGAGACCCTCTACCGGGAGACGGCGGGTTCTCCTTGGAAGGCGACGCTGCAGGGCGACCGGGTCATGCCACGCCTGCCGGAGGAAGGCGCCGCCAGTGCGAAGTCCGAAAACCTGCTCTGGCCGTCGATCGGCAGTCAGATCTTCCATGCGGACGCCGAGACCCATGGTGGGCAGCGCGTCCGCATCGGCGAATACGAGTACGCCCACGTCGATATGCGGGTCGGACCGGAAGAACCGCGACCTTTCATCGAGCTGGCGGCGCCGCTCGGCCGCGACCGCCTCCCCTGGCGTGCGACCTTCGTCGTCGAGGGCGGTGGCAAGCTGGCCATGAGCATGAAGGAGATTGGCGCCAAGTTCCTCGGCATGTTCCCGCAGAATGCGGACTTGCGCCGCGCCTTCGAGGCACTGGCGGACGCCAAGGCGCGGGACAACCATATCAGCGTGCGGCTGCGAGCCTCCTTCGCGACCTGGGCTCCGGCCGAGGAAACCCGCAAGCTACGGCGTCGGGCCTCGTCCCTGTCTCAGCGCCTCGAGGGCTGGGGCAACTGCAAGGCGACCTCCGTCGCCGGCGATCCGCTGGAAGGCACGCTGAGCAGCGTGCCCGGCCTGGCGCTTGCCTCCACCGGTGTGTCGCACGCGGCCTTGCTGAGCGAAGCCTTCGCCATGCTGCCCTGGGCACGTACCGCCAACCCTTGGCAGCGTGGGTCCGTGATGTTCCGAAAGCCGGATGGCGCCATGGCGCCCTATGACCCGACAGGCGGCGCCATTCGGCCGCAGGTGCTCGACATCATCGTGGCTCCCCCCCGTTCCGGGAAGAGCGTGCTGGGCAACACCATCAACCTCGGGCTCTGCCTCAGCTCGGCGGTGCTCGGCTCGCACGGTGCCCGCCTGCCGCTGATCGGCAAGGTGGATATCGGCAATTCAGCTAATGGTTTCGTGCGTCTGGTGCAGGAAGCACTCGGCCCGGAGCGGCGGCACGAGGCGATCTTCGTCACCATGCAGTTCTCACCCGGGTTCGAGTTCAACGTCTTCGATCTGCAGGTGGGCTGTGAGTATCCGCTGCCGCTGGAGCGGGCCTTCCTGCAGAACTTCCTTGAGCTGTCCACCCTACCGCCGAACGAAACCAAGCCGTTCGAGGGCATGGGGCAGCTGATCCAGCTGGTCATCACCGAGGCTTACCGCCTTTGCACCGGTGTTCCGGGGGGAGCCCCGAAGCGATACCGCGCCGGGGCGGAGCCAGAGGTGGATGCCGCCATGCGCCGGCATCGGATCGAGCTCAAGGAGGAAGACCCCTGGTGGCGTGATGTGGTGAACGAGCTGATCGCGGTCCGGGAGTATCGCTGGGCCGAGGTGGCGCAGCGCCACGCCGTGCCGACCATCCAGGATCTCATCAGCGCCGTGCGGACTGACCAGGTGCGGGACAGCTTCAACGGCCTCAAAATTGCCGCCACGCACGAGAACCTGGGCAACCTGTTCGAACGCTACGTCTACGACTTCATCCGCAAGTTCCCCACGCTGAGCCAGCCCAGCAAGCTCGACTTTGGACCGGCACGGGTGATCGTTTTGGACCTGGCGGGCGTGGCACCGAGCGGCTCTGCTGCAGCCGATCGGCAGACCGAGATGATGTACATGATGGCGCGGCACATCCTTGGTCGGAACTTCTTCCTGCATACCGACCAACTAGACCACATCCCGGAAGCCATGCGGCCCTACCATCGCGTGCGCTTCCAAGACGCTATGGAGACCATCAAGCGCCTCGACTTCGACGAGTGGCACCGCACCGCCAACAGCCCGCAGGTCCAGGCGCAGGCCGAGCGCGACATGCGGGAGGGTCCGAAGCACAACGTCCAGCTCGGCTTCGCGAGCCAGCGTCTGCGGGACATGAGCCCGGCCATCATCAGCCAGTCCACCGGGCGCTTCGTGCTGAAGGCGGGTGACGTCGAGGAGGCGGAGGAGATCATCCAGCGCTTTGGCCTGGGTGAGGCCAGCGCCAACAACGTGCGTCACACCCTGAGCGGCCCTGGGCCTGGTGGCGCCCCCTTCCTGGTGCAGTTCATTGTGGATGCCGACAAGTGGGAGCAGCTGCTGGTCAACTCGCTCGGCCCAGTGGAGCTCTGGGCGTTGAGCACGACGCCGGGTGATAGCTCACTGCGCAACCGCCTTTACGGCCGGATCGGTTTTAGTGAAGCGCTGCGCCGCCTGTCCCGGGTGTTCCCCTTCGGCTCGGCCGAGAAGGAAATCGCACAGCGCAAGGACGATCGCCTGAAGCGTGGTGAAAAGGAGGAGGGTGCTGCCGTCGGCGTGCTCGATGAGCTTGCCAACGAGCTGACCAATGGCACAGGCCTCGGCATCGTGCTGCGGGACATCGACCCGCGGCGGGAGGCAGCTAACGACCCGACAAGTGAGCAGCCAACGATGGTGGCTGCTGAATAAGAAACCTAGTCTGTGTTCACGCTGAACACAGACCAGGTTCGTCAGCTTGGGGTGGTGAGCAGTCGTCAAATCTCCGCCCTTGCCAACTGATCGAGCGCGCACCCTTGGAGGACGTACTTCATCTTTTCTGAGCCCATCGCACCGATACCTTCGTACAGTGCACGCGCTGCGCGATTATCGAAGCCGGTGGTCCATTCGATCCTGGCACAACCTTGCTCCTTAGCGACATGGGCAACATGACGCAGCAACACCCTACCAATTCCGAGGCGCCTTGCAGCGTTGGCAACGTAGAGTTGTTTCAAGTGCAAAAGAGTAACTAACCCAGCGCCTGGATAGAGTAGATCGAAGAATGCTACTCCTGCGACCCTTTGGTTGTAGGTAGCAACCAGAATGCCTAGACCTTTCTCAGCGTGCCGGCATAGATCAGCTTCAACGTTGGTACCTTCTTCTATTTCCGTACCGTAGAACGCCTCCATTTCACGGAGGAGCAAGGCTATTTCCTGAGCTAGATTCGGACTGAATCGTATGACTTCCACTGCTTCCACTTCGGCCATCGCCCTTACCTTCCACTGCTCAGGCAACAGCAGCTTGCCATAACTTATCATTGGACGGCATGGGTCTGCTTTGTGTCGGGGACGGCGCCAGAAGGCTACCGCGAGACGGCGAGGCGTATCCCTAGGGCGATCAGCACAGCACCGACGAGAGTGTCGATTTTGACCTTTGCCCTTCGGTAGCCTGCTTGGATCGGCGCGACGGAAAACACCACGGCCAGCCCGCAATGCCAGCCCGCCGATAGCACCGCCAGCAGGGCCACAGCCGCCGCATAGACCCATTCGGGCGCGTGGGCCGGCAGCATGACGACGAAGATGCTGCCGAAGAAGGCTGCGGCCTTCGGGTTGGTGATGCTGGACAGGTAGCCGCGCCGCAGGGCGATCCAACCGCCGTGCCGGACGCTGGGCATTGACCTGGCCGCAGGTGCCGGGCGGCGAGCGCCGAGGATCATGCGGCCCCCGATCCAAACCAGGTAGGCGGCGCCGGCGAACTTGATGGCGACCGTCAGCCAGGCGAGCTTCGCCAGCAGTCCGAGCCCCAGCATGGCGAGGGTGGCCCAGGTCAGGGTGGCGCCGGCCACGCCCAGGCCGGTCAGGACGCCCGCCCTGCGGGACACGGCGATGGAGGTGGAGGTGATGACTACCCAGACCGGCCCCGGGCTGAGGCAGGCCAGCAGGAACACGCCCGCGATCCCGCCGAGGACATCAAGATATTCCATGTCACGCGTCCCTTGCCTGTTCGGAGCACCATTGAGCATTGCGGGGCCGGGGCGTGGAAGATGCGGGTGGTTGAAGGTCTGGTTTGTGTCGATTCCGTTGAAAAAGGCCGAGTTGGTTTCCGGCTGATGCGCATCGCCAGGCGAGTTGGCGACCGGCTTGGTCGAGTCCTTTCAGCCTGTTGAGGTCGCTGGCGTGCTGCCCGGGATCAGCTTGGCCAGCTTGCGGAGGTTCTGGGCGGCTGCTGCGAGGTGGAACTCGTCGCGGGCACCGTTCGGACCTCGCAGGCGTAGCCGATCGAGGCGCAGGATGCGCTTGAGATGGGCGAACAGCATCTCGACCTTCTTCCGCTCACGCCGCGAGACAACATAGGCGTCGGTTTCGGCGATATCGCGTGCCATGTCCCGAGCACCCTCGTGGATGGAGCGCAGGAGCTTGCGGGCGTCGTGCTTGGGGCAGCAGCGTTCCTTCAGCACACAGGATCCGCAATCTTGCTTCGTAGCCCGGTAGCGCATGAGCCCCTCGGCATCGACGCCGGTGCGCGGGGTCTGGAACTGCCGCCGATAGTGCATCAGCTCCTTGCCAGCCGGGCAGACGTAGAGGTCACGATCGTGGTCATAGGTGAAGTTGGAACGGCTGAACGTGCCGTCCTTGCGGGTCGATTTGTCGAACACCGGGATGTGCGGCTCGATCCCCTGCTCGTGCACCAGCCAGGCCAGCATGGCCGCAGACCCGTATCCGGTGTCGGCGATCAGGCGCTCGGGCCACAGACCGAACCGCTCGGCCGTGCGGGTGAGCATGGTCTGCGCGGCGCCTACTTCGGCCTGGCGTATGGCCGTGGTGGCCTCGACGTCGACGATGACGGCGTGCTGGACGTCGATCAAGTAGTTGTCGCAGTAGGCGTAGCAGGCCGGTCCGCCCGCCGCGGCGGTCCAGCGCGCGGCGGGGTCGGTCGGCGAGATGAACTTGGGTATCACCTCGGTGGCGGCGCCGAACGCGGCGTCGTCCAGCACGGCCAGGTATTCGGTCACAGCGCGGGTGGTATCCTCGGCCTTAAGCTCCTCGTGGTTGGCGACGCCCTTCTGCCGGTGCGCATCGGCCCGGATCATGCTGGCATCGACGGCGAAGCCCTGGCCGCCGACGATGCCTTCGGCCATGCAGCGCCGGACGGTGGCCTCGAACAGCTTGCGAAGCAGGTCGCAGTCTCGGAAGCGGCCATGTCGGTTCTTGCTGAAGGTCGAGTGGTCCGGCACCGGGTCAGTCAGGCCGAGGCGGCAGAACCAGCGATAGGCCAGGTTGAGATGGACCTCGTCGCACAGGCGGCGCTCGGAGCGGATGCCGCAGCAGTAGCCGATCAGCAGCATGCGGATCATCAGCTCGGGGTCGATCGAAGGCCGCCCGATGGAGCTGTAGTAGGGCGCGAGCTCGCGGCGGATGTCGGTCAGCTCAACAAAGCGGTCGATGGAGCGTAGCAGGTGATCAGCCGGCACGTGGTCGTCGAGGTTGAAGCCGTAGAACAAGGCCTCCTGCCGGACTGCTCGCTCGCCCATCATGGCCATCAACCCCGTTGCTTGCCCTGACTACTGAATCAGCGCGGGCGCCCAACTACAACGGCCTTTTTCAACGGAATCTGTCGCATGCGGCTGTTGGACGGCTGCCGTCATCCCGGACTAGGCGGATGGCTCAGGTCTTATCGTTCCATGACGTGAGCCTGAAGCAACGCTGAAAGCGTGCGCCGTTCGCACCGAGGCCACGCATCGTCGGACCACGATAGTTGGAGGTCCCCTCGATGCCATCTCACCGCCTGCGCCTCGCGGGCACACTTACCGGTCTAGCGCTCCTGGCAGGATGCGCCGGCCACGTCACCACGGAGATCGAGACCACGGGCATGGCGAACCCGGAGGTGGCGCTCCGGCGCTCCATGGACCTGGTGAACAACCAGATGGGCCAGCTTGGTGGGCTTCGTGCCGTGCAGCCCATCCCGGCAATGGGTTCGGCTCCCGCATCCATCGCCCCGGTCGCGGTTGCGCCAGGCCAGCGGATCGCGACGGTGCCCCGCCTGCCGGTCATGTCGGCCAATGCCATCACGATTGCCCCTGTCACGGCGACGCCGCCCGGCATTGCACCCCTCGGCTCGCCACCAGCAGTCGCTTTCCCCCCGCCTGACCGCTCCGGCGCGGTCGTGCCGGAAGAGCTGCAGCGTCCTATCGGCTTCGCCTGGAACGGGCTGCTGGATGACGGCGTGCGCAAGGTCGCGGCCGAAGTGGGCTACCGGGTGGACGTGTCTGGCCCTCCGCAGATGCAGCCCTTGGCGGTCGCGGTGCCCAACTCCGTCACCACCTTGGTTGGCGCGCTGACGGCGCTCGGCAACCAAGCCGGCAGCTCGGCCACGGTTCGGGTCGATCCGATCAACCGCCGCATCGAGGTGATCCACCATGTCTAAGCTGCAGCGTCTGCTGTGTGCCGCCACCGTGCTGGGCGGTGTTGGGCTTGGCCACGGACAAGCCGCAGAGCCGGGCTATCTGGCGACCGCGGCGGTTCCACCACTGCCCAGCATTGAGCAGTTTGATGCGGCGATTCCGGCCCTGGCTAATCCGCTGAACCAGCCGATCACGGGCGCCCGGGAAGCGCCAAGCATCGTGGGCGGTGACGCTCCCCCGTCCTTGGAAGCGTTGCAGGCCACCCGCTCCGGCGACGAGCACGGCGACGGGCTCGAGACTGGCCGAGCCGAGGTGCTGCGGCAGTCGGGCCTGACCTACGGCGCCCAGGGCGGACTGGCGGGTCGCTCGTTCGCGATCAACGAGATGCTGCGGCGCTACGAGGCCGAGCTGACCACCACCTACGACTTCCGCGCCCTGGTGCTGCCGGTGGGCGGCGGGCAGACCATGATGCGGCCGCCGATCGTGAGCGAAGCTCAAATGGCGTTCGCACTCGGCGAGAACGGCCAGGTGGCCCGCGAGACAAGCTGCATCTTCGAGATCACGCGGGAGGCTGCGCTGACTTCGGCACCGCCGGATTGGCGCACCTACCTCGTCCGGACCTGGGGCAAGCCCCGCCGTCCGGCCGATGCCGGCCTGCCGCGGTCCCGCAAGGAAGTCGAATACTGGAACCGGAACGTCGCCGAGGGCTGGGGTCAAGGGGAGAAGCAGGCGGTTGAGATCTTCCTGTCCGACCTGGGCCGCCTGCAGCGCGACATCATCGGCATGGCCCGCTATCGCGTACTGCTGCGCGCCGGCCTGGTCGAGGAGCCGCGCGTGTCCTTCGCCAATACCGCAACGGACGGGGGTCGCTCACGTTTGAACATCGGGGATCGGACGGTGCGGATCACCGACCAGCCCGGCCTGCAGGCGAACCGCCGCCGCTGGCAGCCCGGCGCGGGGTGCCGCTGATGAACGCCATCGCCAAGATCAGCCGGGAAACCTGGCCTGATGAGGGGCAGCGCTGGGTCACTGAGCCACGCCGGCATGCACCGGGGCTCGATGGTCTGCTCGTATGGTCAACCGAGCAGGGCGCCTCTCGCATCAGCTTCCACACCGGCAAGCCAGTATGGCTGCGAGTGCATGGTCGCAATTCGCCCGTCACTCATCATTCCCTCGATGAGGCCGACATGGCGGCTATCGTGAACCATCTCTACGGCGCCGACGGAACGGCTCGCCTGCAGGGCGGGCAAGACTTCGACGTGGCGTACGAGATCCACCTCAGCCGGTCCAAGCGGCTGCGCTTCCGCCTCAACGCCACCCCGACCCAGACCAGCCGGGGCGGTGGGGCCAACGTCGTGCTGCGTCCGATCCCGGACCTGCCACCGCCGCTGCAGGATCAGCTGGTCGAGCAGCTCATCCTCGACAACTGCCGCCCGGCCAGCGGCATGGTCATCGTCAGCGGCTCCACCGGATCCGGCAAATCGACCCTGATCGGCGGCATCACCGTGGCCAAGCTGATGGAACCATATGGCAACTACAACATCGTGTCGGCCGAGGCTCCGATCGAGTTCCTGCTCGATCGGCTCAAGGGCCCGTCCTCTACCATCGACCAGTGTGAGATCCCACGCGGCCTGCCGAGCTTCGAGGCGTTCATCCGGGGCACCACCCGGCGCGAGCCCACCGACATCATCGTGGGTGAGTGTCGCGACACGGCCACGATGAGTGCGGCCCTTAACGCGGCCATGCTCGGCGCCACGCTCACCACCACCATTCACGCCGACAATGTGCCGCTAACCATCCAGCGCATCGCGGCGCTGTGCGGCAACGAGGAGCGCGAGAACCTGCTGAGCTCGGCAGCGCAGTCGCTGCGGCTCATCGTCAACCAGCGGCTCGCCTTCTCGACAGACGGGAAGCGCACGGCGTTGCGCGAGATCCTCGTCTTCAACGAGTTGCTCCGGGAAAAGCTGATGCGGTCCGATGCCAGCGAGTGGCCGGATATCACCAAGCAAGCCGTTCTCGAGCACGGTCAATCCTATGAAGCTGCTATCCAGCTTGCCCTGAACGACGGCCGGATCACCGAGGCAGAAGCAACTCGCCAACGGAAAAGGATCACCGGCTAATGTGGCGCTACACTTCACTTCCCGTGCGCGTGGGCTTCCTCGACGCCCGCGCGTGCTTTCCGCTGCTGATCTCCGTCCTCTACTGGTCGTGGACCACGCTCTACATCGGCCTGGCCGGCATGGCGTTCTTCACCGTGATCAGCTGGTTCGGCCTCACCCTGCCGGCCGTGTTCCGTGTCGTGCGCCGCTGGCTGGTGGGCCGGGTCCGGCCCGCGGTGCCGGCTTGGCAGCGCAGGAGGCTGGCATGACTGGCCCCGTGGACTTGGCCGTCGTCAGCCGGACCATGGAGGCGCTGATCCGCCAGGAGGGCAAGCCCCTCGTGTTTCAGGACAGGGCCACCGGCCAACCCCTGACACTCTCGCCGGAGGCAGCGGGCAGCCCGGACGCCTTGCTTCCCGTGTTCCTGGCCGCCGGCGAGGCAGTGTGGCGCGAGGCGACCGGGAAGGGCTTTGCCCTCGATCTCGCGCAGGACCCGCAGACCCTGCTTGGCTATCGGGTGCGCGGCATCGGCAATGGCCCGTTCTCGGCGGTGATGCTCTCGGTCATGGAGGCGACTGCCCAGATCACTCGGCCCGACATGCTGCTGGTCAACGACCTGGATGCGGTGTGGGAGGCGGCGCAGGAGCGCCATCGTCACCGGCCTGACACGCGGCCATCAACGGGGCCGACACCATGAAGCTGCTCGCCGGCCTCGTGGCCACTCTGCTCGCTGCAGCCCCCGCCATGGCTGGGGAGCTGGCGTCCAGCCCGTCCGATGCCCGCGTGGCCATGGTCACGGAGTGCATCAATGCCGCCGCCGCCACTCATCGGCTTCCTCCCGGAGTGCTGATGATCCTGCTGAACGTCGAAGGTGGCAAGCTCGGGCGGGTCAGCCAGAACACCAACGACACCGTGGACATCGGGCCGATGCAGATCAACCAGATCTGGATTCCCGCCGTGGCCCGACACTGGCGGGCAGGGCACGCGGCGACGCGGGACGCCCTGCTGAACAGCTTTTGCGCCAACGTCGAGGCGGGCGCCTGGATTCTGCGCACGGGGATCGACGAGGCGCGCGGTGACTTCTGGGAAGGCGTCGCCTTCTACCATTCCCACTCTCCGGAGCACAAAGCGACCTACCTGCGCGCAGTGCTGCGCCAGGTGGTCAAGTTGCAAGATGTCGTCGCGCGCAACACCGGCCCGCGCCCCGTCGCTGCCGCAGGAGGCTGACCATGATGCACCACTCTTCCGGCGGCGGCGGTCGTGCCGCCTGGGCGTCCAACGACGACTACATCGCGATCGGCTGCGCGATCATCCTGATCGGCCTCGGCTTCTTCGCCTACCTGGCCTGGGACAGCTACCACGCCGAGATCAGCTGGGGCGTGTTCCATCTCCAGCACTGGAAGATGCAGCTCATCGCGCACTTCACCAACCAGTACGCACAGCAGGACGCGAGTGTTCTGGCCGCCCATCCCGAGAAGGCCGACATCTGGCAGTTGCTCGGGCTGCTGAACAACGTCGGGCTGTTCTTCCGTATTCCGGCTGCCGTGCTGATGCTGCTGCTGGCCGTGGCCTGTTACCTGCGGGCGGCCCCGTCGCGCTACACCCGCCACTTCGATCTGCCCGGTCTGCGGCAGGAGCAAGCCAAGTACTTCCGCTGGGCCGGCGCGATGCTCGGCCGCTCGCTGCACCTGGTGCGGATCGGCGAGAGCGAGCCACGCCCAGCCGATCCCGCGCTGCGGATCGAGGAGTGGGTGGAACGCTACGCCAAGCCACGAAATGGCCAGCTTAATGAGATCACCGCCAAGCAGGCGCTGATCCGCCAGCTGGGCAAAAGGTGGCAGGGTCTGGACAATGCCGCCCCGCACGTACGCTGCATGTTCGCCGTTTTCGCACTGCAGCTCGCAGGCCGACGCCAGCAGGTCCTAGATCTGCTCGGTGACATGGCTGAAGCCTTGCCGCTCGACGACCGGGACGGAACGGAGGGACCGGAAAAGCCTCTCGCCTTCCCGGCAGCCCTGATCGAGTCAGCCGACCAGGTGCTGATCGATTCAGATCTACGCCGTCCAGCTCTCATGATTGCCGACCGGCACGCCTACACCACGCCGGCGCTGATGTCGGTGCTGAACGAGGCACGGCGTCGGTCCGGCGTCCTGGCACCCGCGGCGTTCAACATGCTGAAATTGGTCGATCGGTCGCTCTGGTATGCCCTGCACTCGCTGGGCTTTCCCGGGGACGGGCCAGGGCAGAACATTCATCCGAACCCCCGCGTCGAGGCGCTGGGCGCCCGCGACCACTGGGCGGCCGAATGCATCGCGCGGCGAGCCTTGATTGTTCCAGAAGTCGAGCAGGCACTCGGCTCCATTCGCACCGCGTTCCGGCAGCATGTCGAAGTGGAGGCAGCCCGAGCAGCATCCTGAGATGCTTGGACAACCGCCCTCACTCTCGATCTTAGCCGGCCCGCTGCTCCTGCAGTGGGCCGGTGCTGTGACAAGGAGCACCCATGAATTCCGTTGTTCGTAGCTTGCCTGTGCTGATGCTGTTGGCTGGGTCAGTCGCAGCCTCTGCACAATCGGTGGATCAGCTGCCGGATGTTCAGTTGCCTGCCGCCACTGCAGCTGACAAGCCAGCGGCGCCTGAGGCAATCCCGGAACGTTTCCAACTACCGAATCAGTATGCCGCGCCCATTGCTGCACCTTCACCTCGGCCTTTCATCGAGCGGAGCGACGTCATCGCCGTAAGGCGCGAGATCACAGCTCTGAGGATGGCGTGCGCAGCCATGCCAAGCCACATCGAAGCCCCGACCTACCCCTATGTGCTACCTCTTCCCAGCCGGCCCATGACCCCTCCGCCGCAGATCGCGACACGGGCGTATGCTGCGGAAGAGGACGCCTGTGCCGCCATCCTCAACCCAGATCAAGTCGGCGCGGGTTACGCCATCCAGGTTGGCGTGATCGGGGCAACCATCGCCCTGTTCGCGCTGATGTTCTTCACGCTGATCGCTGGTGTGCTCCGCTTCCTGTGGAATGGGCCGATGGCCCGAGCATTCCCAGGCCTTTTTGCCGGCAGGTTCCACGGCTGATCCGCCACGAGCAGCAAACTGAAAACCTGCGTCCATTCGCACCGGCTCAGACTAGCATCCGGAAGCGTAGTGGACGCAGGAGCTATCATGAGCACACCCCGACTAAGCCTGGTGATGGGCAGCGGCCTCACCACCCCGTCCGGTAACGAGGTCTCTCTACCAGTTCCCGAAGACGGGGCTGTTCATCTGCACCTCCATCTGGGCGCAGTGCCCAGCCCCGCAGTCGAGGTGGGCAAGCGCCCTCTTGGTGGCTGGGGTGGCCTGGTCGTGGGTATTGGCCTGATGGCGGCATTCGGCGGTGGCTACCAGCTCGGCCATCGCCCCGCGCCGGATGACGTGTCGAACCTCCGGCGGATGCCGGCCGTGAGCAGTTTCGTTCCGCCGGAGCCGCCAATGCCGAGCATTGCCACAGGAGGCCTACCGGCAATCCAGCGTCAGCTGGCAACACCGCCGCAGATCATCCCACCGATCCGCGCGCCGCAACAGCCTGGTGTCACGACGGTCGCGCCGAGCACTGCGCCTTCCGCGCCGGCACCGAACCGCAACGCCTTCGGGCTTGAGAACTGACGCAGCCATGATCCCTCGCGAGATCCAAGGACCGCAGGAGCGGTTCGAACGCACTGGGGTCGAGGGGCTGCGCGATGTGCGCCCCTTCACTACCAAGTTGGCCGAAGGGTTCCGAAGTTCCGCCTCGGCGTTGGTGCTGGCAGGCACGGCAGGAGCCACATTCTTCTACCCAGCCCTACTCGATCTGACGCTGCCGGCCTCGCTGCTCTATGCCGGCTGGGTGCTCACGCGCCGGGCTTCGGCACCGATCCGGTTGCCCCGCAGCGCCAACTGTCTCGACTACAACTACCCCGACCCGGGCACGCGCCGGGCCCGGATGGCTGCGGGCGACATCTTCATCGGCTGGGACCAGGAGACCGGCCAGGAAATCTGGATCACCAACGAGGACGCCCGGCAACACGCCACCATCCCCGGCACCACCGGCGCCGGCAAGACCACGGCCATTCTGAGCCTGCTCAGCAACGCCCTGGCCCAGGGCAGCGGCTTCGTTCTGGTCGACGGCAAGGCGGACAACAAGCTCTACGGCGAGGTGTATGCCCTGGCCCGTGCCTTCGGCCGGGAGGATGACCTGCTCTCCCTCAACTTCCTGACCGCAAGCGGCGTCAAAGAGTCGAACAGGTTCAACCCCTTTGCCGCCGGCAATGCCGACGCCATCCGGGAGTTGTTGGTCAGCCAGCTGGGCGAGCAGCAGTCCAGCGACCAGAACGGCGTGTTCCGCGGCCGCGCCGTGGCCCTCATCGGCACCATCGCTCCGGTGCTGGCCTGGATGCGCGACACCCACGGCATCCCGATCGACATTGAGTCCATCCGCTTCAGCATGGAGCTGCGCTGGATCGGCGTCCTGGCCGTTCACAAGATCTTCCTCGTGCGCAATCGCGAGGGTGGCAATCCCATCGAGCACCGCGTTCCTAACATCCCGGACGAGATCCTCTACCCGCTGCAGGCTTACCTGGGTGAGATCCCGGGCTATGACATCTCGGTCGAGTGGAACCAGCAGCGCGACACCAAGCCGTCCGAGCAACACGGCTTCGCGCTGATGTACTTCACCAGCACCTTCACCCAGCTCTCGGTCTCACTTGGCCACATCTTCAAGGTCCAGAGCGGCGACATCGACATGCGCGATGTGGTGCTCAACCGGCGCATCCTGATCGTCAACCTGCCGGCGCTGGAAAACTCGGACGACACCCTGGCCGCGCTCGGCAAGATCGTGGTCGCCAGTCTGCGCGGCATGATGGCGCAGATGCTCGGCGCCCGGCTCACGGGAGAGAGCAGCGAGATCTTCTCGCTCAAGCCGGGCATGGGTGAAGGACCGTTCATGGTCGCCTTTGACGAGGTGGCCTACTACGCCACGGCCGGCATGGATCGTATGCTGGCCATGGGACGCGGCCTGAACATCAGCTTCTGGCTCGGCTTCCAGGAGCTGTCCGGGATCTGGGCGCGGCTCGGCGAGAAGACGGCCTCGTTGCTCGGCAACGCCAACCTGACGATTGCCATGCGTCAGCAGGACGCGCAGCGCACCCGGGATTGGATCGAGAAGACGGCGGGGCAGACCTATGTGGCCCAGGCGACCTCCTTTCAGGGTGGCAGCGATGGAGTGTATCGCGAGGCGCAGCAGGCCGAGATGCGCCAGGTCTCACGGGTCGAGTGGAGCGACCTGCAAAGCCTGCTGGAGGGCGAGGCCATCGTGCTGTTCGGCGGGCGCCGCATCTACGCCAAGCTGTTCTACGCCAAGCTGAGCAGTGAGGGGGCGATCCGCCTGAACGTGCCGTTGATGCTCTCGCCACCGTCTGGCCAGCCACAGCAGGTTCAACGAGCGAGCAACCTGGCGCTTGCCGCGATGATCGAGGGCGGCGAGCTCACCCGTGGCGATGAGGTTCCGGTCTCACCTGTGCTGCGGGCGATGATCGACGGCTTCAAGGCGTCACCAGCGCGTGACATCAACGGGCGCGTCACGGGAGCCCTGGCGGCGATCAAGGCCGTAGCGCCTGATCCGCAGCCCGACGGCACCCACGCCGAGCCACCGGAAGGCGACTTCCGGCGCATGCTGGGCGAAACCGCCGATGCCGGCGCCGAACCCGCCGACACTGAAGAGGGGCTTTCGGGAGGAGGCGATCATGAGACCGTGGCCGGCATAACCCAGGTCGAGCGTGCGGCCGGAGCATCCGGTCCACAGGCGCGGCGCAATAGCCTTGCCGCCGTGGGTGCTGGTCGTATCGGCACATACGCCGTCTTCCCGTTCACCCCACCCCCAATGACGGCGGCCGAGCTGCGGCTCCACATCGAGGCGTTCGTCGAAAAGCTCGCGGCGTGACCGGCGACGTCCTCTCCGCGGCGGCGCCAGCCCAGCCTGCGCCCACCGAGACCGTGATCGGGCGGGTGCTGGCCGCCGTGAACCACGGCCCCTCCAACGCTGCAGAAATCGCCAGTCGGTGCGGGCTGTCCAGGGTGGCAGCGTCGCATCGTCTGTCCAGCCTGGTAAAGCGCGGGCGCATCCAGCGGGTTGGCTATGGGCTGTTCACCTTGAGCAGTTCCGAGGCGGCCGTCCCGGTGCCGACCCAGGCGCTGGGACGGCCACAGCCTGTCCGTGACCAGATCCTCGCCTTCCTGACCGAGCCGCGGCAGGCCTTCGAGGTGGCGGCCCACACGGGACGGCGTACAGCCACCATCACCGGCCACATGCGGGCGATGCTGAAGCTCAACTTGGTGGTGCGGGTTGGCTACGGTCGTTATGCCAGGCCTGGATCTGGCTTCGTGCTTCCATCAGTGGACGCGCTGATACGACCGCACCCGGTGTGTGAGAAGATCCTCGCCCTCCTCGAAGAGGCACGGAATGCCACGGAAATTGCCGCCCAACTGCAGCGGCCGGTCGGCCTAGTTCGCGATCGACTGCGGGCCATGCAGGTCCGTGGCTTGGTGCGATGCATCCAACCCCAGGTCTTCATCCGTATACACAAGCATGAGCCAGATCCAATCCACAGCCTGGCCGCCACCACGGCGGCCTGAATCGTCACTCTTTGCCCTCATCCTGCCAAAGCAGCAGGCGATTTATTGAGCCATGCCGATCTTCAAGACAGAAGTGAACAAACCGGTCCGCCCGGCGCCAGGCCGCCCGGATCGGACCTTGGCCGAGCAAGCGGCAGACGCCATCCTGCAAGCCATCACTCGCGGTGTCTTCCTGCCCGGCGACCCCATGATCGAATTGTATATCGCCCGCGACCTGGGGTTCAGCCGGGTGTCGGTCCGTGAAGCCTTACGCCGGCTGGAAAGTCTTGGGATCGTGGACGGTGGTGCCCCTCGTGAGTGCGCTCGGCTGATCGAACCGACGCAACGCGACGTGGACGAGCTGATCGAACTGCGCCGAACGCTGGAGGTCATGGCGCTCCGGCATGCCCTGGCCTGCCATGACGATCCTGATCGCTGGCAGGCGATGCGTCATGGGGTTGCCGAAGGCCGGTCAGCGGCTCGGGCGAGAGATCAGAACCGCATGCTCGCAGCCGATCGGTTGTTTCACCGCGGGCTCTGGGAAGCGTCCGACAACACCCTGCTGCTTACCAGCCTGACCCAGCTGGCCCAGCGTCAGATGGTGATGTGGAGCCCAGTGCGAGACAGCATGGCGTTCGACACGGCTTAGGCCGAGCACGAAGCCATTCTTGCGGCCATCGAGAGGGACGATAACAGCGAAGCGGAACGTCTGCTCTCAGCCCATGTGAGGTGGCATCGGCAGGTCGACATCACCCAGGCGTTGGAGGCTGCACGCGAGAAATGCGCTTTGATGGGATAGGCGCCCCAAGTCCAGGGGTAGCGAGCCACGGTCTGGATACCTACTTTCCTCCGCATGCCCCGCTCCCCTGCTGCCGACCTGGCCCCGCTCATCAAGCTCCTGCAGGCGGGCGTTCCACCTGACCGCGCGGCCACTGAACTCTCTCGCGTCCTGGCGATCTGGACAGCAGATCTTAAGGACGACGACGAGCAACTTCAGGAGCGGCTCGCCGGCTTGGCTGAGCAGATGACGACGGGGATCGAGGAAATGCACGAGGGTATTTCCGAGGCGAGCGACAAAGGGAAGCCTACGCTGCGGCGGATCCTGGCAACGCACCAGGCGGTGCTGGACGGAGTGCGTAAGGCGCAGGGGGCAGGATAAACATCTTACCCTGTTCCGCCAGAAGGCTACCGCTGCACTCGACACACAGCAGACCTAAGCAGGCTTCTTCAAAGGGCCTTTTTGAGGAAAAACCGGGTGTGGCCGGGCAGGTAGTCCTCGATCATTCCAAAAACGCTGTAGCCAAGGCGTTCGTAGAAGCCGCGTGCTTGGAAGCTGTAAGTGTCAAGCCAAATTCCTCGACACTCACGCCTGCGAGCCTCCGTTTCTGCGTCACGCATGATTCGGCTACCGATGCCTGAACCGCGGAGATTTTCCGGGACGAAAAGCAGGTCTACGTGGAGCTGCGTAAAGTTGGTGCCACCCCACAAGCCGCCGACGATCTCGCCGGTATCAGTGTCCGTGATCAGAATGGCGAGGGGTCGATAATCCTCGGATCGGCCGCTTTGTGTCTCGTTGAAGCGGATGAGCGGACGTACAATTGCCTGGCGTATGGATTGGTCAGGTGTGTCAGTCAACGTCAGGAGCGGCCGCATGCCCGTCTCTCTTTGATGGGCAGATGCAATCACGAAAGAGGATCGATTACCATCTTTCCCAGCGCTGGCCGGGCCGGTAACGCTAGCGCAGCAGGCGACACAAAGCCGACGTTCAGACACATGCCTGTTGGATCGACATAACCAAGTCTGGGGTAGAGGCAACCTCCACGAAAGTCTCGTTGTACGCCGGCTGACCGGAGGGAGACCTGTCCGGGGAGGTCAGGTCGTTGACGGCGCCCGCCGCTCCCGCCGCATCGGCGTTCCACCACTTGCCCGGCAGTGCGACCACGCCCTGGTGCATCCCGTCCACGACCGCCAAGTGGGCCCGGATCGAGCCCCGCCCGTTGCGGATCTCCACCAGACCTCCATCCACCAGTCCCCGGGCCTTCGCGTCCTCACGCCCCATCTCCAGGGTGGGCCGAGCCGCCGAGCGGCGTTGCCGGGGCATGTCGGCAAAGATGGTGTTAAGAAAGAAGTGTCCCTTGGGTGTCAGAAGCTGGAAATGACCTGGGGACGGCCGGTCGGGCGGAGGGAACACACCGCCACACAGGCGCAGCTTCCCCGTGGCGCCTGGCACAGGGCGGGGTGGCGAGCACTTGACCCAGCCTGCCTGCTTGAGGGTTTTGAGGTCCACCCCATCCGGGAGGGCGGCCGCGGCCATCGCCTCATCGCTCTCCTGGAGTGCGGGATCGTCCAGGCCCATCCCCTTCGCGAGTAGCCGTAGGATCTCGCCGTGCGTCTTCGCCTCCCCCCTAGGCGGGACGGCCGGGTGGTTCACCGAAACGTAGTGGTGGCCCCAAGCGCCCTGCACGTCGAAATGCTCAAGCTGCATGGTGGACGGCAGCACAATGTCGGCGAAGGCTGCCGTGTCGGTCGGGACGTGCTCGACCACGACGGTGAACAGGTCGTCCCGGGTGAGGCCCTGGCGCACCCGGGCGGTGTCGGGCTGCGTGACCGCGGGGTTGGTGCCCCAGATCATCACCCCCTTGATGGGCGGTGCCAGGTCGAGCCTAGTCAGGGTGTGTCCCAGCCGGGCCATGTCGAAGCTGCGACCAGGTCGCGCACGCAGGTCCGGCGGTGCAGTGCCGGCATCATGGAAGATCGGGCTTGTCTCGATCAGCAGGCCACCTCCGCGTTGCGTCCAGTGGCCGCCGATGATGGCCAGCGCCGACAGCAGGCGCACCAGAGCCTCGCCCTGCCGGGTCTGCTGGGGTGCGATGCCGGCCCGGATGGCGGCTGGTCGTGCCCGGGCCAGCTCACGCGCCAGGCGGACGACCGTTTCCTCCTCGATCCCGCACTCGGCAGCGACGCGCGCCGGCGTCCAGGGCGCGACCTGGTCGCGGAAGGCGTCGCCGTCGCTTGTGACCGCCCCGACATAGTCCCCTTCGACCAGGCCTTCGCGGAACGCGACGTGCGCCAGACCTGCTGCCAGCACGGCATCCGACCCCGGCCGGATCGGGACATGCTCGTCCGCGGCCACGGCCGTCAGGGTGCGGCGCGGGTCGATGCAGACCACCCGTGCCCCGTGCCGCTCGCGCGCGGCCTTGATGAAGCGCCACCCATGCGGCGCGGTCGTGAGCATGTTGCAGCCCCAGAGCAGCAAAAGGCGGCTATCGACCATCTCCTCGGGATCGAAGCCGAGTGGGTGACCCTCGGCCGCGAGAGAGTTGCCCGCCTGGCCGCAGACGCTGCCATGGAAGCTCGACGTCCCCAGTACGTGGAACAGCCGCATAAGCGCTCGCCGCTGGATGACGCCAAGGGAGCCCGCGAAGTTGACGGGGAGCAGCGCCTCGGCCCCGTGCTCGGCGATGATGGCCCCGAAGCTGTCAGCGATGCGCGAGATTGCCTCGTCCCAGCCGATGCGCCGGAACTGCCCGGCACCCTTGGCGCCCACCCGCAGCAGGGGATGGAGCAGGCGGTCGGGTGCATCCAAGCGTAGCTGGTAATCGCGAACCTTGGCGCACAGCACGCCGTGCGTGATGGGATGGTCTGGCGCACCCTCGACGCGCACCACGCGGCCATTGTCCGTGTGGGCCACCCAGGCGCAACTGTCCTGGCAATCTAACGGGCAACACCCTTTGACGGCTCGCGATCCCATTCCGCAACCATCAGGGAAGTGGGATCGCCCGGCAACAAGCTTGCTGTCGTGTTCTTGCCGCTCAATACCCTGAGCCTGCGGCCAATGAGGTATCGCTGCATCCGACACTTTGCAGACCTTTGACGCTCGGCGTCGGCGCTCATGCATTTCTCGAAAAGGATGGTGAATCGAGAAATCAGCATGTTTACCTTAGAGGGTACAGTCTGACGGGAAACAATGATCGGATTATGGGCGCTCGATACGGAAACTTGGACGTCAAGGCTACAGCCGTCTTTGGCCAAATGCCATCAGTCCACTTCAAGGAAATTTGCCATTTAAAGAAGATCTTTGTCCTGGGGATCCTGACCCGCTGTTCTTGAAACCCATCAACCCTCGCATCGGTGTAAGCGATTGGTCTGATCGTCACTCGATCTTAGATCTGCCCTCTCCTGCCGCGCATTATCTGGCGCATCAAACCGCCGAGGCTGCCGTGTCCGCTCAAGCCATCCGCCATGCTCTTGCCAAGCCGTCCACAGGCGTGGGCAATCCGGTCGTACGTATCCTGCCCGGCCTGCTTCTGTGCCTGGCCGTGACCGCCGCGGCAGTAGGGCTCGAACACCTGGAGGCCGCACTATTCGGCGCCACCTGGCTGGAGGCGCTGGTGCTCGCCATTCTGGTCGGCACGGCGGTGCGCACCGCCTGGACGCCGGGCAAGACTTGGTTCCCCGGGATCACCTTCAGCGCCAAGACGCTGCTGGAGGTCGCGGTGCTGCTGCTGGGCGCCTCAATCAGCGCCGGCATGGTGCTGGCCGCCGGGCCGCTGCTCCTCGTGGGGATCGCGGTGATCGTGGTGGTGGCGATCGGGGCCAGCTATGGCATCGGGCGGTTGTTGGGTCTGCCGCACCGGATGGCAATGCTGGTGGCGTGCGGCAACTCGATCTGCGGCAACTCCGCCATCGCTGCGGTGGCGCCGATCATCGGTGCCGATGGCGAGGACGTCGCCGCCTCCATCGCCTTCACCGCCGTCTTGGGCGTGCTGGTGGTGCTGGGCTTACCTTTCATTCCGGCGCTGCTGCACCTCAGCGGGCTGCAGTATGGCGTGCTGGCCGGGCTCACGGTCTATGCGGTGCCGCAGGTGCTAGCTGCCACGGCGCCGCTGGGCGCGGTCGCGGTGCAGATGGGCACGTTGGTCAAGCTGGTGCGGGTGCTAATGCTCGGCCCCGTGGTGCTCGTGCTGTCGTTGATCAGCCGCCCGGCGCGCGACGAGACCGACGAGGCCCGGCCGCACGTCACCGCCGGCGATCGGCCGAAGCCCGGCCGCCCGCTGCTGCACAAGCTGGTGCCGTGGTTCATCGTCGGCTTCCTGCTGATGGCCGCGCTGCGCTCGTTCAACCTGCTGCCGGAGGCCAGCCTGTACCCGATGGCGGTGACGGCGAACGTGCTGACGATCATCTCCATGGCCGCGCTGGGCCTGGGCACAGACCTGAAGGTGGTGGCTCGGGCCGGGGCGCGGGTCACAGCGGCGGTGACCATCAGCCTGGTGGTGCTGGGCGGGATCAGCCTGGCGTTGATCCTGACGCTGCACCTGGCCTGACCCGCGGCGCCGGGTAGGCAGTCAGCCGGCGGCGATGATGGCCAATAAGGCATTCGCCGCCCGGCTGCGATGCCGCCGCCTGCTGCGCAGCACGCTGAACGTCCGCTCCGGCAGGGCAAACTGAACCTGGTGTAACAGCCCAGCCTCGATGCTGGGCGCTGCCACGGAGGCCGAGAGGGCGGTTGCGCCCATACCCGCCTCCACTGCCGCCCGCACGGACTCGTTAGACGGCAGTTCCAGCACGACGTTCAGACTGGAGGGCGCGATATCGAATCCATCCAACGCCGCCTCGAACACGGAGCGCGTGCCGGATCCCGCCTCGCGCAGCACCCATTCGCTCTCGACCAGGCGCTCGGGCGGGACGGCGCCGCATCCGGCCCATGGATGGCCATCGCCGACCACCACCACCAGTTGGTCCTTCGCCACCGGCTGCTCTTCCAGGTCCGGGTCATCGACGGCGCCTTCGACGAAGCCCAGCTCCGCCGTTCCCTCCTGCACGGCGCGGGCGACCTGCGCCGTGTTGCCAATGGCCAGCTGGATGGCGATCCCGCGATGCGCACGGCGAAACGCTACCAGGTGGCGCGGCAGCCAGTAGCTGGCGATCGTCTGACTGGCCTGGACCAACAGCGTGCCGCGCTTCAGGCCGCCAAGTTCCGACAGCACCAGCTCCGCCGCAGCGGTGCGGGCCAGCACGGCACGTGCCTCCTGCAGGAACAGCGTGCCGGCCTCCGTCAGCTCGATGCCACGGCCCACACGGTGGAACAGCTTGGCGCCATGCCGACCCTCCAGCGCTGCGATGGAGGCGCTGGCAGCGGACTGGGCAATGTTCAGCGCCTCGGCGGCCTGGGTAACGTGCTGCCGTTCGGCCACCGCCACGAAGACGCGTAGTTGATCGAGGGTCATACCCCAGCATGGCGTAGTCCGTGCAACCGCGCCAAGGCCGGGCGTCAGCGCAGCCGGTCGAACAGGATTGCCAGCAGGACGAAGAACACGGTGTGCGCCGCCGCGAAATACGCCATGCCGGCGCCACTCAGCACCTGGCTGCCGGCAAGGCCTTCGCCCAGCAGCGGCAGGATCACCAGTGCGTTGGCGAGCCAGGCGGCCAGGGCGTAGAGCAGGCCCCGGACCCAAGGCCGCCCGGGCAGCGCCGGTTCCAGCAGCAGGCCATACAGCACCGCCATGCCTAGCCCGACCACGACATGGAAGCCGAGCTGGAACACGGTGCCGCCGGGCACAGGCAGGCCTAGCTCGGCCCAGGTTCGCCCCACCCCGGCCTGCCGCAGCACCGGCCCCGCATAGGGCGAGATCAGCTTCAGCAGCCCGCCCCGGGCTGTGACCAGCGGAATGCGGTCCGCCGCTGCAAGCAGCGCCGTGTTGACCGCGATGGCGATGGCGCCCGCCAGTAGGGGTGGCCCGACCCTATGTCCGTTCCTTGGTGGCTGGTTCATGCGCGCGCTCCTGGCGGCAAAGTGGCACCGGGCAGGGTCCGGCACCAATAAGCGGCGGTAATCGATCCGATCGGCCGGCGCGATGGATCGTCCGAGGTCCGGAACAGAAATCCACTGTTTCCGTTCAGGTCATTGCTGCTCAGCGACAGGAGGCCACGTTGCTCAATCCGTTCCGTTCCAAGCCCGGCAGCGCCGTCATCGAGAATGACGCGCTGATCGTCCACTCGCAGGAGCCGTTCAACGCGGAGCCGCCGACCGACCGGCTCCGCGCCGCCTTCATCACGCCGCAGCACCACTTTTACGTCCGCAGCCACGGCGCCATCCCGGTGCTGGACGCGGCGGGGCACAGGCTGCGGATCGGGGGCATGGTCGCGACGCCGCTGGAACTGGGAATGGACGACCTGCGCAGCCGCTTCGCCCCGGTAAGCGTGGTCGCCACCATGCAGTGCGCGGGCAACCGGCGTGCGGACATGCAACGGGTGCGGCCCACCTCCGGTGACCCCTGGGCGCCCGGCGCCATCGGCACCGCGGAATGGACAGGCGTGTCGCTGGCCGATGTGCTGCGCGCTGCCGGGGTGGAGGAAGGCCCGGCGCTGCACGTGGCGTTCGAGAGCGCGGATGAGTGCCATGTGGCGGGCCGATCCTTCCTGTACGGCGCCTCCATCCCGCTGCACAAGGCGATGGGCGGCGAGGTGCTGCTAGCGTTCGTGATGAACGGCGAGCCGCTGGAGGCCGAGCACGGGGCGCCGCTGCGCGTGGTGGTGCCGGGCTATGCGGGCGTGCGGAGCCCGAAGTGGCTGACCGGGATCACGGTGCAGGACCATCCCTCGGACAACCCAATCCAGGCAGACGACTACAAGCTGTTCCCGGCCGACGTCACCGCCGCGACCGCGGACCCGGCCCGGGGCGTGACCATCAACGCCCTGCCGCTGAACAGCGCCATCTGTGAGCCCGCGCCACATGCCGCGCTCAAGCCCGGCGCCACGGTGCTGCGCGGCTACGCCACCGCCAGCGACCGCGCCGTGGTGCGGGTGGACGTGTCGGCCGATGGCGGGCGCAGCTGGACGCAGGCGACGCTGGAGGACAAGCCGGATCAGCGCTGGAGCTGGTTCTTCTGGAACGCCACGCTGGACCTGCCGAAGGGCGAGCATGAGCTGGCGGTGCGGGCTTGGGACGAGGCCGGGCAGACCCAGCCGGCGCTGCCGGACGATACCTGGAACTACAAGGGCTATCTCTCCGCCGCCTGGCACCGCGTGTCCGTCATCGTCGCCTGAGCGTGATCAACGAGCCCCAGCCCAATGCAGGGGAGACGACAGGCCTGGGCTGGCAGTTCTGGGTGCTGGTGCCGCTTGTGGGTGTGGGCGCCGGTTTGGCCTCGGCCGGGCTGATGGCGCTGCTCCGCATTGTGGAGGAACTGGCGTGGGGCCACGGCACGGCGGATTTCCTGGACCGGGTGCGGGCCGCCACGCCGGAGCATCGGCTGGCGGTGCTGCTGGCGGCAGGGCTGATCGCGGCCACCATGCGGTGGCTGCTCAGCCTGCGGCCCGGCGGGCATGGCGGGGAGCTGGCGGCGTCGATCTGGTTCCACGCTGGGCGCCTGCCCGTCTGGCGGACGCTGACGAAGGCGGTGACCGCCATCGTGGTGGTGGCCATGGGCGGCTCGCTGGGGCGGGAGGCCGCGCCGAAGCAGGTGGGGGCACTCTGGGCCTGGCTGCTGGCGCATAGGATGAGGCTGCCGGCACCGCAGCGGCGGTTGCTGGCGGCCTGCGGTGCCGGGGCGGGGATCGCCGCGGTGTACAACGTGCCGATCGGCGGCGCGCTATTCGCGCTGGAGGTGCTGCTGGGCACGCTGTCGCTGCCGCTGGTCACACCCGCTTTGCTGACAGCCGGGCTGGCCACCTGCACCACCTGGTTGTTCCTGCCGAACCAGCCGACTTACCACGTGGTGATCCCGGTCCCGTCGCCGGCCTTGCTGGTCTTCGCGGTGCTGATCGGACCGCCCATGGGGGTGGCCGCTGCATTCTATGTGCGGCTGATCGCCTGGGCGGATCGCCGCAAGCCCGAGGGCACAGCGGGATGGCTGGCACCGCTGGTGGTCTTCGCGGCGTTGGGCCTGGTGGCCGGGCCGCTCCCGGAACTGCTGGGCAACGGCAAGAGCGAGGTGCAGGACATCTTCACCGGCTCCCTGCCACTGCTGCCGCTGCTGGGATTGGCGGTGTTCAAGCCCTTCGCCACCGCGGCCTGCCTGGGCGCCGGGGCACCGGGCGGGCTGTTCACGCCCACCATCGCCCTGGGCGCGGCGCTGAGCGGGCTGCTGGAGCGGGCCTGGCACTGGCTGCTGCCCTCCGCCGGCGGCACCGGTGCGGGGGCGGTGCTGGGGGCGGGTGCGCTGCTGGCGGCAACCACGGCCGGGCCGGTCTCGGCGGCGGTGCTGATGCTGGAGCTGACGGGACAGATCGGCGGCCTGGTGGCGCCGCTGGCCCTGGCGGTGGGCGGCGCGATGCTGACGGTGCGGCAGCTGGAAGCACGGTCCATCTACTCCTGCCGCATCCACCTGGCCCGCGCCGCGACCGGACAGCAGCCCGGCCCTGCCCTATCCGCCGCCGACCGTTACACGCGGGTGCTGGAGGTGTTGCTGCCGGAGCCGACCCGGCCCGTCCCCGTGCGCGACGAGCACGGGGCCACCATCGGCCATGTCGACGCGGCCCGCATCGCCCTGCGGGCCGGCGCCCTGCACCCGCTTCGGATCGCGACGGCGCGCGACTTCAGCTGAGCCTTACGGCCCCACCTTCAGCGCGGCCAGGTAGGCGACGATCGCCGGGACCTCAGATTCCTCGACCGGGGCCTTGTAGACGTGGATCATCTTGTTGACCTCTCCGGTCCACTCCGCCGCGGTCAGCTTCGGCTGGTTCAGGATCATGCCCGGCGTGTGGCAGGACATGCAGTTGGTGTTCATCGCCTCCAAATTCGGACCCGGCGGAAAGGCCCGGCCCGTGCTCGGAATCTCGAACCCCACGGAGCGGAGCTTGATGCCGCCCACATCCGTTTCGGCCTTGGGTGCGTTGGGCCCCACGGCGGCGGCATAGGCCGTGAGCTGCCGGGTTAGCGCCGCGGAATAAGCTGGCATGGCGACGGCCGGCACGGGCTGCGGCGCGCGCGGACCGATGGTGGCGACGGAGATGACGACGACCGCAGCGAGGGCAGCGGCGCCGGCGACTTTGATGAGGGGATCCATGGAGGCTCCTATCAGGCGACGGAAAGGGTGGCGCGCTCGACGCCGTTGCGCATGAAGCCTCCGCCGTTCCAGTTGGACTCCATGGGCTGCGGCACGCCCTTGGTGTTGGTGCAGCGGACCAGTACCGTCAGTGCGCCGGATGCGGGAGCCGTGTGCGTCGCGGTCCATTGGCGGAAGCTGTAGGGGCCCTCATCCTTGCCCAGCGTCGCCGCCTGCCAGCTGGCGCCGCCGTCCATCGAGGTGTCCACGGCCTTCACACCGCAATCCCCGCCCATGGCGATGCCGCGCAGGGGCACGGCCGCGCCGGCCTTGATCTTGGTGGCCGCGGTGACGTTGGTGAACCAGGAGCGCGGCACCAGCCGGTTGATCGGCACCACGGGGAAGCCGGTCTGCCCGGGTCTCACGCTGGCCTGCGGCGTATCAGGAATGAGGTAGGCCTTGGTCATCCAGAAGCTGTCATCGGGCTTGTCCAGCACCTCGATGTCGCTGACCATCTTCACCCAGTAGGTCGAGAACCAGCCCGGCACCACCAGGCGCATCGGGAAGCCGTTCAGCAAGGGCAGCTGCTCGCCGTTCATCTGGTAGGCCAGCATCACCTCGCCGTCGCGCGCGTGGTCGATGGTAAGCGATTTCATGAAGTCCGGTGCGCCGTCCACCACCGGCTGGTCCAGCCCGTTGAAGCGCACCGCCACGGCTCCGGGTTTGACGCCCACGTGGTCCAGCAGGTCCCGCAGGCGCACCCCGGTCCACTTGGCATTGCCCATGGCGCCGTTCTCCCACTGCGCGCCGGCCACGCGTGGCTCATACAGGCCGCGCGAGTTGCCGGAGCACTGGTTCACGGCGGCGATCTCGAAGCGTGGCAGGGCCAGGATGTCCGCCATCGACAGCGACGCCTCCTTGTTGACGTGCCCGCGCACGGCGCAGCGGAAGGTGGCGAGGTCCACGGTCTCGGGGATTACGGCCCAATGCCAGCGGACGAAGAACTGATCGTTGGGGGTGAACACCCCCTTGTCGAACACCGACCAGGGCGTCTCCAGCAGCGGCGGCCGGGTGCGCTGCAGCACCATGCTGCCTTTCTGCGGGAAGGCGGTGGTCAGCGCCCGCTGGTCAGGGCCGCCCTTAAGGCCGAGCGTGACCGTCTCGGCCGCCCAGGACGATGTGGCCGAGAGCCCAGCGATTGCGGCAGCACCACGCAACATCGTCCGGCGGCTGGTCGCCATAGTAGCCTTCGTCATCGGTGTCGTTCCTTCTCCCATGGCCACGAGTATGGCCAAGGACGTGGGTGGTGGACCATGAGCATCTTTCGCTCGGATCAATCGTCCGATGTGATCGGTTCGGTGGTGAGGCCGCCGTTCCACTCGCCGGTCAGTTGACAGGCCTTGCCGCGATTAGCTATCCCGGGTCTCGGCAATGGACTCTGCCTGACCGGCGACGGTCGAACCGCCCAGCTTCGGGCTGATGATTCCTATCCCTGGATGTCCTTGGGTAGGAGTGTGTCTTGCGTCCAATCTCTTCATTTCAATTTCTTGCCCTTATCCAGCAGCGCTTCTGGCACGCGCTCAGCGCGGCCAAGTGGCTTGCCATTGTGATGCCGATGGCCGTCGTGGTGGGCAGCACCTGCGCCCTGTTCCTATGGGCGCTGGATGCTGCGACTGCGGCGCGCTTCGCCCATCCCTTACTGCTTTGGGGCTTGCCCTTCGCAGGGGTAGCCATCGCGCTGGCCTACCAGCACCTGGGGCGGGGAGCCGAGGGCGGCAACAACCTGATCGTCGAGCAGATCCACGAGCCCGGCGGAAGCGTACCACTTCGCATGGCGCCGCTGATCCTGGTCGCCACCGTGCTGACTCACCTGTTCGGAGGCTCCGTGGGGCGGGAGGGCACGGCGGTGCAGCTGGGCGGCAGCATCGCCAGCGCCTTCGCCCGGCGGCTCGGGCTCTCCTCGCACGATACTCGCATCGTGCTTATGACCGGGATCGCCGCAGGCTTCGGCGCGGTGTTCGGCACGCCCGTGGCCGGCGCGGTGTTCGCGCTGGAGGTACTGAGCGTTGGGCGGGTGGAGTACGATGCGCTAGTGCCCTGCGTGCTAGCCGCCATCGTCGGCGACTGGACCTGCCATCACTTGGGCGTGGCTCACGTCGGCTACCACATCGCCTTCGCCGGCTACGCCGCGGATGGGCCGGCGCCCTTCCATATCGATGCGTTGCTGCTGGCCAAGGTCGCGGTGGCTGGCGTGGTCTTCGGCCTAGCCGGGCTGCTGTTCGCCGAGGCGACGCATGGCGCAGGGTCTGTGCTGAAGCGGATCTGCCCGGTGGGATGGCTGCGCCCGGCCATCGGCGGCCTGCTGGTCATCGCCCTGGTGCATGCGCTGGGCACCCGCGCCTACCTTGGCCTGGGCGTGGTCTCGCCCGATCCCTCGGACTCCTCCATCCTCGCCTTCTTCGGGCCGCTGCACTTCGCCTGGGCCTGGGCGTGGAAGCTGGTGTTCACCGTGATCAGCCTGGGCTCGGGCTTCAAGGGTGGCGAGGTGACACCGCTATTCTTCATCGGCGCCGGGCTGGGCAATGCGCTATCGGGGTTGATGGACGCTCCGGTAGACCTGTTCGCGGCGTTGGGCTTCGTCGCCATCTTCGCCGCCGCCTCCAATACGCCGCTGGCCTGCACCATCATGGGCATCGAGCTGTTCGGCGCTACGCACACCCCGTACATCGCAGTGGCCTGCTTCGTCGCCTACCTGTGCAGCGGCCACTCCGGCATCTATCTGTCCCAGCGTGTTGCCGTGCCAAAGACCGGGGCCGCGCACCTGCCCCCCGACATCCCGCTCCGCCAGGCCCCCGGCTTCATGTCCGCGCCGCGCACGGTACCCTGGTCCCTTTCAACCGCCACACGGGAGATCACCGCCATGACCCATCACATCCAGCAGGGCGAGATCGGCATGCTGCGAATCTACGTCCGGCCCAAGGACCGCTTCGTGCAGCCGGGGCAGGGCCGCTTCAAGGCGGCGTTCAGCCACCGGCCGCTGTACCAGGAACTGATCCAGCAGGCCAAGCGCGCCGGGCTAGTGAACGCGGTGGCGCACCACACCCATTACGGCTTCAGCAATGGCGGCGCCCTGCTGCAGCACGAGACGGAAGGCATGAACCCCGAGCTCACGATGTGCGTGGAGCTGATCGCGCCTCGCGCCGCGCTGGAGGCGTTCTGCCGCGACCAGGGTGCGCTGCTGACCGGGAAGGTCATCGTCTACAAGCATCTGGAGCACTGGTGCGTGGGCACCGGCACCTGCCCGGTGGAGGAGCAAGTGAGCGACGCCGGAATGCTGACGGGACGCTGATGGGGCATGACAGCGACGCGTGGGACTGCCCAACGGCGATGCCCCGGTTCAACATCGATCAGTGCGCAAGGTCATGCGAGGGGATATCGGAGGTGTCGGAAAGGGCAAGCTGGCGATACGCCACTTCCGCAACCGCGAGCAGGGCCGGGCGGTCCATCTTTGCCACCAGAGCAAAGCCCAGCCCCGCATCGACCCATGAGAAGGCGGCATACCCTTCGGCATCGGCAAACCGGAACGCTGTGTCCGTCCGCGCATCAGCGCGGACATAGAGCGTCAACCTGTCACTCATGCCACCCGCCCCCTCGTACATGAACTGAGCTGCCGCTTCTCCATCGGACGGCAGGATCCGACCGCCCATTAACCGGTAGCCCCGGGCCGACAGATCCGGTGCGCGCAGCGGGTGACCAACCCGGCGGGACAGCCACTGGATCAGGTGCGCCTGTTGGGATGCGGCCACTTCCACCGGATGCGCGGTTTCGACCACGAACACACGATGCGCGGCAATGGCGTCGTCCGCCTCGGCCACCCGCTGCATTCGCAGCTCCGGAAGTGGCCCCGCCTGCCATCCGCGCGCTTCCCACCCCGTGCCGACACCTAGGGCGAGCAATGCCACCCCGGCTGCGACCGCCCCTAACCACTTCCGCCGTTTATGGGTCCGCCGGGCCAGCAACGACGCGATCCGAAGGCGCGACGGGATCGCCTCGCTACCAACAGGGGCCAGCCGCCGCCGTAACTCGGCCCGCAGTGCCTGGTCGGCCTCGACTCGCGCCTGATCAGCCGGGTGCCCCGCCAGATAGTGCTGCACTGCCTCCAGCCGATCGGGCGGCAACCGGCCATCGACGAACTGCTCGAGATCGTCCTCGCCCACCGGCCGTCCGGTCCCGTTCTGCGCGCTCACGTCACGATCCTTCATTTCACCCGTCTCAGCACGACGCGCTCACTGCCCTCGACCAGTTGCCGGAACCGCACCCTGGCTCGGCTCAACCGGGACATGATCGTGCCCTCCGGCACGCCGAAGGCCTGGGCGGCCTCCCGATAGGACAGGTCCTCCACGCCGATCAGCAGCAGCAAGGAGCGCTCCTCCTCCTTCATCCCATGCAGCGCGGTCAGCGCGTCGCGCGCGATGAGAGTGCGGTCGGCGCCGGGTTCGAGTGCCGGCACTTCTTCATCATCGAGTGACTGATGCCCACCCCGTCGCTCGCTTTGGCGCAAGCCGTTAAGAAACAGGTTGCGGGTGATGGTCAGCAGCCAGGCGCGGGTGCTGGTGTCCTTGCGCCGCACATGCCAGCGGCCGATGGCGCGCTCCAGCACGTCTTGCACCAGGTCGTCAGCCGCCTCGCGGTGGCGCAGCAGCGCCCAGGCATACCGGCGCAAGGCCGGGATGTGGGGCTCCAGCTCCGCCGCGAGGTCCGCCACGGCCCGGGGCTACGGCGTAGCGATGTGCCAGGCGCCATTCAGGAAGCCGTCGCCCTTGATCTCGGACGGCTTCTCGTCCTTGGCGAAGGTGTAGAGCGGCTTGCCCTTATATGCCCACTGCTTGGCGCCGTCGTCGCGGGTGATGGTGGTCCAGCCCACGGGAGTGGCCGTGCTGGTTGCCGTGAAGGCGGGCCAGTTGGCGGCACAGGGGCCGTTGCAGGCGGACTTGCCGTCGGCATCCTTGTCGAAGGTGTAGAGGGTCATGCCCTTCGCATCGACCAGCGCCTTGCCCTTGCTGGTTTCGGCGACATTGGCCGGGCCGTTGGCCTGCGCCATCGCGCCGCCGGTCAGGGCGAGGGTGATCATCGCCGCGATCATGGTGGTCTTGTTCATGGCCGTTCTCCGTTGCTGCAGGGCCTTTGGACCGCGCCCTGCCTATTGAGACACCGCGGACCGCGGTTCATTCCAAACCTTCTGGAGGTCAGCGGGTCCAGCCTTCGGTCTTCATGATGGAAGCGGCCTTGGCACCGGTCAGATACTCCACGAAGCGCTTGGCTTCCGGGTCGGCGTCCGGTGCCAGCACCACGCTGAGGTCGCGCCAGATGCGACGCTGCTCCGACAGCTCGACGATTTCGGCCGTGTCGGCATGGGTGATGGGCCAGTCGGGCCAGGTGATCCAGGCGTCGGCGTTCTTGTCCATGAACATGCGGAAGCTGGGACCGCTGCCCTTGCCGAAGCCCACGATGTTGGCCCGGAATAGCCGAATGTCGTCCAGCTTGCCCATCCGGCCGGCGATGTCCTCCCACACGCCAGTACCGGAGGTATTGGCAACGCCCGCGCCATCGGTGACGACGATGCGCATGCCGGGCCTCAGCAGGTCGTCGAAGCCGGTGATGGCCTTGGGGTTGCCCTTGCGCACCGCGATGATGGCCGGGCGAATGTAGATGGGTTGTACGTCGGCCCAGGCGAAGTTCGTGTAGGTCTCCAGTAATGCGGTCATGTCCTCCTGCGCAGTACCCCAAATGATGTCGGCATCGGCCTGCGCCTTCTTCGACCAAGTCGGCTCTGGCCCGCCGGTAACCTCGACCTTGATGCCGGTCTCTGCCGTGAAGGCGGCGGAGACCTTCTTCAACGCCGTGTCCGGCCCGCCGGCGCCGTAGAGCCGGACGACGCCGTCCTTCGCGTCGTGCTTGATGGAGGGGTCCAGCGTCTCGTGCGCCACGGCCTGGCGCACGAGCAACGCGCCCAGGGCGGCGGCGATGACGATGCGGCGTGAGGAACTCATGGTTGAAATCTTTCCTTGTGGATGGCGGCCGGGTCAGGCCGGCAGGGTGGCACGGCGGCGCAGCCGGGTTGCGGCCAGCAGGCCGGTGCCGAGCAGCGCGAGGGAGGCCGGCTCCGGCACGCCGACGGCGAGGTTAGTGTTGTCCGGCGCGAAGTCGGCGATTTGGTTCGCGTTGGTCAGCCCGTTCCGCGGCCACAGATTGAAGGTGTAGCGGTCAGCCGCGAAGCCGGTCGACGCCAGCAGTGCGGCGGCGACCGTCACTGCCAGGCTGTTGCCTGACAGCGCGACTGCGTCCGGCGCCAGGGCGGTCACGCTGCCAGAAATGAAGTCCCGCACGGTCCCCGCCCCCGCGGCGGTGACGATCACAACGCTGTCGAACACCACGGCGCTGCCGATTGCCGCGAAGCGGGCGGTCCCCTGGCCGCGATCGACACCGAACACGTAGACCGCGTTAGCCGTGGTGCCGATCGCCCCGTCCAGCGTGCCATCGAACACGTATCGGTTGCCAAAGAATGTTGCCTCTGTACTCCGCACGTCCAGGTCCGCCCCGTGCGGCCCGGTGTAGGTGGCGAAAAAATCCCCCTGTGGATCGCTGGTTGGCGTGGCCGAGGCATGGCCTGCACTCCAGCCGGTCACAAGCAGGAGGGTGAGAAGACGCTTGGCGAGGGATAAGCGGTGGGACATGGGACAGCCTCCTGGACGATACGCTTCGGTGTGAGTTCTGCATGAGAGACACCGCCGCAAGCGGATCATTCCAAGCAATGCGCGTTTTTGTGGGAACGTCGGGTAGCGAGGAAATAAATGGCAAGCGCGTGTTTGCAACTGACACGCATACGGCCGCACATGGTTATTCTACGTTCGGATTGAACCATTGAGCCACGTTGAACAACTGCCATGTGGCGGGTAGCCGCCGGAACCCTTCAGCGCACACTGTCCGCTTTTGCTGCTTGCCAAGCAGCCTGCTGAAATCGCGTCTGAGGTCAAAGCAGTTTTCCAGCTTTCCCGCAAACGAACGTAAACGGGAAGGCTGCTCCCCCTGGTGGCAGGGCAGAAGGAGCAGGCGCCGCTTTCCCGAAACCTGTTCCCAAATCACCTTTCCCGAAATCGCCTGATTGAGATGGAGAAACGGGAAAGGGTTCGGGTGCGGTGCGGGCCTCAACCCGCACGGGAGCTATGACCGCTTTCCACCCTCAGCGGCGGTAGCCCGAACTTGACGGGCTACCGCCGCCCTCGACACTTAGCGGTCCTTCGCTGTCTCGGGGATGAAGGAGTTGGTGGAAAGCCGCCTATCCGGTTTCGGGTGGCGGCAGCGAGATAACGGACATCCCGTTTGTAAGTATCAATACTGCTATTTTTTGAGAGAGATCTGCGATGAGGGTCGAGCGTGCCCTTTACTATTATCGACCCCCCTCAAGACCGTGCTGTAAGTAGATTTCGCTCATAAGCGACACCGCTACTTGCGCCAGGCAGGCGATTTCTGTCCTGCGAGCTTCAAGGCTCTCCAGGTTCGTCTTGATCTCAAACAGCGCATAGCGCCCGTCCTGCTCCCGGTAGAGATTGTAGCTGAGCTGGTGCCAGCGATCCGCGCGCGTGGTCAGCTCCTGATGCCCGTGCACCAGGAAATGCCGCAGTTCCTCGAACACCTCCAGCTCGGACATGGTCCGCTCAAGCGCTTCCTTGTATGCACTCAGTGGGCCGGGCAGCCCAAGAAATTGGCGCACTCGGCCGGGCCGCTTGCTGGGTTTGTAGGGAAAGCTGTCAGGTAGGGCCGCGTATTCCGGCAATGCTTGGCAGCGGACGACTATGTCACCGAGAAAGAACTCGACCTCGGCATACCGCCCAATAATCGCTCCACGCAGCTCGTCGGCGACGCGGATGACGTGACGCTGATAGGCGGTCGGCTCCCTCGAATTCACCTGTCAGCTCCGTATCGGTGAAAGCAAATTAAGGATGCGCAGCTATAGTTGTTGTTCAATCGTTGGACAGCTGATTGAACCGTTGTCAGTCAAAGCTCTCCAAAAAAATACTATGTTCGGCACACAACTCGATGACTGGCTCAATTATCTGCTCCTGAAAGCGCTCAACAAGGGCCCGAATGTTAAAAACGATTGTCTTGCCTTTGTCCGAAACAGCAACACACATGGGTGCGATCCTAGGTTCATCAGTTATCATGAAATCTCGTATCGTGGACACGCCCATGGAGATCCGTAGATGCTGTGCTGTTCTGATGACGGCCACCTCTCTGTGGTGAATGAGAATGTTGATGATTCTTGTCACCGGGACGTAAACTTTTCCGTCTTTGGTGAAGGCCTGAACCTCGATGCGGTTTGCTCGCGGCATTGAGATCGTGCTGTCGATCAAACGTCTGGCGTGAATGGCAAACGACAGCAAGTCATCGCCGGCCAGGACCTCCTGGCGCTGCTCTATCGGTCCGTCACTGGTCGGCTCGCAACCGGAAGCGAAGGAATAGAGGCGAGCCGAAGTTGTCAGGGCGTTCTCATAAGCATGCCGGATGACAGTGCTCGAGCCCATCAAGGACCTGGGCCACTTGCCGAGGTCGGCGAGGCTCGATTGTTCTCTCATTCTGTAACATACGCATGATGGACGGTTGCGGGCATAGTGGCTGTGCTGATGTCTAGACCAATGACCGCTTCCGGGTATCTGCCCCACACAGCTCACTGTCTCAGTTGAGGTCGATAGCAGAACCGTTGAGCCCAGGCGGAAGGTCCGGAATCCAACCCATGCAGCTGTAGCCAGCCTGGTAATCTAGTGGTCGGTCTGCCCTTGTCGCTTGCCTTGATCCCGGTGCTCTCCGCAGAACCACATTCCAGGTTTCTCGGGTGTGTGGTTGCCCCCGAAGCCGAACGCACCCCAAGCTCCGCACACGGCGCAGTAGTGTTCAAAGGGAGTATCCGTTTCCAGGCGCACCAGACCAATCCGGCTTGGGTCCGGTTTGTTGGCGGGGATAGCCGACAGAGAACGGTGTGAAGACCTGCTATCGTTCAACGCTGTTGCTCCTCTGTTTTCAGGCTGAGCGCTTCAGTCCGAACAACTCCTTAATGTCGCCGTGCCGGTTGATCGGTGCCCAAGTCTCGCCACGCCGGGCGATGCCGACGGCCCGAGCAACGCCCTCGGCTTCCTCATTGCTGCGGTAAGCTTCCACCAGCATTTCGACGGCGCGGAAGGTCAGTTCGTTGGCACGTTCCTCGATCGGCTCCAGCCAGAAGCCACCCTCGGTGTGCGCCCGGAGCAGGTGCTGCTGTGCCTCTGCGGCGGTCACGGCCGCATCATGGGCCTCACGACATGCGGTGACGGCATGAGCAAGAACCGGTGTCAGAAGAGCATCCAAGGCCGAGAACCGGGCGTCGCCTGGTTCATCGGCCACCTGGTTCAGGATGTGCTCCGCCGTGTTGGCATCCACCGCATCCCGCAAGCCCAGGGTTGGGTCATCCAGGCCAAAGGCCTCGATGGCGCAACCGACCTCGCGCGGGTCTGGGGCGATCTCGCGGAGTAGATCCAGCGTGGGCCGAGCCCGGCGCTCGACCGGGAAGCGGATCACGTTGGTCAGCCCCGGCAGCAGTTCGATACGCATGGTCATATCCCTCCATCCTTCTCTCAGGATTCTATGGCGAACAGGACCAGAATGCAACAGTAATATGTTGATATTAAACAATTATATTCCGAGATATGGGCACGGCAGAAGATGACACGCCACGCCCTACATCCCGGGGGAAGGCGAGGGCGGCCGTGGACGTGCAGGCGCCACGCTGGCCGGCATGACCCCCTCCAGCTTACGACGGGCGACTTCGGCCTCTACGCGTAGGTGCCGCAGGTGATCCTCGGCCGTGCGCGGGCCGGAGGTTGCGAGGTTGTAGCGGAGCGCCTCATCCAAGGCGGCGATGTGGCGGGGTAGGCTGCCCCGCACTGCCTCCGCCTGCTGGCGCTGCCGGACCTCTCGCCCGACGTCCCGGCTATCGGCCTCCAACGTCTGCAGACGATGGCTCTGGGCGATGAAGGCGTTGATCGCCATCTCGCGGCCTTCGCGGGCGTCCTTCAGCAGGTCGATGCCGAGCGCCTTGTAAGGCTTGGCAGCCATGTCTTCCCCCACTCGGGTCCACAGCGTCTCCGGCGTGATCGGCGTGGGATCTCCCAGCGCCCGGCCACGCTTCACGGCTTCCAGGGTCGCCGCCTCCGACACCATGGTCCAGGTGGTGGCCGTGGCGCGGCTCTCGGCGACGTAGGCCTTGAAGGCAGTGATGCCGGACGAACCCCGCGGCAGGGCGTTGATGTGCTCGTCCGAGGTGATGCCCTGGGCAGCGTCGATGGTCATGGCATGGCCGAAGCCGAGCTTCAGCCGGCCGGTCTGGGCGTCCGAGAGCCGGTGCCACTCGACGGCGCCGACCCGGCCTTCCTTGTTCCGCAGCACCAGCGCCGCCTGCGTGCGCTCGACCACCTCCACGATGTCGCCATTGCTGCCGATCCAGCCGCCCTTGCCGTCGATCTTCGCCCAGGTCTTGTGGAACAGGCGCACCCGGTCGCCGGCCGCGATCGGCAACTCGTACTGCTCTCCCCGCTGGTCGAGCGCGTTGTAAACCACCTCATCGGCCCCGAGCTCGCCCCGCTGCCGCATGCGGGAGCGGATGGCCCGGCTGATGTCGGCCGCGTCCTCGTTGGTCAGCGCCGAGATGGTGATGCCGCGCTTGGAGCCGGCTGCGGTTAGGGCGTCACGGCGACGCATGTAGAAGTCGGCGATCTGCTCGACCACCTGGTCGTTGTCGCCGCCGAGCATCTGCACGGATTCCGCGTTGCGGGCGCGCTTCAGCTCCAGCGCCTCTGCCGCCCGGCTCTTGTGGTCGCTCTCATTCTCGCGGAACAGCCCAACGATGTGGCGGTCCTCCATGGCCTCCTGCCGAACCGTGCTGAGCAACTCCGGCCGCTCGCTCTTGGGCAGGGCACGACGCAGCAGCTCGATGGAGTCGCCCGCCTCGATGGCCTGCGCCTGCTCCCGGTCGCCCAGGGCCTTGATGGTCATGCCGGTGCGGGCTTGCAGCTCCAGCAGCGTGAGCATGGCCCGCGGTCCGATCTGGCTCACCTCGTCGATCACCAACACCGTGTTGCGGGTCGGCTGGAACTCGCCGGACTTGATCGCCTCCAGCAGCGGGAACATGGCCATGGTCCGGTCGACCCCGGCCTCCTTGAGCGCGTCGGCCTGCCGCCACGCGGTGGCCACGCCCACCACCTCCCGGCCGTCCGCGTCGAGCCGGGTATCGGCCTTCCACGCAGCAACTAGGGGCTTCATCAGGGTGGTCTTGCCAGCACCGGCCACGCCGGTCAGCACGGTAAGGGCACCTCCCTGCCCCATGGCGTAGATTGCGGCCAGCTGCGCCTTGCCGTGTTCGGGCTCCCGGGTGAAATCGAGGCCGGAGGCGTCCACGGCTGCCTTGATCGCCTCGGGGGAGAGTGCGCCTTTCCGATCAGCTGCCGCCCGACGAGCGTGGTGGGTCAGCTCCTGCTCGATGCGGACCTGGGCGCTGTTGGTGACGCGGACCTTCTCACCGGCTTGCCCCACCACCAGGGCAACATGCTCGCCTCGGAGTTGGATGCCGCGGGCCTCGATCAAACCCGTCACCCTGTCGATGTCCTCCGGCCCTCCGGCGATGCCGGCACCGATCAGGCCACGGGCGGCGTACATCCGCAGCTTGTCGTGGTCGATCACGGCCGCGGTGTGGAACTCCTTGGCCAGGTGCCGGGCGGCAAAGGCGTAGGCTTGGTCGAAGCGCTCGGCGTCTGTGAGGCGGGCGTGCTCCACTCCCTCCATGACGGTCCGGTGCTTCCAGCCCATGTCCTCGGCCTGCTCGCGCCAGATTTCCCGGTCGTTCTTGTTGCCATGCTTCTCCTGGCGGGAGGCAAGGCCGGTGACGGCCAGGATCTTGAGCTTGCCCTCGGCCGAGATGTCGTCCCACTCGAGGCCCTGGCGCTTGGCGTAGGCGCGAGCGCTGCGGAGGACCTGCTTGCGCCCCTTGCTGAAAGCCTCATTGGCCGCGCCAGGGATGGCCTCCAGCACCACGGCCTGTTGGTCCTTGTCGTAGGCGGTGCGCGCCCCGAGCCGGCGCAGCTCTTCCGCTAGCTTGGCTTGGAAGAAGGCGCCGAACTCGTGGACCCGCGAGTGCAACCGCTGGGTGTCGAGTGAGCCAATCCGGCCGTCATCCGTGGCCACCACGTTGAACAGGGCGTTGTGAATGTGGGCGTGGGGATCTCCGCTGGTCGGCGCCTCGGCCAGGTAAGTGGCACCTCCTGGTCCATCCTGCACCGGCAGGGTCGGCCGGGCTGTGTGATGGCGGAAGCTGACCCAGGCGACAGCGCCGGGGTCAGCTCCGTCCTCTCCCCCCTTCCCTTTCCGGGCCCAGCCAAGCTCGCGGGCGACGTAGCGCATCGTCTCGTCGTTCGCCCGATCGATGGCGTGCCAGATGGCTGCGCTCTCGGCGGGGGTTGCGGCGAACTCGGCGGCCAACGTGATCGACTTATGCGGCGCCATGGTCAGGTCATAGGCGCTGATCTTGCGTTCCTGACCGGACCACGCCTCCCCCGTATCCGCCCTCTTGCCCTCGAACAGGCGATCGAGCTGCTCATCCTTGGGCATCCGGGAGGGGTCGATGCCGAGTGCTGTCGCGACTGACTGGGGCATGTCCGGGCGCCAGGTCGCCCGGCTGTCACGGCCTGTGTAGTAGTTCGTCAGCCGTCCGCCCGCATCGGCCTCGCGGCCGGGCGTGGTTGCGGGGTCGTGGATCGGCTCCGGGGTGTTCTCGGTAAAATAGGCCCGGAGCAGCTTGCCGATCGAGCCTGCGGACAGCTTGCGGAAGGTCATCATCCTCGGTCGCTCCTCCCGTTCGCACCACCATCGCTGGCCGCTGCAGAGCTACGAGCCTGGAGATGTGGCTCGACCAGGACAGCGGTGCGGGCGTCGATCCGCTTGAGCAGAACTGTCTGATCGCTGACCAAGGTGACGAGTCCACTCAGCAATTCATCGAGGGTCGGCCCTTCGCTGGGTTTGGGTGTGAGCAGCTGAACCAACTCGTCCAGGCGCTCCAGCACCGTCCGCAGCATGGCGGTTTGCTGGCTAACGGCGGCGGCGATCTGCTCGGTTTGCACCGCCGTTCGCACCGACTGCTGATCTTCTGACTTGGGCATGCTGCCTCCTGTTGCTGGAAGCAGCCTCGCTTTGATCGGTGCGAACAGGGCCAGGAAAGGCGCACCAGGCGTTTTCAAAACCGCTTGCCCCGCACCTTAGGTGCAATGGTGTATGGAACCCTCTTTTTAATGCATACCCGTCGCATACCTCCCGAGGAGGAGACGGGGACGAGCCGCATACCAGCCGCATACTCCTTCGGGACCAGCCGCATACCCGATGGGCCATTTTTCTCCTGCATGAGCAGCCCCGTTCGCACCGACGCCCTCCATGGTGGGCCATAGGCAAGACGGGGCAGTCATGGACGACAACAAACTCGCACAGGATCTCAAGCGGCATCGCCCACAGCTCCACCGGGGCAAGTCAGACTTGTATCGCTTCATCGAGCGGAACCTGAAGCGCCTGACCGACGAGGGTTACGGAGTGCCCGATGGCGCCAGCTGGCAAGACCTAACTGACCGGCTCAATCGAATAGGCTTGAAGAACAAGAAAGGTGAGCCCCTTCGGCGCAAGGGCGTGATCTCGATGTTCTTGCGCGTCAAGCAGAACGCTGAGGCAAGGCAGCGCGAGCGCCTCACCGGTCTTTCTGCGTCGAAGCAACCGAACCGGTTGGCAGCAGGATGGTCTCCCTCCGTCGCACCAAAGACAGCACCAGTCACAACACGGTCGTCCCCGTTCGCACCAACGGCGGTTAGTCCGGGGAGCGGTGCCTCCGGAGACATGACGCCCGAAGAATTGAGGGCCGGCGTCGCCGAGGTCATCGCGAAGCGTAGCGGACGGTAATGAGGAACCACATGAACGAGATCAGTAAGAAGGCCGCTCGTACCGAGACGGCCGATATGAGCCAACCACGCGGGATCACAGTTGTTCTACGACATGGCCGCGGGCGGGCGGGCGGCAGCACCTTCCTAGATCTGCTGGTCCAGATCGGGCGAGCCGAGGACCGGCCAGTAATGGTAGCAGACGGGGACCGCCGCAATCCGACTCTTGCGAGCTTGTATCCACCGGGCACGCCAGGTGGTGCCACGCAGCCAGCCACGGACGAAACACCTGACGTGAAGCTGTGGCTGAGCAACAGCATCGAGGAGGCGCTGAACGCCCAATCGTCCATCGTCATCGACCTTGGGGGTGGTGACCGGGTGATGCAGGAATATGGACACGACCTAGCCCTGGTAGACTTCTGCGAAGCGCTGGGTGCTCATCCTCTTGGCCTGTTCTTCTCTGGGCCTGAGCTGGACGATTTTGAGCACGTGCTCGCGATCTGGCGGGCCGGCTACTTCCGACCCACACGGTCTATCCTGGTTTTTAACGAGCACCTGGTTCCGCAAGGACGGACGCCTCAAGGCGCCTTCAACCGAATTATGGAGCAGGAGGGATACAGGGAGATGACCGATGCAGGCGTTCGGCCCATCTTCTTGCCGCGGCTGCCATGCATGGAAGAGATGCGAACTGCAGGCCTCGGCTTTGCCGATGCCGCAAGTGGGAAGCCGGGGCTTAAAGGCATACCCCTTGGCCCTGTGCGTCAGTTCATGGTGAAGCAGTGGGTCGGGAAGATTCAGGCGGAGTTAAAGCGTATCAAGGCAGTGGAGTGGCTGCCTTGAGCAACAACCTTACTCCTCTCGCCGTAGCTGCGGAGGAACTCCGCGCCTCGGCCGAGGACATGGAGCAGGCGGCCTGGCGCACCGGGCTGACCCCGGAGGAGCCACTTGGCATCTGGGTGATCAGCCTGCGGCGCACTCTGACCAACCTCGCCAATCTCTCGGAAGGCGAGGCTCACGGGGTCAACTCCGTCGTCCAGGGCACGCGCCACTTGGTGGATGCCGAGATCGAGCAGCTTCGCCAGGCCAACAAGCAGGCTGTGCATGCGATGAATGAGGCCAAAGCAGCTTTAAGCCGGGCCAAGGTCGAAGCCGAGACAGTGACGTTGAAGACCATTCAGGATCTGGGACCACAGATCCTGAAGGGCATCCGGGAAGCGGTGGTGATCCGGGAGCGGCAGTATAACCGCAAGGTCGAGTGGCGGCGGGCCAGCTTGGTCGCGCTCGCGGTGCTTGGTCTTTTCCTGGGCGGCTACTCCTGGCGGGCCTGGCAGGACGGCGGCAACGCCAGTGACGCCCTGGTGCGCTGCCTCAAGCAGCCCTTCCAGGCTCCCAACGGGGATCGCTACTGCTCCTTCACCACGCTGTTCCCGAAGTGACGGCAGGCTGAAGTCGGCTGTGACCGTTCGCACCGTGGACCCTGAGGATCAGGCCACGACTGCGAAGGAGGTCATGGTGTTGTCTGATCCGAGTTGGCTGGGGAACCGGCTTCAAGAGCGTCCGGCGCCGAGTAGGCGGCGGGCGCTCTCCGTCGTTCTTATACCGCGAGCCCTTGCGGTGAGCTTGTTGGTCGGGGTGAGCGGAATGGCTGGAGCTTCGCCATCACCTGTGACGATGAACGGCGTGCCCGAGCAGGTAATCCCGGCTGTGCCGGAAGTGGGTCTTGGCGACTTCACGATGCCGACCGGCACGACGTCGATCGGTTCGGACAGCAGCAGCACGGGAACGGGTTCGGGGGACACATCGAGGGGCGTAGACCTGAGCGGCACCTCCTACGACAAGATGATGGCCCAGAGCTGGGGAGCCTTGGCCGCCAGCAATGCTCAAACGGTCGGCATCAATCCAGTGGCCTTGGCGGCAACCTGCGTGGTTGAGAGCGGGTGTCAGAACGTCCAAGGAAGCGACAACATCACCGGGGCATTCCAGATGTTGAACTCTACTTATACGGCTTCCATGGCGGCAGCTCTCGCCGCGCATCCCGAGCTTGCCAGTTCAACGACAAGCGGACTTGCAGGACAGAATGACCCGGCCACCCAGTCGATAGCTGCCGCTCAATATTTAAAACAGGCAGCGCAAAACCTACAATCAAATGGTGTCTCTAATCCCACTGTTTTGGACGCGAGGGGCTACTACAATTTTGGCCCCCTTTATGGGTCGACGCTGGCGAAGGCTGATGGCTCTCTGCTTATGACTGAAACTCTTGACGGAATGTCGAGTAATACATTGCGAGCTAACGGCATCTCCTCCACCACGACTGTGCAACAATGGCGTGACTCCGTGACTTCGAAGATCGGTGCCTTTACAGCTTCGCAATCCGTTTTGTTGGGAGCCTGAAATGCAGCCTATGTTGAAGTTTGCGGCCTTTATTGGCGTGGCAGTCGTGATGGCAGGTGCTTCATCCCGGGCACAAGGCGTACGAGCTGTTACCCCTTTGCAGGGCTACAGCTGCATGTCGCTCAACCTCACCGAGGAAGAGATGATGCATGAAAGTTCGTCGCCAGTCATCCGGCAACAACCATCCCCTTCAGCAGCTCCGATCGGACGAGCAGCATCTCAAGTTATCGCAGTTGATCCAGTTAGGGCGCAGAACGGCTACATTGCTGTTCTGACTTTGGACGGCAAATCAGGCTGGGTTGAGGCAAACAAGGTTAAGCCCTACCGCAGCGTGTCCAATCCGAACGCGCGCTGTGTCCCGTCCATGATGTCAAACGGACAGCCTGGTTTTGGTTCTCAGCGTTAAGCTTCAATAATGGTATCCTCAGTTAGGAGTAGGCCTAGCTAAGGAGACAGAATGTTGAAGAAGCTTGTTAGCATACTCCCACCGGGCAGCATCTGGTTCCTCGCCAGTGCCGCCCTGTTTGTGTTGGGATCGCTTTGCAGCTCTGGGCTAGGTGACAGCCGAATGAGCACGATCGGCGTAGTCGGTGCTCTGGTAGCCGTGTTGGTCGTGGTGGCGTTCTCCGACCGGCCGCCGCAGCATCGGCCGTAGCCGCGGTGCCGGGTGTTCGCGGAAGAACTGCTCCAGTTCGGCGAGCCATTCGGCCACACTAGGATCAATCATGGCGGTGCCCAGCATCCAGCGACGCACTTCGGTCTGATGCCGGCCAGTGCGTCGTGCGAGTTCGCGCTCAGACCATCCAAGGGTGGTCAGGCAAAGGCCAATCCGGTAGGGTGATATGGTTGCTGCACGAGGCGGAGCTTCATGACAATCCGGCAGGTTTGAAGGCCTGTGTTCAACGTGAACACAACTCGTCGTCTTATGCTGTGATGTCTCCACCATCTGCTGCTCCAACCGTTCGACCTGATGGTGACGGTTGTTGGTGCGAACGGCGGTGCCGGTTTACGCACAAAGCGCGTTCTCTTGCAGGCGTAGCCTCCTCTTGTCTTCGTTGGTTGACCTGCCCGGAGGCATGCGGCCTGGCCTTGCTGGAGGGGGCGTGCCAGAGCCGCGCGAAGCACGGTGCCCCAAAGGGGCAAGCTCGCACGGTTTAGGACTTGATCTGTTTCTGGGGGTCCAGGGGGGCTTGGCCCCCCTGGCGGCTGCCGGTGGGGGAGTGGCTGGTGGGAGCAGTGGACAGCCTGCCAAGCAACGTGGGCTAGTTACTGAACTGCTGGAAGTCAGCGACCAGAGGCCCTGCGGTAAGTGCAAGCCGCCAGCCAAAAGGCTGGCGACATGAGACCCGTTTAAGACCTAGACGAAACGTAGTTAAACAGGCGGATAAAGAAGAAGGCACTGCCGACGGAAACGGCTGTCAGCAGGGCTGCATTTCCAAGGAAATCATGCATTGTGGTCTCCTATGGCTCGTCTGGGAATGGAATATAGCGGATAAGAAGCAAGGCTGCACTCTCGAAAAACCCGACAAGGATTCCCGTGACGACCTGTTCCCATAAGGGGGCGACAAGGGCGCGGTTGAAGAGGGGAGCCAAAAGCCCTGCCCCGAATAGGGCGAGAGCGAGAAGCTGGCATCCTCCCGCGAGAAGTCGGTTTCGTTCCTCGGTGTGCTTGCGGCGGGCTGGCGGGGGTAGAAGTAGCTTCATAGCGGCTGCTTTCGTCAGGCTGAGGGCTGGTGCTATCGGCTTCGGTCATCAGGAAAGCGGGGGCCGAAACCCCCGCCCCTTTCGGGTCAGTCGAAGGCGGAGGCGCGGGCGGCGGCGGCCTGACGGTTCACGCCCTGGCTGTCCGGGGTGCTGCCCACGTAGGGCTTCCACTCGCTGCCGGTGATCTCGGCGTAAGCGGCAACCGCACCCTCTGCGGCGGCAAGCAAGGCGTAAGACTGGCGGGCCATCTCAGCGGCGAAGCCCTGGGCGCGCTCAACCCGGCTTTCAAAGCCGCTTGGGCCGTCGCGGTCCTCGTCGCGGTCTTCGTTCATCTTGCTTGCCATGTCCTTGGCAATGGCGCGCTTGCCGTCGAAGAACTGTGCGGCCCCGAAGGCGGACCCGACATAGGCCCCAACGATCCGCTGGAAGTGCATTTCCATGGCCTTGTCGCTGAGGGAGGAGCGCAGCCCCTCGGCTTGCTGCTGGAGGCTCTGCTGGGTGCTGGCGGCGATGTCGTCGGCATCCACGGGGTCCATGCCGAACAGGCGGTAAAGCTTGGTCATCATGTCGTGGGTGGGGGCGAGCAACCCGGCGCTGGCCAGGGTGATAACCTGGCGGGTGTCGCGGCGGGCGGAAATCTGCTGAACGGCGGGGGCCTGAGCCTTCTTGCCGGTGTTCTTGCGGGCGGCGCTCTTGTCGGAAGCGGCGGCGGGGGCGATGTTCTGGTGAGCCTGGGACATGATGCTAGTTCCATCTTTCTAGGTTAGCCCCCGCCTTGTGTTCCAAGCACTCGGTGGGGGCGTCTCGCTACGGTCCTCATCAACCGCGAGTTAGTTATCCCATACCCTCGCCAATACTGCAAGAAATTACGGCGAATAATCGCGCCTAAACTGCTGATGTATCTGTAAGAAATCTGGCCTTTTACTGTTGACGATCAACCCTTCTAGTCGTCTGATCTTCGGCGAGCCCCCGAGTTCTTCTTTGGTAAATACTGTGCGAAGCACAGTATTTATAACAGCCTCCCGTCTGTGAGGTGTCTGTTCCCCGGTATCGCCCCGTCGTGAGGCCTTCTTGGACGTGGGAGAGGCAGCCCCGCAACCCCTGGGGCATGCGGCCGAGCGGGGTCGGGTTGCGACGGGCGCGGACCTTCTTGGGGGTCCGCGATCGGCGCGACCTGGCCCTGGCGGAGGCGGCGTGCCCTAGCCGCACTTGCGCGGCGCCGAAGGCGGGGTTGCGGGGCTGCCTCTCCCACGTCCTGGCCTCTCTCACGACGGGGCGATACCGGGGAACAGACACTGGCCGGCAGGCCGCTTCCTTTCTTTCTTGCGTCAGGGATCGTGACCCGCAGGGCGGAGACCCCGCTTGGGGGCTCCGTCGCCGCTCTTGGGCGGCGATAGAGCCCGGCCCCGTAGGGGGACGCCCACTCTCTTTCTCCGATGTGCGATGTTCCACAACTCCGTTCGCACCGCGTCGATCCAGACTGGCCTTCCGGGCGCCTCATGCGTCCCGAGCAGAAGCTGAGGAGCATCGAAGTGAGGATGAAGTTCTGGATGGCTGCGGCATTGCTGCTGCCGATCGGGGTCACGACTGGGGCACAAGCCCAATATTTATCGCGGCCTTCGTACGGTTCGAGCATCGTTGTTGTGCCACCCACCTACCAGGGTGGTGACAACACCGGCGGCTATGGCATGCCGTTTCCATCACCACAGGCTGGGCAGCAGCGCCTGCTGGAGATGCTGGAGACGGGTGGCGTCGAACAACCTCCCCGTCAGGCGACACCGCAGGGCTGCATCTACACCGGCCAGATCTATTCGGAGGGCGCTGTCGTGCGGAACGAGGCGGGACGGCAGGTGTGCGGACAGCGTGCCGGGGCCGAGCCGGATGCCTCGGGGCAGATGCCGCTGAGCTGGCGCGCTGTTCCAGGCGAATGACACATGCGGCTGACACGAGGGCCACGGCGAGCAAGCAAGCCGCCCAGTGATCGACCGCGCACGGCGGAGGAGGCGCGGATCTGGTCAACGTTCCGCGCCTTCAAGGCGGGGCTCACGGGGGAGAAGGGCGAGAACCTGGTGATGGCGGCCCTGGCCGCTCTTGGAGTGCCGGCGCTGCACGATGTCATCCTGCGAGACAGCCGGGGACTGACGCAGATCGACCATATCGCACGAGCGCCGGGTGTGATCGTGGTGCTGGAAACCAAGCACTACGGCGGCATCGTCGGGGGCGAAGTGGACAGCCGGGAATGGACACAGCGCTTCGAGGGTAGCGCGGAGCGCTTCGTGCTGCCCAATCCGTTGAAGCAGAATTACCGACACCGTGTGGCGGTAGAGGCGCTGATCGCAACGGGCGCGGTGTTGGTGCGGGCCGAGGTCGTGGTCACGGGCAAGGCTCGCTTTGAGGAAGAGATACAGGGCAGCGTCGTGCCGCTCGCCAATCTCGCCAGTATTGTCACGGGAACGCCCGCTGTGTCGCAGTGCTGGCTCGACGCGGCTTGGCACAAATTGCAGCTTGCGGCGGAAGCGAGTCCCGCGTTGCGTGAGGCGCATTTGGGTGAAGTTAGCGAGCGCCGGTCCTGAAGGGACAACGATGGCTGAGCTTCTACCCGTTCCCGAAACCCCGAGAGGCCAAGCACAGCCGGGTGCCTAACGCTGCAGCCGTGGCCGTGCTTGGCCGCCACTGTAATGTCGCGCCACAATACGTTGACCCGATGCGGGTTTCTGATCGGACCGGAGAGAGAGTTGGGTGCTTCCAGCTCTTTCCAAGGGGTTCGTGCGCGACATCGGTGCGAATCGTTCTTGATTTGTTCACCCGTACGCACGTAGCGTTAGAGCATGACGGATGACCTTAAAGCTGCTTCGGACCGAGCCGACCTGACCGCCGCGACAGCGGACGAGATCGCTGAGGCGTTGTCCTATGCGCTGCGCTACGACGAGCGCGGCAAGCCGCGTCGCGGTGGTGGCGACCTGACGGCAGGGATTGCGGCGGAGCGGTTGACCGAGCACCTGCGGCGCAGCGGCTTCGTCATCATGAAGGCACGTCCAGCGCGCGCCCACAGCACCGGCTGAGGCGGTGCGGAATGGCTGCGGCTGACCAGCCCGTCGATCGCGCCGCAGTCTTCTCTGCCCTGCGTGCCCGTGTGGCGCGCATGGAGCGGGGTGCCGCGGCGGATGCGGGCACCCTGTCCCTGTCGGAAGAAATTGACAATGCGTTGCCGGGCGGTGGCTTGGCTCGAGGGGCGCTGCACGAGGTGCTGGCGGCCGATCCGGGCGCCGCGGCGGCGTTCTGCGCCCTGATCCTGGCACGGGCCACAGGCTGCGTGGTGTGGATCGGCGCCACCCCAGATGCCTGGCCGCCGGGCCTGTCGGCTTTCGGATTGGACCCGGCGGACCTGGTGATGGTTCGGGCGGAGCGACCGGCTGACGGCCTGTGGGCGTTCGAGGAGGCCCTGCGCTCGCCGGCCATAGCCGGGGCGCTGCTGACAGTGCGCGGTGCCCCGCCCGACATGGTAGCGGGCCGTCGCCTGCAGTTGGCGGCCGAAGCCGCCGGCGGAGTTGGTCTGCTGCTGATGGCAGACACCGAACAGACACTGCCCTCCCCGGCTCGCACCCGCTGGCGCATCAGTGCCACGGCGGCCGAGGACATGGAACGGCCGTGCTGGGACGTGACGCTGCTCCGCTGCAGCGGCGGCCGACCCGGAGCATGGCCGGTGATGTGGGAGCGGGACACGGCCACTCTCGCCTCCCGTCGCGCGAGAACGTTGGCCACTGCCTACGCATGATCGCCTCCCGCTTTCTGGTGCTTCACTTACCCTCGCTGGCGACGGATCGGCTGCGTCAGGCTGATCCGGCGTTGCAGGGCCAGCCGCTGGCGTGCTGGACCACGATCGGCAACCGGCGCCTGCTGACGGCGGTGGACGCGCCGGGTACGCGGCTGCACGCCGGACAGGCCCTGGCTGACGCGCAGGCGATGTATCCCGACCTGGTGCTGCGCCCAGCCGAGCCGGAAGCGGACGGGGCATTGCTGGAGCGGCTTGCGCTCTGGATGCTGCGCTTCACCCCGGAAGCGGCCACGGACGCGCCGGACGGGTTGGTGCTGAATATCGCCGGTTGCATCGGGCTGTTCGGCGGCGAGGCGCCTTTGCTGGCGCGCGTCTCTGCCGGGCTGGAGCGAGGCGGCATCACCGCTCGCGCTGTCATCTCGGACATTGTGGACGCGGCGGCGGCACTCGCCCGCGCCGGGCAGCACGGCCTCGTCGTGCCTCCCGGCAAAGATCACGCCCTGGCTGAACGCTTGCCGTTGTCGATGCTGCGCCTACCGGCTGACTGCCTGGCTGGGCTGCACCGGCTCGGGCTGCAGCGTGTCGGCGACGCGCTGCGCCAGCCCCGTGCACCGCTATCCCGCCGCTTCGGGCGGGTGCTGCTCGACGCGCTGGATGCGGTTGCGGGCGAGCGGCCGCGACCGATGACTTCGGTACGCCCGCCGCCGGAGTTCGAGGTGGCGGGCAGCTTCATCGACCCGATCGTCACTCGGCCAGGCATCGACCGGGCGGTGGACCGGCTGCTCGACGAGCTGTGTCAGGTTCTGACAAAGGCAGGCAGGGGCGCCCGGAAGGTGACGCTTAGGGCGTTCCGGGTGGACCGGGACGTACAGGAGCTGTCGATCGGCACCGGCCTGCCGACGCGGACGCCGGCGCACCTGCGTCGGCTGTTCGCGGAGGTGCTGGAGCAGCTGGAACCGGATCTCGGCTTCGAGCGGATCACGCTGCAGGCGGACGAGACCAACCCCTTCGTGGCCGGGCAGGACGGGATCGGTGCTCTCGGCGCCGATCCGCACCGCAAGCAAGCAGCGCTGGGAGAGCTGCTGGACCGGCTGGGGCAGCGCCTGACGGTGTGGCGTCTTGCGCCGACCGATAGCCACTGGCCGGAGCGGGTGGTGCGGCCAGTGGATGTTTTTGCCTTGGTGCCACGGGCTCGGTTCTGGCCCGGCCTGCCGCAGCCGGTGCGCCTGCTGGAGCGGCCGGTTCCGCTGATGGTAGTGGCGGCCGTGCCGGATGGGCCGCCCGCTCGGGTGCGCCATGATGGCAGGGTGCATCCGGTGCTGTGGGCGGATGGGCCGGACTGCCTGGATGCGGAGTGGTGGCACGAGGCGGAGGAGCGACCCGGCCGCGCCTACTACCGAGTTGCGTTGGCCTCCGGTGCTAGGCTGTGGATCGGGCGGGCGCCTCCTACCCGTCCGGACCAGCCGCCGCGCTGGTTCCTGCACGGCTACCTGCCTTGATCGGCTTTGCCGAGGTTGGCGCCCGTTCCAACTACACCCTGCTGGACGGGGCGTCGCATCCGGCCGAGCTGGTGGCGACGGCCAAGGCGCTCGGCCACGCCGGCATCGGCGTGTGCGACACCAACAGCCTGGCAGGCGTGGTGCGGGCGCATGCCGCGGCCAAGGAGATCGGCCTGCCGTCGATCGTCGGCACCCGCCTCGTGCTGGACGACGGCACCAGCTACTTCGCCTGGCCTACGGATCGCGACAGCTACGGCCGGCTCACCCGGCTGCTGTCGCTCGGCAAGATGCGAGCACCGAAAGGCATGTGCCAGATCGGGCGCGAGGACCTAGTTACCCATGCCGTAGGCTGGGCGATGGCAGCAATCCCCCCTGCCATGCCGGATGCCGCCTTCGCGGCAAGACTGCGGGCCGATGCCACCAGCCTGTGCGGCATCCTGGCGTTGCCGCTGCTCTGCTCGGCAGCCGTGGTGCGGGACGGCGCCGATCGGCACCGGCTGGAGCGCCTGGCCAGCATGGCGGGTGCGGCGGGTGCCGGGCTGCTGGCCACCACGGACCCGCGGTTCCACGAACCCGGTCGGCGGCGCCTGGCTGACGTGCTCACGGCAATTCGGCTCGGGCGAACGGTGGACGCGATCGGCGCAGCGGCGGAACGCAACGGGCATCGCTGCTTCAAGAGTCCAGACGAGATGGCGCGGCTGTTCAGCGCCTACCCGGACGCCGTGAGCAACACGCTGCGCGTGCTGGAGGCTGGCAGCGGCTTCAGCCTCGACCAGCTGCGCCATGAGTACCCGGACGAAATCTTGGAGCCCGGCCGCACACCGCTGCAGACGCTGACGGACCGGGTGCAGACCGCGGCGGCGGCGCGTTGGCCGGAGGGTATCCCAGCCGACATCCAGGCGCGCATCGCGCACGAGCTGCAGTTGATCGAGCAGCTGGGCTACGCGCCCTACTTCCTCACCGTGGACGAGGTGGTACGCTACGCCCGCAAGAAGGAGATCCTGTGCCAGGGGCGCGGCTCGGCCGCGAACTCGACCGTCTGCTACGTCCTCGGCATCACCGCGGTGGATCCCTCCAAGCACGACCTGCTGTTCGAGCGGTTCCTCTCGGCCTCGCGCAACGAGCCGCCCGACATCGACGTGGATTTCGAGCACGAGCGGCGGGAGGAGGTGATCCAGCACATCTACGACCGCTACGGCCGCGACCGGGCGGCGATCGTCGGCACGGTGATCCGCTATCGCGGCCGCAGCGCGGTCCGGGAGGTGGGCAAGGCGCTCGGGCTGTCGGAGGACGTGACGGGTCGGTTGTCCAAGGCAAGCTGGGGGCCGGGCCGGGAGCAGGGCCTGGCCGAGCTGGCGGAGGCCGAAGGCCTCGATCTGTCCGATCGGCGGCTCGCGCTGACCCTGCAGCTGGCAGAGGAAATCCAGGACTTCCCACGCCACCTCGCCACGCACGTCGGCGGGTTCGTCATGAGCCGGGGCCTGCTGACCGAGATGGCGGTGGTCGGCAACGCCGCCATGGAAGGCCGGACGGTGTTGGAATGGGACAAGGATGACGTCGACACGTTGAAACTGCTGAAGGTCGATATCCTGGCGCTCGGGATGCTGAGCTGCCTGCGGCGTAGTTTCGATCTGCTGCGCCGGCATCACCGCCTCGACCTCGACCTAGCCGGGCTGCCACGCGACTGCGGCAAGACCTACGAGATGCTGCGTCGGGCGGACAGCCTGGGTGTGTTCCAAGTGGAAAGCCGGGCGCAGATGAACATGCTGCCCCGGCTGCGGCCTTCCAAGTTCTATGACCTGGTGGTGCAGGTGGCGCTGGTGCGGCCCGGCCCGATCCAAGGCGACATGGTGCATCCCTACATCCGGCGGCGCTGGGGGCTGGAGGAGCCGGAATACCCGAAGCCGTCGATCGAGCACGGCGACGCCGACGAGATGAAGCGGGTGCTCGGGCGCACGCTCGGCGTGCCGTTGTTCCAGGAGCAGGCGATGCGGGTGGCGATCGTCGCTGCTGGTTTCACGCCGGACGAGGCCGACGACCTGCGCCGCGCCATGGCCACTTTCAAGTACACGCAGGGCGTGGGCGTGTACCGCGACCGCCTGGTCGGGGGCATGGTCCGACGCGGCTACGATCCCGAGTTGGCGGAACGGGTGTTCAAGCAGATCGAGGGCTTCGGCTCCTACGGCTTTCCCGAGAGCCACGCTGCCAGCTTCGCGCACTTGGCCTACGCCTCGGCCTGGGTGAAGTGCCACCATCCCACGGTGTTTGCCGCGGCGCTGCTGAACAGCCAGCCGATGGGCTTCTACGCCCCGGCGCAGATCGTGCGCGATGCCCAGGCCCATGGGACGCAAGTGCGGCCTGTGTGCGTCAACGCCTCAAACTGGGACAGCACGTTGGAGCCGGACGCGCGCAGCGCCGAGACATACGCCCTGCGTCTTGGGCTACGGCTGGCAGGCGGGCTTCCGGAAGAGGAAGGCCGGCGGATCGCCAAGGTGCGCCGGTCTGGCAACGGCTCGCCGTATGGATCGGTGGAGGAGGTGGCGCGGCGCGCTAATGTCGGTCGCAAGGCGATCGAGGCTCTGGCAGAGGCGGACGCTTTTGCAAGCCTGGGCGCCAGCCGTCGCGAAGCGATGTGGGAAGCCAAGGCGATCGAACGTGACATCCCGCCTCTGCTGTTGCTGGCGGGCGAAGCCGCCAACCTGGGCGAGCCGTCCTTTATCCAAGAGCTCGCCCCGGCCCTGCCGGCGGAAGCGGATGGGCAATCGACCGTGCTGGACTACATGGCAACCGGGCTCAGCCTGCGCCAACATCCGCTGGCGCTGCTGCGCGAGCAGCTGCAGCGCCTCGGCCTGCATGACACGCGCCGGCTTGGCACAGCGCGGCCAGGGACCTGGATCAAGCTACCGGGTTTGGTGCTGATGCGGCAGCGGCCGGGCACGGCCAAGGGCATCGTGTTTATCACCATGGAGGACGAGTTTGGCACGGCAAACCTCGTTGTCTACGCCGATGTAGGTGCGCGGGACCGGGCGGCGATGATTGGCGCCCGGCTGCTGATTGCCGAAGGCCGGGTGGAACGAGAGATCGAGCACGCAGAGGTGCCCATCACACATCTGATCTGCCGCAAGCTGGTCGACCGCTCAGACCTGCTGAACGGGCTGATGCGATCCGACGGTGGAGCGCGTTGGGACGATGTAGCTCTGCTGCGCGGTGATGAAGTCCGGCACGCAGAACCCGGATCAGCGCGGCCGAAGGCTAGGATGCCGGAAAGCCGTGACTTTTGATGACGGCACATTGCCGGTAGCCGTCCCGCAGCATGCTTGCTGCTAGCTGAGTTGTAGGTAAGTTACTGCCTCTTGCTATGAAGACGTTGTCAGATACCAATCAGCAGGTCGATCGGTTTGCACATGGTTATGGATGCCTTGCCGGAGGACTCGGGATCACGTTGGCGGCGATGGGACCCTCACATTCATGCACCCGGCACGATCATGGCGAACCAGTTTCGTGGCCCCGATGTCTGGGATGAATATCTGAAGGCGCTTGAGGCCGCGACACCGGTGATCGAAGTTCTAGGTATCACTGATTACTACTGCCTCGAGTGCTATGAGAAGGTCCTTGAGGCAAAGGCGGCAGGTCGCCTTAGTAATTGCAAACTAGTTTTTGCCAACATAGAAACAAGGCTTAACTTTGGGACTGTTAAAGGTAATTGGACTAACTTGCACCTTTTAATTAGCCCAGAAGATCCGAAACATATTACCGAAGCCCGGCGATTTTTAGCGAACCTCACATACCAGACTCCTGGTGACATCTTCAGATGCACGCGTGACGAGCTGATGCGGCTCGGAGAGTCATCAGGTGCGGCACCCAATACACCGGCTGCGCTTGAACTTGGCGCACGACAGTTCAAGGTGACTTTCGACCAGCTGCGCACGGTGTACCAAGGGCATGAGTGGGCACAGAAGAACATCCTAATCGCTGTTGCTGGCGGCGACGATGGCACCGGCGGCATGCGTGACGCGGCGGAGGCTACAAATCGCAAAAGCGTTGAAAGCTTCGCGCATGTAATTCTAGCTTCCTCGGTAGCACAGAGGGAGTTCTGGCTCGGGAGGCGGAGCGTCCTAGTTGACGAGCTGAAGGCAGACTACAACGGGGTCAAGCCTTGTATTCATGGGTGTGATGCCCACACGCTCGGCATGGTCGGCAAGCCGGCCGAGAACCGCTACACCTGGATCAAAGGCGACCCAAGTTTCGATGCCCTGCGTCAGGCATACATCGACCCTGAAAGCCGTGCTCATGTGGGTGACGCGCCGCCGCTTGGAACGTGCCCATCAGACGTCATTGCCTCCATCACCCTGCATAATGCCCCATGGGCGATGACCCCGCATATCAATTTAAACCCAGGTTTAGTTGCCATCATTGGTGCGCGGGGATCGGGGAAGACAGCACTGGCCGATATTATCGCACGCGCTTGCGACGCGGGTCCGTCGCCCGAGAACCAACAGTCCTTCCTCTGGCGTGCCCGTGAGTTTCTGAACCAGAACTGGGTGACATTAAAGTGGGCGTCCGGGGACGAGGAAAGGCGGCATCTCACCGAGCAACTCGACTCCGAGAGCTACCCAAGGGCACGTTACCTCTCCCAGCAATTCGTCGAGAACCTCTGCTCGTCCTACGGTATGACAGACGCGCTGCTCCGAGAGATTGAGCGCGTAATCTTTGAGTCTCATTCGGCCTCAGACCGCGATGGCGCGGTAGATTTCCACGACCTGTTGGAGCTGCGATCGAGGAGATATCGCCAGGCGCGGCAGCGCGAAGAGGAAGCCCTAACCGATCTCTCAGACCAGATCGGCACCGAGCTAGAAAAGGACAAGCTGGCAGCGACTTACCAGTCTCAGATCAGAGATAAGGAAGCGCTGATACGGAGGACAGAAGCAGAGCGAGCCCGTTTGGTGGCGAAAGGCAGCCAGGAGCGGGTGGGACAGCTGCAAGCCCTTACTGCCGCCGCGGAGACCGTCCGCGGTCACTTGCGGCACAGCAATCTTAGGGTCGACGACCTGCTAACGATGCAGGATGAAGTAGTCGATCGCCGCAACAACAAAGCCCCAGCCATTTTGCGGGAGGTACAACGCCTGCACGCGGCAAGTGGCCTCGAGATAGATACATGGAAGAGCTTCCTTACGGACTACGTAGGGGATGTGGACAGCCTTCTCGCTCAGAACCTACGACAGGCCACGAAGCTGGTGAAAGATTGGAAGGGAACGCCGCCAGCTGAGCTTGCCGACAACAAGATGTCCTATATCAGCCAAGGTGATGACTTGACGCGCCAGCCACTTGCGAAGCTGGAGGCTGAGATTACGCGCTTGAACGGGCTGATCAGCGTCGACAAAGCTACTACTGACCGATATGCGGCCCTTTCGACACGCTTGGTGCAAGAGAACGAGCTGTTAACCGGACTGCGGCAGAAGCTTACGGACGCCCAGGGGGCCAAAGCACGCGCGGCTGAACTTCATGCCCGGCGTGAAGCATCCTACAAGCTGGTATTTGACTATGTGCTGAACGAACAAAGCGTCCTGGAGCTGCTCTACGCTCCGATTCAAGAGAGGTTAAACAACGCAAGCGGAGCCCTGAACAAACTCTCCTTCACCGTCACACGAACCGCCGATGTTGCGCGGTGGGCAAAGCGAGGGGAAGACGAGTTAATTGATCTCCGGCGTCAAGGCCAATTCAAAGGATCTGGATCGCTGCAGAAGATTGCAGACCAGGACTTAAAGAAGGCCTGGGAAGCGGGTGATGGCGCTGAGGTTACAGCTGCCATGAAATCTTTTCGAGACGCGCACCAGAGCGATTTGCTCGAACAAGCCCGTGTTGCAAAGACGGACCCTACCCAATACCGCCTTTGGCTCAAGCAATTTGCCAAATGGCTCTACAGCACGGACCATATCACGATCAACTACAGTGTCCGGTATGACGGGACGGACATCAGCAAGCTGTCGCCCGGCACGCGCGGGATCGTCCTGCTTCTGCTTTATCTGGCCCTCGACAAAGCCGATGACCGCCCGTTGATCATAGACCAGCCCGAAGAGAACTTGGACCCGCAATCTATCTTCGACGAGCTCGTGGGTCTTTTCACCGAAGCCAAGTCCCGTCGACAGGTGATCATGATTACGCACAACGCTAATCTGGTCATCAACACCGACGCCGATCAGATCATCGTGGCGAACGTCGGCCCGCACGCGAGCGACGCGCTACCGCCCATCTCCTACCTTTCCGGCGGATTAGAGCGAGCCAATATTCGTACGCTCGTCTGCAAGGTGCTTGAAGGGGGGGAACCCGCGTTCCGCGAGAGAGCAAGACGTCTCCGTGTTCGGCTGGAGAGGTAAGATAGGGTTAGGACCCAATCCCTCGACGATATCTCATGCCGAGTTCGGGCCACCCTCTACCGCCTCGTCGCGCATCGGCTGCAACAACTCGGCCCCTTTATGCCGCACGCTGTTCACGTCCGTGCTTACCGGCCACGTCCGAAGCACGCTGTCGGCAACCGGACGCAGCAGCGACTTCGGATCGCCTTCTTCCTCGCCTAACCACACCGGCCAGTCAGAAGCTTCCAGAATGACGGGCATGCGATCATGGATCGGCGCCATGGTCCCGTTTGCCTCCGTGGTGACGATCGCGAAGCTCCGGGTGATGTCGCCGCTCGCCGGGTCTGTCCAGCTTTCCCAAATGCCGCCGAAGGCGAGCGGTGCCCCATCCACCCGGGCGATGGCGAAAGGCTGCTTCAGCTTGCCGTCCCGCTTCCACTCGTAGAAGGCATCGGCCGGGACGATGCAGCGCCGGGACGCGAAGGCACCGCGGAAGCTCGGCAGCTTGGCTACCGTCTCGGCCCGGGCGTTGTTGAGCATGCGGGCGTGGGCAGGGTCCTTCTCGAAGTGCGGGATCAGGCCCCAGCGCAGCACGTCCAGGCTCCGCTCGCCCGTCTTGGGATTGTGCCGCACCACAGGCGCTGGCTGGCTGGGTGGCAAGTTCCAGTTGGGCTGGAAGTTGGGAACAGCGTTGTGGGTGCCGAACACCTTGGCAAGGGCGGCAGGCGTCTGGGACAGGGCAAAGCGACCACACATGGCGTCAGGGTAGGACGCCCTGGGCCAGGGCGCCACGCCGGATCGTCGGGCGACCGGAAAGGAAGCCCATGCGCAGCGCCGGCCAGGGCTGGTAATCTTCCCCCGTGTTGGACTCTCCTCACCCAGCCCCGGACTTGGCAACCAGCAGCTGACGCTGGCGATCTAACGGATCAGGTCAGGGCTGATCTACTCAGGACGGCGAGGGTCCGGAACGGTTGAGCCCCGGGTTCTGCGCCAAGCTCACCGCGGCGCGCTCGATTGGCAATGGGCCTGGCCGGACGTGCGGCAGCAGCAGCGCATCGAGGGCGGAGCCCGGCTGGCGCAGTTCGGCCGTGAGTGCGGCGAGGAACTCCGGCTTTGCGATCCCGGTCCAGTCGACGTGAAACCCGGCACGTCGCGTGAGGTCGGCATGCACCGTCATGAGCGTGCGGCCGTTGTTTTCCAAGAAGGGGTGTGCGTACGCCAAAGCGCCGAACACCTCCCCCGGCTTGGCCCGCAGAGTGCGGGCATCCAGGCCCATGCCGAGCGCATAATCGGTGGCGCGGCGCACATCGGCCGGGTGTGAAAACAGGTCGGCCACGCCGCCCTTGGCGATGGCGATGTCAGGCGCGAGCGTGGCTCGATCCTGCCCAGCCCAGGGGTAGACGGAGCTGAACAGCCGGCGGTGCGTGTCGAGCACCTGGTCGTAGCTGACTGTCGGCGCTGCTTTCAGGGCGGTGAGGGCCGGAAGCACGTTGGCGGAGAAGGCGTGCGCCTCCAGCCGGGAGATCAGGGCGGCGTCATTGGTTCCGAGGCGATTGCGCAGGTAGCCACGCGTGTCCCGGTCACCGAACGGGTCGAACGTCACCGGCCAGCTGCTGCAAGTAGGCTGCGTGCAGCGCGAAGCGCTGCTCGTCGGTGACGAACCCGCCGCGCGCCAGCCCAAGGAGCAGTCGCTCGGTATGGTCGAACGTGACCTCCGTGTCGCACAGCCGAGCCGTGGCGTCGGCGAAGGCGTCCACCGGCTCGGCTGCGGCGGTGACGCCGTGCGTCCAAGCCAAGGTGCTGATCGCGGCCGCGACGTCGCCAACCCCGCTCATATCCAGTTCCGTCGAACGATCGAGTAGGTCAGCCACCGTCGCTCTCCTTTGGTGATGGTTCGGGCTGTTGGCCCAGCGAACTTCGTCTGGTGAGAATAGCCCGTTCAGGGGCACAGCACTACGCTCTCTCCACCATGGGCAGCAGGGTAGAGGCCGCCGGCCAAAGCCGGCGGCCTTGGGCTGCTAAGCGGCCCCGTGCTGCTCAACCTCCTGCTTGAAGCCGAGTTCCAGCTTGATGAATGGGGGAATGGAGAGCGTGAGGGTGGCGCTGACGATGCTCTTGCCGGTGAGGTGGCGCAGCAGGCGCTTGATGGATCGGCTGGCGCTGCGGGAAAACTTCTTGAGGTAGGTCAGTGTCTTCATGGTGTCGCTCCGCTGTGTGGGTCTGCCGTGATCGGCGGATGCGACCGGCGGCGCGACGCGGCCCGCCTCACCCCGAAGGGGGCGCAACACAGTGGAGCACCGTCAGGTTGAAGCGGACCGCGACGTGCCGCAGCCTCCGCCACTCAGATCATCGTTGACCCAGATAGCTCGGGCGACATGAAGAAGAACTGGCTTATCGACGCAGCAGGCTGCAAACCGTTGGAGGAGCTTACGAGCCCCGACCATCTGGTGCCGTGACCAAGCGAACCTCGGCGCCATCCTCATCGAGCAACTTGAAGGAGACGCTGCGGCCCAGCACCTCCGCGCGCTCAATCAGCTGCACCTGACCGTCCAGCAGCTCGACGACGCTGGAGTCCTCGGCCTGAGCTGCCTTGTAGGCCGCCAAAAGGATACCGGCTGCAGCTTCGGCGCTTGACGCCTCGATGATGAAATCTCCGGAGCCCTGCTCCGTGATTTGTTGCACCAGCCGGATGCTGAACTTAACCATCGTGGACCTCCTGAGCTGCTCGGCAACGAGGCTGCGAGCTCGCAATTTAGGTTGATTGTCGTGGAGCTCAGCCGATCGTTGGTTTGCGTTGCTTGTGAACGCGGCAGACCGGCCAGAAGCGGTGATGTAATTGCCAGGCGCAATCACGTTTGCGCTTGGGTAACGACGTGGAGCGTTGCCGATCGTTCCGCTTTACCGCAGCAGGGCTGCCAGGCATGCAGTGGCCGCGGCCGGCACGTAGTCGTCTGCGCCAGCCACCCACCAATCGGCTTGCCGGTCGCAGGCGTCCGCCTCGGCCAGCAGCGTGTCGCGCTGCCGAGGCTGCAGATAGCTGCGCCCTGCGTGTTCGCGGATCTGTTCGGCCTGTCGACGCCACTGCTCGGCGCTGGCCAGGCAGCTCTGCCGCTCCATCTCGGCGATCAGCATGACGGCTCTCCCGGAGAGGGGGAGAGGCGGCGCACGCGCGCAGCAGCGCGTGTGCCCGTGCCGAAGCGCGTGCGGGTCATGGGAAAACTCCTGATAAGGGGTGCTGAACAATCCCGGCTTTCGCCGGGCGCCCGTCAGCAGGGCAGGATCGAGAGACGCCGGCGCGAAGTGTCCGGGGCGATCAGGTCAGTGTTGGGGAAGAGTGACGGCCGCGGGCGGGCTGGGCGGCCCGGCGAAGCGGGTCGGCGGCCACAACCAGGCCGAGCCACTGAGCAGAACGATGATCGTGCTCGCGGCGATGGCCGCGATCCACTTGGTCTGCCCGTCCGTCTTCTCGGCGATGGTGCGGCCGAGCCGCTGCTCCAGGCCGTCCAGGGCAATCTTGAGGTCGTCGCGGGTTGCGAAGGCCGAGAGGTCCGGGATCGAGGCCTCGGCCGCTTGTCGGGCGCGGTCCTCCCCGACCTTCAACTCGGTCAGGACCTGGTAGAGCGGCAGATTGATGGTGATGGCGGCCATGGTGTGCTCGCTAGATTGGGCGATCGGAAGGAGGGGTTGCAAGGCTGCTGTCAGGCAGCTCGCCGCATCGGCATCGGCTGGCAGCGCGCCTGCCGGCGGTAGAACCGCAGGTCCGGCAAAGGCGGGTAGCGCGTGGGCTCCTTCGAGAGCCCGAGATCGTCGTGCAGCTGCAGGATGCGGACCGCGACCTGCTGGTGGCGGCCATCGCGCAGCGAGCGGACCACGGCCATGTCGGATCGGCCGCTGACGAAGGTGTCCAGCCAGCGACCCGTTGCCGGATCGCGTCGGGCGGCATGGCACTGACCGTTGAGGAAGCTCTCGACGATCCACGGCGTGCGGCAAATGGCCCGGCCGCCGTGGCGGTCGCGGAAGAAGCCCTCATCCTGCAGGTAGAAGATCGAGCCGGTGGCGACGACACCGACCCGCAATGGATTGGTGCCGCCCTGGAAACGTGGGCAAAGTACTGGCGGATCATGAGACCGAGCCTTTTGGTAAGGGAGAAAGGGGTGGGAGCGGCGCCCCGTAGGGCGCCCGAACCCGGGCCTCAGAACGGGATGGATTCGTCCAGATCGTTGTCTTTCGGCAGGTTGTAGCCACGTCCGCCGGCACCGGCTCCCATCGTCTGGCGCTCCCGGCGCGGTGCGCTCTCACTCCGGCTCGCCGGGGCGTCGCCCAGCAGCACCAGGTCGCTGCTGAACGGGCGCAGCGCCACCTCGGTGGAGGTGCGCTTCACGCCCTCACCGTCCGTCCACTCGCGGTTCTCCAGCTTGCCCTCAACCAGGACCTTGCTGCCCTTTTTCAGATACTTCTCGGCCACGTCGATCAGGCCATCGGCAAAAATCGAAACGCGGTGCCAGGTGGTCCGCTCTTTCCGCTCGCCGCTGTGGCGGTCTTTCCAGGTGTCGCTGGTCGCGAGGCTGAAGGTCAGCACCCGCCCGCCGTTCTGGAAGTTCCGCACCTCCGGGTCCGCACCCAGGTTACCCAGCAACTGCACCTTGTTGACGAACTTCGCCATGGTCTGACCCTCTTCATCTCTCTTCCCCAGGGCTTCCGGCTCGTGCCGGTTTGTTCCCTCGGGTGCGGTCGAAGAGAGACGCGGGGCCGGGCGCTCCTATCTCTGAGGCATGTGAGGGAGGGCGTTCGGGTTGCGACGAAGCGGGGCCTTGGCCCTGCGCACGGCACGGCCCGGATGCCTGAGCGAGAATGCCGAACCGAAGGCGCTTTCCCGCAGGGAAAGCGGGGGTAGGAGCGCCCGGCCCCGTGGCTCAGACCGCAGCAACCCGAGGGGACAGGCCGGCACGAGCAGTGTCAGCCCCAAGTCTCTCCCCTCTCAACCCTCTCAACCATCCTTCCCGTCTTCACTACCTCGCCTCCTCTCGTCACCGTTTCACGGCTCGCACGGTCACCGACTAAGCTCGACTTTGGCCATCAGGCTGCGTGGCAAAGCGCGTAGGTGATGGCGTTGCGGATTGCTGGCCTGAGTTTTATCATGCGGGCGGTTCGACTGGATGTGCCGAAACCCCTTTCCTTCCAAATATCTCGGCGCACGGCGGCGAGGGTGTCGGCAAAGGTCGGGCGTATCTTGCGTTACCAGGCGCTGGTAGCTGTAGCTCGGCGGGTATACGGCGTGAGCTGCTTTCCAAGCAGGGTCACGACCGAGAACAGGCAAAGCAGGCAGGGTGTCGTGCGCGCGATGGCCGTGTCCGCCCACTGGCGTTGCGTTTCCACACCCAGGTGGTCGCGGACTTCCCTGAACGTGACCTCGACCTGCCAGCGCTGGACGAACCAGCGCAGGACTTGGGCGGGATCCTGGGCCAGGTCGGTGCAGAGCAGAGCTTGAGATTCGAACCGGCCTACGGGGTCCCGGACGAGCACCCATCGGATCGGCACGATGGGCATCCCGCTGTGCCGCCAGACCGCGGTGTCGGTGCTGACCTCGATCTCGCGCTCGCCGTCACCATACCAGCCCGGCACGGTGACGCGCTGCCAGGGCGTCGCCGGGTCGGTCAGGATCTCGGACAGCGTCGCCAGTCGCCTGCCCTTGGTGCGGGGCCGTCCGTTGGTGCCAGGCCGACGCGGCGATGCCGGATCGTAGAGGGCCGCGTCCAGCCGCAAGCGTGTGACACAGGTCACCCCGTGGCGGCCGGTGACGGCCAGGAACTCCAGAGCGGCGAAGGCGCTGTCGCCGATCACGACCAACTCACGGCCGGGCAGCCAGCGGCGGGCCTGCAACACGAGCTGGCGTCCCCAGTCCGTCAGCTTTTTGTGGCGCTGTCCGCGCTCCTGGCAATATCGTTCCGAGGGAGCCAACGCTGTCAGGAACGGCAAAGCCCACACGCGCTTGGCCCACGGAACCGGGACCAGCAGCATGAGGCTGAGCCAGCGAAGGCCACTTGCCTTGACGAAGTGCCCATGACTGGATCGCACGGGGTCACGGTAGATGCCTTTGGCCGCGATCCGCTTACCGCGCCTGCGCTCTATCGTGTCGTCGATCCCCAGCACGAGGGGGCCTCTTGGCGCGAACGCTGCGACGAGAAGACCAAGCAGGGTGCGCGATGCCGCCCGCGGGCACCAGGCCGCCCGGTTCAGCACGCGGTGGTAGTTCACGAACCGCCGCTCCTGTCTGAGGCCCATGATGCGCAAGATGCTGGTCACCGTGCGCTGGCCCGGCACCAGGATGGCGCCGGTCAGCAACACCTCGGCGTGACGCCAACTGCGTTGAAGGAACAGCGGTGCGAAGCTTAGGATGACCCCGGCGAAACGGGATGACAGAGGGGGCATGACGACGTCTCTTGGCGGGAACGCGACAAACTACCGCCAGACCCGCTCTGCCGCCCAAAATCGTCAGAATTGGCCAAAGTCGAGCTAAGGATGGAATTCGCTGCAATCCATACTTTGCAGACCTTCACCGCCCGGCGTCGGCGCCTCTGCTTTTCTCGAAAAGGATCGCAGACCGTGCGAAAACTCCTAGTCGCAAAAAGTTTGGAGAATGACCTTCTGCCCTCCTGAGCCGTTCGATCAAAAATACTGGATTTTAGAGCGGTGCTTGCCAGCAATCCGTGGAAGAAGCGGCTCCAATCAGCATGATATTCTGTTCGCCAAATCTAGAACCGGGTTTTCGCACAGTGTGGATCGTATTTCGGGAATGCTGCCGCGATTAGCCTCACAGTATCGGGTTTGAAGAGCAATGGAACGCAAGACCCGTGTAAGCGGCCATCTTAATGTTTATAGACCATAACAGAAGCGATTGGCAGTCAGCGCGGCCATGGCCGCGCTGACTGCCGTCTGCATCATTTATCGTAACGCTAATCATCGAGTAGAATGCCTAGCAAGCCACTGCTTCATCTCGCTGATTTCTTTCTCCTGTGCTGCCACCACAGCCCGAGCTAGCTTGAGCATCACGGGATCCTTGCCATGCGCGAGTTGGTAGCGGGCCATGTCGATGGCGGCTTGGTGGTGCGGGATCATCATCGCCGCGAAGTCCCTGTCGGAGTCCCCGGTCATGGGGACCGCGGCCATGTCCTTCGACATCTTGTCCATCGCCCCCATCAGCGAGTCCGGTGCAGCCGTGCCGCCGCCGGAATGAGCCATTGGCGCCATGCCCGGCGTCGGCTTCATCGGCGCCGCAGCGGCAGGTTGCTGGGCGTGAACGGGCAGAGCGGCGGCAACGACAGTCAACGTCGCGAGGGCAACGGCAGTGCGCTTGAAGAAATGCATCATGGTGAACTCCTTATGGTGACGGGTCAGTGGGTGGAGGCGAAGCGCGCCTGGGCGGGCTTGCCAGACACGGTGAGCGACAGCACCGTCGTCATTTTTCCGGTGGCCGGAGCCGCGAGCTTGCCGCCGAGGCTGTTGCCCGGGCCGGGTGTGAGCATCACGACCTGGGACTTGCCGCCGACCAGCACGGTTGCCTTGCCGCCGAGTTGGGTGCTCGGAATGGGTTTCTTGCCCTCGTCGAGGACGTAGACGGTCAACCCACCGGCGCTCGCGACCAATTCGATCCAGTGTTCTGACGAGTCCTCGACGACTTGGCCGCCATGGGAAGGTGCGGGCGGCTCGCCATGGGCGAACGCCCCGGTAGGCGCGAGCAACAAGCCGCACGCGGCGGCCAGAATGTGCAGTTTCATCGTGGTTCTCCTTGGTTAACGGGTCAAAAGGCCTCGGCGGGCCGGAGGCCGTCTGCATCCGGCTGCATCAGCCGCTCCAGTGGTTTGCGGCCGACACGCAGGAACAGGACGGGGGTCAGCAGCGTGTCGAGCAGGGTGGCGCTGACCAGGCCGCCGAAGATGGTGATCGCCACGGGGTGCAGGATCTCCTTGCCCGGTGCGTCGGCGCCTAGCATCAGCGGAAGCAGTGCGAACCCGGCCGACAACGCCGTCATCAGCACCGGGGTCAGCCGCTCCAGGCTGCCGCGCACCACCATCTCCGGCCCGAAGGCGCAGCCTTCGTGCAGCACGAGGTTGATGTAGTGGCTGACCTTGAGGATGCCGTTGCGGGCCGAGATGCCGGTCAAGGTGATGAAGCCCACCATGCTGGCTACCGAGAGCGGCTGGCCCGCGATCCACAGCGCCGCCACGGAGCCGATCAAGGCCAGTGGCACGTTGCCCATGATCAGCAGCGCCAGCACCGCCGAGCGATAGCGCGAGTAGAGAACCGTGAAGATCATCGCCAGGCTGACCAGAGACAGCACGCCAATCAACTTGGCCGCTTCCTCCTGCGCCTGGAACGTGCCCTCGACCTCGACCGAGTAGCCGGACGGAAGGGCGAGCTTGCCCACCGCCGCGCGGATGCCCTCGACGGCAAGCCCCATGTCGCCGCCATCGGTGTTGGCCTGCACGACGATGCGGCGCCGCCCGTTCTCACGCAGGACCTGGTTGGGTCCGTCCGTGTCCTCCACATCGGCGAAGGTCCGCAGCGGAACCCGGCCTTTCGGTGTTTCCACCAGGAGTCCAGCCAGCGCCTCGGTCGTACGCTCCCTGTCGGCGAGCCGGAGGACGACGTCGAACCGCTTCTGCCCATCGACCACCTGGCTGACCACCTTGCCGTTGGTCAGCTTCTCTAAGCTGTCAGCCAGTGCCGCCGGGGTCACGCCGTAGAGCGCGGCGCGATCGTAATCCAGGCGAACCTGAAGTTGCGGCACCCGGACCTGGCGTTCCACCAGCACGTCCACCAGGCCAGGAACCGCGGCCATGCGCGTGCGCAGGTCCTCGGCCAACCCTCGCAGCGTGTCGAGGTCGTCGCCGTAGAGCTTGACCGCGATCGCCGCGTTGACGCCGGACAGCAGGTGTTCCAGTCGATGTCCGATGGGTTGGCCGATGTTGAACGCGGCGGGCAGCACGGCGACACGCTGGCGCAACTCCGCCAACACCTGCTCCTTGGGCCGACCGGGCCGCAGGTCCACGTCCATCTCGGTCGAGTGGACACCTTCCGCATGTTCGTCCAGCTCGGCCCGGCCGACCCGGCGTCCCACCGACTTCACTTCCGGCACCTGCATGATCAGCCGTTCCGCGATGCCACCCAAGCGGTTGCTCTCGGCCAGGCTGATGCCGGGCTGGAACGTCATGCTGACGGTGAGCGTGCCCTCGTTGAAGGGCGGCAGGAAGCTGCGGGGGAGGAACCACGCACCGGCTGCGGCCAGGCCGACCAGGGCCAGCACCACGAAAGACAGTGGCGCCAACTTACCGAACGACCAGTGAAGCAGTCGGGTGTCCCAGCGCTTCAGCACTCGGACCATCGGGCTCTCCCGCTCTGTCAGCCGTTTCATGCCGGGGATCAGGTAGTAACAGAGCACCAGCGTCACCGTGACCGAGGTGACCAGGCTGCCCAGGATCGAGACGATGTAGGCGATGCCCAGCGGGGCGAACAGCTTGCCCTCGATACCTTGCAGCGCGAACAGGGGCAGGAACACCAGCATCACGATGATGGTCGCGTAGATGATGCCGGACCGCACCTCCTGGCTCGCCGCCGCCACCACCACCAGCACGGGGCGAGGATTGCCCGCCTCGCGGTTCTCCTTCAGCCGACGAAAGACGTTCTCCACATCAACCACGGCATCGTCCACCAGCTCGCCAATGGCGATGGCGAGGCCGCCAAGGGTCATGGTGTTGATGGACAGACCGGAGAGCCGGAACACCAGCACGGTGAACAGGATGGAGATCGGGATCGCCAGCAGCGAGATCAGCGTGGTCCGCACGTTCAGCAGGAAAGCGAACAGGATCACCGCGACGACGATCACCGCATCCCGCAACGCCTCCTCCACATTGCCGATGCTGGCCTCGATGAAGTTGGCTTGGCGGAACAGCACTTGGTCGGCCCGTACACCCTGCGGCATCGTTCGGGTCAAATCCGCCAGCGCGGCTTCCACCGCCCTGGCAAGCGGCACGGTGTCGGCACCGGGCTGCTTCTGGACGGAGAGGATCACGACGGGCTTGCCGTTGGCGCCCGCGTCGCCGCGCTTGAAACGGGCGGCGAAGTCCACCGTGGCCACTTGGCCCAGGGTGATGGCTTGCCCGGCGCGCATCGTGACCACCAGGCTGCGGAGATCCTCGATGCGGGTGGTGCGCCCGATGTTGCGAACGACGTACTCCGCCCGGTTCTGGTCGACGAAGCCGCCGCCGGTGTTGGCGCCGAACTGCTTCACCGCACGCTCCACCTCGTCGAGCGAGATGTCGAGCCGGGCCATCTGCGGGACGTTGGGCGTGACCTGATACTGCCGCACCTCGCCACCGATGGGGATGACCTGGGCCACGCCGGGGATCGCCAGCAGGCGGGGACGCACCGTGAAGTCCGCGAGCTCCCGCACCTGCATCGGGCTCACGTCTTCCGCCGTCATCGCCACCAGCATGATCTCGCCCATGATGGACGTGACTGGACCCATCTGAGGCACCACGCTTGCCGGAAGCTGCTCGCGGACGGAAGCGATGCGCTCGGCGACCTGTTGGCGGTTCCTGTAGAGGTCGGTGCCCCAGGCGAATTCCACATAGAGGATGGACAGGCCCACACCGGAGACGGAGCGCACCCGTTCCACGCCGGGCATGCCGTTCATGGCGGTTTCCAGCGGATAGGTGACGAGCTGCTCCACCTCCTCCGGCGCCATGCCCTCGGCCTCAGTCATCAGCGTGACCGTGGGGCGGTTCAGGTCCGGGAACACGTCCACAGGCATTCGGCTCAGCTCGAAGCCGCCATAAGCGACCAGCAGCGCCGCCGCGACGAGCACAAACAGTCGGTTGTGCAGGCTGGCGTGGACCAGCGCGCCGAATAAGCGGCCCATCAGCGCACCTGACCCAGCAACTCGGCACCCTGCACCACGATGCGCGGCGGCGGATCCGCCGCGAGCCCGCCCAGCACCAGCACGCGTCCTGCATCCAGTGGTCGCACACGGACAGAACGGGCCACGAAGCGCTCGGCCGAGACGTGCTCCCACACGGCCGCCGTGCCATTCGCCTGCCGCACCACCGCTGCGCGCGGCAATGCGATCCCGTGCTCCCTACCATCCAATTCGGCGACGACGGTGACGGGAGAGCCGACAGAAAGACCCGGCGGCGGCGCGTCAATACGGAATTGCAGCGGTACCGCACCCTGCCGCAGGGTCATGCCGCGGCCGATGAACGTCACGGCGATCGTCGTGCCATCTGCGGTGATGGCGGAGCCGCCTCGAACCTGTCCGGCGAGGCTCGGGTCCGTCAGCACCGCCTCTACCCAAAGCCGGTTCGGGTCGACGATCTCGAAGAGGATGTCCTTGCTGTCGACCACCGCGCCGACCTGGGCATTCACCACCGAGACCACGCCGGTCACCGGGGCGACCAGCACCTCGGCACGGGCCAACGAAGGTGCAAGTGCGGCACGCCGCCTGCGGGCACCGTCCAGCTCCAGCCGGGCATCGTCGATTTCCTTACCCGCGACGCTGCCCGCCAGGGCCGAAAGGCGGGAGAGCCTGGCCTGCGCCAAGCGAACCGCCCCGTCCAGTTCCGCCACCTGCGCCTGCACGCCACCGCGCTCGACGGTGCCGATGGATGGGGTCACGATCGCGAGCACGTCATCCTTCTCGACCCGCTGACCCAGACGGGCGAGCCCCTTCTTGCCGGGGCCGACACGACCGGGCTGGCTGGTCTGCACGCGTCCGGCGGCTTCGGGGTCGGCGATGACTTGCCCGATGACCAGAGCGGTTCGGGTCGCATCGTTGGAACCTGCCAGCACGGTGCGGATGGCCAGCAGGCGCTGCGCATCCTTTGGCATGGAGACGCTGCCGTCCGGTTGGCGCCGCGGTGCGTCCGTGGCAGGTGGCGGTGCCTCCTCACCATCGTGCCCGGCATGGGCGAACGCGACGCCAGCCACCAGCACGCCGGAGAGCAGTGCCATCCCGCCCATGGCCGCTCGCCTTCGGCCACGCGCCTGGAACAGCAGGATGGTAAAAGCGCCGAGCAGGAAGCCCAATCCAGCGACCACGGGAACCCGGCTGTCGCCGAGCGCCGCCTGCATTCGCGCCCGTGCGCCCGTCGCGGGTGCCGCGCCGTGATCGTCTGCCGGGATGTCGATGCTGGCACTCAGCAGGTCGGCTTCATCTCCGGCCGCCACGGTGAACACCAGCTCATGGTGGCCTGGGGCACCGATCCAGGGGGCCGCCAGTCGATACGTCCCATCCGGCTGTGGCTGCGCCGTAGAGGTCTCGGTGCCTTCGGCTACCTCGATTGTGGCGTTGCCCAAGGGTTCGTTGGTCGCGAAGCGGTCCAGGTGGATAATCACGGCACCGCCTTCGATCCTGGCGACCAGTTCGAACAGGTCCGAGTGAGCCTCCGCACGCGGCAGGGTCGTTGCGGTCGCCGCGAGTGGAGGCGCATCGTCGTGCCCGGCATGGGCATGAACCGGCCCTGCCGCGAGGATGGCCAAAAGGGTGAGAGCGGCGATCGTCCTCATGGCAGGATCCCCAGCGCCTGGTTGACCCGCGATCGCGCCTGCCGGACGGCAATTTCCGCGCGACCATTCGCCACTTCCGCCTCTATCACCAGAGCTCGGATGCGGATGACATCGCCCAGGGACACCTGACCGCCCCGGTATGCGGCCTCCGACAATCCACGTTGCTGCCGGAGCATCGTCACGCGTTGCCGAACGGTTCCCAGCGCCTGCTGCACGGCGGATAGGTCGAGCCGGGCACGGACCGCCTGAAGGTCCACTTGGCGCCGGACGTTTGCCGCCGCGGCCGTGGCCTCGGTCAGTTCGGCCTCGGCCGCGGCCTGCCGTGGCGCGTTGCGGGCCTCGGTGGCGAAGGGCAGGCGGAACTGGATGCCGACCCGGTTGTCGTAATAGTTGTTCCCGGCCTCCCGCGAACTCCGCGCGAGCAACCCGATCTCGGGGCTCTCCCGCACCTGCAAGGCGGTCAGGCGGCGGTTGGCATCGGCCGCCGTCACGGCGGCATCCGCTTCGGCCAGCCTCGAATGTGTTGGTGCACTCGATCCCGGGTCGGCCTCGTTCAATGCCGCGGGGTCCGGCTCGATCCCAGTCAGCGACCGGAACGCCAGGCGTGCGCCCTCCAAGGTCGCGCGGCGATCGGCCAATCCAATCTCCGCCTCCATCCGGTCCAGCCGCACGGTCAGCAATTCAGCTTCGGCTGCCTCACGCCCGCGCACCCGCCGAGCAACGTCGGTCTCCAGGCTAGCCGCATTGCGAAGCCGAGCTTCCGCGCCGTCTGCCTCCACCTTGGCGAGCGCCACCGTGGCTAGGGCCTCGCGGACCTCTCCGGCCACGACAAGACGCTGGGCCTGCTGCCCCGCCGTGAGCCGCGATAGGTCCGCGTCCGCTACCCGGCGGCTTGCGGTTCCTTCACCGGGCAACCACAGGGGCGTAGCTACGGACAGTTCGGCCTCGCGGCCGCCGCGTGCATTGTTGATTCCGTCGCTGACGAAGCCGCCTCCTAATGAAGGAGAGCCTGGCGTCACGCTGTCCGCCGAGCGTCCTCGCGCTCTCGCGGCGGCTTGCCTGCCCGCTACCCCTGCAAGCTCGACGCTTCGGGTCCAAGCTCCGTCCATGGCTGCCCTGAGACGGGATACCGCTTCGGGCGGAGGCAAGGTGGATGGTGGGATGACGGCTTTCGACGGGGGTAGTGCTGCACGTGGCGTCGAAGCTCCATCGCTTCCAGCATCTGCGGCATCCGGCACTGGCAAGGCGGAGATATCGCCACTGGGCATGCTCAAGGTCGGCAGAGCGTGTCCCGGTCCGGACGGTGCGGTGACAGACGGAGCTGGCGCGGTGCGCCCAGGAGCGTTGCCGGATTGCCCTGCCGGAGAAACGGCCCGCGCACCGGGAGAAATGAAGCCCTGGGCGTGGGCTGACCACCCCGTTGCAGGCAGGGCGGAGAGCGCGATGAGCGCTGCCCGATGGATCGGAGAAAACATGATGGTCCTCGTTGCAGGCCCGGCACTTGGCTCGGGCGCATCCGCTCACTGGCCACCCTGCTGGTGCACAAGGCACACGCAGGGCGTCGTAGCCCGCGCGAAGCGGGCCTAGCTGAGGGAGACGAGTCTAGGAGGGTCGATGTCGCCCGAAGGACCTACGCCGGACGGGGCACTGACCACGGCATAAGACCAAGGCATTAACGTGGAAGCCCATGCCCAATCGACATTCATGGGCAGCAACGCCATGCCGAAGCAGGACAAGGCACACGCGGTGTTGGTCAGGCAGCAGGAGCAATCGGTCGTTTTCACCTTTGATGGCACCGCTTTGATATCCGACGTGCGAACGTCGGCCTTCACCGCGTGCGTGTGGGCGGTTCCGTCGGCATGGACATGAGACACGGTGGCAACTTTGGCACGGGCTTGCGCGAAGCTTGGACCTGCGGACGCGAGCACGGGCAGGCTCACCCCGGCGAACAACACCAGGAGGAGCATCCATGCAAATTGACGGAAACGCGCCATCACCATAGGCTGACAATACCTTCTACTCGCCCGTGCTGTCGAGTTAAGCGTCAAAGGGCATTCGGCAGCCCTCTCGGGTCAACTTACCGTTCACTATTTGGCGGCTTGAGACATCACCGCCAGACGCGGCTTCGCCGTCACGAGATCCCCATGCGGCAGCCGCCAACCCTTGACCAGAGCATAGAGCGCCGGGATGACGAGTAGCGTCAGCACGGTCGAGGACACCATGCCGCCCACCATCGGCGCGGCGATGCGACGCATAACCTCTGACCCACTCCCAGTGCTCCACAGGATCGGCACCAAGCCGGCCATGATCGCCACCACCGTCATCATCTTGGGGCGCACGCGCTCGACGGCTCCTTCCATGATGGCGGCACGCAGGTCAGCCCGGGTCAGCGCGTGGCCCTCCCTGGCCCGCTCCGCCCGGACTGCCTCCAGCGCGTGATCGAGGTAGATCAGCATGATGACTCCGGTTTCGGCGGCGACGCCGGCCAGCGCGATGAACCCGACCACGACCGCGACGCTGACGTTGTAGCCGAGCCACCACATCAGCCAGATGCCGCCTACAATGGCAAATGGCACGGACAGCATGACGATCAGCGTCTCCGCGATCCGGCCGAAGTTGAGGTAGAGCAGCAGGAAGATCACGGCCAGCGTTGCCGGAACAACCAGCTTAAGCCGGGCTTTAGCGTGTTCCAGGTTCTCGAATTGCCCGCTCCACTCGATACGGTAGCCCTGCGGCACCTGCACCTGGCCGCGCACCACCCGGGCAGCGTCGGCGACGTAGCTGCCCATATCGCGCCCCTGCATGTCTACATAGATGTAGGCGGCAAGCTGGGCGTTCTCTGTACGGATGGAAGGCGGCCCGCCAGTCAGGGCGATGCGCGCCAACTGCTCCAATGGCACCATGGCGCCGCCAGGCGTCGGCACGAGCACTTGGTCCCCGATGGATCGGGGATCGTCGCGCAGGTCGCGCGGGTAGCGAACGATTACGCCGTAGCGCTCCCGGCCCTCGACGGTCGTCGTGACCGTCTCTCCGCCAAGCGCCGTCGCCACCACGTCCTGCACATCGCCGATGGAGAGGCCGTAGCGGGCAACGGCGTCCCGGTCCGGTGCGATCTCAAGGTAGCGCCCGCCCTGCAACCGCTCCGCGAAGGCGCTGGTGGTGCCGGGCACGGCGCGGACCGCCTGCTCCACCTGCGTGGCCAGCGCGGAAAGCTGGGTGAGGTCCGGACCGAACACCTTGACGCCGATCGGCGTGCGAATGCCGGTGGAGAGCATGTCGATGCGGGCCCGGATGGGCTGCGTCCAGGCGTTGCTGACGCCGGGCAGGCGTAGCGCTTCGTCCATCTCCGCCTTAAGGGCGTCCAGCGTCATCCCCGGCCGCCACTCGCTCTCCGGCTTGAGGTTGACGAGAGTCTCGAACATCTCGGTGGGCGCCGCGTCGGTTGCGGTCGCGGCCCGGCCCGCCTTGCCGAACACCGACGCCACCTCGGGGAAGCTCCGGATGATGCGGTCCTGGGTTTGCAGCAGCTCGGCCGCCTTGGTGATGGACAAACCGGGCGGGGTCACGGGCATGTAGAGCAGCGTGCCTTCGCGCAGCTCCGGCATGAACTCGCTGCCAAGCTGCATTGCAGGCCATACGGTTGCGGCCAAAGCACCCGCGGCAAGCAAGAGCAGCAGCGCCGGCACCCGGAGCACACCGCGGATCAGCGGGCGGTAGAGCCAGATCAGCGCGCGGTTGATCGGGTTGCGCCTTTCCGGGATGATCCGGCCCCGCACGAAGGCCAGCATCAGCACCGGCACCAGCGTGATGGACAGCAGCGCGCCGCCGGCCATCGCAAAAGTCTTGGTGTAGGCCAGCGGCTTGAACATCCGGCCTTCCTGCCCCTCCAGGCTGAACACCGGCAGGAATGAGACCACGATGATGAGCAGGCTGAAGAACAGCGAGGGCCCGACCTCCTGCGCGGCGGCGATCAGTGCAGGGCCGCGCGGTTCGCCGGGTTTCAGCCGCTCGACGTGCTTGTGCGCGTTCTCGATCATGACGATGGCGGCATCCACCATGGCGCCAAGTGCGATGGCGATGCCACCCAGGCTCATGATGTTCGACCCGACGCCGATGGTGTGCATGGCGAGCACTGCAAGCAAGACGCCGATGGGTAGCGTCACGATGGCCACGAGCGCGCTGCGGACGTGCAGCAGGAACACGACGCAGACCAAAGAGACGATCAGGCTCTCCTCGATCAGCGTGCGTTGCAGGTTGGCGATGGCGCGCAGGATCAGCTCGGAGCGGTCATAGACCGTCTGAACGCTGACGCCCTCCGGCAGACTGGGCAGCAGCTCGGCGATGCGCTCCTTGACGGCTCGGATTGTGGTGAGCGCATCCGCGGCGTCGCGCTTGACCACGATGCCGCCGACCGCCTCCCCAGTTCCGTCCATCTCGCTAATGCCGCGCCGCTCGTCGGGGCCGATCTGCACACGGGCTACGTCGCGCAGCAGCACGGGCGTGCCGCTCGGATTCGCGCGCAGCACCACCCGCTCCAGGTCGCCTGCGCCCGTCAGGTAGCCACGCCCACGGACCATGTACTCGGTCTCGGTCATTTCGATGGTACGGCCGCCCACGTCGCGGTTGCTGGTGCGCACCGCCTCCGTCACCCGGGACAGCGGGATGCCGAATGCTTGCAGCTTTCGCGGATCCACGACGACCTGATACTGCTTCTCGAACCCGCCGACCGACGCGACCTCGGCCACGCCGAACGCTTTGGTAAGCTGGAAGCGGATCAGCCAGTCTTGCACGCTGCGAAGCTCGGCCAGCGTTCGCTGCGCGCCGACCACGGCGTACTGATACACCCAACCGACTCCTGTCGCGTCGGGACCCAGCGAGGGCGTCACGCCTGATGGCAGCCGCTTCTGCGCGAAATTGAGGTACTCCAGCACACGGCTCCTGGCCCAGTACAGGTCCGTGCCGTCCTCGAACACCACATAGACGAACGAGGCACCGAAGGCGGAGAAGCCCCGTACCACTTTCGAGCGCGGCACCGCCAGCAGCGCGGTGGTGAGCGGATAGGTGACCTGGTCCTCGACCACCTGCGGAGCCTGACCGGGGTAGTCGGTATAAACGATCACCTGCGTGTCGGAGAGGTCGGGGATGGCGTCGAGCGGCGTCTTAAGCACCGCCCAAATGCCTGCGCCCACGAGGAACGCGGTTGCGAACACGACCAGCAGCCAGTTGCGCGCCGAACCGGCGATGATCCGGGCGATCATGGCGTCTTGCCTCTCTGTCCGTTAAGTTGCCCCGGCCCGCCGGGCACAGTGAAGGCTTGCAGCGCGGCCCGAAGGTTGCTCTCGGCGTCGATCAGAAAGTTCGCGCCGACCACCACCCGCTCGCCGGGCTTGAGACCGTCGAGAATCTGGGCGGTGCCATCGCCCTGCGCGCCGACGCGCACCTGGCGTGGCTCGAACCGTCCCTCGCCACGCTCCACCAGCACGGCCTGCCGCGTACCGCTGTCCAGGACGGCCGAAGATGGCACCGCAAGCATCGGCCCCGCGCCGTTGGCAGCGGGTGCTTCGATCTCCACGCTGGCGAACATTCCTGCCCGTAGCGCCCCGTCCGCGTTGGGCATGATGACGCGCACACGGGCGGTGCGCGTCTCGGCCGTCAGGCTCGGGTAGATGAAGTCCACCGTGCCGGTGAAGCCGCGGCCCGGGAAGGCGACGAAGCCGGCCTTGGCCTGCTGGCCCGGCCGCACGCCGCCAAGCTCCCCTTCCTGAACTTCGGCGATTACCCATACGGGCGACAGGGTTGCCGTCCGATACAGCGGCTGGTCCGGTCCGACGCGGGTGCCCTGCACCACCATCTTCTCGGTGACTACACCATCCGCCGGCGCCAGGACCGGGATGCGTTGCGCCGTCTTGCCGGTGCGCCGCAGCCTGGTGACCTCGCCATCAGGCACGCCCAGGGCGCGCAGGCGCTGAACTGAGGCTGCCGCCATCGCGCCGCCCATGCGCGACGCCACTAGGAACTCTTCCTCTGCTGCAACCAGGTCCGGCGAGTAGAGGTCAGCCATCACTTGGCCGCGCCTGACAGCATCTCCGGTCGCCCCGACTTCCAGGCGCTCGACCCAGCCGCCCACCCGCGTGCTCACGACGGCCATCCGGCGCTCGTCGAACTGCACCGTCCCCGTTGCCCGGATCGTCCGCGTCAGCGCCGCGCGACTTTCGACGGGAGCGGTCCGGACGCCGAGGACCTGCATCCGGCCGGGCGCGATGGTGACCAAGCCGGCGCCTGCATCCACCGCCTCGCTCTCACGGACGGGGATGTAGTCCATGCCCATCGAATCCTTCTTGGGCGCGGGTGAGGTGTCGGGCAGGCCCATGGGGTTGCGGTAGAACAGGATGCGGTTTTGGCCAGAGGAGGACGCTGCCTGTACGGTTGTCCCTGCTGCTGGTGCCGCCGGCGTGTCGTTCGCAGCAACTCCCGGGGTCGGTGCGGCGTCATCGAAGACCGGCACGTAATCGTGCCCGCTTGCCGCCTTTCTGGGACCGGCCGAATAGAATGGATTGCCATCCGGGTCTTGATAGTAGAGCGGTTGCCGGCCGTCCTCAGCCTTGGCAATTCCACCGGCAACGCCGGTGGCAATGAGGGCGGCAACGCCGGCCGCAAGCAGCTCGCGCATCATAGGTCACCCCCGATGAGGCGTTCGATGGCGGCTATCTCAACCTGCGCGTCCAGTTGGGCCTGCAGGAGGCGAAGCTCGACGTCATGCACCTGCCGTTCGGCCTTGATGGCGACCGTCAGGTCGCCTCTGCCTTGCCCGTAGCCCGCCAGCACCGCCCGGAAGCCCGCCTGGGCCTGCGGCATCGTTTCTCGCCGCAGGAGCGTCTCGGTGGCACGGATGGCTCGCAGCCTGGCGACCGCCTCGCCTAGGGCGCCCTCGACCTCCAGCCGTGTTGCGTCGTGGCGCTGCTGCGTGGCGCCCACCTGGGCCGCCGCCTCCCGCTGGCCGGACGCTGCCCGCCCCCAAGGGAGCGGGATGTTCAGGCCGACCGTGGCCGCGAAGCCGACCGGGCGGTTGTTCGTCTGCACCAACGGCCCAGCGCCAACAGTGACATCCGGATACCATGCCTTGTCGGCCAGCGTGCTCCGCACCCTGGCAGCCGCAATTGCAGCCGTGCTGGTCAACAGCGTTGGGTTGCCTGCACGGGCACGCTCGATAAGCACGGCAAGGAGCGGATCGGCCGCCGGCATCGGCCGCGCCCAAACCGGATCGGCCAGGGGAGTGCCGGTTGGCCGGCCGATAAGTGCATTCAAGCGCGCCTGGGCCGCACCCCTGGCGCCTGCCAGCCTAACCGCTTCCACCTTGGCGGCCGTTTCCTCGCCGAATGCCTGGATAACCCCGGCCTGGTCGCCTCCGCCCTGGCCGTAGCGGGCTGCAGCAACGGTTTTCATGCGCCGTGCTAACTCTGTGATCTCCCGGTTCACCGCCATGCTCTTGGTGAGCAGGAGATACTGCGCGAAGGCGACCTTAATTCGCTCGTCCAGTTCGTCCTGGGCAGCCTGCTCCCGCCCCCGGCTAGCATCCACATCCGCCAGGGCTGCTTGACGGCGTAGGTCCCGCTTGCCCCATAGCGGGAACGCTTGGGTCAGCATCGCCGTGTGGGCGCTGAAGACGTTCGGGTCCTTGTAGTAGGTGTAGCTGTCCGTAATCGTCGGATCGTCCAGCCTGTCGGCGCCACTCGCCTTGGCCGCGGCCGCCTCTGTGTCCAGGGCCGCCGCGCGCAGCCCCGGGCTTAGCCGCCTGCCAGCGGCCAGCAGATCCTCGACGGTAGCGCCCAGCGGGGCGTCCGTGGGCTGAGCCTTGACGGGCAGGTAGGCGAGTAGGCCCGCCGCCAGCATCGCGCCAGCGCCGAGCTGCCTCCACTGGGCGCGCACGTCACTTCACCAAATCGGCGTTGACCGTCCCGCGCACTGTCTCCGCCTCGCCTTGTACCTTGGCGGCCAGGTGCAGCGCCCAGGGGCCGGCCATGCCGGGATCAATCTCGAAGCTGTAGGTGCCGCCCTTGGGGGGCATGGCGTTAACTGGGGCGGTCATGGTCTCCATCCCGGCCGGACCCATGTCGGCCTTGCTCTCGAAGATGACGGCGTCCAGAACGGGCTTGCCGTCGGTCACGCGCACGAGCCGGACTTGCACTATGTCCTTCTTGGCGACGAGCTTTGGCTTTCCAACTAATTCGAAGCGGTAGTCAGAGGCCGCGGCGGGCGCCCGGATGGCGGGAAACGCGAGGGCGCAAGCGAACGCCGCTGCGCCCGCCAGTATGCGTGTGCTGGTCATGTGAGAACCCTTTGTGGCCCGCGCTATGGTGAGGCGCGCTGCGGGCAGTGGAACAGCCAATTGTCGACTGGGCGCACCTCGGGTGTGCGCCGGTTGGACTCAGACCGTTCGGGGCGGAAAGGGTTCCGGTTTCTGGGCCATACCGGTCATCTCGGACCCGGTGGACCAATAGGAGACGAGGCTGAATGCGAACGTAACATCATCGTTCACAATCCGGGTCGGCAGGGCTGCATTGGCGACACAGCCCATTTGCTTGACGCACTCGGACGTCAGGCCCTTGCACGGCGCAAAGGGCGCGCCAGGGCCAGCATCAGCCATCGACATCGCCATGTCGCAGGGCATTTCGGCCATGACCATGGGCGCCATTGAAGCTGTCTCAGGTTGAGCAAAATGCAGCACCGGTCCGCCGATGACGGCGAACACGATGAGCACGAGCAGGATGCGGTATGTGGCCTTGAGCATCTCACCATCAACCTAGCACTCCGCGGGAGCGCTTCAAGCATCAGAAGTTATCAGAGACATCTGGCCGCCAAAGACCTAAACGAATTGCAGGCCCTGCTGCTGCCGGGCCTGCACCAGGATGGTGTGTGGTTGTTTTCTGAAAGGAAGCGTGGCGTCGAGTTCACTCGATACGTTGGCTTCAGGTTGAAAAGCGCGGCCCTGCCCCACGAACTTTCCATACGGCTTGCGGGGTCAAACGGCGTGTTTGGACGCGAGTAGGCATGGGTGGGCCGGGTACCGACCTCAAGCTGGAGCGGGGCAGGGCCGATGCTGAAACGTCCCTGCAACTCCCGATCGCGTGGTGAAGCAAGGCGTCATCGAGGTTGCCAGTTGGATCAGGTGCGCGGTGAGCGCGGAACGGCTCGCCTGCGTCGACTTGTGCTACCGCTATTCGGGATGGTTTGTAGACTTATTACTGAGTGTCACCCCACCGTTTGCTCAAAACTGCACAATAAGCGCAGTGGCAGACCGAAAACACGGCTAACACCTTCAGGTTGGCTTGGATCTTGGATAGACGGACACAACCAGGCTTCGCCGCAAGGGCAATGAACGCCAAGTGTCATCCAGCAATCCGCTTCAAAGCTTTGGACTGTGATGGCGTCTTCAGAAGCAACAGGGCGAGAAGGGACAGGCCGGTCAGCGAACCCGTCAGCAGCAGAGCCGCAAACGGTCCGCCCCGATCCAGCACCAGGCCGAACAGCAACGGAGCCGCGCCCTGCAAAAGGCGGGCAGGAGCGGCCAGCAGGCCGGTTCGCAGGCCATAACCAACCGAGCCGAACATCGAGAGCGGCAAGGTCCCCCGAGCGATCGTTAGCATCCCATTGCCCGCGCCATGCAGCAGGACGAAAGGAATGGCGGCAGGTGCGCCGACTACTCCGAGGAGCAACGCCCCGACCGAATGGAGGCCAGCCGCTAACCGCGCCGAGATCATCGGTGCGGCATGGCGCAGCAGACCAAATTCTGCGACCCGCGCCGCAACCTGGGCCGGGCCGACCAGGGACGCCGCCAGCATCGCTGCACCAGGCGTGGAACCCATGGCTTCCAGCAGCCGGGGCAGATGGGCAGCCAGGGCCGTCGAGACGAACCAGGTCGCCCCAAACACGCCCGCCAGGACGATCATCGTCCACGGCACCCCGGCAGACGCCGCTTCCGATCCCGATCCCTCCGCAATCGGGGCCGGAGAGCGGGGCACCAGCAGCCGGTTGAGCGGCAGCCCGAGCGCCACATGCAACCCTGCCCAGGCCAGCAGCGCACCACGCCAGCCGAACGCATCGATCATCGCCGCGCTCAAAGGCCAGCCGACCGTACTGGCAAAACCCGCGAACAGGGTGATGCCGGTGATAGCGTTGCGGGCCTCCCGACCGTAAAGACCAGCTACAGTCGCAAATGCCGCCTCATAGAGGCCGAAGCCCATGCCGATCCCCAGCACCAGCCAGGCCGCAACAAGGGTGATCGGCCCGGTTGCGAAAGACAGCAGGATCAGCCCGGCCGCAAAGATCAGGTTGGTTGCCGCCAGCACGTCCCGCCCGCCATAGCGGTCGATCATGCGCCCGGCGATCGGGCCGAGCAGACCGGAGAGCAGCAGCGCCGCCGACACGCTGCCATAGAACCAGGTGCGGCTTAGATGCAGATCGGCCGCTACCGGATCGGTGAACACGGCCGTCAGATAATAGGTCGAGGCCCAGGCCAGGGTTTGCGTGACGCCGAGCGCCGAGACGACGACACCCTTATGAGGTGGCGTCCGCCAGGTCATCCCGTGCGCGTTTCGGCGATGCTGCGGGCAGCGGCAGCCTCTTTTCCGGCCCGTTCCAGGCGTTCGCTGTAGCGATCGACCAGCTCGACAGCATTGTCCCGCACCAGCCAGGTGAACCGCGCCAGCTCCTCACAGACATCCACCAGCCGCTCATAATGCGGCCCGGCCGGAAGGCGACCCGCCGCATCGAACAGCTCGAAAGCTTTGGAGACGCTCGACTGATTGGGGATCGTGACCATCCGCATCCACCGGCCGAGCAGGCGCATGGCGTTCACGGCATTGAACGACTGGCTTCCGCCCGAAACCTGCATCACGGCCAATGTCCGCCCCTGTGTCGGTCGGACCCCGCCTTCGCTCAGGGGTAGCCAATCGATCATGACCTTCATGATGCCGGACAAGGTGCCGTGCCGCTCCGGACTGCTCCAGATCTGGCCTTCCGACCAGATCGACAGCGCCCGCAATTCCTGCACCTTCGGGTGCGAGGACTCAGCACCGTCCGGCAGCGGCAGGCCGGTCGGATCGAAGCGGCGGGTTTCGCATCCCATGGCGACCAGCAGCCGTTCGGCTTCGTCCGCCAGCAGGCGGGAATAGGAGCGTTCCCGCAGCGACCCATGTAGCAGCAGGATACGCGGCGGATGCGTCGAAACCGGGCCGGACAGCCGGGCCGGATCAGGAAACCGGCTATGGTCCCGATCGAGCGCCGGTAGATCGTCGGGAGTGTCCGCCATCATGCCCCAGCCCCTCGCTCGTACCAGCCGCGCGATCGGCGGACGATATGGACGACCGAGAGCATCACCGGCACCTCGACCAGCACCCCTACGACCGTCGAAAGCGCCGCGCCCGACTGGAACCCGAACAGGGCAATCGCCGTCGCCACGGCCAGCTCGAAGAAGTTGCTGGCACCGATCAGGGCGGACGGCCCCGCCACGCACCATTCGACGCCGAGCTTGCGGTTCAGCCAGTAGGCCAGCCCCGCGTTGAAATAGACCTGGATCAGGATCGGCACCGCCAGCAGGGCAATGACGACCGGCTGGCGCATGATCTGCTCGCCTTGCAGCCCGAACAGCAGCACGAGCGTCAGCAGCAGCGCGGACAGCGACAAGGGAGCCAGAAGCCGCAGGGTCCGGTTCAACATCGCCTCACCGCCCTTGGCGATCAGGGCGCGACGCCAGAGCTGGGCGACCAGAACCGGCACGATGATGTAGAGGGCCACCGACAGGATCAGGGTCGCCCATGGCACGGTGATCGCGGACAGGCCGAGCAGCAGGGCCACGAGCGGCGCAAAGGCGACGATCATGATCGCATCGTTGAGCGCGACCTGGCTCAGCGTGAAATGCGGCTCCCCGTCCACCAGGTTCGACCAGACGAACACCATGGCCGTGCAGGGTGCGGCCGCCAGCAGGATCAGCCCGGCCATATAGCCGTCGATCATGTCGGCAGGCAGATAGGGCCGGAACAGAGTGCCGATGAACAGCCAGCCCAAGAGGGCCATCGAGAAGGGTTTGACCAGCCAGTTGATGCCGACCGTCGCCACGATGCCGCGCCAGTGCTTGCCGACATGACCGAGCGCGGCCAGGTCGATCTTGAGCAGCATGGGAACGATCATCAGCCAGACCAGCACCGCGACCGGCAGGTTGATTTCAGCGACCGTCGCGGTGCCGAGGGCATGGAACAGGCTCGGCACGAGCTGACCGAGGCCGATGCCGACCACGATGCACAGGGCGACCCATAGCGTCAGATATCGCTCGAAGACTCCCAGGGACGGCGCTTTGCCCGGTGCGACCGCGACAGCGTCACTCATGGGGTCAGCCCCGCGACTGGCTTGCCCTGCCCGTTCACCACCCGCTCCCCGTCTTCTTTCGAGAAGGCGGCGCGTTGCGGGTTCGGCAGAATGTTCAGCACGGCCTCGGACGGACGGCACAGCTTCACGCCTTGGTCCGTCACCACGATCGGTCGGTTGATGAGGATGGGATGCGCCATCATCGCGTCGATCAGCACATCATCCGTCAGGTTCGGATTGCCCAGACCCAACTCGGCATAAGGCGTGCCCTTTTCGCGCAGCAGGTCGCGCACCGGAATCCCCATGCGGCCGATCAGATCCACCAGCTCGGCACGGGAGGGCGGGGTTTTCAGATATTCGATGACGTGCGGCTCTTCCCCGCTGTTGCGGATTAGCCCGAGGACGTTGCGCGACGTGCCGCAATCCGGGTTGTGATAGATGGTGACGGTCATTGGCGCGTGCCCCCCTTTGTCATGGTGAGCGTGGAGGGGTCGCAGAAACCAACATCGAGGCCGCAGGCCGCAGGATCGCCCTGGCAGCAATTGGCGGTCAGGAAGCTGAGCAGATCGTTCATCACGGCGAATTCGGCGGCATAGATCAGCGAGCGCCCTTCCCGCTTGAACGTCACCAGCCCCGCCTGACGAAGCTGGGTCAGATGAAAGGACAGGGTTGCCGAAGGCAGCCCCAGCCTTTCACCGATCTGACCGGCAGGCATGCCTGCCGGCCCGGCCTGCACCAGCAGCCGGAACGCATCTAGGCGGGTTTCTTGTGCGAGCGCCCCGAGGGCGGCGATAACGTCTAATTTCTCCATATCTCTACAAATGTCGAAATATTGAAGGATGTCAATCCTTCCGCAGAGGGTTCACTGACGCTGCCGCCAGGCGTGTTTCCAGACCAAGAACGTAACCACACCCTTCGGCCAGTCTCGACCCGTTGCAGACCGAGCATCGCTCAGGCTAGATAATTCAATGATTGTTGAATAGTTGAAGTGATATGCAGGAAACAGAAGCTCTCGCAGCCTTTGCGGCGATCTCGCAGGAGACCCGCCTTCGCATCATTCGCCGCCTCGTCGTCGTCGGCGCAAATGGGATGTCGGCAGGCGCCATCGGGGAGGCGGTCGGAGCTTCGGCTTCGGGCCTTTCCTTCCACCTGAACCACCTCGAACACGCTGGCCTTATCGAGAGTCGCCGCAAGGGACGCTCTATCATCTACAGCGCCATCTTTCCCGCCCTGTCCGACCTCGTGGCCTTCCTCATGCGCGACTGCTGCGAGGGACATTGCGAGGTCTGCGACCAGGCCATCTCCCTATTTGCTCGCTGTACAGGGCGGCCGACGGCAGGCAGTCTGCCGTCGCGTGCGTCGATGATCTGCGAACCCGTCGCCCCGGTAACACGCCAGAAGCAGCGCAAGCGGCAGGTGGCGGCATGAGTGGCTTGCGCGATGCCCTGGAGGCTCGTCAGGTTGCCATCTACTTCGTGGCCGTGATCGTCGGTGCCGTTGTCGGCTTCCTGGTGCCCGGTGCGGCGGCACTGGAAAACACCATCAACCCCGCCTTGGCGCTCATGCTGTTCGTCACCTTCCTGCAAGTCCCGCTAGCAGACCTTGGCTGGGCGCTCGTCCGCGTTCGCTTCGTCGCTGCCCTGCTCACCGCCAACTTCGTCGTTATCCCCTGTCTGGTCTTTGCCCTCGTCCAATTCCTGCCACCCGATCCCATGATCCGGCTCGGCGTGTTGATCGTGCTGCTGGCTCCCTGCGTCGATTACGTTGTGACCTTCTCCTACATCGGCCGTGCCGATGCCCGACTGCTGCTCGCTTCCACTCCGGCGTTGCTGCTGCTGCAAATGCTGTTGCTGCCACTCTATCTCCGCTTTTTCCTCGGCGATGATGCAGCGGGCCTTATCCAAGCCGGTCCCTTCCTGCACGCTTTCGTCTGGTTGATCGCGGGACCGCTCGTGCTGGCTGGGATCGTCCAGCTCATTGCCGCGCGCAATGCTGGCTTGGCAAAGATATCGGTGGGTTTGGGCCTCCTCCCGGTGCCGGCCACAGCAGTCGTGCTGTTTGTGGTGATCGCCTCTGTCACCCCCCAGCTCGGCCTTGCCCTGGATGGCGCGTTACGGGCTCTGCCGCTCTACATCGCCTATGCCATGATCGCGCCATTGCTCGGCTGGGGAATAGCGCGGCTTGCCGGCCTCGAACCACCGGCGGGCCGCGCCGTGGCGTTCAGCGCAGGGACGCGCAACGCCCTGGTGGTGCTGCCACTGGCCTTTGCGGTGCCCGGTGCGGTGCCCGTGCTGCCGGCTATCATCGTCATGCAAACCCTGGTGGAACTGGTGGCCTCGCTCGCCTACATGCGGCTCATACCGAAACTCGGTAGTCAGGACCGCGACGCCGTTGTCGCATCCGGGACAGAGTGAAGGGACCGGGGAGCGGCCGTACACCCATCTGCTTGACCGTTGATTCTGGCTCTCCCCGTGCGGCCTGATTTGCAAAACTCAGGGTTTTTGCATTTTAGGGCTGGTGACAGGTTCCGAGAGCAATGAGGACGGAGCAAGCGCATCGATGATGCGGCAGTCCGCAATCTTACCATGGCGACATTGCCCGATCAGCGCGTCCAATTCGCGCCGCAACGCCTGGAGATCAGCAATTTTGCGATCCACCTCGCCGAGATGTTCTCGAGCAATGACATCGACGCCTTCACAAGAATGCTCGCGGTCCAGGGCAAGGTCGAGCAATGCGCGGGTCTGATCGAGGGAAAATCCGAGATCCCGCGCGCGCCGGATGAAGCTCAGTCGCCCAAGATCGGCCGTGCCATAGGTTCGATAGTTTCCGGCAGTACGGGGCGGCACCGGCAGCAGCCCGACCCGCTCATACCATCGTATCGTCTCGACCTTGGTGTTGGTCGCTTTTGCGAGGGCACCAATGCTCAAAGGTGTTTCTGATGTCATCCTTGACCCTGTAGCAACTACAGGGTTTATATCAAGAACCTTCTATCCATGACGACCGGCGGCAGGTGCTGCGGAAAGAAGGCATGCTATGACAGATACCGACACCGCCCCGACCCGGCCGCAGGCCAACTTGCGCTACCATGTCGAAGGCATGGACTGCCCCTCCTGCGCTACGAAGATCGAAACGGCAGTCGGTCGCGTCAGCGGTGCCGAGGACATCCGCGTCAACTACCATGCTCAGGTCCTGGCCTTCCGGCTGGACGAAACGGCAACGCCCCGCGCGACCGTCGAAGAGACCATCCGTAAGCTTGGCTACGGCGTGGCCCCCGTCGAGGCACCGCGCGTGGTCACGGGCGAAGCAGGCACTGAAGTCGCAGAGGCAGCACCTGTTCGCGCGCGCAAGCCGTGGTGGACAGGCACCAAGGCTCGCCTGGCTGCGCTCATAGGCATGTTGATCGTGGTCGGGTTCGTGGTTTCCTTTGCGGTCCCTGCCCTCGACCATTGGCCTTATCTGCCCGCCGCGCTCGTCGGCCTCGTGTTTTTCGGGCGTAAGGCTATCGCCGCCGCCCGCGCAGGCTCGCCTTTCTCCATCGAAATGCTCATGTCGATCGCGACTGTGGGCGCCATCCTCATCGGCGCCACCTCCGAGGCTGCGGTCGTGGTGTTCCTGTTTACCGTGGGCGAGCTGCTTGAGAGCGTCGCGGCGGGCCGCGCTCGCGCCGGCATTGAGGCACTTGGCGCGCTCGTGCCGAGGACCGCGTTACGCATCGAGCAGGGAACCGCGCGCGAGGTGCAGGCGGCCAGCCTCGTGGTTGGCGACTTGGTGTTGATCCGCCCAGGCGACCGGGTTTCGGCCGATGGCACCATCACGGAGGGAACCTCCGAGATTGATGAAAGCCCCGTGACCGGAGAATCCGTGCCCGTGGCTAAGACTGAGGGTGCCGCCGTCTTCGCAGGCAGCATCAACGCCTCGGGTGCGCTTCAGGTGCGGGTGACCACGCCCGCCGCCGATAATACTATTGCCCGCATTATCCGCCTGGTCGAGGAGGCCCAGGAAGCCAAGGCACCGACCGCGCGCTTCATCGAACGCTTTTCCGCCATCTACACGCCGATTGCGGTGCTGGTCGCCACCCTGGTCGCCGTGGTGCCGCCGCTGCTGCTTGGCGCAGAATGGGCCACCTGGATCTATCGCGGCTTGGCCTTGCTGTTGGTCGGATGCCCGTGCGCGCTCGTGCTTTCAACCCCTGCTGCCATTGCTTCCGGGCTTGCAGTCGGAACCAGGCGCGGCCTGCTGATCAAGGGCGGCGGCGCACTTGAGACTATTGGCCGCATCCGTGCCGTGGCGTTCGACAAGACCGGCACGCTCACCGAAGGGCGACCACGCGTGACCGATCTTTTGGCCTTGTCAGGTCAGGAGCGTACCATGTTGGGCCTCGCCGCTGCGGTCGAGAACGGATCGAGCCATCCGCTCGGCCGCGCCATCCTCGAACGCGCCGAGGCTGACGGTATTCCGCTGCGCCCAACCAAGGACGCACGGGCGATCCCCGGCAAGGCGGTCGAGGCGGTCATTACTGGAAAATGCGTCAGCGTAGGCTCGCCTAGCTATGCAGCGAGCCTCACATCCCTGCCCGCCGATGCCAAGCAGGCAGTTGCCGCCTGGGAGGGCGAAGGCAAGACCGTGGTGGTCGTCTCTGTGGATGGCACGCCCACCGGCCTGATCGCGGTCCGCGACGAGCTGCGGCCCGATGCTGCCGAGGGTATTCGCCGGCTTCATGCCCTGGGCATCCAGTCGGTCATGCTTACCGGGGACAATATCCGCACCGGCGAGGCTATCGCGGGACAGCTTGGCCTTAAGGTGAAGGCGGGCCTGCTGCCCGAAGACAAGCTGCGCGAAATTGGTGCGCTCAAGACAGAAGCCCCCGTTGCCATGGTCGGAGACGGCATCAATGATGCGCCCGCGCTTGCCGCAGCGTCCGTAGGCATTGCCATGGGTGGAGGCACCGATGTGGCACTCGAAACGGCCGACGCCGCACTGCTTAACAGCCGCGTCGTCGACGTGGCCGCCCTGGTCGCGCTGTCTCGCGCAACGCTGTCCAACATCCACCAGAATGTCACTATCGCGCTTGGCCTCAAGGCGGTTTTCCTGGTGACAACCGTAGCCGGTATCACTGGTCTGTGGCCTGCCATCCTTGCCGATACGGGTGCCACGGTACTGGTGACCCTCAATGCTCTGCGGCTGCTGCGCTACCGCTTCCGGGAGGCAGACGCCCATGGCTGAGCGCCGCATCCCCTGGGGCTGGATTGCCGCCCCCGCGATCCTCGCGTTTGCGCTCGACCAGGTCACCAAAGCTTGGGCTCTGGCGACATTGCTCGATCCGCTGCGCGTCCTGACCGTTACCCCGTTCTTCAACGTGGTGCTGGGTCGAAATCGTGGTGTGAGCTTCGGCATGCTCTCGGCCGACCATCCCGCAACGCCATGGATACTGTCCGCGTTCGCGCTTGCAGTGATTGCAGGCTTTATCCTCTGGACCCGCCATGACTTCAGGCCCTTCAATGCGGTAGCGGTCGGCTTGATCACGGGCGGCGCGCTCGGCAATGTGGTGGACCGGCTGCGTCATGGTGCGGTAACGGACTTCCTCGACTTTCACGCAGGCGGCTATCACTGGCCTGCCTTCAATATCGCTGATTCAGCGATTTTCCTGGGTGTGATGCTCCTGCTGCTGCTGACTTTAAGGCGCGATGAAACGCGTGCCACGGCGCCGGTCTAAGGCTCGATGACCTCCTTGCTGCAAATGTCGGGTCTGCTGACCGCCTTCACGGCTGGCATGGTCTCTTTTCTCTCGCCATGCGTGCTTCCGCTTGTGCCCGGCTACCTTTCTTATGTTGCGGGCACTACGGCAGGCAGCGTGGCTACCCCCTCTTCGCGTCTTACAACGCTCGGTCTCGGCCTATGCTTCGTGCTGGGCTTTGCCACTGTGTTCGTGGCCATGGGCGCGGGCGCCTCGGCGCTTAGCCATACCCTGCTCCGCTACCGCTACGAGGCAGGTATTGTCGGCGGGGTTGTGGTCACCCTGTTTGGTCTTATGACTGCGGGTATGCTGCGGCTAATGCCATTGCAGCGCGATCTGCGCTTCATGCCAAAGTTCAGAGGCGGCACGCCGTTATCCGCCTATGTGCTGGGGCTGGCCTTTGCGTTTGGCTGGACTCCCTGTATCGGGCCGGTGTTGGGCGCTATTCTGGCGATAACCGCAACCGGAGAAATTAGCCATATCGGTATCCTGTTGCTGGCCACCTATGCAGCAGGACTAGGCGTGCCCTTTCTGCTGGTGGCTGTTTTCGCTGACGCCTTTTTGCGCGGCCCGTTCCGCACGTTGCGGCGCTTTGGCGTGATGCTTCAACTCGTAGCGGGCGGGGTCATGGTGGTGATGGGTGTAGCCATGATTACCGGCCATCTCACCGACTTCGCCATTTTGATGCTTCAGTTTTTTCCTGCCCTTGGGACCATCGGATGAATAGGGGAGATCGGTAAGATGATGCTCAACCTTTAGGGCTCGCCACAACAAAGCCGTCCCAAAGGACGGCTTTGTTTCTACCAGCCTAGCACCTTGTCGCTATGGGCAACCGGGGCAGCAAGCGAAAGCCGGAGCGGCCATCACCATCAGGCTAACGAGAGTCAGAATGATGAACTTCATATCGGGCTCCTCCAGAGAATCAGATTAGCATATTAAACAAACATCTGAAAACGTTTGCAAAGCTCGAGGCTTCTACAATCCAGGCGGCGCAGATAGAAAATACGCGTGACGTCAAACGTCAAGCCTGTTATCTTGGCATGTGATTATAGGATTTAAGGATAAACGAACGGCGCAGTTTGCCGCAGGAGAGCGCATGGCGGCCTTTTCCGGTTTCGATCGGCAGGCACATAAGCGGCTCGAAATTCTGGGCGCGGCGACCAGCCTGAGCGACTTGCGCGGCCTGCCGAGCAATCGGCTGGAAGCCCTGAGGGGCGACCGGGCCGGGCAATACAGCATCCGCATCAACGGCCAATGGCGGGTTTGCTTTGAATGGCCGCAGGACGCGGCCGGCCCGTCGAATGTCGAGATTGTCGATTATCACTGATGGAGGAAGCACCAATGACCAGACCGGCGATCCACCCCGGTGAAATTCTGTCCGACGAGCTGGAAGAACTCGGCGTTTCACCGACCGAGTTAGCCCGGCAGATCAACGTGCCGGCGAACCGGGTTTCGCAGATCATCAATGGCAAGCGAGCGGTCACCGGCGACACCGCTTTGCGCCTCGGCCACTGGTTTCGGACCTCGGCTGAATTCTGGCTCAATCTGCAAGCGGCCTATGATCTCCGCATTGCCGAGCAGGCATTCGGCGCGGAGATCGAGGCTCTGCCGGTCCGGCCGGAAAGAAAGCCGCAGCTGCAGCAGCCGGACTTTTTGTGATCGACCATGACCGCTGACGCTTACCTATTGGGCATCCTGGCGCGTGAGGCGGTCGACACAGGCCCCTGTTCTCCAGTCCACACCATGCCATAATATGCAATTGCTTATCACCAGTAAAGTAACGCCTAAATAGAAAACTATTAGTATTTTTAGACAATATCGGCTCGCAATCGATTTCTCGATTTACTCTGGTGATCCGACGCGGGCCGGAGGCACTAGATGTCCACCAACCCGCATTCTTGATGGATGAACCTAGAACTTGGCCTGCCCGCTCTTGCCGTTCGATCCTTTAAGCTGGACGGTTACTGAGGTTCCCCGCGCAATCGCCGCGGGCGCCGCCCCGGTCATCGTATTATCAGAGCCCGGTGTGAGCTGGACCACTTGGCGTGCAGCCCCCGTTCCGACGAGTGCCGATCCGGAATAGCCCGCCACAGACACCGGCTTTCCGGCCTCGTCATAGACGTGGAGTGTCAAGGTCCGCTCAGCTGTGACGAGTTCGGCCTCCACGCCGATGACATCTTGCAGCAGGCCGCCATGCGGTCCCTTCTTGTCGCTGTGCGCATGGCCCTGGGCGAAAGCGGCCGGCGCGAGCATCAACAGGACGGCGAGCGTGGAATAGAGCTTCGTCATTACAAATCTCCTCGGTTGTGGGGAAGGTAGATAGCTCACTCGGCCGCCGTAGGTTGGGCCTTCGGCACCTGGTCTGCGGTCGAAGGATTTGTTACGGTGGCCCGATTGAACCGCATGTAGAGGGCGGGCAGCACCAGAAGCGTCAGGATCGTGGCGCTGATCAGTCCGCCGATGACGACCGTGGCAAGGGGCTTCTGCACTTCGGCACCCGGCCCGGTCGCCAACGCCATCGGCACGAAGCCCAGCGAGGCCACCAGGGCCGTCATCGCAACGGGCCGCAGCCGGGTCATGGCGCCCTGGAACACGGCATCGCGCAGCGAAAGCCGTCCGGCCTCCAACAAGCCGCGGATCGAGGTGGCCATCACCAGCCCGTTGAGCACCGCGACGCCGGACAGCGCGATGAAGCCGACCGCGGCCGAAACCGAGAACGACATGTCCCGCAACCACAGCGCCAGCAGCCCGCCGGACAGGGCGAGCGGCACACCACTGAACACCAGCAGCGCATCTCGAAAGGAGCCAAGCGCCCCGTAGAGCAGCAAGATGATCAACAGGAAGCAAGCGGGCACGACGATCGACAGCCGGGCCTGCGCTTTAGCCAGATTCTCGAACTGCCCGCCCCAGGTGATGTAGTAGCCCGGTGGCAGCCGCACCTCCGCCTCGACCTTGGCGCGCGCCTCCGCCACGAGTGAACCGATGTCCCGACCTCGCGCGTTGGCCTGCACCACGACCCGCCGCTTGCCGTTCTCGCGGCTAATTTGGTTTGGCCCGGCCACAACGTTCAGAGCCGCCACTTGCCGCAGGGGCACGGTGCCCAGCGGGCGTCCCTCCACGGCCGGAAGCGGCACCGGCAGGTTGCGCAACGCCTCCATGTCGCTGCGGACGCTTTCCGCCAGGCGCACCACGATGGCGAAGCGGCGATCGCCCTCGAACACCACGCCCGACTCCTTGCCGCCGATCGCCGCTGAGACGACGTCCTGCACGGCAGTGACGCTAAGACCTCGCCGTGCGATCTCGGCCCGGTCGACGGTGATCTCAAGGAACGGCAGTCCCTGCGCCTGTTCGACCTTCACGTCGCTGGCGCCGTCCACCCGGTTGAGGATGGCCGCGATCTGGCTGGTGGCCTTCAGCATCGGCTCGTACTCGTCGCCGAACACCTTCACCGCCAAGTCGCCCCGCACGCCCGCCAGCAACTCGTTGAAGCGCATCTGGATCGGCTGCGAGAACTCCAGCGCGTTGCCCGGCAACCGCGCGACCGACGCTTCGATGCGCTTCACCAACTCGTCCTTGTCTAGGTGAGGATCGGGCCACTCCGCCCGGGGACGCAGGATGATGAAGGTGTCGGAGGCGCTGGGCGGCATCGGGTCGCTCGCCACCTCGGCCGTGCCCGTCTTGGAGTAGATAAACGCCACCTCCTTGAACGCCGAGACGCGCTTCTCCACGGCAGACTGCATCGATTGCGACTGGGGTAGAGAGGTGCTGGGGATCCGTAAGGCCTGCATGGCGAGGTTGCCCTCGTCCAGGGTTGGGATGAACTCCTGGCCCAAGCGGCTGAACAGCATCAGCGACAGGGCGAACAGCACGGCCCCGCCGGCGATCACCGGGACCGGTGCCCGCAACGACGCATTCAGCGTGGGGCCGTAACCACGCTTCAGCACGCGAACCAGCCAGACCTCCTCCTCCTTGACGCGGCCGGTGATGGCGATGGCTATCAGCGCCGGAACCAGGGTGAGCGAGAGCACGAAGGCGAAAACCAGGGCGATGATGACCGTCAGCGCCATGGGCACGAACATCTTGCCTTCCACCCCGGTGAAGGTCAGCAGCGGCGCATAAACCAGGATGATGATCCCTTGCCCGAACAGCGAGGGACGAATCATCTCGCGGGCACTCTCCGCCACTGTCCGCAGCCGCTCCTCCAAGTCCAGCTTGCGCTTGAACTCGTGCTGCCGTTCCGCCAGGTGGCGCAGACTGTTCTCGGTGATGATGACGGCGCCGTCGACGATGAGCCCGAAATCGAGCGCGCCCAGGCTCATCAGGTTGGCGCTGATGCCGCCTCGGACCATGCCGAAGGCAGTCAGCAGCATGGTGACGGGAATGACGGCCGCGGTGATCAGCGCGGCGCGGATGTTCCCCAGCATCAGGAACAGCACGGCGACGACGAGCAGCGCGCCCTCGGCCAGGTTCTTCGCCACCGTCCGGATGGTGCTGTCGACCAGTACGCCGCGATCCAGCACCGACTTGGCCTCGATGCCGGGCGGGAGTGTCTTCCTGACCTCTGCCAGGCGCTCCTCAACCGCCGCGGCCACGGTGCGGCTGTTGCCGCCGATAAGCATCAGCGCCGTGCCGACCACGACCTCGCGCCCGTTCTCGCTGGCGCTGCCCAGGCGCGGCGCCTGGCCGGTCTCGACGTTCGCCACGTCGCGCAGCAGCACCGGGACGCCGTTCCGCGTGGCGACGACGACCTGCTCCATTTCCGCCACCTTCGACAAGCGCCCGGCCGAGCGGACCACCAGGCCCTCGCCGCCGCGCTCGACGTAGCCCGCGCCCATGCTGGCGTTGTTGCGCTCCAGCGCTTCGCCCAGGTCGCGGAAGGTCAGACCCAACGCCATGAGGCGTGCCGGATCGGGCTGCACCACGAACTGCTTCACGTAGCCGCCGATGGCATCCACCCCGGCGAGACCGGACAAGGTACGCAGTTGCGGCCGGATCACCCAGTCCTGCACGGTGCGGAGATAGGCGGCTCGCGACGCATCGTCGGCCAGGCGCTCGCCTTCCGGCGTCCGATAGCTGCCGTCGGCCTGCCAGCCCGAGATGCCATCGGCAACGACATCCCCAGCCTTGCGGTCCGCGTAGCCCACAGTCCACATCGTCACCTCGCCCAGGCCGGTCGACACCGGCCCCAGCCGCGGTTCGGCGCCGGGCGGCATGGTCTCGCGGGCTTCGGCCAGGCGCTCCAGCACCTGCTGGCGGGCGAAGTAGATCCCGGTGTCCTCGGTGAACACCGCCGTGACCTGGCTGAAGCCGTTGCGCGACACGGACCGGGTGGATTCGAGGCCCGGGATGCCCGCCAGCGCCATCTCGATCGGCAGCGTCACCTGCTTTTCGATCTCGAACGGCGACAATGACGGAGCGACGGTGCTGATCTGCGCCTGATTGTTGGTGATGTCCGGCACGGCGTCGATTGGCAGTCGGGTAAGCGCGTGGCCGCCGACCGCGGCGGCGAGCAGGGCCATGATGACCACCGTCCATCGCCGGTGAACTGCGAAATCGAGGATACGTCCGATCATCTTCTCGCCTCCCGGGCTAGTGGCTGTGCGACGCTTCGGACTTCGCGAGCTCGGCCCGCAGCGCGAAGGCGTTGCCCACAGCGATCTCGGTGCCGGGCTCCAGTCCAAAGACCACCTCGACGCGATCGCTATCCTCGCGGCCGATGGCGATCTCCCGCTTCTCGAAGCCCTCCGCGGTGCGGACGAACACGACCTTCTCGCCCTCGACCTCCTGGATGGCGTCGCGCGGGACCAGCAGGTCCACCTTCTGTTCGGCCGTCGCCAGATGTGCGGTGACGAAGGCGCCGGGCCGCCACGCGCCGTCGGGGTTTGCCAATTCGGCGACCCCGCGAGCGGAGCGCGTCTCTGGGTCGAGCAGCGGGCTCAGGAAGACGAGCTTTCCCTCGCCCTTGCTGCCGCCTTCGCCGGAGACCGCCACGGCTTGGCCCTGACGAGCCGATGGCAGGTCCCGTGGTGGGATCGCCATCTCCACCCACAGCGTCGACAGATCGGCAACGCTGAACAGCTCCGTGTCACCGCCCACGGCGGCACCCAGCACCGCGGCGCGGGCCGTGATTTGCCCGGTGATCGGCGCCCGCACCTCTAGCCGCCGGAGCGATGCCACGGGCTGCCGCGGCAGCACGACGATCTCGACCTCGGTCAGGCCCAGGGCGGATAGCTTCTGCCGAGCCAGGTCGACGCGGATGCGGACCTCCTCGGCCGTGGTGCGCGCCTGCAGGAAGTCCTGTTCGGCGGAGATGCGCTGCTTCCACAGCCGCCCTTCGCGCGCCAGCGTGCTCTCGGCCAGGGACGCCGTACGGGAGGCCGCCAGGAACTCGCCCTTCGCCTCGGCGATCTCCCGGCTCTCGATCACCGCGAGCACATCACCTTTGGCGACCCGCTCACCCAGGCTGCGCCGCACTTCGACGACCGTGCCGCCAACTCGGGCGGTCACGCGGGCCAGCCGGTCCTGGCTGGCGGCGAGCACGCCGGAGGCGGCGACGCGGCTGACCAGCGCGCCGCCTCCGACGGCGGATACCTTGATCCCGGCAGCGCCGATCAGCTCGTCCGTCATGGCGATCTTGCCCTCTTCGGCATGGGCACCCTCCTTCTCGTCCTTGCCATGAGCATCCGGGCTTGTCGCCGCGGCGGCAGGACGAGCTTCGGCTGGACCGGAGACGGGCAGGCCGACTAGGTGCCGAGCCGTCTGCGGGATGGAAGGAACGGCCGCTGCCAGGCCCACTCCGGCAATGATGGCGAGCGCGGGCATCATATATCGGGTCATCATTTGACTCCTGCCGCGGGCTGAACGCCGGGCTCCTGGCCGCGCAAACGCTCCACCTCGGCCCGGCGGGCATGGAACTCCCGCAGCGTGTCGGTGAGCTGAACGCGCGTGTCCGCCAGGGCCCGTTGCGCGTCGAGCACCTCCAAGAAGGTGAACTTGCCCTCCGTGAACCCGCCCAGGGCGAGGCGCGCCGCCTGCTCCGCCGCGGGCAGGGCGGCTCGGCGCAGCGTCTGCACGTTTCGCCACGCCAGGTCGGTTCGGCGTTCCGCGGTGTTCAGAGAGGCGGCGATAGCCAAGCGTCCCCGGTCGGCTTCCGCTTCGGCGCGCGACAGCTCGGCCTGCGCCCGGGCGATCCCACCCTGGTTGCGATCGCTGAACGGCAGCGGGATTGAGGCACCGGCCACGAAGGCCGTCTCCCGTCCTTCCTCGAACCGCCGCACGTAGCCTTGCAGCGTCACATCCGGAGTCGCGTTGGCGCGTTGCAGGGCGATGTTGGCGCGCTGCTGAGTGATGGCGGCGTCCAGCTTCAGGAAATCGGGGTTGGCCGCGACCCGCTGCAACGGGTCGGCGGGAACTGGGAGGGCGGGCGCCGGGCCGATGTCGTCAAACCAGGTCCGTCGTACGGCGAGTTCAACCTGGGGCACCCCGATCAGAACGGCAAGGTTCCGCAGGGCGATGTCGGCATCGCGGGTGGCCCGCTCCACCGCGACGTTCGACGTGGTGAGAGTGACCTCGGCTCGCCGAGCCTGGAGCAACGGCTCCTTTCCGGCATCGACCCGACCGCGGGCGATCCGCAACGTGTCGCCCGCCAGCCTGGCCCGATCCCGTTCCACGGCGATCGTGCGGAACGCCGCCTCGGCCTCGGCCAGAGCCGTCACCACGTCGCGCGCCAAGTCCAGACGCGCCGCCTCGTAGTCCAATCCCGCCACCTCGGTCGCGCGACCCGCCAAGCCAATTCGCGCGCCGCGCTTGCCGCCCAATTCGATGCGCTGCGATAGGCCGAGCGTCGTCTCGATCGCCCGGCCTTCCCGGTAGTTGCCGCGCCCGCCAATGCCGCCGAAATTCTCGACGACGATCGAGGCATCCGGGTTGGGCCGCAACGGTGCCGCCAGGGCATCACCCCGCACGGCGGCACGAGACGCATCGGCGCCGCGCAGCACGGGCGAGCGGCTCAGTGCCTCGGCTACCGCCTGGTTAGGCGAAAAAAGCACGAGCGGTTGCGCGGACACCGGTGCGGACCAGCCTAAGATGGCGACGAACAATGACGCGCCGACATGCTTGAGCATCGTTTTCACAATGACCCCGGCATTCCACCGCGGCAGGCATCCCGCAGGTGGCTTGCGGCGGAACCTGTCTCCGACGCGGCGAATGCCTTCAAGCGATCTGCATCGTAAGCGGGAAGCAAGTCGTCCACGGCTGATGCTAAGGCTGACGCCGAAGGCGCCTGGTCCGGCCGACCCGGCAAGCGATCCACTGCGGCCTGAACCTGTCGTGCCAATTGGCCGAGGGAGGCGATGTCGGCTTCGGCGTGCAGGAGGTAATGTTCGGCGAGGACCTCTGGGCGGCAGCCCCATGCCTTGGCATCGGATGGCACCTCGACATGCCGGGCACCCAGCATCAATCGGATCACGGTTCCGCTCGGGCAATCGCCCTCGGCCGATGTTTCCAGGCTGTAGCCGAAGGTGGCGGCGTAGAAACCAAGCACGGGATGGGTCCCGACATGTCCAACTTGGCGAGCCGTGGCGCGCAACTCGTCCAATCGGTATGTCGATGCCACCGTGGGTGGCTCGGCCTCTTCCGTGACGATCACAGGGAACACGTGACCCTGCGGGCAAGCTGAGGCCGCTGCCAGCAGGGCAAGGGCGGCGGTAATGGTCATCGCGTGCAAGGTCCATCCGAACGGCCTTGCACCCACAGCGCTCGGCGACGGCGCACCATGACCACTCTTTGTGAACGGGAGATTGCTGGTTTATTTCAAAGTATGTCTCGGCCGCCACGCCGCGGAAATTGTCCCTACGATAAACCGATGCAGTCCGAACCTTCCATGCAGGCCAGCCCCCAGATCCTCGTCGTCGAAGACGATTCCGGCACTCGCGCGCTTTTGTTGCGCTTCCTTGAGGAGAACGGGTTCCGCTGCACCGGAGCCCGCAACGGGACAGAGATGTGGGACGCGATGGAGCGAGTGACGTTCGACCTCCTCCTGCTCGACGTGATGCTGCCCGGTGTCACCGGGCTCGACCTGTGCCGCGAGGTCCGCCGCCGTGGTTCGGTGCCCATCATCATGTTGACGGCGCGGGCCAGCGAGACCGACCGTGTCCTGGGCCTCGAACTAGGGGCTGACGACTACGTGCCCAAGCCGTTCTCCCGGGCGGAGCTGCTGGCGCGCATCCGAGCGGTTCTGCGGAGAGGGCGCATCCTGGATGCCACGGGCGGCGGGCCGACGCGTGGCCGATACGCCTGCTTCGTGGGATGGCGCCTCGATACCGGGCGGCGGGAGTTGCTCGCGCCGGGCGGAGAGTCCGTCGAACTCTCCGGTGCCGAATACGATGTCCTGCTCGCCTTCCTCGAACATCCTCAGCGCGTGATGACCCGCGATAGGATTCTCGAATTGTCCCGGTCCCGCCTTGGTGACGTCTTCGACCGGAGCGTGGACGTGCTGATCAGTCGCTTGCGCCGGAAGATGGAGTCGACCGAGGCGGGGGAGCTGATCAAGACGGTCCGCGGCGCTGGCTACATGTTCGTGCCGGACGTCATGCGGGAATGATGGAGGTCCGGCAGGCGATGCCGCGCATCCTCGGCTGGCTCAGGATCCCGGTACCCTGGGGCCAGAGGCTTGATGGTCGAGTGATGCTCCTGCTGCTCGGAGCCGTGATGGCAGTGCATCTCGGGAGCATCGTCATCCACCGTAATCAGGCCGTGGAAGTTGCCCAGGCATTAATGGACAGCCAACTGGCGGGACGGCTTGCGGTCGTGCTTCGAGCCGTGAGAACTTCGTCGCCGGCGACCCAGGCCGCTAGTGCGACGTCGCTCTCGTCACCCACGCTCACGATTGAACTGTCCCACTCGGCGGCAATCACCCGCAGCAATGCATCGACAGTTTCCATGGCCCAACGCCTTCAGGAAATGGCGCCCAGCTTGACCGAGTTTCAACTGCGCCTTGGTGACCGGAAGATCACGTCTAGTGCGCAGGAGATTCAGGGCACGGCCGTGCTGTCGGAGGAATCATTCATCAACTTCACCGCTCGGCAAACCCAGACCGTTTCCGATCGTCACACTGGACTCGTGTCCACCTCGTTGATGACGGCGGGCGTGGCGGTACTTGCCATTGCGATGATGCGCCGGGTCACCTCGCCGCTGAGCCGCCTGGCCAGCGCCGCGGACTTGATTGGTCGAGGTCCAGCCGTGACGGTGGCGCAGGATGGGCCGGTCGAGGTGCGCCACGTCGCCGTGGCCTTCAATGGGATGCAGGCCCGCATCGAGCGGCTGATTGCCGACCGCATCCAAGCCCTGGCGGCCGTGAGCCATGACTTGCGCACTCCGCTCACTCGCATGCGGCTTCGCGCCGGGTTTCTGGCTGATCCCGAGGTTCAGCGCGCGATGGATGCCGACCTCGATGAGATGGAGGCGATGATCGAGGCGACGCTGCACTATCTCCGGGTTGGCACGGAAGCCGAGGCTCCAAAGCGAATGGACCTCGCGACGCTGTTGGAGACCGTGGTCGACGATGCGGTCGATGCCGGACAGGATGCCTCCTACAGCGGACCGCGCCATCTGGCCGTAACCGTGAGGGCGCTGTCGCTGAAACGGGCGGTCGCGAATTTGGTGGGCAACGCCGTGGTCTATGGAACCCGGGCGCGCGTGTCGCTGGAGGCGGATGAAGCCGCAGCTACGATCATCGTCGAGGACGACGGACCGGGCATCGCCGAAGCCGACCGCCAGCGGGTCTTCGAACCCTTCGAGCGCTTGGATGCGTCTCGGGGCGGCCCTAAGGCGGGGGTCGGCCTGGGTCTGGCGATCGTCCGGCAATCCATCGAGCAGGAGAACGGGACCATCCGGCTTCTCGATGCGGACGGCGGCGGACTTCGCGTCGAGATCATTCTTCCCGCAGGCAGACATACTTCGTCATGGTCGAGCAAAGCGTTGTAAAGATTTCATCGCCACCTCCGATTAATGCCAGCCAAGAAGATTGCTGGGAACAAACCGGAGAGTTCACCGATGACACGTTCGACTCAACTCGCGCTCGCCGCTTTCATTGCCTTGGGCGCCTTTACCGTTGGGGCGCGAGCGGAGGCGCCTCGCGTTCCCGACACCGGACAGGCACAGGGGATCGTCGTCCCGCATGCCCTGCCGGGTAGCGCGTCGGCACCTCATACCGACGCGCCCCAGCATCTCACGTCACCTTCGGGGGCCATTGCAGGTGAGGCCGCTCGCGGCGTCGATCCCGTGAACGCCTTGCCGGGCGCACGTGGGTCGGCGAACGCCGCGCATTCCGACGTGGTCTCCCCGCCCGGCCTGGTGCCAAACACCGGGTCCGTCCAGGGACCGCAGACGGGTCTGCCCAAGTAGGGGAAAGGAACGGTGCCTGCGACCACCTGACTGAGGATCGGATCACCAATCCGTGCAAGCCGCGTAAAAGCATTGCTCCTATAGTGACTACAGGCATTAGCCATTGGTCGGCGTCGTGCGAATGCACCTTTGCTTCACACGGCGCCACGGGTAGCGGGAGTCTCTCAGCCTCCACGTTCAACCTGTGCACGGCCCAACCAAGAGAAAAGCAAGGAAGAGACATGTCACAGGAAAAGCCAGGTCCTCACCATGATCATCCCGGCCACAAGCCAGGCGATCTCGATGAACACGGCCATCGCGATCAGGCCGCGAAAGAGGTGCCCGGACAGCACCACGACCACCCTGGCCATACGCCGGGTGATCTCGACGAGCATGGCCACCGGGACAAGAGCGTGACCGAGAAGCCGGGTCCTCACCATGATCACCCGGGCCATAAGCCCGGCGATCTCGACGAGCAAGGCCATCGGGACAAGAGCGCACCACCGAAGCCTTGAGTTCTCGGCTGGGAGGGCGGTGTTTGCCGCCTTCCCAAGTTCGGTGCGGGACGCTGGTCTCCGCGAAGCGGCAACTTGCCCATCTGCGGTATGACCGTCTGCTCCGGTTTATGCAGGTTCACCGCTTTGACGACCCTCCGTCGAATAGGATGGCCGCCTTATGCCGGAACCGGACGTGAACCGGCGCAACGGGTGATCATCGGCTCTAGGAACGACGCCCAAAACGGCTGAGAGTCGACAAGCGTCCCTGCCTGACGCACGAGCAGCCGCGTCGCCGATCCCGCAGGGAACAACTCGATCTCCCAGGAGAGAGACACTACCGACCCACGTGATGTCGCACTTGATACGGCCACCCTGATCTCTGGCGGGTTGGTCAAACGAGTCAAATGGATGTCGCGTCCGAAAGTGTGCGTGTCTTCCGCACCCCGGTATATGCAACTCGCGATATCGTCGTAACCACCCTGAACGGTATAGGCCAGAGGGGGAGAGCTGATTGTCGCCGTGCACGCAATGAGGCAAAGCGCCGCACCGACCGATAGCAGCTTTACCGAAGCCTTGAAACTTCTTAACCGGACAGGTCCATAGGACCCTTCTCGTAAGATTATAGATCTCCCAAGGACGGCCTCACCTCTTGTCAAAGTCCCGTTCCTCCATGTCCAGGTGCGACGCAATGCTCATGCGAATGGTTGGCGAGCACCTGGATAACCCTGCACACCGCCACCTTTCCGTGCTCGCAGGCATCCAGCATGCGTTCCAGCTCCGCCTCTAGTGCCTTCAGGCGCGCGATACGGCTTCGTACAGCGCCTAGATGTCCCCGTGCGATCATATCGGCCTCGGCGCACGAACTCTCTGGCTTGTCGGTCAATTGGAGGAGCGCGCGAACATCCCCGAGCGGGAAACCGAGTTCCCGGGCATGCCGGATGAACGCCAGGCGATCCAGGTGAGCCTGGGTGTAGAGCCGCCGACCGCCCTCGGTGCGCGCGGGCGCTGGCATCGTGCCGTCCCGTTCGTACCATCGGATCGTCTCGACGGTGGTTCCCGTCTGCCGGGCCAAGTCTCCGATCGCGTAACCCGCCTCGCTCATGTCGGTCCAATCCTGTAACTGTTACAGCTATGTCGGGATAGCGGTGGCATGATCAAGCTCTGGATCTCAGGCCAGGCCGTCCAAGACGAGCAGGCCCAGGAATCCGACGAAGAACAAGGCGGTTGCTATGGGGGTATCCGGAACCTCGTGCGCTTCGGCGAGCAACTCCTCGACGACCAAGTAGAGCAGGGCCACGAGGGCGAAGGCGAGGAAGCAGTCCTGCCAGAACCTGGGTAGGCCAGTGATGAACCCACCCGTTGCGGCGCCGAGTGGCAGGAGCAGCACGAGCGAGCCTATGACGGCCAGCACCTTTGCTTTCGTGCCCATCCGTTCAGCCAGCGCCGGAGCGAGCGACAGGCCCAGGAAGAGCACCTCAAGTGTCAGCGCGATGGTGAGGAGAAGGCCCGCTCGCTCTCCGGCGGTCGCTGCAGCGCCCAGCACCAGGCCGTCTACAAGAACGTCCAGCCCGACGGTCACCAGCATCCCCGTCGTCCCTTTCAATTGTTCGTCCAACCAGCGGATGCCCAGCATCAGGACAATGCCCGCACCGCCGCCGAAGGCCACGGCCCACTCGGCCCCGGAATGCTTCAATCCCGGCAACACCTCGGCAGCCGCAGCCGCCACAACCACGCCCGCTGCCAGATGCTGAACCGCACTCACCGTGGATCGACCCGGAGGTCGCACCAAGGCGATCCAAGCACCGCCAAGGGTCGCTAGGACCGGAACAAAGGCGATCAACCAGATTGGCAGGCTGCTCATGGACGACACCGGGGTCAATTGGGGCTTGCTCCTCTAGTGGCTACAGGCCGTAGACCGTGTCCAGCAGATATTCGGAGCGGTGGCATGCCGGACGGCACGAGGAACGAGGCAGTTGGGGAAGTCACGACCTGGAAGGTGCAGGGCATGGACTGCGCGTCCTGCGTCGCCAAGGTCGAGAAGGCCGTGTCGCGGCTGCCCGGCATCGGGGGCATTCAGGTCAACCTGATGGCAGAGACGCTGACGGCACGCGTCGCCCCGGGAAGCGACCCCGCAGCCGTGGCACGCGCGGTAGGCGCCCTGGGCTACCAGGCGACCCTCCGGCAAGGGCAGGGCAAGGCTGCGGCGCCGACAACCAGCGACCATGTGGGACATGACCACGCCGGGCACGACCACGCGGACCATGACCGTGCTGAGCACGACCACGCCGGGCACAGCCACTCCGACGGCGGATCGCACGCAGGGCACATGCATGCGCACAGCGAGGAGGACGAAGCCGAGGAGCGCGCTGGCGTGGCCTGGTGGCGAACAGGGAAAGCCAAGCTGGTGTGGCTGCTTGGCGCGTTGGTCGCCGTGGCTTATGGCGCCTCGCTCCTGTTCCCGGCGGAGGCATACTGGATCTTCGTCGCGGCAACCCTTGTCGCCGTGTTCCCCTTCGGCCGCCGCGCGTTCGCGTTGGCCCTCGCTGGCACCCCGTTCTCCATTGAGACGCTGATGGTGGCCGCTGCGGTGGGCGCGGTGTTCATTGGCGCCGCCGAGGAGGCTGCCATCGTCGTGCTGCTGTTCGCGGTCGGCGAGATGCTTGAGAACGTCGCGGCAGGCCAAGCCCGGTCCGGCATCAAGGCCCTAGCCGACCTGATCCCCCGCACGGCGCGGGTTGAGCGCGACGGTGCGGCCGTCGAACTGCAAGCCGACCGATTGAGCCTGGGCGACATCGTGCAGGCCCGGCCTGGCGACCGCATCCCGTGCGACGGCATGATCGTCGAGGGCCAGTCCGCAGTGGACGAAAGCCCGGTAACGGGCGAGAGCGTCCCGGTGAGCCGCGGCGTCGGCGAGGCGGTCGTCGCCGGGTCGGTCAACACCGCCGCGCTGCTCCGCATCCGTGTGACCGCAACGGCCGCCGACAACACGCTCAGCCGCATTGTAAAGATGGTGGAGGAGGCGACGGCCAGCCGCGCGCCGACGCAGCGTTTCATCGAGAAGTTCAGCACCTACTGGACGCCGGGTGCGATGGTTGTGTCGGCGCTTGTCATCCTGGTGCCGCCCCTTCTGTTCGGCGGCGACTGGGGCACCTGGGTCTACCGCGGCCTGGCCGTGCTGCTGATTGCCTGCCCCTGCGCCCTCGTCATTTCGGTCCCGGCGGCCATGGCGTCGGGACTTTCGGCCGGAGCGCGCCGCGGCTTGCTGGTCAAGGGCGGCGCTGCGCTGGAGACGATCGGCAAGGCGGCGACGGTCGCCTTTGACAAGACCGGCACGCTCACCGCCGGGCGCCCGCTCGTGACGGACGTGCTGACGGCTGATGGCGTGGACGAGGCGGCGCTGCTGCGCGCGGCGGCTGGTGTCGAGGCGGGCAGCGCCCACCCCCTCGCCGTCGCCGTGCTGCAAGCAGCCGAGGCGCGGGGCATCCAGCCGCCGCCGGCCACCGAAGCCAGCGCCGTACCCGGCAAGGCGGCCGTCGCCCTGGTCGAGGGCGCGCGCATCGCGGTTGGCAGCCCGGGCTACGCGGCCGAACAGGGTGCCGACCTTTCAAGCCTGGCGGTCCGGATCACCGCGCTGGAGGAGCAGGGCAAGACAGCTGTGGTCGTGTTGCGGGACGGCCGCGCCCTGGGCGTGCTCGCCTTGCGGGACGAGCCGCGCGGAGATGCACGTGATGCAGTCGCCACGCTGAAGCGCATGGGAGTGGCTTCCGTCATGCTGACCGGTGACAACGAGCGCACCGGGCGCGCCATCGCGGGCGCGCTCGGCATGGACGTGCGCGCCGGGCTGCTGCCCGACCAGAAGCTGCGGGAGATCGAGGCGCTCAAGGCGCGCGGCCCGGTTGTCATGGTGGGCGATGGCATCAACGACGCACCGGCCCTGGCCGCGGCCAGCGTGGGCGTTGCCATGGGAGGCGGGACGGCCGTGGCGCTGGAAACGGCCGACGCCGCGCTGCTCCGTGAGCGCGTGTCTGGCGTGGCCGAGCTGGTGGCGCTGTCGCGTGCGACGCTGTCCAACGTCAAGCAGAACGTGGCCGTCGCGGTCGGCCTCAAGCTGGTGTTCCTGGTGACGACACTGGCGGGTCTGACCGGGCTGTGGCCGGCGATCCTGGCCGACACGGGCGCAACCGTGCTGGTGACGATGAACGCGCTGAGGCTGCTCGGGTGGAAACCGCCCGGGGTCGGCGGGCCAGGCGCGGGCACGCCCGCCGCCGAACGTCCCCGTGCAGACCAAGTTTCTGCAATTGGAGCAGCAACATGAGTGACAACCCAGCATCGTCGGCAGCCGCCGGCATGCCATGCCCGCGGTGCCGGGTGGACCTGGTGATGAGCGACCGCCAGGGCATCGAGATCGACTACTGCCCGAAGTGCCGTGGCGTGTGGCTCGACCGCGGCGAGTTGGACAAGATCATCGAGCGCAATGCCCAGTTTGCTGCACCGTCGCCACAAGAGACGCCGAACCAACCGGCCCAGAGTCCGTTCCTGCCCACCCAAAGTCCCTGGATGGCGTCGCCCACAGCGCTGCCCGGGTACCCGCCAGCCGGCCCGCCTCCCGGTTGGGGGCAGGGCTACGACACTGGGCACCAAGGTGGTCACGGTGGAGGTCACGGCGGAAGCCAGCACGGCGGCGACGCCGGGCACAACAACTCCTTCCTCGGGCGCCTTTTCCGCTGAGGTCTCGGCGTGGTGACGTTACGGCCGGTTACGGCTGCCCGCGTGTCAGCCGCCGGTTGGCATTCCGGGACGGCAAGCCTCTGCTTCGCTGCAGCGGCCTGGATGGTCCGGGTGGCTCGCACCCTCGCTAACCTTGGGCTGATCGAGGGGCGGGGCATCGCGACCTGGTTGTGCGGCTCCCATCGCGTCGCAAACCTGGGGCTGCGCCTTTGGCACCGCGGGCGTGACAAGCGACGGCACCGCCCTTGCAGGCCGGCATAGGACGGGTGTCCAGGTCGAAGGGGAGCCCTGTCACGCTTCGGCTAGTACGGCCCGGCGCTCTACGCGCACGCGCCCATCCTTCGACAGGACACGCGAATGATCCGGACGACTTTTGCAGTACGCTTGGTGCCGAATGTGCGGCAGACCGCCGCCTTAGTAGCGCCGCGGTTCACTGCCGAGAACCATGTTCCGCTGAGTTGCGGTTCTTGTGCAGACAAACCCGTCCCGTTCTGCAGTTCGGGTTCGCAACGATGCACAAAACCGTAAAGCTTAGGCGGGCTGCCCAGCGACCGCTTCAGAGCACTCTACCGGTAGCTATATATGTTCGAGATGCGGCGCGTAGCTGCCTGGCACTACCTCTTCCGAGTGTCTGCTTCCGGCTGAGTCTAATGGGGCCGTGACTGTCCGGGTTGAGGTCGATAGCGGCTGAGCCGGCTTTCCCACAAAGGAACGTGCAGCGGGAAGACGGACCTCGAGGCAGGGGTAGGACAGCGGCAGCAGTGCCGGTTTCCCAAAATCTGTTCCCAAATCCTTTTTCCTGAAATTGACTGATCGAGATGGGAAAACGGGAACTGCTCTGGCATTGAATCGGCCCTTTGTCTCGGACAAACCTATGTCCGGATTCCACACCAAGCCGCTGTCGATATGCCGAACAGGAAGGCGAGCATGGTCAACCGTGCTCGCGATAGAGCACGAGGGCCTCGGCCTCCGGCAGGCTGTTCAAAAACGTGGCCACGTTCCATTTGCCCTTGATCTCAGCCGAACCGAGGATCTGCGTCTGCTGTCCAGGCTGCAGCACCTTGGTCGTGAAGATGCCGGGCTTGTCGCTCCTTGTATAAAGCACGCGGTTCTTGAGGCGCTTGCGAAGGTCGTGCAGCAAGATCCAATTGTCGAGCAGCCGACCGACGATCCACTCGCCATCCTGGGCGATGAGGCTCGGCGCACCGCCTGACATGCTGCCAATGTCCACCTGGGGCAGCGTCTTGCCATGCTCATCGAGGCGCTGCTGCAGCGCGTGCGGGTGGATGTTGGTGCAGCCGCCCGTGCCGTGGTTCTCGGCCGAGCCCGCCTTCCTGCCATCGACCCAGATGTTGGCGGTGAAGGCGCTGGTCTCCTGGCTCAGCGTGGCGCTGTAGCTCACTCTGCGTAGTTCGATCTGCATGGTTGGTCTCTGCCCCTGAACCGCGGGGCACCGGCTCGTCCAAGCGGGCGAGGTATAGGCTTGCGGGGAAAGGAGGGATCAGGCCGCGAGCGGCAGCAACGAGAGCCGTTCCAGCGCGGCGATCTCGCCATGGAGGCGGCGGAGGTCGGCACCAAGCTCGCGCTCCTGCACCACGGCCTCGCGCAGGTAGCGGTCCCAGGTGTGCCGATCCCAGGCGTCCCGGTCGTCCGGGGGACGGCGGCCGCGCCGACCATGGCCGGCGGCACGTTCGCAGGCGGACACCAGCCGGTCCTCGATGAAGGAAACCTGCTGACGGCGGACGGCAAGCCGATCCGCGATGATCTGATTGTCCATGTGGGCCTCGATGCCACTCAGGGGGGAAGGCCCGCCCGGGTTCAGCCGGGCGGGCGGCGGATCACGCGGCGGCTTGGGTCAAGCTGCCATTGTTGCCTGGGGGCGGCAGGTTAACGGCGAGGTCATCCTCACCTTCTTCGCCGTTAGCCCCGGTGTCCTCGGCGTCCTCGGGAAGGCTCTCGCCTTCCTCGACATCGGCCAGCGGTTCCTCGGGATCGTCCTCGCCGATGCTGCCATACGCAGCTTGCTCGACGGCCTTGGCCTCCAGCTTGGCCAGCTCAGGTCCGGTCAATGCGAAGCGGGCAGCCGGGAGAACGTAGGTGCCCTGCCCGATCTGCTCGATCAGTGCCGCGCGCGTAGCCTTGCCGGTGTTGCGGGGTAGCACCCGCTCGGCCGAAGCCGCCCGTTCCATGGCGCCCTTGCTGAGGCACTTCAGGAAGTCGTCGGTGGCCATGTTCGGCAGGAAGCGGTCGGCGCCGATCGCATCGCCCGCCACGCGGGCCACGGCACCGCTGTCGGTCATGCCGTCGCGGCAGGACAGCACCTGGCCAAGCATGGCGCGCGCCGCGGTCCGCACCGTGTCGGGATCGCTGGTGAGCACGCCACCCTCGATCACCTGCTTGGCCACCTGGCCGCGGCCGTCCATCTGCCGGAAGGTCGCGCGTTCGACCGTCGATTGCACGGTGACGTTCTTCCCGGCTAGGGCGAGGACCAGCAGCCCGATCAGGGTCTGATCGTCGATCTCGTTTTCCCGCAGCGCCTGGTGCAGCGCGTCGGTGCGGAAGTCACCGACCATGGCGACGCCCTTTTGCGTGACGTCGGCCCGGGCACCGGACGTCTTGGGCAGACCCATGGTATCCCCGTCGCGGGAGCCACGGCTGCGCACGAGTGTCCGGAATGGAATGCTCTCCACGGCTCCGGTATGGCGGTCGAGATAGTAGCCCACCTCGTCACCCTCCTGAGCCTGGCCGTAGGCGCGTTCTGCACCGGTCGGAAGCTCGGCACCGCCGTAGGTGGAAACGGTCAGGATGCAGGCGCGCGGGTGCAGCTCGGCCAGGTTGACGGCCAGCCACTCGGTCTGTGCCCCGAAAAACTCTTCGGCCTTGGTGGTGTAGAGGTTGTCCTCTCCCCCAGGACCGAACAGATCGTCCTCCCAAGCGATGCCGAACTTGCGTGCCAATTCCTCGTCGAAGCGGGCGTGCTTGCGCAGCAAGCGACGCTTCCGCAGCGGATTGGCGACCATCCACCAGTTCACCTCGCCACCCTTCTTGGGCTTGTGCGCCTTCCAGACCGCCTCCTGCTCCTCGAGCGGAGCGTTGGCGATGATCGGCAGCTCCTCTTCGTCGGGCTCGTCGCCCTGCGCCATGTGGTCGAGGATCGCCGGATGGATGCTGGCCAGCAGCCTCAGACGCTTAACCGAGCGGACGTTCATGTTCAGCGCCGTGGCCACGCCCTGCTCGTTCCAGCCCTGGTCGCTGCCCAGCATGGCCTCGACGTGCCGCCACAGGTCGACCGAGCACATCTCGGCACGGACGACGTTCTCCGCCAGGGACCGCATCGCGTCGGCACCGTCGTCGGCACCTCGGACCAGCACGGGGATCTCGGTGAGCTTGGCCTTGATCGAGCAGCGCACGCGACGCTCGCCGGCGACGATCACCAGGTCCTCGCCCTCTTGGCGGACCAGGGGCGGCTGGATCAGGCCATGGGCCAGGATGTTAGCCGCAAGCTGGGCATCCTGCTCCGGCATCGCCTTGGTGCGGCGGGGGTTGTTGGGGTTGAACTTCAGCTTGCGCGGGTTGACGGTCCTGAGTTCCACGGTGTCGCTCCTGGGAAGGTTGATCTCCGTCCTCCCCATTTCTGGTGAAGACCCTTCCCGAGCCCGCAGCGCGGCCGGCCCGGCACCATTGCCGGCGAGCGGCCCTGCCTGTCACGGGACGCGGCCCGCCAGGGCTGCGGCCTAGACGGGCTGGGTTGCGACGGCGGCGATGGAGCGAAGCGGTGCCGGGACGGGCGCGCTGCGAGCGCATCCCGTCTCTCCCATCCTCCTACCGCCCTTCCTCCCAATTTCAGAACAGAGAAGGTTAGTCGGCGGCACGCTGGAAGAACGCGGCTTCGCCAGTTCTACGACCGCGGCGTTCCTGGATGTTAGACGGGCTGAGTCAGGCCAGTAGAGCCTGCTGAGCCCGTCTTACCTTGAGTTCAGTGGCGAAGCTGCCACCACACTGCCAACAGGCAGACGGACGTGATGACCGCCGGCGCAGCGAAGGCGAAAACCTCTAGAGTGGTCATTCCTCGATACCTCCGAGAACGGTCCGCGCACCGATATGTAAGATCACTGCCTGAAGTGCCCACCATATCGCAACCTCAAGCCAAAAGGGAGACTTTGGTGGATCGGCTCCATAAAGCAGCGTCACAAGTGGCACAACGACACCCGGAACCAGGAACGCCAAGCCGATCGTGTTAAGGGTCGTCGCGAGTAGCTTGATGCGTTCATTGCGGCTGGCTTTGTTGGAGGGCATCGGCCATGGCTTTCCTGATGATAGATGATGCTCGTTTAACCGATCTCGGTAGGGATCAGGCGGCCTGCTCGGCATCCGGATCCGTGTCGCGGTTGTCGTTGGCGGCGAGGTCGGCTTCGAGCACCTTCAGCTCGGTGGCCTTTGCCTCCAGCTCGTCGTGCAGGCTGAAGGTCTCGCCCACCCGGCGCTCGTAGCCGGGCAGGCGAGCCTCGGCCTCGCTGAGCGACCGCCGCTCCTCGGCCAGTTCCACCTCGAAGTGGTCGAGAGCGTATTCCAGGCGGGAGATCAGCCCGAGCGCTGTCAGGTCGCCGTCCAGGCGAACCGGCTGCTCCATGCCGGTGCGCTCGATCCAAACCTCCAGGTCGTAGCTCTCGCCCCTGAACCGGCTCGTGCCCTCCATCTTCACGTCGAAGGCGCCCAGGGTGGCAAGAGTCCACTGACCGACCTGCTGCGCCCGCTCGGTGAGGCGGATGCGGCTGAGCAGCGACTCTCCGGCGACCTTCCGCTCGTCGAACACCTTCTCTCCCGCGGTGAGCCGGAAAGCGTCGCCGCGGGTGGGCTGCCTCGCCGCGATGTCCTGCTCGATCTGACCGATCCGGGTCGCGGCGCGGGCGATGGTGCCGCGGGCCATGGTGATCTGCCGGCGGATGGCGTGCTGGTCGTCGAAGTGCGCCGCCCGCAGCCGCTCCATGCGCGCCAACTCGGCTTCCAGCCCTGCCTTCTGCATCAGGCGCTGGTCGCCCGAGGCCAGCGCCTTGGCCATGGCGAACTGGCTGGCGGTGTCGGCCACGTCCTCCAGTCGGCGGATCGAGCGGTCGCCGCCCAGGGCAGCCTCGATGAACCGCGCCTTGCGCTCCAGCAGCTGCCAGTTGGTGGCATCCACGCTGCCCAGCGTGGCGTAGGCGTAGATGTCGATCTCCTCGTTCTGGTTGCCCTGCCGCTCGATGCGGCCCTCGCGCTGCTCGATGTCGCTGGGCAGCCACGGCACATCCAGGTGGTGCAGCGCGGCCAGGCGCTGCTGCGCGTTCACCCCCGTGCCCATGGTCTGCGTCGAGCCGAGCAGGATGCGTACGCGGCCGTTGTTCACGTCGTTGAACAGGCCCTGCTTGGCGGCCGACTTCTTGTAGTGCTGCATGAAGGCGATCTCGGCCGTTGGCACGCCGAGCCGGATCAGCTCGGACCGGATCCACTCGTAGGCGGAGAAGCCCCGCGTCGTTGCGGCGTTCTCCGTCCCAAGGTCCGAGAACACCATCTGTGCCGCACCCGGGATGGCGTAGGCCTCCCCGGTCAACGGGTTGCGGTAGGTGCGATCCCGCGTCTCCAGCCAAACGCGGTGGACGTTGCTGACCAGGTTGTTCAGCTTGTTACCCTCCTCATTCCCGCACTCCGGCAGCACGAACCGCAGGTCGATCGCCGCATGCCGGCCGTCGGTGATGACGGAGAGCAGGATGTCCTGCCCCTTCTCGGGCTTGCCCTTGCGCTGCTTGATGATGTCGATCCGCTTGGCCAGGATCTTCTGATAGGCCTTGAAGGCTGGGCTGGTGGCAGAGGTCAGGATCTGCCGCTTGCCGGTGCGGACGTCCGGCAGTTTGGCGTAGCCGCGCAGGTCGGTCTTGCTCACCACGTCCGACACCGAGCGGAACATGGCAATCAGGTCCGCCACGTTGACGAAGTTGGCGAACCGCGTCACCGGCTGGTAGTTGCCGGACGGCTGCAGCTCCAGCTCCGTCACCGTGTCGCCGAAGGTCGAGGCCCAGGCGTCGAACTCGTGCAGCCCGCGCTCCTCCAGCACGTCCGGCTGCATGAAGCGCTGCAGGCTGAACATCTCGCCCATCGTGTTGGTGATCGGCGTGCCCGAGGCCAGGATCAGGTTCCGCGCCGGCTGGCTCTGCGCGATGTAGCGCGACTTGGCATACAGGTCCCAGGCGCGCTGCGAACCGTCCGGGCTGATGCCCTTCAGGCTCGCCATGTTGGTGGCGAAGGAGAGCTTCCTGAACTCCTGCGCCTCGTCCACGATCAGCTGATCCACCCCGATCTCGCCGATGGTCAGCATGTCGTCCTTGCGGCTGGCGAGCGCCTCCAGCTTGGCCTCCATGCGCTCCTTCAGGCGCTCCAGCCGCTTGCGGGTGATGCGGTCATCGCTGTCCACCCGCTCCAGCAGGTCGACGTAGCTCTGGATCTGCGCGTCGATCAGCCCCTTCTCGAACTGCGCCGGAGCCGGGATGAACTTGAAGGCCGAGTGGGTGATGATGATGCAGTCCCAGGTGCCCGTGGCCGCCCGTGCCAGGAAGCGTTGCCGCTTCTCACGGGCGAAGTTGGTCTCGTCCGCGACCAGGATCTGGGCGTTCGGGTAGAGCAGCAGGAACTCGCGGCTCGCCTGCGCCAGGCAGTGACCCGGCACCACCATCATCGCCTTGGTCACCAGGCCGAGCCGGCGCTGTTCCATGATCGCCGCGGCCATGGAGAAGGTCTTCCCAGCCCCGACAGCGTGGGCGATGTAGGTCGTGCCCGTGCTGATGACCCGCCAGATCACCCGCTTCTGGTGGCCGCGCATCTGGATCACGCTGGACGCACCCGGCAGCTGCAGGTGGCTGCCGTCGAAGGTGCGCGGCACCAAGTTGTTAAAGCGATCATTGTAGATTCGGGACAGGCGATCGGCCCGGTCGGCGTCCTGCCACACCCAGCGCTCGAAGGCGGTCTTGATCTTGGCCAACTTCTCCTTCGCCGCCTCGGTATCGGCCGCGTTCAGCTCCCGGCGTTCTTTGCCGTCCTCCATCCAGGTGTCGAAGATCTGCGGAATGACGGCGTTCAGCGCGTCCTCCAGCAGGTGCCCGGCGTGGCGGCGCTCCGTGCCCCACTCGGAGGTGGCGGCGGCGATGCCGGCGAAGGCATGGATGTTGAACGACCAGCACGCGATCTCAACGGTGTGCCGGATCTGCACCGTCACCCCCATCTGCTCCGCGACGAACGCTTCCACTACGTCGGCCGGCATCCATGGCGCCCCGAGCCGGGCGGTGATGTCGCTGGGCTTCAAATCGTCGGGCTGCACGGCACGCAGCGCCGGCACGTTGCGGACGTAGCGGGCTTCGGTGACGGCGACCGCCTCGGCAGCGGCCAGCTTGGTGCGGACCGGGCCGGACAGGTAGGCGTCTGCCGTCTCCCACACCTCCATCGCCTCCGTGGTCAGGCTCGGGTTGAGGAACACCGCGTCCCCCAGCTCGGCCAGCACCTCGGCGCGTGGGCGACCGAGCAGCTCGGCGATGCGGTCGGGATCGACGTGGCCGACCTCGTGCAGCGTCACCGCGAGCGCGTCGGCGGCCGAGCTGATGACTGGCTCCACCGGCGGGTGGATCACCCGCTGGGTGAAGATCGGGCCCTGCTTGGCGGTGTCGGTGTCCTCGTCGTAGTCCTCGATCGAGGCCACCAGCCAGCAATCCGGGTCATCCAGGAAGGGCGCCAGGTTCGGCCGGCGCACGGTCTCGCTCACCTCACCGGTTTCCTCGTCGGTGCGCGTCGTGACCCGGGCCTGGTTGATCGGACCGAACTGCCGCACGAAGCTGCAGTAGGCGGCCCGGAGCCGGATCTGCGCCTGCCCCCAGGGCTCGTTGGCCTCCTGCGCCCGCAGCACGCTCCGCACCGCGTCGCGGATGGGGATCAACCCGCGGATGATCCGCGCGTGCTTGGCGAAAATGCCCTGCTTCACCGTGGCAGACTTCACCGCCACCGGCTCGGCCTGGCCATCCACCACCTGCATCAAGTCAAGCCCGAGCAGGATGTAGCTGCCCTCCTTGGTGGTGGCGCCCTCCGCCGCGGTGCCGATCACGATGCGCGCGGCCTTGGGCTTCGGCGCGGCGGCCGACTCACTGACAGGGATGCGCGCCGCACTGCTGACAAGGGCCAGGGCGCGGCCGAGTGCCGCCTCGGTGTCCACGCCGTCGCGGGCGCGGCAGGTGTAGGTCGGTCCGAAGGGGCTGCTGGTGCGGGCGTGCTCGCCCAGCACCATCTCGGGGTGCTGGGCGAAGTAGCGGTTGATCGTCAGCGCGCTCTCGCCGTCCTCGGCGGGCACTACCTCCGTCACGCTGTCCCACAGCAGGCCGGACGGCTCCTGGCCGGGGCGGCGCTTCTGCAGGAACAGGATGTCCACCACGACCTCGGTGCCGGCGGCGGCCATCATCGCGCCCTGCGGCAGGCGCACGGCGCCGATCAGGTCGGCCATGCCCGCGATGTGCTCGCGCGCCGTGGTCGACGTCTTGTCCATGGTCCAGCGCGAGGTGACGAACGCCGCCACACCGCCTGGCTTCAGCCGCTCCACGGAACGGGCGATGAAGTAGTCGTGCAGGCTCAATCCCAGCTTGCCGCTCGCGTCGTCGGCGCGGACGGTGCGGTCCGAGAAGGGCGGGTTGCCGATCGCCAGGTCGAAGGTCTCGGCCAGCTTCGCCTTGGTGAAGTCCTCGGGCCGGATCCAGGCGTCCGGATGCAGGCGCTGGGCGATGCGGGCGGTGATCGGGTCCGCCTCGATGCCCGTCAGGCTGGTCTTGCTGGCCAGGGCGTCCGGGAGCAGGGACAGGAACAGGCCGCTGCCGCAGCCCGGCTCGAGGATGGAGCCGCCCACGAACCCCATGCGGGTCAGCGTCGCCCACATCGCCCGCACCATGAACTCGGGGGTGTAGTGGGCATACTGCGTCGAGCGCATGAGGCCGGCGAGTTCGGCCGGGCTGACCATCTGCTCCAGGTCGGTGCCCATGTCCTCCCAGCCGGGGCGGAACGCCTCGCCGGCGCGGCGGAACAGCGTGTTGGCCAGCTCGGACGCCCCGAAGCCTGTGAACCTTGCCAGCTGCGCCTGCTCGTCGGCCGTGATCGGCCGGTCCTCGTCCTCGATCTCCCGCAGCAGCCGGATGGCGGCCAGATTGTCGGCGGCACGGCCCTTCCAGGTCGGGGCCAGCGCGCGGTCGCCAACCAGGCGGAAGTTGCGCGCCGTGAGTGCCTTGAGCGCGGACGGCACGACACGCACCTCGTTCTCCGGCACCGGCACTTGCTCACGCAGGGAGCTTGGGGTGCCGAGCGGGGCGCTCAGCGCGGTGCTGTCGAACAGCGAGAACTGCAGCAGGTTGGAGCGTCGGGCCTTGTTCATGGGGGGAACCTCGTGCGCAGCGCCGGGCGCCCAGCTGCCAGGGGCAGACGGGGGACCAAGGGCGGAATGGAAGGGAGGGCGTATGAGCGCGCGCCGGCCCACTCAGGACCGACGTGCGCTCAGGGTCACGCTGGGGATTGTGGTGGGATCGGGATCAGTGCCCGGCGTGCTGCTCGATCAACGCTCGCTCGATCGGGTCCACCAGGGCCAGGGCGTGGAGGTGCAGCGGCGACCCGCGCCGTGCTCGTTCGGCGACGTGCTTCCAAGCATCGCCATCGTCGGGAAACGTGTTTTCACCGTGCTGCGGATCATCGAGCCGCTACAGCTCGACCCGCCGTCGCCCGGCGTTGTCGGTGCCGCCCCCCGCGATCAGCCAACTCTCTCGCCGGGCCGCCCCATCGTCGAACGGTGTGGACTCTACCGGCGCTGTCATCATCACTCCTGTGGTCACCGGGCTCTCCTCTGCTTTCCCTTGACCCCTCCCCAGCAGGCGGCGCGGCTGGCCCGGCACCATTGCCGGCGAGCGGCCCTGCCTGGCGCGGGACGCGGCCCGCCAGGGCTGCGGCCTAGACGGGCTGGGTTGCGACGGCGGCGATGGAGCGAAGCGGTGCCGGGATGGCCGTGATGCCAGCCATTCCATCTCTAATTTCTGCATCGTGCTTCGTGCATCACGCATCTTGATGCATCCTCTCTCCATTCCGTCCGCTCTCCTTCAGCTGCCGACGGTCCTCTCATGGGTAAACAGGTCCGGTTGCACGGTGCGGCGACCATCGCGCATGACCCGGACCATGGCGGCGTAGGCCGGGGTGGTGACGGCGCGGTAGAAGCGCTTCTGTCCCGCCTTGCTCTCATTCCCGTCCCACGCACTGCGCCAGTGCATGAGGCCATCCTCACCGCGAGCACCTTGCAGGACGAAGCGGGCTCGTCCTTTCACCGGCATCTCGACCTGAATGTGCCCGCGGTCGTGTGCCGGGTCGCCGAGCCGGGTGATCCGGACCTTGAGGCCCTCGGCACCCAAAGCGGCCAGCATGTTCGGCACCGAGTGCGGGTCAGCCCGCACCTCGGGCGGCGCCGGCGTCCGCTGGCGGCGCACGGCTGGATCGGGGTCGAAGTCCTGCGGCCGGGGTCGGGCGAAGCAACTCGGCGAGGCAACCGGTTCCACCCAGAGATCAGCCATGGTGGGCGGCGCGTTGGAGCGCCGCGCCCACTTGGCCTCGGCCAACATCCAGGCGCGCTTGCCTGGGGTGAGCTGGATCCGCTCGGCGCAGGCTTCGAACTGGCGCTTGAGCCGGATCTGCATCTGCCATCCGGCATCCGGCACCGCGGCGACGGCGCGGGCCAGGGTCTGCAGCCGGTGCTCGAAGTCGTCGCGCGTCACTGGTTCGCGGCCGGGCACACGCGGCTCCTGCATCAGCTCGCGCCCACGGTCCCGAAGCTCGGCACGGGTCATCACCACTTCGACGCCAGCGATGTCATCGGCAAGAAGGGGGCCTTCCACTTGGCTTACCAAGGGCAGACCGGGGCCGGTGCGATGCAGGAAGTGCTGCTGGGCAATCAGGTTGTAGAGCCCTTCGATCACGCGGCCGTCGCCCAGCGTCAGCCGAAGCCGGGAGCGGTCCTCGTGCGCGTCCAACGGGTGCGGCCCCGGCTCGGGCAGCACGTCCGGCACCTCGTCCCAGGGGATCACGGCAGCAGCGCCAGTTGCTGTGGTGCCTCCGGGAAGGGAGGACTCCGCATTGCAACGGCGAGCAGACGACCAGGCAGCCGGCACAGGAAGTCCTGCCCGACCGGGCGGAACAAGGGACCACGCCGCCCTGCAGGCGTGGCCACCACCTCGTACTCGGTCGCGATCACCTGCCCCTGCTTGAAGCTCAGCGGCTCGGTCAGGCTCAACCGCTGACCTGGCTGGAAACGCCGCTTCGTGGCAGCGACGGCCTGCCGCTCGGCCACGGCTGCAGCCACGCGGCTCCGCCAGTCAGCGGCATAACTAGGGTTGGGGATGGCCTCGACAGGTGAGAGCAACGCCATGATCCGGGCCGGGCAGTCCACCTCGCAGGGACCGCTGCATTCGGTCATCGACTTGCGGCCGAAGCCGTCCTTGGCGTTGTTGAACACCAGGATGACGGCGGCATAGACGTAGCTCTGCCCGGCGTGCTCCCCCTCCTTGTGGGTGTGACGCACGGCCATGTAGACGGCACCGCCGACCTGCGAGGCGGCCAGCACCTCGCTGCACGCCTCGGCGGTCTCGCCCGTATACTAGCGCGTCAGGTATGCGGATGGCGTCTCATGTGTCAGCGGGCGATCGGAAACGAGCTAGCCCATGGGCGGCCTCCTGTGTTCAGGTTGAAAGCGGGAAAGGGGGCGCGGTCAGGCCGGACCGGCGGCCTCGCCGAAGGCGCCGGCCGGCAGCTGCCAGTCCGCGGTGCGGATCGGCCCGGTCCAGCGCGGGGCCAGGGCCTGAGCCACGAGACTCGGCTGCGACAGGGCGGCCGGGTAAGGAGTGCCGCGGTCCGCGAGGTCGCGCACCGAGCGGGCACGCTGGATCGTGCAGCCGAACTGGCGCTCATAGCCGGCGACCCGCTCGAACCAGGCGCGAGCGATCAGGCGGATCGTCGCCCACAGCGCCGGCGTGCCGAAGATGCACGTCATGCAGCTTAAGCGCCCGAAGCCGAGCCGGTATGGAATGGCAGGCACCACGCCATGCCGGGCCAGGATGTCCCACACCGCGCGTTCCCCCCAAGCATGCACGGGGCGCCAGTGATCGACGTGGCGCTGCCGCCGCGTGCCGTCGCGGGTGTCCGTGCGGTGTCGCTCGGCTTCGGCGTAGCGCGCCCGCGCCGGGCTTTCCTCGGCGCGCTCGCCAGTGACGACCAAGGTGCGGCTGCCCAGGAAGCGGTCCTGCCCCCGGATCAGCGTGTCCATGACGCCGATCTTCAGCGCGGCCGAGCACCAGCGGACGGACAGGTCGGACGAGACTTGGGGAAAGCGTAGCCGGGTGTTGCGCGGACCATCGCCGCCCCGGGCCTCGATCCCGTGCGGGGTCTCGAACACGATCGGCGCCGTGGCCGCGTCCTGCCGCAGCATCTCGCGCAGGAACCCGCCCTCCCGCCAGGAAAAGTAGATCGGCAGGCCGAAGGCCGCGGCAAGCGCTCCACAGTAGGGCGAGCTGCTCGGCCAATCCATGAAGGATGGGCCCCGCCCGTCCACCTCGTGGTGGTGCAGCTCGATGCGGGCCGGATCGGCACCGGCCTCCAGCAGGGCGAGCAGGCAAGCCACGCTGTCCTTGCCGCCCGACAGGGCGACCAGGATGCGGTCATAGGCTGCAAGCGGCAGCGGCGGGCGCATCACGCCGCCTCCGCCATCTCGGGCGAAGCGGCCTCTTCGTCATTGCCGGGTGCGGCAGCCGCCTCGGCGTAGTCGGGATGGAAGGCCAGCAGGTAGTCGGCGATGCGCTGCGCGTCGGCCGCGGCGCGGAAGATCTCGCGTTTATCCTCCTTCAGCTTCCGGGCCCACGACGCCAGGTAGTTGGCGTGGTTGGGAATGTCGCACGGCAGGCCCAGTTCGGCGCCGATGAACACGGACGCCAACTCGGCCCGCAGCTCCTCCTGGGCATACCCCGCCGAGCCGAAGCGACTGGTCAGGTCGCGGTCGAGCCGGTGCGCCGCGCCGGACCAATGGGCGGCCTCGTGCAGTGCCGTGGCCGCGAAGTCCTGGGAACTATGGAACGAGGCCGGCTCCGGCAGCTGGATGAAATCCTGGGCCGGGCTGTAGAACGCGCGGTCACCGCCGAGCCGGACCACGGCCTTGCTGTTGGTCAGGATCAGGTCGGCCGCCTCGGGCCGGCGCCAGGACACGTCCCGCGCGTCAGGTGCAACATAAGCCGGGATGCCGTCGATCTGTGAGCCGCAGAACACGGTGTAGGCCCGCAGCAGCGGGACGGACTTCGTGCGGTCCTCCGCATCCGGCGCGGCATCCCGGTCCTCCACCAGCATCCGCTTGAAGAAGAACACCGTGGTTCCCTTCTCGCCCTTGCGGACCTGCCAGCCCCGGTCGGCCGCCTGCTTGTAGGAGCAGAAGCGGGGATCGCCGCCGAGCGCGAAGCTGGTCATCGTGAGGATCAGCGTGTTGATGCCGTGGTAGCGCCGGCCCGTGGTCGCGTTAACCGGGGCTCCCGGGGCGCCGTTAGCCCAGGGTTGCTGCCAAGGGCGGGTTCCGGCTTCCAGGGCGGCGACGATCCGGTCCGTCACCTCGGCGTAGTGGTCACGGCGATCGGTGAACGGCTTGCCACTGCGGTGCTTCATCATCGTTCTGTCCTTCCAGGGTCTCTTTCGATCCCTTTCCGGCAGCCGACGCCTGGCCTCGTGGGGCAAGGGCGCGCGCAGCGCGGGCGAAGCCCTTGCCCTTGCGGCGCGAGGCCTGGCGGCGGTAGCCCCCGCCTCCCTCATCGCCTCTCCTGTCTCACCCCTAGTTCAGTGTTTGCCGTCCTCCCACTCCCATCATCACGCTGCATTCAGCCGGATAAGGCTCCCGGACAGAATGATCGCTGCCGTAGGCGCACATCAGTTGGGCGTGTTAGCCCGTGACCTACAGCGGCCACGAGGAAGAACATGGGATTTTTAATGCCAACCCCGGAGCAGCAAGCGCGTCAGCATGACAGGTTCGTCCGAATTACCAGGCTGCAGGCAACATACCTGATGCCGGCCCTGGCGATCCTGTGCGCCGTTGGCATCGTCTTCTTTCCCGAAACGGAGATGAAGTGGCTCTGCGCAGGTCTGATCGTGCTCGTGATTGCAGTCACGATTTTGCTGCACAAGGTGCTGCTTCCCCGGCTCCGCAGGAACTCGGAGAAGCTCTGGGCAGCATGCGGAGCCAGCCCCGCGCGTTAGCTGGATGATGGCACGTTGCTGGCGCTAGGGCACCTCAACGCGCTCAACGGCTACGATCAGATCAGTCAACTGAACACATCCAAGATCCGGCAGATCAAGCGTCACGGCGACACCCTTTTTCCGCGCTGGAAGCAAGGCTTGCAGCACAGCAGCTGTAACAGAGCGCGCATCCTCGCGGTATCGTCGAAGGACAGATGGTGTCTGGGAGTTGCCATCCTCCTCGGCTTGCGCCGCAGCCGCGCAGTCTACCAAGCGTTTCGCAAGCGCGGAGATGTCGGTCGGCATCTCGCCATCATGGTCCGGGGGTAGCAACGAAGTCCATGTCGGACCAGCACCGCTCTGCATTGTTCCTCAAGCCACTTGCAGCCACGTCCATGCAGGCCGTGGTCGGTTCCGAACACGCGCAACCGGAAGAGGGCTGACGCGCACCGGCCTCGGCCGCAGCAGGCGAGACCAGCGTAACTTCGGCACGAACGCCTCGGTTGTGTTCCGAAGTCGCTTTGCACTGTTCCAACTGCGTCCGCCTGCGGCCCCCTCACATTCCCAACCAACCGCTTTAAGGCTGGTGCCATCCTCATCTTCACGAATGTAGGTTATGATCTTGCAGAATCCGCGCCGCTCGGCCTCGCGAGCCGCGTGGCCATAGAGCTGCGAGCAGGCGTTCCAGGCTAGTTGCGGCGCCAGATCGTGGCGCACGCACAGCCGGTTCACTTCCACCCAACCACGGTTCATGTAGGCAGCGGCGACCGGGTTGCCCACGGACAGGACACCAAGCCGGGTCCATCCATTGTAGATGCTGGCGCCAAATCGCCACGTCAGGGGCGGCGGGCAATGACGATGATAGCGGCGCACGAAGTCGCGCATGGCTGCGAACGCCACGGGTCGCACGTCGAGGCGGAAGTCGAGCACGGGCGGGCTGCAGCAATCGTCGTAGAGGCGACGCAGACGATGGCCGGTCAACTCCTCGGCGCCGAGCTGGCGCAGCAGTTCGATCGCCCAAACAGGATCATCCGCCATGTCGGCCACCACCTGTTCGTGGCGGGCAAAGCAGCAAGTTTCTAGCTGGAACTCGTGACCGCTCCAGATCTCGGCGATCTCAAGCACCTCGGGATCGCCGCACCACGAGCAAGTGGGCCGGATCATCGCTCTTCCCCTCAGCAGCACGGAGCTTGAGGGGCGCAGGCTGCCTGCAGCTCGGCTGCCAGCCCGTCGATGGCCCCGATGATGTCGCCATACCGCGGCGCCGTGGCCCGATGCTGGACCGCCAAGTGCCCGCCGAACGTCCTGTTTGGGGTCAGCTCCAGGGTGACGATGCCGTCCACAGACAGCACCGTGGCGAGCCGGGCCACGAAGCTCCCGACCGAGCCCGGGGCACCACTCGCCCCTTCCAGCCGCTGCAAGCCGCGCTCCATCGCCCGGAGCGACTTGCCGAAGCGGTCGAGGTCGCGCGTGGTGAACATCGAGCAATTCGCAGGACTGTAGCCCCAGCGCCAGCAGTAGGGCTCCGGCTGGCGCTCATCGACCTGGCACTCAAAGCGGAAGCGGTCGAGGAACAACACCTTGCGGCCGTCCTCCCCGGCCTGCAGCATCTCCAGTTCGCCGTAGAACTGCGGGGCGGCTGGTCCGAAGCGTCGCATGGCGACCGCATCGAAGTGACCGAAGCTGCCGCCGCTGGTGTAGCGGGATACCCAGGGACGGATGACCAGCAGATCCTGAATGTCGTTGGGCTTGGACATGGTGCGAACCTCGCGGAAGGGAGTGGGGCGTTCGGGAAGAGGATCAGGCGGCAAGGGCCGGTTCGTGGGTCCGCAGCCAGTGTTCGGTGTCGACCCAGGCGATCGTCTCGCGGCGGTCGAGGTCGAGCAGGTGCGCGCCGCCTCCGAAGCCATCGAGGCGCAGGCGCGAGCAGGTCAGTGCCCAGGCGAAGCCCCACTGCCCCCGCAGGTTCAAAGCCGCAGCGCAGCGCAGCGCGAAGGCGGTGACGTGTTCCGGATTGCCGTCGCCGTCGGCCGCCAGGAACAGGCCCGTTTCGGCCAGTTGCGGCTGGTGCGACGCGTTGAAGCCGAGCGTCTCGCCCTCGGTGGATTTCTCGAGGTCGAACTCGAAGTAGAGCTGGAGCGCCCGCGCCACGTTGTCGGCGGTACCGAGCGGCAGGATGCAGGCGAACCTGGTGTGGTAGTCGGCCATGGTGATGCTCCAGATGCGCGAAAGCCCGCACGAGGCGGACTTCCGGGCGGGTTGGGGTTGCTTGGCGTGGTCAGCCGTCGACGGGCTGGATCGGCGCAGTCAGTTCGGCGAGAGCCCGGTCGCGCCACTCGGCAAAGCGCTCCACCAGGTCAGCGCCGGGCACGTCCTCGTCCGCCTCGAACTCGGCGGCGAACAGGCTCAGCACCTCGCGCAGCAGCCGCATGGCAGTAGGCGAACGGGCGAGCAGCCGGGCATGGCCCTCGGCCTCGCCTACCCCGTAGCCGGCACCATCCGGCACAAGGGCGACCAGCACGTCCTCGGCACAGTCGGTTCGGGTGAGTGCCAAGCCCTCCCCTCCGTCCACGGAGGTGGGAGTAATGCGGAGGTCGCCCGCGATGGTCGGGTAAAGCGCATTGCGGCTCATCGGTGCGCCGCCCGCACCACGCGCGGCGTCACCGTGCTGGCGCTATCCGCCAGCAGGCCGGGCAGCACTGCCGCACCAAGCAGGAGGCCAACAAAGGCGAGCATCCCGCCAAGAGCGCCGAGATCCTCCTTGAGCTGGCGCCAGCCGTAGCGTTCCTGATCCTGCTTCTTCTCTCGCATCGTCGCCGTCCTTCTGTGAGGTCTCTTTCCGAGACCCCACCCGGCGGCCGATCCGCGCCGGGCGGCTCAAGGGCGCGCGCAGCGCGGGCGAAGCCCCTGCCCTTGAACCGGCCGGAGCGAGAGCGGCAGGGATTCCTCCATCCCCTGCCCTCCCTCTCCGTTTCGTCGTTCGAGCTTCTCCGGTCAGCCCCCTTCCCGGCTGCAGGACATGTAATCGGCCCCCCCGAAAACCTCACACCAGGGCGAGCGCGCCGAGCGGTAGATATCCTCCATGCCGTCGAAGTGGCCGCCCTGGTAGCGGCTGGCGATGGCCTCTACCTCCTGACGGGTCGGCCCGCTCGTCCACCGGATGTGGACGCTGCCGTGGTCTGGCACCCGGACGGAGAACTTCACCCCTGGGAAGGCGCGGCGAAGCTCGACGCGGATGTTGGCTGCGGCCAGCTTGCCGCTGTGGCGCTCGTCGCCCTGGCGCAGCGTGCTGTGCTCCGGGGCGGAGCGAAGCCGGGTGAGTTCGGTCTCGTGGGCCGCATCGGCGGCGGCCGCATCTGCCGCGCGTTGCCGCTCGACGGCCTCGGCATTGGCGACCGCCACGGCGATCTCGGCCTCGCTGCCGGGGCGGTCGAGGATGCGCCACTGCACGCCACGCAAGATGCACTCGGGCAGGCGACGGCTGAAGGAGCCGCTCAGGAACACGATATCGAACTCGGCCCGGCCTCCCATCATCCCCACACCGCCGCCGAGCGAGCGCACCGTTTGGGGCCACTGCTCGCCGTGGATGACGGTCACGAAGCCCTCGCCGCGGTTGTAGAGAATGGTGGATACGCGGGTGCCAACCACGATCGGCAGCTGGCCGGGGGTGCTGTTGAGGGTGGCGGCAGTCGGACGCAGGGCGACGATACTGTTCATCGGATCTCTCCATGGTGTCGTTGCTGACTTCTCCTTGCCGGCCGTGCCGGGCCGGCCGGGGCAAGGGCGTGCGGAGCGCGGGCGGTAGCCCTTGCCCTTGCGGCGGTCGGTGCGAGTGCGGCAGCGCATCTCCCCTCCCCCCTCCTGCTTGCGCTCGGCTATGCTGGGCTTCCACCTGTGTCGGATGCCGTGACCCTCTCCGAAGCTCTCCGAACCCCTCTGCCCCAACTTCGTGGCTTGTGGCTGGAAACACGCTGCTGCTGCCGGCAGCGCTCGCCGTTGTGGTTCCACGCGGCCAAGCGGCCGCAGGACTTCCTGTCCGATCTGGCCTTCGAGTACAGCTGCCCGGACTGTGGGGTGCAGCCGGCCCTCGCCCTGGTGGGCTCCGAGCCGAACGGGGAGCCGAGCGAGACGTGGCGCCTTGAATTGTGCGACGCCTTCGAGGGCTGAAGCGCCACGCCGCCTTCATCTCAGGCAGGTGAACGGCTTAGAACAGGGCGAGCTGCACCGGCCGAGATGTGGCCGAAGTCGCAGCGAGGTGCGCTGACAGGGGCTCGTCGCACACGAGAACCTCGTGGCGGGAGTGCCGCCCGTCCCAGGTCAGGGCGTCACAGGTGGTGAGATAGCCTTCGCGCATGGCCTGAAAATCGCGGCCGATATGGTAGGTGTAGCCGTGCGAGCGGCGCCAGGTGCAGCGCTCGCCGGGACGGGCCTGGCACTCGCCGCAGGCGACCTCGAGTGCTGGATCGCTTTGCCACTCGGCGCTGCATGCCTTGCACGCCACGATGTGGAACCAGGTCGCACGACCCCGTTCCCGTGTTGCTTCCTTGATCCTCATTCTGACCGCCCTTCGCTGCGATCTCCTTCTCGGAGACCCCAGCCGGCGGCCGCTCCGGGCCGGGCGGAGCAAGGGCGCGCGCAGCGCGGGAGCGACAGCGACGAACCCTTGCTGCGCCCGGACCGAGAGAGGCAGGCCCTTCTCTCCTATCCTCTCTCGGCCTGCCTTCCTCTCCGTCGGGCTAGTGCAGCATCAACGCCGCTCAGGACAGCAAAAGCATCCAGCCGGAGAGCATGGCGAACGCACCACCAAGGGCAGCACGCCGATTGCCATACTTGAGAAGGCAGCCGACCGGCACGAGCACGAAACCGCCGAGTGGCAGCAAGACGTAGCGGAGCAGGTCCAGGTACTGGATCGCGATGGGATCAGGTATGGTCATCATCCCAGACGCCCTAGGCCCGGTCCCAGACACCGACGTCCTCTACGTAGTGCCGTCCGATGCGGCGGGGACCGCTGCCATCGGCGCGCTGGGAGCGAAGCCAGCCGGTGACGTGGTTGATCGCGGGAATATCGGCCAGGAACGGCGAAGGCCGAGTGTAGCCGCGGCGATACTCGACGTGGCTGATGCTGACCCGCTCCATGCCGCGCGTGAGAGCCACATACGCGAGCCGGCGCTCCTCATCGGCGTCACCAAAGGCACTCGGAAAACAGCCCTGGTCCCATCCGGGCAGGAACACCTGGCGGAACTCCAGCCCCTTTCCCTTGTGCAGCGTCATCAGCTGCACGCGACCGCCCACCTCCTCACCCGGCGCCGCGCTGGCCAAGGCCGCGTGATCGAGCAGCTCCGAGATGCTCTGGAAGCTGCCTGCCAGTTGCAGCAGCTCCTGCAGGTTGTCGAGCCGGCCCTCGTCGGTTTCGGCCCGGCTTTCCCGCAGCATGGCGCGGTAGCCGGTGCGGTCCAGCAGCAGCGCCAGGGTGTCCGCAACGCTGAGTGCGACGTCGAGGCTAATGGCTCGGATCGCTTCCGCGAAGGCCAGCGTCGCCGCCCGCGCCTTGGGCGGCAGCGTCGCCGTGTCTGCCGCGCGCAGCAGCGAGGTGCCGTGGAACTCAGCCTCGGTTTCCAGGGCGGTCATGGCCTTGGGACCAAGGCCACGGGACGGCGTGTTGCACACCCGCCGGAACGCCTCGTCGGATTGTTGGCTATCGGGGTTGAGCACCAGGCGCAGCAGAGCCAGAGCATCCTTGATCTCAGCGCGCTGGTAGAAACCAACGTCTCCGATGATAACGTAAGGCACCTTAGCCCGCATCAGTGCCTCCTCCAGCCCACGCGACATAAAGTTCGAACGGTAGAGCACCGCCATGTCCTGCCACGGCAGCCCCTCGGTCGCGCGGCGGCGGATTTCGCCGACGATGCCGGCCGCTTCCTCCTCGCCATTGCGGAATTCCACCACCTCGATGGGGTCGCCCACCTGCTTGGTGGTGCGGAGCGTCTTCTCCAGCCGGCTGGTGTCGAGCGCGATCACCGCGTTGGCCGCATCGAGGATGTGGCCGGTGCTGCGGAAGTTATCTTCCAGTGCGACCTGGGCTGCGTGCGGGAAGTCTCGGGTAAAACGCCGGATATACGTAATATCTGAACCGCGCCACGAGTAAATTGACTGCGAATCGTCACCCACGACAAACAGACGCCCATGCGCCTGGGCGTAGGCTTTCAGCCAAACGTACTGGGCATGATTGATGTCCTGGTATTCGTCTGCCAGCACGCAATCGAAGCGGTTGGCCCAGCGCTCGCGATACTCGGAATCGCGTAGCATGGTCAACGCCGGCCACAGCAACAGGTCGCCGAAGTCTGCACTGTTCGCCTCGCGCAGCCGGCGCTGGTATTCGAGGTAGACGCGCGCCGCGAGGCGCAGGCCGTAGGCGTCGACCGCAGCGCGGCGCTGGTTCTCTCGCCCGATCAGGCTTTCCACGTAGCTGATCGCCTGTTCAGCCGGCACCAGCCGGTCCTTCAGCTTGCCGATCAGACCGCATGTCATCTTCACCGGATCGCGTTCATCCGGCCCGGCCTCCTCCCCTTCGCGGAGGTTCATCGCCTTTATGATGCGCTTGACCAGCCGCTTGCTGTCGTCGGCGTCCGGATGTCGAAGTTCTCGCGCAAGCCGCCCACCTCGGGATCGGCCCGCAGCTGCCGCGCTCCGAGGCCGTGGAAGGTGCCGACCCAGCCGGGTAGCTCGCAACCCGCCAACATGGCGGCGATGCGCCCCTTCATCTCGGCCGCTGCCTTGTTGGTGAAGGTGACGCACAAGATGCGGCTGGGGTGGATACCCTGCTCGGCAATGCGCAGCGCCACGCCGGCCGTCAGGGTCTTGGTCTTGCCCGTGCCCGCACCAGCGAGCACCAGGATGGCCCCGTCATGCGCGGCAGCAGCGGCCTGGGCCGGGGTAAGCCCGGCGGTGATGGCGGCACGGCTCGGCAGGATCGGAGTTGCCGTCTCGGGGTAATCACCCCAGGCTTCGTCAGAAAGATTGAACATCGCAATTCCACCCATGCACGGTGACAAGCTGACCCTCGGGGCGCTCATCGGTGGTGAAGATCAGAAACTCAGCGTCCAGCGCCCATGCGCCGTCCGGCTCGCGCTCGCCGGCGACCACGATGCCTTCCCAGGCCTCGCCGCCTGGCGCCTCCGCCCGGATCAGGGTGTCGAGCGCGGTGCTGCCGTGAACCGGATGGCTGCAGCGCTGCCGAACCCGCTCCGGTGCCGCGGCGAAGGCGATGGCTAATTCGGCAACGACTCGCTCGCGCCAGGCGGCCTCACTCAGCGTGCGCAGCCGTTCGCGGAACAGCCGCGCAGCCAGGGCTGGCGGCCAGGGCTCCCACGGTCGCAGCTGCGGCGCGGCCAAGGCCAAGGGATCGTCGGCCAGGATCTCGGCCGGGCCGAACTCCTCGTGGATCTCGGCGCGTGACCAGCCCGCGACGTGCAGCGCCTCGCTGGTGGCGGCAAGCCGGTCGGCCCGCTTGTGCAGGAGGTAGTCTTCGCCCTCCCAGGGGCTGAGCCGGTAACGCTCGGCGATGGTCGCCCGCAGCAACCCGGTGAGCCGGGCGTAGGCGTCACCCAGTTGCGGTTTGAGCGGGGTGATGCAGTCGAAGCCGAGCAGGCCCTCATCCGCATCGTGCAGCAGCTCTCGAAGGGCAGCAGCGGGCGCGAGCCCCCTGCCCTCCATCCGCTCCCGAAGGGCCAGCACAGCCAAGCTGTGCTGCGCGACCGAGAGCGGCAGCTCCCAGCAAGAGTGCCCGCCCCAGCGGTAGGTGCGGGCCAAGCCGGTTGCCAAGTCGTCGTCGGTCCAGGCATCCGGCCGGAGGTCCAGCAGGTCGAGGCGGCGGCCGGAGCCCAGCCGCACCCAGGCGCGTCCGGCCCTCATGCGTCCGCCCTCCGGGTTAGCACCTGGTTCCAGTCGTTCCAGCCTTCCGGCGGCGTCAGCCGCTCGGACGGCACACCCGTCTTGGCCGCCATCTCGGCCAGGAACCCGGCGTATCGGTCGCCTTGCAGGTCGGCGTCAAAGGCTGCGACTGCCAGGGCACGCGGATGACCGGCGATAGCACGCAGGAGTTGGTCCAGCGCCTCCAGCGTGTGCGGCCCCATCCCCCCGGCCGTGCTGATGTAGAGGGTATCGGCACGGAGCCGCTCGATGACGGCCAAGCTCATGGCGTCGATCGGCGCTTCGGTCACGGCCAGCCGGGTGACGGGCAGCCGGGAGCCGATGGGCGCACCGGGCAACCGGAACAGGGTCTTGTCCCCGCCCGTGGAGAAGCCCCGGTAATCGGGACCGCGGATCTCGATGCCGGTCAGCCGGCCCTCGTGGTCGCGGTGGGCGAACCAGGCGCTTGCGTGTGGCCCCTCCTTCACCTGCTCGCGGCGGGTCGCAGCCGTCACCACCACGGACGGGAGCCGCCGCACCTCCGTGAGGTAGGTCCAGGCAGGAGAGCCCCGCCATATTGCCCGGCGCTTGGTCCAGCGCTCGAGCACCGGCACGGGCGGGGCCTCGCGCTCGCGGGTCCGCTCATGGACTGGGTAGCTCGGGCTGATGCCGACGAACTCGCGCAGCAGCCTGCGGACCTGGCCGAAGTTGGTCCCGGGCTGCAGGTGCTGCACCAGGTGGAACACGTCACCCCGCGCCGTGGTGCTACCCGGATCCCACCAGCCCCGGCCCTCGTGCGTGACCAGGATGATCTCGCCCTTGCCGCGACGGTATTTCAGGCAGTTCTTCGTGCTCTCGGTCTTGTCCAGCTGCCAGGGGGGCGGCAGCCGCTCCAGCAGCGCCGAGCAGCTCACGGCCCTCAGCTGCTCCAGTTCGGCATCATTCTCGCTCATTCTCCGGCACTCCTCTTCTCGGAATGCCTTCCGCCGACCGCGAGCCGGACGCGGGACAAGGGCGCGCGCAGCGCGGGAGCGTTAGCGACGCACCCTTGTGGCGCGTTCGGCGGTAGCGGTAGCGGTCTCATCCCTCAACTCCTCTCCTCCATCTCCGGAAAGGGTCGCTGGACTTGGTGCGAACGGTTTGTGGTTACGGACACCTGCCTCAGTTTGCTAAGCAGCCGTCAATGTTACTCACCTAGATGGAGATCCTGGTGAGTACGGAGTTAAGGGTTCCCGCCCTTTCGCGAGGCGGGAAACCAGATATGCCACTCAGCCGCGAAAGGTCGTGAACTCTTTTGCATGTAGTTCTTCGATTGCAGGCACCAGTAAGCGGGTCAATACCTGTGCCTTCACAGCTTTCCGTACTCGCAGAACATAGCTGAGATCCCCAGCAAGATCTGAAGGAAGAGCAAAGGCGATTGATGTTCGCACTGAGCCGGACGCGATCTTAGGTAGCTCGGGAAAGCGCCCTGCTCTGTGGTCAGCTGCCAACATCCGCAATGGGGCAGTGAGGACCTCTATGGCTACATGCGTGCGCTTGGAACCACGTCTGTCAGCAATCTGGGCCAACTTACGTCCCACCTCTGGAGGTAGCTTGATGGCGACGGGACGCAGATCATCGTCACTCTCTTCGATTACCGAGCTATGTCGCACAACTGGTTTATGGGCTTGGCGGGTTAGAACTCCTGACTCCTGATTCTCCGCTCCGTCCGGAACGGTCGATGGCGAAAGATTTTCGGTGTCCGCTGGCTCTGCCAAGAATTGCGCGGGCACCTCTTTCTGTGCAGCAGGAGGTTGCTCAGACGGACCTGCTGAACGTCCACGCATGGCAAATGCCAAAGCTTGTGGACTATCAGGGTTTATATCTGGGACTGGTGCGGGAGCTATCGGCGCTGGCGAGACTGGCGTCGCACCCAATGTGTTTTGCCGCACCGGTCGACGCACGGAGATTGGTGCTTTACCCGACACTGGCAGCCTCCGCACTTACAGACATGGCTGAAGCGCCAAAGACTTCGTCGTGCAACATGACGACTGCATCGCGTGCTTTACGGTCAGACTCGCTTGGCTTCTCCAACTCGGTAACAGACAAGCCCAAAGCTTCAGCACGCTCAAAAGCGGCTCGTTGGTGAACAACCGTTCCCAGTACGGCGAACCCGTCGTACTCCGCAGCAACCGCATCAAGATCCTGCCGAGCCCGGTTCAATGAATTGGTGGAGAGGCGCATACCCATAAGATGGCCGGTTAGCTGGGCATCTCCACGCATCGCGTTAGCGCCATCTAAGACCTCCTTTAGTTTCGGCATGGTCCAGACCTGCATCTGCGTTGGATTGGTTGGCACCAGCCATACCTGGCAAACAAGGACGGCCTGCCGGAGTTCGACAGAGTCGAAGCCACCGCTGTCCACGATCACATCGTCATAATCTTTGGCCAAAGCCATTAGGGATTTAGCGGTGGTTGTACCCTTGACCTGAATGACGTTGACTGCAGGCAGGGTGCCTCGCTCACCCCGGTTGGCGAGGTAATCCGTCAAGGACTCCTGATCGGGATCTGCATCCACCAGCAAAACTTTACAACCTCGCCGCGCTCGCTCGATGCCCAAATTAACGGCAGTGGTGGTCTTGCCAGTACCGCCTTTCACTCCCCCGCATACAACGATCACCTCACCATCTCCCACAATCCAGGACGTTCAAGACATTAAGGACAAGCAAGGCAGCGGAGCTGCACAAGCGTTTGCATCCTTGCCTCAGCTTTGCCGCTTATTCACATAAGCCTCCTAGGCAGCTGAACTAGCAGATGCAGACACCCCACCCAATATGGACAGGATAGCAATTCTCTCAGCTTAGTGTGACCAACCCAATCGCCTATAGCATACATAAAACGTATTTACGTTAGATCTATATTCCCTGTCTAGGCAGCCTAACCTCATAACGCACTCAAAGAAGGACAAGAATCTAAGGACAAAAAGGACAATCTGCCCATTCAACCCAAGCCGACTCGTTGGGGCATTGGAGAACACCTGGATGGCTAGAACACGCTAAATGAAGATCGGGCTTTGAATACCATAGAGACAAGCAGGACATGAAGGACAACCAACCCACCCCATCGGCCTATATCCCATAACGGAGCGCTAGGAGGATAGGGCTGATCTAAGCAGAAGCACCGCACCTCCACTCACCTCAGCGGTGATCTCGTTTGATTTTGGGCGGTAAGATCAGCGTATGGACATCACGGACCTACTCGGCACCAGCCCTATGATGCTTGCTTATATAACCGCGCGGGCGACCGCGCCGGACCACCTCGTGCTCTACCGCGTGGGCGAGTTCTATGAGGTGCTCGGCCGGGACGCTGGCACGGTGTCCCGCACGCTCGGCCTGCAGCTCACCCGCCGACGTCAGAAAGATGCCGAGGACGTGCCTATGTGCGGCATCCCCGCCGGCACGTCCGAGCAGGCCATCGCCCGGCTACTGGCAGCCGGACACAAGGTCGCGGTCTCGGAGCAACCTAGCGAGGACGTAGGTGAGCGCCGGCTGCGTCGCGTGTCGCCTGCGACCTCCGTGGACGTCAATGTCGTGCCAGGCGAACGGACGAACAACCTGACCATCGCTCTAACAGAAGGGCAGGTTGTCGCCTTCGCCTGGGTGGATCTGTCCACCGGCGAGGCCAGCGCAACTACCGCGTCTCTTGAGGGTTGCGGCCCCGCCCTGGCTCGCATCGCGCCGACCGAGATCCTGGTGGCGCGCTGGCCAGATGGATCGGAGGCCCTGGCCATTGCCGTCCGCAGTGCCGGGGTTCCTTACTCCGACCTATCCGGGGCAGATGGAATCATCAACGAGGCCGATACGGTGCTGGAGCAGGGGTTCGGTACGGGATGGCAGGACCGTCTGCGCGGCTTCTCTCCGACGGAGCTGGCCGCCATGGCAGTCCTACTCGACTACGTGCGCGCCACCCTCGGACGACTTCCAGAGCAGCTTCCAGCGCCGCGCCGGACGGTGATGAGCGACACGGTGCAAGTGGATGTTCCCACCCTGCGAGGCCTGGAGGTGCTCACCTCCGCCTCCGGGCGAGCAGGGTCGCTGTTGTCCGTCATCGACCGCACTGTGACCTCGGCAGGAGCACGACTGCTCGCGCGTCAGCTCGCGGCCCCCCTGACCAGCCCGCAGCAGATCGAACGGCGGCTGGGCATGGTGCGATTCCTCGTTGCCAACCCACTGATACGGAGCAGCTGCCGAGAGGGTCTCGGTGCTATGCCCGATATGCTGCGTGCCTGTGGTCGCCTTTCGCTCGGGAAGGGCAGTCCCCGCGATCTATCGGCGGTCCGCGATAGCCTCGAGCGAGCGGCCGCCGTAGCAATCCGTCTTCGCACTGCCGACCATTTGCCACCCGGCTTGTCGTCGGCCGCGCGAGAACTAGCCGCTGCAGCGGAAGGTGCCTGTGCCGCTGTCGCTGGTAGATTACGTCGTGCACTGGCCATTGAACTGCCCGCGACCATCAAGGAGCCGGGCTTCGTAGCGGACGGCTACACTACCCGGTTGGATGACGCACGCCGGGCTGCGGCCCGGGCCAAGGAAGAGATCGAGGAGCTGCAGGGGCGCTACGTGGCCCAAACCGGGGTCAAGAGCCTGCGCATCCGGGTCAATACCCTGGTCGGCTACCACGTCGAGGTTCCAGCGGCACAAGCCAAGGCGCTGGGGGAGGGGTTTACTTTGCGGCAGGGCCTTGCGTCATCCACCCGCTTCAGCACGACTGAGTTGGATGCGCTTGCGGTCCAGCTGGAGAAAGCCTCGTCCCGGATCGCCTCGGCGGAGCAGGCCGTGTTCACGGAGCTGTCTCACGCAGTGTTGGGCATCCGGGAAACGCTGACCCGCGTGGCACATGCCTCGGCGGCGCTGGACCTGGTGGCAGGTTTGGCTCAGGCAGCGGCCGAAGGATTGTGGGTCGAGCCGGAACTGGTCGAGGGTCCGGTGCTCGACATCGAGGGAGGCCGTCATCCCGTGGCCGAGCGGCTGCTGGAGGAGCAGGGCCGCAGCTTCGTGCCCAACGACTGCCGGATGGGTGAGGGGAACCGAATCTGGTTACTGACCGGCCCAAATATGGCGGGTAAGTCGACCTTCCTGCGCCAAGTCGCGCTCATCGTGCTCATGGCGCAGTTGGGCTCGTTCGTGCCGGCCAAACAGGCTCGGATCGGGGTGGTGGACAAGCTGTTCAGCCGCATCGGGGCGTCCGACGACCTTGCGGCTGGTCGTTCGACGTTCCTGGTCGAAATGCTGGAGACGGCCGCCATCCTGAACCAGGCGACCGAACGCTCCCTGGTGATCCTGGACGAGGTTGGGCGGGGCACGTCTACGCATGATGGGCTGGCCATCGCACAGGCCACGATGGAACACTTGCACGACGTGGTGGGATGCCGAACCTTGTTTGCGACGCACTTTCACGAGCTGGCCAATGCTGCAGATGCCATGCCGCACGCGACCTGCATGGCGATGGATGCCACGGCTGGGCAGCACGGGGACGTGTTCACCTTCAAGGTTACACAGGGGCGAGCTAGGCAATCACACGGCCTCAAAGCGGCTGCCTTGGCAGGTATGAACCGCTCCGGGTTTGCTGGAGGCATTGGGTTGTGAGTTACGCTGCCATATCTACGTTGTCTGCGGCAGCATAATATAGCTCCTCGGCTTCGGCAGGTGGGATGTTGCCGATTGGCTCGAGCAACCGGCGATGGTTGAACCAGTCGACCCACTCGAGGGTGGCGTACTCGACTGCCTCAAAGTTACGCCACGGCCCGCGTCGATGGATCACCTCGGCCTTGTAGAGGCCGTTGATGGTCTCGGCCAAAGCGTTGTCGTAGCTGTCGCCGACGCTGCCGACCGAGGGTTCGATCCCGGCTTCGGCCAGACGCTCGGTGTACTTGATAGACACGTATTGCGACCCGCGGTCGCTATGATGAACCAGGCCGCCACGGTGAACCGGTCGACGATCGTGTAGCGCCTGCTCGAGCGCATCCAGGACGAAGCTGGCATGTGCCGTCCTGCTGGCCCGCCAGCCGACGATCCGCCTGGCATAAGTATCGATGACAAAGGCGACGTAGACGAACCCCGCCCAGGTCGCGACATAGGTGAAGTCCGACACCCACAGCCTGTGTATCCACCCGGTGAGGGCCGCCTGGGCGTGAGTCGCTCGCCACCTTAAGTTTGTGGTTAAGGCGGCGATTGAGGTGACGGGATGGACGGGGTGGTGGAGGTCATCACCGGGCGGGAGCGGCGTCGGCGTTGGAGCACGCCGTTCAAGCTGGGCGTGGTGGCCGAGTTGCAGGAGCCGGGTGCCCAGGTGCGTGCGGTGGCGGCCCGCCACGGTGTCTGCGAGAGCCTGGTGTTCACTTGGCGGCGGCAGGTGCGCGAGGGGGTGCTGACCGAGCCCGAGCTGCCGGTGTTCCTGCCCGTGCAGGTGTTCGAGGCGCCGCTGTCGCCCGCCGTGCTGTCCCGGCCGGAGCAGCCCGTGGCGCATGCGCCACCCCCCGTGATGTCACCCTCGCCTGCGCCCTCCCGGCAGCAGGCGGGCCTGATCGAGATCGAGCTGGGCGATGGGCGGCAGGTCCGGGTGGGCAGCGACGTGAACCTGGCCGCCCTGCGGCGTGTGCTGGCGGCGTTACGCGGGTGATCCCGGTCGCCAGCAGCGTGAGGATTTGGCTGGCGACGGGTCATACGGACATGCGTCGCGGCATGCCGGGGCTGGCGCTGCTGGTGCAGGAGGGCTTCGGCCGGGATCCGTTCGCGGGGGACGTCTTCGTGTTCAGGGGCCGCAGCGGTTCGCTGCTCAAGGCGCTTTGGCATGACGGGCTTGGCTTGTCGCTGTATGCCAAGCGGCTGGACCGCGGCCGCTTTGTCTGGCCCACCACGGTCGATGGCGTGGTGGCGCTGACCGCCGGGCAAATGAGCTACCTGCTCGAGGGGATCGACTGGCGCCATCCGCAGCAGACCTGGCGTCCACAATCGGCGGGATAACCGTCTCGGGCTGCTGAAATCAGTACCACGGCGGCGTGGTTCGTGATTCAATCCTGGTATGGACGCCGCCCTTGCTGCCGCCCTGCCGGATGATGTGGATACGCTCAAGGCCGCCCTGCTGGCCGCACGCGCCGATTTGGCCCAGATCACCGCCGAGGCTGCCGCTGCCCTGGCCGAGCGCTCCAGCAACCTGGCGCTGATCGCGCACCTCAAGCTGCAGATCGAGAAACTCAACCGCGACCGCTTCGGGCCACGCTCCGAGCGCACCGCCCGGCTGCTGGACCAGATGGAGCTGCAGCTCGAGGAGCTGGAGGCCACGGCCACCGAGGATGAGCTGGCCGCCGAGGCCGCTGCGGCCAGGACCACAGCCGTCGCGGGCTTCAACCGCGCTCGCCCGGCCCGGCGCCCGTTCCCCGAGCACCTGCCGCGCGAGCGCGTCGTCCTGCCGCGTCCCGAGGCCTGCGCCTGCTGCGGTGGCACCCGACTGTCCAAGCTCGGCGAGGACGTCACCGAGACCCTGGAGGTCGTGCCCCGCATCTGGAAGGTCATCCAGCACGTACGTGAGAAGTTCTCCTGCCGCGACTGCGAGCGCATCAGCCAGCCGCCCGCGCCATTCCACGTGACGCCGCGCGGCTGGGCGGGGCCGAGCCTGCTGGCCATGATGCTGTTCGAGAAGTTCGGCCAGCATCAGCCGCTCAACCGTCAGGCCGAGCGCTACGGCCGTGAGGGCGTGCCGATCAGCCTGTCCACCCTGGCCGACCAGGTCGGCGCCTGCACGACGGTGCTGATGCCGCTGTTCCACCGCCTGCAGGTCCACGTCATGGCCGCCGAGCGGCTGCACGGCGACGACACCACCGTGCCGGTCCTCGCGCGGGTCAAGACCGACATCGCCCGGCTCTGGACCTACGTGCGCGACGATCGGCCGTTCGGTGGGCCCGCGCCGCCGGGGGCGGTGTTCCACTACTCGCGTGACCGCGGGGGCGAGCACCCACAAAGCCACC